>NZ_JBFRFJ010000007.1:0-264162 GCF_052114765.1 Terriglobus sp. 2YAB30_2
CCGCGAGCAGTTCCTGGAGCTGCAGCAGGTCGATCACACCGCATGGAGAAAAGAGGTGATGGATCACGAGGAGCTCTTCCTCCTGCTCCACGCTCACTTGCCACCGGAGATGATCTACGAACGTGAACTGCTCATCTGCAGACTCTAGGACATGGAGGGCTGGAGCAGGGGAGACAATTCCGTTATGGATATCCCCTGCTAGCTGAAAGGTTCCTCGTCGTTCGCGGGCACGGTGACTGATGATGCGTTGTGCGGAATCGCACCTCGCTGATTCTTGAGGATGCCTGCTTCGAGGGACCAGTCGTTCAACCGGCCGATTGCGTGTCCTGTAGACTTGCTGCGGAGGGGAAGCATGAATCGTCGACAACTCCTGACTTCCATGACTGCATTGACCGGAACGGCTATGTTCTCCGATGTTCTGGCGCAATCTGGACCGCAGATTACTCACGTGGATACCAAAACCAGCGGTCCATTGCTGCAGAGCAGTGTTGTGAAGGCGGAAAGTCTGCAAGCGGAGGGCGCCGCACCTGGTGCGAAGGCCTACGTGCACTTTAATGGGCCGACAAAACAGTTCGAGGCGGTAGCCGCCGGCCTTGTGATCCTGGAGCCAGGAGCACAGCCACATCCGCCGCACCAGCATCCTGAGGAAGAGATCATGATCGTGGGCGAAGGCACAGGCGAATTCATCCTCAATGGCCTGGCCACCCAGGTAAAGACAGGCGATATGGTATTCGCCGAATCCAATGTGCTGCATGGTGTTCGGAACACCGGTCAAACGCGCATGACGTTTTACTTTATCAAGGTTATGGGTAGAAACGCTTCCTGACGCGAGTTCATCCCAGCCTAATGAGGCATCTTTTTCACCGTGTTCACCGTGGCTGCAATCAGCTAGCGCCTCAGGAACTTCACCATGTTCGCTTCGAGGCAACCCTCTTTCGGTGCCAGCGTGACGGAGCCTGTTGTCCCGCGCTCGAAATCGTAAGTGCCGAGGTCAACCCAGCCTGTTGCTGTATCGGCGGGAATTTCTTTTGTACTTAAGCCGGCCTTGCTGAGGATGTGTGCCTCGCCTGCACCATTTCGCAGCGCTGGATTATTTTTCACGTGCCAGGCCTGCACGTTATAGCTTCCACTTTGCACGATGGAGGGAACATACATGGCCGTGGCGTCACCACTGCAGGAGGCGCGGGTTAGGGAACTGCTGAATCCCGGCTCGGGGCCATCATGCCAATCTTTTCCGTATTCGGCATAGCCTGGTTCCGTTGCATCAATGTAGTAGTCACGCACATAGTATCGAACCTGGGAGTAGACGGCCGGACTTGTGCCGCTCGCATCGATCGGCTGTTTGGCGCCAATGGTCGTCAGCCAGATGTTTACGCGGTCGTGGGTGCCTTGAGTTGGCAGGTAGGTCTGCTGGCAGATCTTCTTTCGGTCGAGATAATAGGTAAGGGACGTCTCTGTCCATTCCACCGCGTATGTGTGCATGCCAGAGGCTGTGCTGAAACCGGGACTGAATGCGGCATTGCAGCGCTCCGAACTCATGCTTTGCCGGTTCTTCCACACAAGGTATCCCATTGAAACTTTTAGCGGCGACTCGATTTCGAAGTCGTCGATCTCGGTACGGCTTATGTCGGTGAAGGTCGTTTTGCCATCACCGGCCATTGCCCAGAACGACGTATGCCATCCCGGGTCATTGGTAACCTGTGCGGTGACTTCGAAATATCCATAACGAAATGCGGCTTTACTGATGATGCCTCCGCCGGTGTAGTGCATGTCGGCCACATCTTCTTTGCGCGGCGTAATGTAGAGTTTGCCATCATGCACGCTCACATTGCGGGCAAGTTGCGTACTCAGCGCCTTCGCATCAGTCCGGAAGGTCCACTGGTTCGTATCGACCTGGTCCCCTTTGAAGTCGTCGCTGAACTGCAATACATACTTCTCCGGTATCTCCACCCCAGGAGATCCCGCTATCTGCGCACCGAGTAGCCCAGTATGCAGGATCAGTGCAGCGGCAAGGATTGTCTTCATGGAAACCGCCTCTCTTCGGAGTTCGTGAACCGAAGCGAATCCTATGGAAACCAGGAAGGTAAGTCAAGCGATTAACTTTTAGGCATCCACCAGAAATCGTCGAGCGACCTTCTCTCAGAGCCACTAGTCTCGGCCAAGAATGATACGTAGGTGTAGGTATTTTGACCGAGCCCGCTTCCTGAGAGACACCTTATGATGGCCCCATCCTTATGGGCACCCTTTCTTTCTGCGTTCGCTCCCTCGCGGCCGGCACCCTGGCTCTTATGCTTCCTGGTGCCGTCGCGCAGACTCCGAAAAGCTATGACTGTAAGCACACTGCCAGACCACTGGTCATCGACGGCAAACTGGACGACCGCCCCTGGAAGTCCGCTGTCTGGAGCACTGACTTCGTGGACATTGAAGGCGATGCCAAGCCACGCCCGCGTTTTCGCACGCGCATGAAGATGCTGTGGGATGAGACTTACCTCTACATTGGCGCCGAGTTGGAGGAACCCGACATCAAAGCAAAACTCACCGAGCACGATTCGGTCATCTTCCATGACAACGACTTCGAGCTGTTTCTGAAGCCGCTCACCGGCTCACCCGGATACTTTGAGTTTGAGATCAATGCGCTGAATACCTCCTGGGACCTGTTCCTTAACAAGCCCTACCGGCAGGGCGGCAAGGCCGACAACTCCTGGGATATTCCAGGCCTGAAGACGGCGGTCTCGCTGAAAGGCACTCTGAACAAGAGCGATGACACTGATAAGGGATGGAGCGTCGAGATTGCCATCCCCTGGTCTGCGTTCACGTCGAGGCTTCCGGTCGAGCCTCCCAGGCCAGGCACAGAGTGGCGTGTCAACTTCAGCCGTGTGGAGTGGAAAGCAGGCCAGCCCCATGAGGACAACTGGGTGTGGTCTCCGCAGGGCGCGGTGAACATGCATATTCCGGAGATGTGGGGTTATCTCAGGTTCCGGTAACCATCCATCACCACTCGCACACGATCAAGGCCGATCTGGCGAATGGGGATTTTGAATTTGCCGAGACAACGGCAATGTCCTCCGCTGTCGACTCCGGAATTCATCGCGCCTTCGCGATCGAGCCATCCTGGTGTGCAGTGAGCAGGGCATTGACCACGAACGCATCCAGTGCGGAGCTGGAAGCTCCAGGGCTATCTTCACTTGGCGGTCCATTCCAACTACAAGCGAAGCCGTTCGCTGGCGTCCTTGCGGTCTTCCAGATGGCGTCAGCGTTTGTCTGAATGAACTGCATGGTGCGCCGTTTCGGCGAAGACAATTCGAGAGGAAGAAGGTTGCGCACAAAGATTCCCTTGAATTGAACCGTATCTGGGCTGCAATGCGGCTCGGTCTTATCGTGCAGAACACCGTCCTTATCCACCAGATGTGTCGTCGCCGCATCCGCGATGGTCAGGGCTGTCTTCAGCATGGACTTTTCGCCAGTCAGTTGCGACAGCGAGGCGAGGCCGCCGAGAATGACTCCCTGGTTATAGCTCCAGGTATTTCGCGCATTATTCCTGCAGGCAGAAGTCAGGCCATCATTGATCAGGTTGTCCTGGTTTATCATCCCCGAGGCCTGAAACCATCTCCATTCGCGGAGCGCCCACGATCTATACTTCGTCCGCTCCGCTCCCTTTGTATGAAGTCCAAGGCGAGCAGCAACCGCAAGAAATAGTTCGTTGGCGATTGCATTTTTATAGTGGCGGTCTTTCTTCCACCAGATTCCTCCGCCGCAGGTTTCGTCCCACCCGCCTGTCATGTCGGCGAAGATGTTCTTGGCTGCGGTGAGATAGTCGGGCTCCGCGGTCGCATCGTAGGCTTCGATCCACCCTAGTGCCCACCAGCCTTCATCGTCGTAGAACTCGTTGAGAAAGCCCGGGAAGCGCAGTTGCGCTTTGACGAACGTGTTGCGGAATACTTGTGGGGCAACTCCTGAATGGCTGACCTTTGTCGCCATGGCGAGCGTTGTCAGCGCATTAGCGCCATTCCACCAGCCCTTGTTGTCCCACAAGCCGGTTGATTCATCGTAGTGAACCATCAATGCTCCGGCGGCGATTCTGACCCGCTCACCGGTATCTGCGTCGGCTACGTGCTGATTCTCGATGGTCTGCAAATGAAGAGCAGATGTGGCTGGTAAAAGTTCTCCCGCCTGGAGAAAGCTTCCGAGGGTCACAGCGGTAGCGAGCGAAATCGATACAAGTGTCATCTATCAAACTTTCTGCAATAACCTTCAACGCTACCGCATCAGCGTAACAGGGCATGAGCATCCGGGTGAAAGCATCCGGGTGAAAGCATCCAGGCTATTGAAAAATACTCATTCGCCCCAGGGGAAGAGAAGCAGCATGCATCCCCGTTTGATAAGGCATATTTCAGGGCAACGGGCCGATCATCATCTCTCTCTAAGTAGCCAACCCTCGGGTACACAGGACTGCCGCGTAGCTTCGTCCAGGTGGTATTTCGAAGTCAAGAGTAATCCGCGAGTCTGCGCGCGGGTGAGGCGACTTCCACGGAAATTACAGGAAAGGCGAAAGTTTATGATCGCGATAGTTACGAAACGAACGTGCGGCCGGCTTCTTCTGTGCATGATGTCCACGCTGCTGGCAAGTACGATTTCTATAGGCCAGAACCCGCCCGGCGCTTACGGCCAGCAACAGCCCGGTATGTCTGGTCAGCAGCCCATGAATCCAGGAGGGATGAGCCACGATGCCAGCTCCGCGACAGCCGACAAAGACTTCGTCAAGAAAGCGCTTGAAGGTCGCTCCGCCGAAGTGGAGTTGGGGCGGCTGGCACAGCAAAAGTCCCAAAGCGAAGATGTAAGGCAGTTCGGTCAGAAGATGGTAGACGACCATAGTCAGCTTGGCGAGCAGATAAAACCGATCGCACAGCAGTTGGGAGTCAAAGAACCGAAGGAGCCATCCAAAAAGAACGTGCAACTCATCGCACGGCTTGGGGCGCTTTCTGGCGCGCAGTTCGATGAGGCGTACATCCAGGCAATGATGCAGGACCATAAACAGGACCTGAAAGAATTCAAAGACGAAGCGCAGTTGGCGCAGGATCCAAACGTCAAGCAGGTTGCGCGGCAGGGCTCAGGCATGGTCTCCCAGCATCTGCGCCTTATTGAGCAGATCGCACAACGTCACAATGTCGCAGTGGACAGCAAGTCGAAAGTTTCCGGAAGGACGCAATAAATACGACGCGACTCTAACGATACGAGAGATCGGAAAATGCTCTAGAACTCACGACCTGGAGCCGATTACGCTCGACGCTGCTGTTCGCAAGCTATTCTTTTCCAGTGGCTGAATCGCAGCTAAGTCTGGCAAGAAGATCTTGTGGGTGGACAGGTTTAGATAGCAGTTCCAGATCGTATCCAGCACCCTTTGCTTCCTCGAGCAGGTTGTTTGTGGCAGCCTGACCGGAGAATAAAAGAACCTTGCAATCAGGATACTTTTGGCGAAATCGGATGGCCAACTCTATGCCATTCATGTCCGGCATGACTACGTCGGTAAGCAGAAGATCGGGCGGTAACACGTCAGCGGCGGTTATTGCCTCTTTCGCGGACCCGAATGCCAGGGCATCGAAGCCATTCTGGGTGAGGATGATTGCAAGTGTCGTCGCAATCACATGCTCATCATCAACTACGTAGATTCGCTGTCTTCCCAAGGCGCCTGGCATATTGTTCGAAGCAAACCACTCCATTGCCGTGGCCTACTACTTCGACCCTCAGGGAGGGTAACTCTGTCATTATGGCCCGGATGTTTACCACTTTTAACCTATGGCATAGCGATATTGCAAGGGGGGCAAATTAGAACGCTTTAATAAAGTATCGAAATCGACTCTCTCACTGCCCGCCGGCCCACCCCGATGCAGCCGTTTCCAGAAGCTTGCTTGCAGCGAATGTCTTGTTCTGTCAATTGTGCGGTGGCAGACCTTCCGGATCGATTTAACCCGGGGAACTGCAGGAATCGGGCTGTTTATTGTGAGGCAATTTTGTGGAAGAACATGACCGAACGAGTTCGAGACCTCGACGAATCCTTCGGAGCATGGAACCTGCTTCTCCATTGTTCCGTTACAGCAAACGGCATGTATATGCCGATATGCGGCTGGAGTCGCAGTTGAACACTTCTGTACGCTCAGGAGTGACCGATTCGTTCAAGCAGCACGATGGCATCGTTATGTTGTTCGTCCTTTGCCGCGTATACCAGGGTCACCATGCCCTCCTTGGCCTTTTCCCTGATCTGATCGATTTCCTCGTTTTTCTCGCGTAATTCCGATAGATAGCGAGAGCGGAACTCTTTCCACTTGGCTGGATCATGGCCGAACCATGTCCTCAACTCCGGGCTTGGAGCGATCTCTTTCAGCCAAAGGTCAATATGTGCCTTCGCCTTGGATACCCCCCGTGGCCACAGGCGATCCACGAGGATGCGGAATCCATCAGATGGGGCAGCCGGTTCGTAGGCTCGTTTTATCCGGACATTCATAGCTCTTCCTGATTGGATCGTTGAACAAACTCCTGGGTGGCCTGCACCGGCTCGCTTTCGTCACGGACGATTGAGGTGGGCCTGGCGATCTAGAGCATTTCCCCTGTTACTGGGTATCCCGGAAGGGCGTGCGGCGGCGTTTTCATTGCGGAAGACGCATCATAGACGCGGTAGCCCTACACTATACCTACAGGGGAAAATGCTCTAATGGCGAGCTAACGTTGCGATCAATGCCGAGGCGCCATTCCATGTAATCTGCACGCCGATGCAGAGAAGGATGAACGCCACTACTCGCAAAATTCCGTGGGCGGTTGAGGCCGGAATCCGTTTCGTGAGTTTGGCGGCATGTGCATAGCACACAAACACCAGCACGCTGACCGCGACAATGGCAAGGAAAAGCGCCAGATGGGCCAGGACGACCGCGCTATTGGGCCCTTCGGAAAACTTGGCGCTGAGCGTAAGCAGAACAACCAGCGTTCCGGGGCCGGAGGTGACTGGAAAGGTAAACGGATAGAACGCCTTTTCCTCCAGGTTCTGCAGTTGGTTTTCAGGCGCGACATGGGCTTCGTCCTGCTTGTCCTTTGCGGCGGCGCCAGAGTCCTTCTCGTTGAGAACGGACCACCCAATAGCGGCAATCACCAGACCACCTGAAACCTGCACGATGGGAAGGGAAATCCCAAAAAACTTCAGGATGGTTGAGCCCAGAAGCTCGAAGATTCCGAGGAAAATGACGTTATTGAACGCGATCTTTCTCGCGAGGCTTTTGTATACGGCTCTCGGCGCATCGCCCGCGAGGCCGAGGAAGACTAAAGCTGAGCCCAGTGGGTTGATAAGCGGCAACAGGGCACTGAATGCCAATAGAAACGAGTGCCACATCAGCATGTCTTCCACTCCTTGTGATCGATTGCCAGCCGCTACCGAAGTCTAAATCAGAGGAATCTCTGGGAAATGCCCATGTTTTCGCATGAGTGGATTGTTGTGCCTCAAAGATGAGAGGATTTGAGTGCTTCGACAAACGAGAAAAACTGGCATGCAAAACAGCTTCCTGCACAGGCCCTGGCAAACCATTGCCGTAACGATGCTCGGATTCGTTCCCGGTGTTCTGCTGGCTCAATCCGCAAAGCCGCACACCGATAAGGCACACACAACCTGGCGGGAATATGGCGGCGCCGCTGATGGCGCCCAGTACTCGGCCTTGCGGCAGGTCAATCGCTCCAATGTGACGCAGTTGCAGGTAGCCTGGAAGTACTCCACCTCGGACAATCGCAAGTACCTCTTCAATCCTCTTGTGATTGACGGCGTGATGTATGTGCTGGCGAAAGAGAACTCCATCGTTGCGCTGGATGCCGCCACAGGCAAAGAGCTGTGGGTGCACCCTACTGATCCGAAGGCCACCCTGCTTACGTATCGCGGCCTGAACTATTGGGAGAGCGCTGACCGGTCCGACCGCCGGCTTCTTTTTGCCGTGAATAATTCATTGCAGGCAATCGATGCGCGCACCGGTAAGAGCATCACAACCTTCGGCAAGAACGGTCACGTCGATCTGCGGGAAGGGTTGGAGCGCGATCCTCATACGCTGACGCTGGTGCAGTCGGTCAATCCGGGCCGCGTCTTTGGGAATCTGCTCATCCTGGGGTCTGCCACGAATGAGGAATATAACTCAGCGCCTGGCGACCTTCGCGCCTATGACGTGCTGACGGGCAAGATGGCGTGGATCTTCCACACCATTCCGCATCCAGGGGAAGCAGGTTACGAAACCTGGCCGAAGGATGCCTGGAAGACTGCCGGCGGAGCCAATGCGTGGCAAGGCATGGCGCTCGATGAGAAACGCGGCATTGTCTATGTGCCCACGGCCAGCCCGAAATACAACTTCTACGGTGCGAACCGGCTTGGCAAGAACCTCTATGGCGATTCGCTGCTTGCGCTGAACGCGCGCACCGGCAAGCTTGTCTGGTACTACCAGATGGTCCATCACGACATTTGGGACTATGACAATGCCACCACGCCGATGCTGACCACCGTGAAGCACAACGGCAAGATGGTCGATGTTGTCGCACAACCAGGCAAGACAGGCTTCTTGTGGGTCTTCGATCGCGAGACGGGCAAGCCGCTGTGGCCCATTGAGGAACGGCCGCAGATGAAGTCGGACATGCCCGGCGAGGAGACCTGGCCGACACAGCCTTTTCCGACCAAGCCGTTGCCTTTTGCGCGACAGAGCTTCACTACCGACGAGATCAATCCTTATCTCGATGCCGATGAGCGCGAGAAATTTCGCAAACAGATGCTTGAGGCTAAGAATCACGGCCTCTTCACGCCGCCGGGGACACAGAATACCGTGCAGATGCCGGGCAATAATGGCGGAGCGAACTTCGGCGGGGCAGCGGCTGATCCTGCCGGTATGGTGTATGTCGTCTCGAAAGATCTGCCCGCGATGCTGAAGCTTGAGGTCGCGAATGATGTGGATCGGTCTGGACCTCCAATCGCGCAGGGCCGCGACCTCTATCAGGCAAATTGCAGCATCTGCCACGGTGCGGATCGTGCGGGGAAACCGCCGGCGATTCCGTCGCTGGCCGATGTCAGAACGCGGCTGTCAGACGAGCAAATTCGCGAAGTCATGCAATACGGAAAGGGGCAGATGCCGGCGTTCGCCAAGATCTCGGAAGCGGATGCGGGTAACATCCTCTCTTATCTTGCGCAACCGGATCTTGCGCCTGCCGTGGATGCGGATGCTTCAAAGCCGAAGGTCGTCGATCCGATGACGGCGCACTATCGCAGCGGGTTTGGATTCATGGTGGGACGGAATGGCCTTCCGGCGATTGCTCCACCCTGGACATCACTCACTGCCTACGATCTGAACACGGGCGACATCCGCTGGAAGATCCCGCTGGGCGAGGTGCCTGAGCTTGCAGAGAAAGGCATAAACGACACCGGCTCCCAGATGCCGAAGGTCGGTCCGGTTGTGACAGCGGGCGGCCTCATCTTCACGGGTACGCGCGATCACAAGGTGCGTGCGCTCGACTCAGCCAGCGGCAAGGTTCTCTGGGAGGCTACCGTGGAGGAAGCTCTCGAGGGCATACCTGCTGTTTATGAGATCAGCGGGCGGCAATACATCGTCTTTTGTGCTGCCGCTGCATCGACGTACTTTGGCACGACCACTCCGAAGATCGTGCATGGTTCTTATGTCGCCTTTGCTCTCCCCAAGGTTGAGAAGGCCGTGAAATAAGTACTTCGCAAAAGGGTGCCCCACATCCCGGCGTCGCCGGGATGTGGGTTTAAAACATACTGACGACGACGGACTTCGATTCAAATACCGGATGGCCTATCGTGATCTCAGCAGGTCCGTGCACGCCTCGGATCCAAACTGCTCCTACCGCACCGGAGTCAGTGAGATCGAAGGTCGTATCACCGACGATCTTGCCCCGGCCATTGAGTGTCACAGTGATCATTCCATCGGCAACGGCCGTGTGTTCCCGCACTCGTCTGCTACGCCGAAGCTACCTGCGTTTATAGTTCTTTCGGAGAATACAAATGCATCTCGGTCGCCGCGTGCTCCTCGGATTGGCTTTTTCCATGGTGATCACGCCTATCGTGTCCGCAGCCCGTATTCGTGTCGATCTATCTGCTGTTCGCCAGGGAGCCATACATGTGAGCTCCACGGATGACGCGCTCACCGCGGACTGGAAGGACGCGAAGGGCCATGCATGGAAGGCGGTCTTCTCGCTTGAAAGCAAGGATCCGCTCATCCGCTCCATCTCTGCGGATGGCTCAACCATTGTGGAGAAGGCTACGCCATACTATCGCTGCACCACGGGGATACGCACTGGCGGTTGGGATGCTTTCTTTGACTTCCCGCCGGCACGCCCGCAGGGGACACGCACGTTTCTGCAGGACTTCCATCCAACAGCAGTCACCGCATCCATGGAAGGCGACCGGGTCAATGTTGACTTCAATAGCCTGCAGATGGGCATCTTCTCGGGCATACTCCGCTATGTCTTCTACCCCGGGAGTGCGCTCGTGCAACAGGTCGCCGTTCTTCAGACTTCGGAGTCGGATGTTGCCTACACCTACGACACCGGTATCCAGATCACCTCGGAAGGAGACCGCCGTCCGGGGCTCAACATGGCATCGAACATCGTCTATTACGACGAAGAGGGTAAGCTGCAATCCATTACCTCTCCCTATGGATCAGAACGCCACACCCTGAAAGTACATTACCGTGCCGTCGCGGCGAAGACCGGTAGCGGCAGTATCGTCGCCTTCCCGGCGCCACACAGGTATCTCTTTGCGCGCGACTACACCACGAACATGGGGTACGCGTGGTACAGCGCATGGCGTGGACACGTGGGGCTGGGAATCGAGCAGCCGGTCGATGACAATACCGCCATCTATCCGTGGATCAATGCGCCTGCCGGCAGCAAGCAGGAGATGGGCATCTTCTTCCTGTTGGGAGCAGGCGCGCCGCAACAGGCGCTTGACCAGGTGCTGGAGTATACGCATCGCGACCGCTTCAAGCATCTCGACGGCTACATCACCTTCGCGCCCCACTGGCATCTTGCTTATACCGAACAGGCAGTTGCGCGCGGCAAGGGATGGGTCCCACCTTTCAAGCCGGAGATGGAGAAGACCGGTATCGATGCCGCCATGATCATGGACTTCCATATCGATGGTCACCCATCCGATCCTGGTGAAATCCGCCTGCGAGAAATTGCGCAGTACTACCAGGCTTGTAGAGAGCTCAGTAACAAGAGCTTTCTGCTCATTCCGGCAGAAGAGGCAAATTACGTTCTGGGCGGTCACTGGTCGGTGACCTTCCCGAAGCAGGTCAACTGGATCATGGGTCGTAAATCGGGCGAGCCCTTTTCGGCGAACGATCCGCGGCGCGGAGTGGTATATCGCGTTGGAAATCCAGAAGAGATCTGGGATCTCGTCAAAAAAGAGCATGGCTACGTGTACCTCACGCATCCGCGCACAAAGGGATCAACGGGATACCCGGAGAAGATTTTGAATACTGCTTACTTCCGCGATCCCCAGTACTTCGGCACTGGATGGAAGGCGATGCCATCCGATCTCTCTCGTCCGGAACTGGGTTTGCGTGCTTTCAAAACTGTCGACGACCTTAACAATCTCGGTCTGCATAAGGTGATGCTTGGCGAAGTGGATGTCTTCCAACTTAGTTCTACCGATGAACTATACGCCCACATGAACATCAACTATGTGCCGATGAAGCAGTTGCCGGACTTCGATCATTACAGCAGTGTGCTCGACGCCACCGCACGTGGCGACGGTTTCATCTCAACGGGAGAAGTGCTGCTGCACGAGGCGAAGATCAGCGCTCAGGGAGATTTGCTGCGCGTCGCCGTCACCGCATCGTCTACCTTCCCGTTGCGGCTGGCAGAGGTAGTGTGGGGCGACGGCCAGCAAACGCACACTGAGAGCTTTCCCCTGTTGTCGACCCATGAATTCGAAACGAAGAACTTGGAGTGGAATGTCTCGGCTACTCACTGGACGTGGGCCCGCGTTGCAATATGGGATATCGCCGGAGATGGCGCCTTCACGAATCCAACATGGAGAGGCCGCCTTCCCTGAAGGAGTGGCCTCCAGAACTGAACAACCGGGTGCCCATCTCGGCGTAGCCGGGAGATTTGTTTGCGGTAATGCACTCCGGGGCTTCAAGGGAGTATTATTCGGGCGCGAAACTAAATCCCACGTCGCACGCGGCAGCATTGTGATCGACGTTACTTTCTGAGGAGACCTATGGATATCCGCACCAGGCTTGCTTTGGCAGCGTTTAGTGCAATCGTCTTTACTGCCGCCGTAGCAGGCCAGATGCCTTCTCCGGAGGAGCGGGCGCGCATCGAAGCAGGCAATGCCGCCGAGCGTAATCGCGAACTGAAGCTGCTGGGCGTCACGGCGATGCAACCGGGTGTGACCGCGTATGACATTGGCAAGCCCGGCAATGCGAATTACGACGAGTCTAAGGCGAATCCTTTTCCGAAGCTGCCGGAGATGATGAGCCTGCAGAACGGAACGAAGGTGAAGACGCGGGCGCAGTGGGAGCAGCGGCGCAGGGAGATCAAAGCGCTGTTTGACGAGGATGTTTACGGCAAGTTTCCAGCGAAGATTCCATCGGTGAGCTGGACGGTTACCGGTACCGAAGAGATGGCGATCGCAGGTGTTCCGGCGGTTGTGAAGCATCTCGTCGGGCATACGGACAACTCGGCGTATCCTGCCATCACCGTCGACATCCACGCTGACTTGGTGACGCCGGTCTCAGCAAAAGGCAAAAAGGTGCCGGTCATCATCGGTGGCGGATCCACTCGTCCACGCCCGGTGATGCGCCCGCCGGCGGCAGCCGGTCAGCCGGTACATATGCTCTCCATGCCGGAAAATCCGCCGGACTCCGCGGAGCTTCTGCTGAAGCATGGATGGGGCTTTGTCAGCCGTACGTCGAATGAGGTGCAGGCCGACAACGGCGCCGGCTTGATCAGCGGCATTATCGGCTTGGTAAACAAGGGCCAGCCACGCAGCCTGGATGACTGGGGTGTCTTGCGCGCGTGGGGATGGGGCGATAGCCGCATCGTGGACTATCTAGTGACTGATCCGGACGTGGATAGTACGAAGATTGGCGTCACTGGACATTCGCGCGGAGGCAAGGCGGCGTTGGTTGCCATGGTCGATGACCCACGCATCTCCATCGGATATATCTCGTCTTCGGGAGCGGGAGGCGCCAACCTCTACCGCCGCAACTATGGCGAGGCTGTGGGGAATCTCGCGGGCAACTCGGAGTTTCACTGGTTTGCCGGCAACTTCCTGCACTATGCGGCCGCTGGCCATACGGCCAACGAGATGCCGGTCGACAGCCACGAGTTCATTGCACTGGCTGCTCCACGCGCAGTGTTTATCGGTGGAGGAGCCTTCATCGAAGACCCGAAGTACCTTCCCGGAGACGCCTGGCAGGATGCTCAAGGCATGTTCATGGCGGCCGCCGCAGCCAGTCCGGCCTGGGAGATCTATGGGATGAAGGGGTTGAACAACAGCACCTTTCCGCCGATGAATACTTTCGTCAATACCGGAAAAATCGCATTCCGGCAGCACCAGTATGGCCACACCCCCGCACCAAACTGGCCATACTTTATTGAGTTTGCCGATCGCATCTTCCAGGGAAAGTGACGCGTACCTCCTACGGGACCTGAACAGCCGGCTACGGATGCTTCGCCAGTATGCGTTGCAGGTAAAGCTGAAAGAACTGCTCCTCATGCACTGTGAGGCAGACCTCTATATTCGGCTTTCCGGATGATGGGACGGTCGATCCTCTTTCGTCGACACTTACCCGCATCGGGATGGTCGGGCAGACATCAGGCTGCAGCAGAGATGCGATGGTCATCGGGTCGAAAAGGGTTGGTGTTTCTCGTCCCCACTGGTAGTAGAGCGCTGTCAGCATATAGGTGAGTGGGGATGCCTGGCGGAAGATGGTCTTGCGTTTTTCGGGATCAAGTCTCAAGCGAGTCGAATTGAGAGGGAACACCGTCATCGGAACGCCTGCAGCGAAGACCTTCTGTGCCGCAGCTATATCGTTCTTAATGTTCCACTCCGGCGAGGCTTTCTCGGTCTCGGTTGGGATATCGCCTCCCATGATGACGATCCTCTTCAGCAGATGAAATGCTGCGGGATCTTTGTCGATCATGTCGGCCAGGTTGGTAAGAGGGCCAATCGCCACCAGTTCAATCTGATGTGGATGTTTACGAATCTGCCCCAGGGTGAAGTCAACCGCCGAGGGGAAACGAACCCCTCGGAGATCAACGTCTTTGGCAAAGTCTTCCTGGGTGAGCGTCGTAGGCGGGCGTGTCGTTCGCCCTACAGCTACCGGAATAGAACCGTGACCAGACTCGCGCAGAATGCGAAGGGCAAGCTGTGCGCGGGTCTTTGTGTCGCCGGTTGCAGTTGTAACGCCGAGCAGATTAATCTCCCTGCTCTGAAGTGCAAGTGCGAGGGCAAATGCATCATCGATGTCGTCGCCGATGTCGGTATCAATGATGATCTGATGGCTTGCAGGAGCGGGCGCCGCTGTCTGGCTGTGTGCAGTCTGAGCCAAGCAGCAAAGTAGTATCGCAAAGCAATGAATCCGTCTGATCCTGCGCATCTTCTCTACCACCTTCCAGAAACCCGACTCTTGCGGCGTATCGTTACGGGAGCAATCTGTCGCTATTTCGTGAATAGCGTCAGATCGATGGAATCAGCCATGCTTTTCATGCCCGCATCGTTCGGATGCAGGTGATCGCCGCTGTCGTACGTCGAAAGAAAGGCGTCCCGCTTTGCGGAATCTGACGTCGCCTTATCGAAATCGATCACCCCATCGAATTCGCCTCCGGTCCGTATCCACTGGTTCAATGCAGTGCGTACTTGCTCTCCGGCGGGCGAGGAGTATCCAGTTGGGAGGTACGGCGTAAGTGTTGCGCCGATGATCTTGAGCCCGTTTGCATGGGCGCGTGTGATCAGCAGGCGATCTGCCGCGATGAGCTCCTGTACCGACACATGGTCATAGGGATTCTTCTGGTCATAGCTATGTCCGATGTCGTTAATCCCTTCCAGCAGAACGACATACTTAACGTTCGCAAGCTCCAGGACATCACGGTCGAATCGCGACAGAGAACTGGGGCCGGTTACATCGTGGAGAATACGATTCCCGCCAATGCCTACATTCATCACCGCCATCGTTGCCGTTGGGGAATTTGCGGCCAAACGCTTGGCCAGCAGATCAGGCCAACGCTGGTTCGTATCGGCGGTACTTCTGGAGCCATCTGTAATACTGTCGCCGAAACAGAGAACCGCTCCCTGCGAAGGCGAGGACACCGCGACAGACTTCAGATAACGGAAGCTCATCAACTTCGTTGCATCCGTCAAGGTGAGAGCAGATACTTGGTTTCCCGGAGCCAGATAGTTGGTCGCATTCGCAAAGTTGTGTTGCGAGACGAAGGTCATCGGCTGCGTGGGAACGAACAAGCTGACGGCAACATCGCTCATCGCAGGGAAGGGCAAATGAACCGCATCGCTCCAGGCGAACTTGCCGGGGGGAATCACAATGCTCGCCTGCCCCTGAAAGGACAAGGCAACTGGCGTGGACACCGTATTGTCCGTCTGCCTGAGTGCGAGGGTGGCAGCGCTTACGGTAAGCGGTTCGATCCCAAACTCATTGGTCAACTGCACGCTGACTGTGTCCGTTGATCCAAGGGAGACGTGCACGATGTTGCGAATCGTCTTGTCACCGGCGTCGGCGGCTTTGGCAAGTGCCTGGACAGGCGCGGTAGCCCAGGTTCCCGTCATCACGGTGGAGGTAGCAGTCTGAGCCCCTGCCATTGAGATCGTTGTTAACAGAAAGCCAATCGCACACCATTGCTGAACACGCATTTTAGAGAACGCTCCGAGATAAGAAATCAATAACGCAATCGATGGTGCCAAACTCGAGACCCTTTGGGCAAGGCTCGATTCGACGGGATACCCAGCAACAGGGAAAAGGCTCTTAAAGCGGAACGGCCTCGTACAAAATGTACGAGGCCGTTTCGCTTTAGCGGTTTGTTAAGGTTTTAGAACTTCAGGATCGCGGCCAGTTGCAATGAGCGGCCGCCTCCAGTTCCGTTGACACCACTTCCGCTGCCAATGGTGCGGGTGATCTGACCGAAGGTTCCCCCGGTAATGTTCGCAACATCCGGACCGGTGCTGGTGGTTGGAGTTGCAAATTGTGGAGTATTTGACACCTGGAAGATGTCCATACGGATATCCAGCGTGGTGCCTTCTTTGTAGACCGGGAATGTCTTGAAGATCGACGCGTTGTTCTGCACGAATCCCGGACCACGGAATGCGTTGCGTGCCGTGTTGCCAACCGATGTGCCCGAAATCTCCGAGCAGACCGCCGTGCATCCGGCCGGCTGAGAGAAGACCGAGGTATCGAACCACTTGTGTCCTGGCCCGCCGCCCAGCTTCGTGAACGTTCCAGTGAGGTTGGCCGTCTGTGTCCATCCCGGTGTATTGAGATTGTTATTCGCTGTCACGCTGAACGGGGTACCGGTCACAACTGAGACCACTCCAGACAGCTTCCAGCCACCAATAGCGTAAGCTCCAATTCCGTGATTGAGGAACTTCTTGCCCCGACCGAACGGAAGCTCATAGGTGAACGCTTCCTGAAGATTGAACTTGCGGTCGTAATCGGTCGGACCGTAGTTGCGGCGCTGGTCCTGGTAGAACATGAAGCCGCCATCGTCTCCGGTGAAAAGGTTCAGCCCTTTGCCATACGTGAACGAGGTGATGTTGGAGAAGCCGTGCGTGAAGCGACGGTTCAACGATACCTGAAGCGAGTTGTAGTTGGTGGACGTGCCGATGAAGTATTGTGTGACTGCCGCTGTCCTTCCGAAAGCAATATTCAGTGGCAGGTCAGCATTGCCGCCCCCAAGACGCGAAGAGAGATTGATGTTCTGGTTTGCACCCATTCCTACGCCGTGGTTCCCGACATAGCCTACCGAGAGCGAGAAGTCCCATGGCAAGGCGTGTTGGACAAACAGGTTGTAGCTCTCCACGTACGGATTGCGATAGTTCTGCGGAATATAGGTATATGAGGAAGAGTTCAATGCCGTGCCGGCCGCGATTGAAATGATGCCGTTGGAGGGAACAGTCACCGGTACAGGAGCCGGGAAGCCTGCCTGAAAGGTCGCCGGCGTCGTGTTGTCCGCCAGCACGGCAGGGCCGTAGCTGTTCTGTGCTGTGGATTGGGTATACGCGTTATTGGCGCGTACCGGGTAGTTGTAGGCATAGCTGTTGTCTTCAAACGGCATGTAGCTCATACCAAAGCCGCCACGGACAACCAGTTTGTCGTTCACACGCAAGGCGAAGCCTGTACGGGGAGCGAAGTAGCTGTATCGAGTCTGGAGGCCCAGGTTGGAGGGGTTACCGCCGATGCCCGCAATCACCAGTGTGTTGTTCGACGGGTTGTAGTTGGAGAACTGTCCAGCCTTGCGAGCTGTGGCCGGTGGGTAGAACTCCCAGCGGAGGCCATAGTCCAACGTCAACCGTGATGTGGCATTCCATTTATCGCCGGCAAAGGCAAAGAACCACCACTGGCGATATGTCGGGAAATAGGTGAACAGATCACGGCCTGCGGCGCTCGGAAGACCAAGCAGGAACGAAGCAAGATCGTTATGGAAGTCCGTTGCCGGTCCACCGTTCAGGCCGGTCTGATTCTGACCAAAGGTATAGAGTCCACGCGGGCTGTACGTCTGGCCTTGAAGCAAATCGTCACGCACCCGGCGAAGGTCGACACCGAACTTGAACTGATGATTGCCCATCACCTTGGTCCAGTGATTGACGAAGTCAATGTTCGCTTCCGCCCGGATCCACGGCATAGAAGCGGCATAGCCGAGGGTCGGCTGCGAGAAGCTGCCCAGGTTGATGCCCACTTGGCCGGAGGTCAGGGTGTCGAGGTTCACACCGGGAACACCGATGGTCGTTGCATCCTTGTTGCCGTAGTCAGAAGGTTGCGCGTCGTTACGATAGTGCGCCACTCCTAGGCGAACCTCTGTGAGGAACGTGGACGAGAAGGTGTGAGTATAGTTTCCGCCTGTACTCCATGCCTTCTGAACACCACTGCCTGCGAAGCCGCCATTCGGAGAAGGTCCGCCTGCAAAGCTGCTGAAGATAGGGGCTTGAAACAGGTTGTTCTTCTGGTAGCTGAAGCGGCCACTCAGGCGGTCGGCGGCCCTGATCTGCCAATCGACCTTGCCATCGTAGTTGTCTGACGTCTTCTGGAATGGCAGGTTGATGAAGTAGTTATTACTGGGTGAGCTGGTCGAGCTGAGGTTTGTGTTGGGCGACGGAATCAGCGCCAGCAGTGCTGCGCTTACCGAATTCACACGTCCGCAGGGAATAAGGTTACCCGCGAACGGTGTACGGCCCTTGCCGGTGTTGCTGCCGGTCTGAGTGCCCGTTGACGGGTCATAGATCTGGCCCTTACCGTTTGCCGTGTAGCCATCGCTCAGATCGTAGAAGCCGCCGACGCAGGTCGTCGCCTTTTTAAAGGGAATCGTTACCGTATTGCTGTTCGCTTCGTGGTCAGAGGTGCGGAAATAATCGCCATAAAAAAACAGCTTGTCCTTAATAATGGGACCGCTCAGATTGCCGCCAAAGTAGTTGTAGGCGACCTTGCCTACCTTACTGGAGAAATACGAGCGCGCATTGAGGTAGTCGTTCTGCAGGTACTCTGAGGCGCTGCCATGGAACGCATTGCTGCCTGACTTCAACGTCACATTCACAACGGCGCCGACAGCGCGTCCGAGTTCCGCTTCGTAGTTGTTGGTCGATGTATCTACCGTCTGAATCGAATCGGCGGGAGGAATGAGCACCTGCAACAGACCGGTACGTTCATTGTCGTCAATACCTTCGATCTGGTAGACGTTGCCCATACGCGGCAGACCGTTTGCTTCCGTCTGCAGCGATGCGCTGGCGTTGAAGAATTGCGAGTGCTGGAATGTAGCCGGTGTAGTACCGGGTACAAGGTTCAGCAGAGACTGAAAGTTGCGGTTGGTTCCCACGGGCAGGTTTGCAAGCTTCTCAGCCTCAAGCTTGGTGCTGACGTCCGCACGGTCTGTCTGCAGCAGCGGAATAGTGTCGGTGACGGTAATCTCTTCAGTCGCCGCACCGGGGCTAAGGCTGAAGTCCACACGTGAAGTCGTATTCACAATCACGTCGACGGATGCACGGGTTTCTTTCTTGAAGCCTTGCATCTCGACGGAGATGGCGTAATTGCCCGGGGGAATGTCAGAGAACGTATAGTTGCCGCTATCGTTCGTGATGACCTCCCGCAGTGCGTTGGTAGAGGTTTCGCGCGCGATTACCCTGGCGTTTGGCGCAGCAGCGCCGGTCTTGTCCGTAACGGTGCCAACCAATGTGGCGGAGACGGTCTGCGCGTTACTAAGGGATGGGAAGAGAAGAAGGAATAGAACAAAGATATAGCGTGACATTCTGAAATGCCGTAGCAGGCTCATGGCTGCCTCCAAAAAGGTGCCGAAACACCACAGTTAAAGAAACACAACTCTAGTGGCCCCCAAAGATGCTGATTTGGGCCACGAGAAAACTAGAAGAGGCCGAGAGACGCTGTCAAGAAAAGATATCTCATGAAGATTGAGTTTTTTGCGACTAGTAACCTGACCTCGATCTTTGGAGACGTATCGGTATCCGATAGATGGAATTAGACTTGCCAGCCGGCAACCTCTGTTGTCGATCGATGTCGTTCGGCCGGCACCCCTGAGGCTGTCCTTTCAGGAGATATTTGAGCGATGTCGCAACTTTCTACCTGACGGAGTGGCTTTCGAGCCGCAACGTGTTCGGAGGCCATCCGCGAAATTCTATATTTGAGTCCAAGTTTTGGACTATAGTGTTAGGCGAAATGGCTGGCTCACTCCGCGAACGGCAGAAGGAACAGACCCGGATGGAGATGGTGCGCGCCGCCTACGATCTCTTCGTCCGGGATGGATATGACGAGGTTTCCATGGAAGCGATCAGCGAGGCCGCGGGCGTCTCGCGTGCGACCCTGTTCAACTACTTTGCGCGCAAGGAACTGATCTTGCCGGAGATTGCACGGTTACGTGTAGAGCGGCTGAAGGAATTTGCCGGCCAGATGGAGGCAGGCGTCCGTCCTGCCACACGGGACGAGATACTTGCCTTCATTCTGCGGATTGCGCGAGAGCATGAAGAGATCGCTCGCGGGCATCGCAAGCTGATGATGCTCGCGTGGTTTCAGCCGGCATCGTACGGCTATCTGCTGGAAAGGCGCGCTGAGGCTGTGGAAGTGCTGAGTGGTTTGATCGATCAGATCCCGCGCAGGAAAAAGCTATTTTCGGCACGTATGGTGGCTGAGACAATTTTCGCCGTCTTGATGGCGACGATGCTCGAATGGATGGTTAATGAAAAGCTGCCGCCGAACTGGCTTTCGCACACGCTGGAGCAGCGGCTTGGTGTTGCGTTTGCGGGGGGCGTATGAAGCGGAACGCAGTGATCGCGGGTGGTGTCGTAATTCTGGTGGCGAGCATCGCCCTGGCGTATTGGTTGTTACGCGGACCGAGGCCGCTGGTCTACTCCGGTACGGTGGAGACACGTGAGATCGAGGTGGGATCGAAGGTAGGCGGCCGCGTGACCGACGTCGCCGTCGAAGAGGGCCAGATGGTGAAGGCTTCCACGATGCTCGTGCGCTTTGAGGCGGATGAGCTGAAGGCACAGTTAGCGCAGTCACGGGCATCTGCGGATCAGGCCGAGGCGGATCTTGCCAAGATGGAGCACGGTAACCGTCCCGAAGAGATTGCCCAGGCTGAGGCGACGGCACGAGCCCAGCAGGCAGCATATGAAGCTGCGAAGAGCGGGCCGCGCACGCAGGAGCTTGCGCAGGCGCAGGCCGACTACGACGCAGCACAGGCAGATGCGATCAACGCCGAGGCGACTTTCAAGCGTATGGCAATGCTGGTGCGCGGCGAGACGATCTCGCGGCAGCAGTACGATGACGCATTGGCAAAACGCGACGCCATGGCACAGAAGTCGGAATCCGCAAGGCAGCGGTTGAAGCTATTGCAGGCAGGCACCCGCAAAGAAGATCTGGATGCGGCCGAACAGCGGTATCTACAGGCCAAAGCCGCGGCTGCCCTGGCGGAGCGCGGTTTTCGCAAGGAAGATATCCAGGCGGCGCGCGGGCGGCTGGCACAGGCTCGCGGTCATGTCGAAGAGTTGCAGGCGCGTTTGCGTGAAGCTGAACTGACGGCTCCGGCCGACGGCTTGATTGAAACAGTGAGTGTGCGCAGTGGTGACCTGGTTCCCGCAGGCCGCATTGTGCTGACGATGCTTGAGAGCTCGCAGCTCTGGGTAAGGATCTATATTCCGGAGACGGAGATGGCGAAGGTGAAGGTGGGCCAGCATGCAACGGTCGCCGTCGACTCCCTCGGCGGACGCAGCTTTACCGGGCACGTGATGCAGGTGAACGCTTCATCTGAATTTCTACCGCGGAATGTACAGACGCGTGATGATCGCCAGCACCAGGTCTTTGGTGCAAAGGTGATGGTTGATAACCCTGACGGCGTGCTGAAGTCCGGCATGGCGGCAACGGTGCGTCTGCCATGACCGCGGCGATTACTGCCGATGGCATGACGATTCGCTTCGGCAGCTTTACCGCCGTGCAGGACGTGAGCTTCCAGGTCGGTAAGGGGGAATTGTTCGGATTTCTCGGGCCAAACGGTTCGGGGAAGACGACGATCATCAAAGCCTTATGTGGTCTGCTGACGCCAACCGAAGGTACAGGCACCATCCTCGGGATGGATATCCGCAAGCATGCAGCGGATATTCGCCGGCACGTCGGATACATGTCGCAGAAGTTCGGTTTGTATGAAGACCTGACGGTGGCCGAGAACCTGACCTTTTACGCCGGCGTGTATGGCATCAAAGGAACGCAGGCTGAGCAGCGCACAAAAGAGTTGCTGGCGTTGACCGGTATGGAGCCGTATCTCGATCGGCGTGTAGGAGCTCTCTCCGGCGGATGGAAGCAGCGCCTCTCGTTGAGCTGTGCCATCATCCATTCGCCACAGGTACTCTTTCTGGACGAGCCGACGGCCGGTATCGACCCCGTGGCGCGGCGGTCGCTATGGGATCTGTTCTTTCAGCTTTCCGGCCAGGGCGTTACGTTTTTCGTGACGACGCACTACATGGATGAGGCTGAGCGCTGTGGCCGTGTGGGCTATATCTATCTCTCAAAGTTGGCGGCGATCGGCACCATTGCCGAGTTGCAGCAGTTGCCTGAAGCCAATCCGAAAGGAACAGTGCGGATTCAGATTGAAGCGCCGGATGCTTCCATGGAACTGACGCGTCTGCGATCGATGAAGGGCGTTCGCGAAGCGACGATCTTCGGACGTTCGATTCATGCCCTGGTGGAGCAGGATGATCTGGATGCCATTCGGCAGCAGCTCAACGGGGCATCCGTGGAGACGATAGTCCCATCGCTTGAGGATGTCTTCGTCACGTTGACCTACGAGATCATGAAGGAGCGGCGATGAAGGATCTCTTCTACGGGGTATGGCCCATCTGCCGCAAGGAGTTCACGCACATCCGGCGTGACCCCACAACGCTGTTCTTCACATTGGCGGTGCCGTTGATGCAGTTGTTTCTGCTTGGTCTTGCGGTGGACACAAACGTGCGTCAGATTGCGACGGTCGTTCTGGATGAATCGCATACGCAGCAGAGCCGGCAGTTTATCGACAAACTTGCAGCCTCAGACTCATTCCATATCGTGGCTCATGTTGACTCCGCGGATAAGCTGGATAACGCCATTCGTGCAGGGGAAGCAAGAGTCGGCGTACGGATTCCGTATGACTACGCGCGCCGCTTGCAGGAGGGCAACACCGCCAGGGTGCTGGTGTTAATGGATGGCTCGGACTCATCCGTTGCCGGGCAGGCGACGAATGCCTCCACTGGCGTGGCGATGCAGCTCTCGCTCGCGCAGTTACTGGGCAATTCGCCGATGCCGGTAGAAGTAAGGCCATCGGTCCTCTACAACCCCAGCACGCGTTCAGCGAACTTCTTTATCCCGGGTCTGATTGCGGTCTTGCTGCAGATGATGGTGATCCTGATGGTAGCCCTGAGCCTGGTGCGCGAACGAGAGCGCGGCACGCTGGAGCAGTTGACTATGACGCCGGTGGCCCCGTTGGGCTTGATGGTTGGCAAGATGATCCCATATGGCGTGATGGCCTTTGCGGAGCTGTGCGTGATCCTCGCAGTGATGCGCGTAGTCTTCCTGGTGCCGGTGCATGGAAATGTACTGACGTTGCTCGTACTATCGATGCCTTTCCTGCTGACGGTGCTTGGCCTCGGGTTGATCATCTCCACCAAGGCACAGACGCAGGCAGAGGCCTTTCAGCTTGCAATGGCGACTATTCTTCCATCGATCTTTCTTTCCGGATACATCTTTCTGATTGAGAACATGCCGCCGTTCTTTGCCATGCTCAGCAAGCTGGTTCCGACGACGTACTATATCCGCATTGTGCGTGGCATCGTGTTACGCGGCGCCGGCCTCGAGGATCTCTGGATGAATGGATTAATTCTGCTTCTGATGGGCTGTGCGACCGTTGGCATTGCGGCTCTACTGTTTGTGCGGCAACAGCGGCATACATAAATCAGATCGCAAAAAAAGTGCGCATTCCTCGGAGTCGGGGGAATGCGCTAATTCAATCTAGCGGAGAAACTATATATTGGTTCGCTCAGCACAGGCGCCACCAATTCGAAAAGGTAGATGCGCTGCTATGCCAAATGGTTGTGTTTGAGATTCGGGCTACCAGTCTTGTCTGACGAGCGCAAAAAAAGGCGCCACGATGTGGCGCCTTAATGTCGAACCTTTCTCTCTACCAATAGGTAATATTCAGGTTGTCCAGCATGGTCGTGTAGGGAGTCTGGGCATAGTTGCCATCCATCTGATAGTTCACGGTCATGCCATACCAGCCGCTGGGAACAGCGAACGGCGCAACTGTCTGATTGATGGTGTATGTGGTTCCATTCACCGTGATGGATTGGTACGTCAGGTCGTTGTTCGATTCGCGCTGAACCTGGAAGCTGACATGATTCCAGCTTTTGTCATTGAGCGTACACGGAATACTTGTATGGACCCACTGTACGTTCACGTTGTTCCAGATGTCCCACACATTGCCGTTGAGATGGTTGCACTCCATTCCGAACTCCATGCCGACGCCATACATAAACAGATTGATATCAAATTCCAGATCCTGCGTGACCGCGAGGTTACTGACGTAGACGTCGGTGTCGTAGACCATGTGATGAATGGAAGGCAGAATGGTCTGATTCGTGTCGGGCATGTTCTGGGTGGTGCCCTGGCCGATCAGCTTATTCGACCAAAGAGCATCAGAGTAAGGGGTCGATCCGCCGACCCAGAAGATTGTGCCGTTGCCGCTCAACGAACCGGAGCCGACATGCTGCGTCATCGACCAATCTACTCCGGAGCAGGGAGAACCGCAGATGTCGTAGTTCGGTGGGAGCTCACCCCACTGATTCCAGCCGTTGGTCGCGTGAATATTGCCAATTTTTGTTCCTGCGGCGACATTGACCGTGATCGGGGTCGTTGAGGCCCCGCCACATCGATCCCATGCTTGAACGACGGTTTTTTGCGTACCGGCGGGAAGTGTCAGGGTGGTATCCATTGACGACCCACCCACCGTGTAAGCCAGAGAGTTATTGACGTAGACTCCCATCGCACTCACTCCGCTGCCGCAGCTTGTCGTTGCGTTTGCAGCGTAGTGCACCTGGGCGCTCACGGTGCTGTTGTTCGCAGGAGAACTCACGCTGACTCCACCCTGAGAGGTTGCCGTAAGGTTCAATATTGCGTTGGTGGCGCCACCGCAATAATCCCACGCCTGTACGGCGACTCGATGGCTGCCAGGGGAAAGGTTGAGAGTAGCATTCATCGATGAGCCCCCGGCCTGATAGATCAGGCCGTTGTCTACATAGACACCCATAGCCGAGACCCCTTGGGCACAGCCAGTGCTTCCACTAGCGACAAACTGCACGCTGGTACCAACAGTTGATCCGTTTGCAGGAGAACTGACGACCACTGTCGCGAATGCAGGCCACGAGATGAAGAGAGATAGTAAGAAAAAAAGACGAAAAACCTTCATCAAAAAAATCCTAGTAGTGATCTCGCGCACCGCCCCCAGGGGTTCTTCAAGGGTCGACAAATTGACGGCGATGCTGACTGGCAGAAAAGGAAAGCAATCGTTCTGATTGCAAAATGGTGAAATTCGCGATTGCGCTGTTGCTCTACTCTTTGCCGCAGACACTCCCTCGGCTGACTTGCAAGTCTGCAAAAGTGCTTTCCAAATCCACTACTGGAATAGCCAAATGCTAACTCAATTTTCAGGGAACACAATAAGTATTCTGTACGGATGGCAACGTATTTTTGAGGGGGCACATCTAACCGCAATTAATTCCCTGCGGCTTGGCAATTTTTACGCAACACCTGGAAATTTTCTCCGATGTTTTGGAGAGGCCCGGAAAATGTGGGGTCAGGATCCCGAGGGGTCATCTCATCTCGCACACCGTTGCATGACGATGAATTTGAAACCGCAAAATCAAAGGCCCCCCACCTTGGAGGGCCTTGTCATTGCTTGCTTCGCTTTTGTCTACCAGTAGATCAGGCTGAGCTTGTCAACGTAGCTCTTGATCGCGGTCTGGTGCTCATCGCCATCCATCTGGTAGTTCACGGTGACGCCGTACCAGTTTGCCGGGACGTAGAACGGCGGGGCCGTCTTGTTCAGGGCGATGGTCTTGCCGTTCAGCGTGATGGTTTGATAGGTCAGCGTGTTGTCATCGTTTCGCTTGGCGCTGATGGTCACGTGGTTCCAGGCGTCCTTCAGTGGATTGCATGCGATGCCGGTGGCTTCCCAGTGCTTGTCAACGTTGTTCCAGAGAGCCCATTCATGGCCACCGTGGAGGCGGCACTCCGTACCCCAGGTCATACCGAAAGAGTTGAGGAACCAGTTGATGTCGAACTCCAGTGCCTGGGTGTGCGCCTCATCATAGCTGGTGACATAGAAGTACGCATCGTAGGTGAAGTTCTTGGTTGCAGCGATGAGGGTGTGGTCGACATCCGGAAGACTCTGTGATGAGTACGCACCGATCAGGTGGTTCCAGAAGAGTACGTCGGAGTAGGGCAGAGTGCCGCCAAGGTTGAACTGCGTCGCAGATCCGCTGAGGGACGGATTGGCAATGTTCCGGTTGTAGGAGTAGGTAATGCCGGCGCATGGGTTTGCTTCAACATGATCGACACAGTTGTCGTAGTCGGGAGCCTTCTGGCCAGACATATTCCATGCCGGGCTCATCTGCAGATTGCTGAAAGTGTTCGATGCTCCGAGAACGGTAAGGTCGATAGCGTTCTTGGCGTAGCCACCGCAATTATCCCAGGACTGCACGATGGTGTGATGCGCGCCAGGTGCAAGCGCGGCCTGGTAATTGAGGGCATTGCCATTCTCGACTTCAACGAGCTGGTTATCGATATAAAGGCCCATCGCCGCTACGCCGGAGGCGCAGGTCGTTGTGGCGGAGGCGACGAACGCCGGCTGCGTGCTGGAGTTGCCGGCGGCAGGCGAGTTCACCCAGACGCCTGCCTGGTTCTGGGCCGTAATCGGCACTGGCAGATTTGTCGATCCACCGCAGTTGTCCCATGCCTGCACGACGGTGTAGTGCGATCCCAATGAAACTGGCAGTGTTGTGTTGAGGGAGGCTCCCTGGGCTACATAGACGAGCGTGTTGTCAATGTAGACGCCGATTGATGCGATACCGCGGCTGCACGTCACTGTGGTCGCTGTGGCCGCGAACGTTACGTTCGTGCCTGTGGTCTGTCCGATGAAAGGTTGCGAGACAAGAACGGTTGCGTGCGCTGAGCTCGCGATGACAAATGCCGCGACAAGGCATAGAAGTGCGGTAAGTTTCCGCATGGGGAACCTGCTTGACCACGAAGTTCTGCTGCCCTTGATCTCCCTGAGCTTGAGCAGTTCTCGTGGGGGGGATTTGCTTGCTTTTGTTATTCAGAGAGTAACCCGGTACTTCAGGAAGTCAGCTACCACTTTCGAGGAACCGGAAGAAGCGATGCCGATTTGGGATTAAAGGCGCTTAACGCATATCCGCCCGGGATATTGCCCTATTCCATCAGTCTGCGTGTGGATCGTGAATTCACGACTTTGTTACAGGAAGTACAACCTAATGTCTGATACGGCGCTCTCATGATCACGCCTGGAGTTCTGTATGTTGCTGTATACCTTTCTCCGTGATCGTTCTGTGCTGAATAACTTTCATCCCCCGCCCTCCCTCTGAACAATCCCGTTACAAGCTGTAAGTAAATAAGCTCGCGACATAAGAACTATGCCAGTGCGTACCGAACATTTCATGTTTCGCTGATTCGCAGGAGGTTCTCCCAGTCATGCTTCCACGACTTATTGCAGTCGCCATCGTGGCCGTGTGTACGTCACGGCTTTGCAGTCAATCACCGCTTAGTTTCGAGAGCTACGGAGACGGATACAACGGAGGCAGTGGCCCGTTGATCGCAGCCGACTTTGATCACGACGGCAAAGTTGACCTGGTCCAATGCAGCTCAACACAACACCTGATCTTTCGCGCCGGCAAAGGAGATGGCACATTTCAGCCGCCGGTAACAGCATTCGCAGATGCTCTCGCACTGCAGGGCGGCGTTGCATCCGATGTAAATCATGATGGCAATCTGGATCTCGTTACGGTCGCATCTCAGAATCCTCCCCCTCCTCCCGCGCCGGCCGCATATGTGCTGAGTATTTTCCTGGGGAATGGAGACGGCACGTTTCGCGCGCCGCAGACCTACACGACCACTCAAGGACCTGGGCAAGCCGTCGTTGGCAATTTCTTCAATGATGGTCAACCGGATATTGCAGTTGGCGAGTCGTACGGCCTGATTGAGCTGTTCCGCAACGCTGGGGATGGAACGTTTGTTTCTGCGGGTTCTATATCGGTCGGCACCGGAAATTTCAGCCCGGTTCAGGTAGCAGCAGGGAGTTTGAACGGCACCGGTGTCTCAGATCTTGCAGCACTTGTTCTGAACTCCAATGACTTTGCGATGCCATCGGAACTGAGCGTCTTGTGGAATAACGGTAGTGGGACTTTCACCCGGCAGGTGCTTGGTCAATACTCATGGCCGCAAATCATAAGCGCTCAAATGAACGGGGATAGGAACGCAGACATCCTTGTGAGCTATCAGTGTGATCTTCCGGCGGGGGCGAAGTATTGCGTCGGGTTTGATGGCTTTTATGGACAGGGAGAGAACAAGCTTTATAAGAGAACTCTGGTCAATTCGACGTCGGGATTAAATCCCGGAGATCTTGGTCAGATTGCAGGCGTCGATGTGGATGCAGACGGCTACATCGATATCGCCGCGATTGGCGCTCTGCAGTGTGATGGCTCTACCGGAGAGTGTAATGACGCCCCGCAGGGCCTTTCGATCTGGCGGGGGAATGCAGATGGATCCTTTCTCCAGACTCCGGAGAACTTCTTCACATCGCGGAATGTGCAGGTGGGTGCAGCTGCTATGGCGGATTTCAATCGCGATGGAAGGATGGACTTCGCCCAGACGCAACCCGGTGCCGGAGGGCCAACGGAGTTCTACCTGAACGCGACACGGCGAACGAACTGTGGAACCTACACCATCAGCCCATCCGTGACGGTGTGTGCTCCGGTCGACAACACCTATTTGCCAAGTCCCGTGCGTGTTCGCGCTAATAGTTATGACACGACGCCGGTGACAGCCCTCCAGGAGTACGTCGATGGCGCGCTGAAGTACTCTGAGGCAGTCACGAGCTTCGACCAGAGATTTCCGGTGAGCGAGGGCTCTCACCTGTTCGTGACCAAAGCCTGGGATGCAAGCGGGGTGAGCTTCATGTCCTCCAGGACCGTAACCGTGTACGACGGGACGCCTGGTGCCACCTGCTACGCGGCGACGAATGCGGCTAGCCTCTGTTTACCAAAGGGAATGAGTAGCTCCGGCCCGATCCTGATTGTGGGCAATGGGAACACCGGGACAAATCTCACGACCGCGGCACAGCTTTATATCGATGGCAGTCTGGTCGTGAATAACGAAGCCTCGTGCGGAGCCGCATGTTATGGAGTCAATACGATGGTGCAGACGGAGCAGACGCTATCCTCTGGATCACACGATATCGTCTTCAAGGTATGGGATCTGGCAGGGAATGTGTATCAGGACGAGAAGACAATTTATGTAGAGTAAGGCTGGACACCAGGGATAGTACCGACCGCGGCTGGAGATATTCCAGCCGCGGTCGAATTATTGGACCGTGATGGTCTTATCAGCACTGTAGATGTTCCCATTGGCGTCCCAAAGTTTGAAGACAAGATCATGGCTGCCACTGGAAAGGCCTTGATAAGTATCGACAAGCGATGAGCCGCCGGGGCAGGCTCCATAGTTGTTGCAGCTTGTGTTGTTTATGACGAGGCTGCCGTCAATATAGAGCTGGGCCGCGGTCGGAACATAGGAGGTATAGCCGTTGGCAACGATATGCACCGGCGAGGTAGAACTCGCACCGGAGGGAAGACATATCTCCGCGGTTCCCAGCGCGGCTGCGCAGACTGACCCAGGTGTCCCGTTGTAGAGAGTCACGTGCCGGACAGACCTGAAGTTTAAGCCGGTGTAGTCCCATGCTTTAGCGACAAGATAAAAAGAGCCCTCTCCGAGTTGGAAGGTTCGGTGGAAACCAGTGACCGGCCGCGAATAGGCCAAGGAACCATTGATATACAACTGCATCGCTGTCACCTGGTTTGTGTCATAGGCGTTGGCCTGTACTGTGAGGGCGGGAGCGGGAAGGTAGGTATTGTCGACAGGCTGGCATACCGTGACGGTGGGATTGATCTGGCTTGTAGCGCAGGGAGCACGGTTGGTTGCGTTCAGGTAGATCTGGGTTTGCGCGTCTCCCGGAAGCGCTTGCGCGAAGTCAATCATCCCATCGCGGTTGAAGTCCGCTACGACAAGTTGTCCGGTGCCGTTTGAGGTTGCGATGAAGCGGCTCGCACTCTGATCGAAGGAGCCATCCGGGTGGCCGAGCCAAATGAAGAGTCCTGTCTGGCTGCCGTTCTGGTCGGAGGTGCCGGTGACAAGATCGCCGATGCCATCGCCGTTGACGTCAGCGGCCCATAGATATCTCGCTGCTCCAACTGTATCTGCGGTGATGATGTGGCGTTCAAAGGTCTTCTGCTGTCCCTGCCCATAGAAGACATCGACACCTTCGCACGTGGAGATCGGTCCTTTGGGGCCAGGGTACTGGGGGTTGGGGTGGCAGTCATAGGAGATGAGAATGTCTGCCATGCCATCCTGATTTAGATCGCCGACGTTAAGCCCCGCGGGATTGGTATAGGCCGTCATAGTACTCTTCCTGAAATTCCCGGCTCCATCGTTCCAGAGGACGTAGGCGGAGTCAGAGGTGAGTACCGCTAGGTTCGTGACTCCGTCGCCGTCGAAATCGCCAGCCTTCACATTCAGGATGTCTCTGGTCGGGTCAATCGGAACTGTGTTGCTTAGCACAAAACTTTTGCCGTCTGTGTTGTTGAAGATTTCGACCGACCCTTGCGAATCACCGATCGCCAGGTCAGGGCGTTGATCTCCGTTGAAGTCGCCGACCGCCATCGCACGTGGAGAACCTGAGGTAGCCATTGCGACAGCAGGTTGGAAGGTACCATCCCCGTTGCCGAGAAAGACATCGAAGGTGCCACCGATACAAAGGGCAATGACATCAAGCTTGCCATCCTGGTTGAGGTCAGCCGCGGCGATATCTTCCACTTCTGAACTGTCCGCCTGCCCGACCGTGATCGGAGGCTGGAACGTCCCGTCGCCGTTACCAAGGCGCAGCGTGACTACGGTAAAGCTGGAACCTCCGCCGAAGACCATGTCAGGTTTGCCGTCTCCGTTGAAGTCACCTTGTGCCATGGCTTCGACGCCGAAGGCCATGTAGGTATCGCGACTCAGTTCAAAACTCGGATTGGTTTGCGCGGGAAGAAGAGAGCTGCTGGCTAATAGAAGTAAGACAGGGACAACGGGGAACCGCATGAGGGACTCCTGAAGACGAGCCTTGTGATTGCTGCGGACTAAAGGAGTCTTCCGTAGGCAAGATGGTTGCTCAAGCTATCGATTAATTCTTTATTCAGGACAGAAGCTTTCCAGCGCATGGGTGCCGCGCTGAGGGAGGCGTTATCAGCTATTTGGCGGATGCAACCGGTAACGGTTTTGCCAGATATCCATTTCTTGTCCGCACTGTGAGTTTCTGACGTCCCGCAAATGCATCGACGTGCACTGTGCGATAGCCGCCGTTGCTAGGCGGATTGGTAGACCGGTATCCGATGGTGTATTGGGTTCTGATATCTTCTGCTACGGCCGAGGCGATCGTATCCACTTCCTTCAGTGATTTCGGGAAGAAGGCGGCTCCGCCCGTCTGATCGGCAATCTGTTCGAGCAGGGCGTGAGCACGCTGTGCTTCCGCCTTGTCGATGTCGTCACCGAAGAGAAGGCCAACGCAATAGATCACCGGCCCTTCCAGACCCTGCACGCGCTTGATCATATCTCTCAATGTCGTTCGCGAAGCGTTGTCGTCACCATCTGTAATCAGGACGAGAACCTGTTTGGCATTCTTACGGTGTTTCGACATGTATTCGGCTGACGCCATCACGGCGTCGTAAGCCGCGGTGCCTCCGGTGGACTTCACATAACGTAAGCCCTGCTGCAGCTTGTCTACCGAGGAGGTAAAGTCCTGATCGATGTAAGCCTTTGAGCTGAAGTCGACGAGAAAGGCTTCATCTTTGGGATTGGAAAGCCGGATGAGGTCCAGAGATGCTTTCTCTACCGCTGCGCGCTTGTCATACATGGACGCTGAACTGTCGATCAGCAGCCCGATCGAAACGGCGGTGTCTTCATGCCGGAAGCTGGTGATAACTTGCGGCACACCGTCTTCCGCGACCTGGAACTTGTCTTTTGTAAGATTGGTCGCCGGCCGGCCTGAGGGATCAAGAACGGTTACATTGAGCTGTACTTCATAGGCGTCTGCTCGTAACGTATAACGTCCACCTGCATCCTTCTGGATCGGACCGGTCGCGGCAGTGGAAGCTGGTTCAGGCTGCGCAGGAGGAGCGTTGTCGGGATCGATGGAGGGTGCCGGATCACGATCCACACTTAGAGAGCGTGACGATTGTGGCGCAGTTTGCGCAAGAGCTGCACGCGCACACATCACTGTCAAAACCGAGCAGATCAGGAAGGAAAGGCGAAGCCGCATAGATACCTGGTCAAACGAAGATCCGTAGGGTTCCGATTGAGGCACTGCCACAATCTTCAACGTACGTTTGATTGGATGACAACCAGGCCATTCAACGTTGTTTGTCTATTTAGGGGGCGCTGGGTTTCCCTTATTCTCCTTCTCCTGTGACTCATACATCTGTTGCAGCTTCCGATCGCGGAGATACGTGCGCATCTGAGGATCGTCCACAGCCTCCGGTGGGGGATGCGCGATGGCGCCTGGGCCGAGCTCGACTCTTTCAGTGTTGTTCTGAATCGCCGTGGGCGGAGGAGGAAGAGATGGACCCCCACTGCGGTCGGTCAATAACAGCCGCCGCGGAGCTCCTTGCGGGCCGCCACCAACGATCAGGATGTTGTAACCCTGGCCAGACAGAAGTTCGGTGAGGACAGCCGATGGCTCGCCTGGGCCGTAGCTGCCAAAGATCCGCCCATCTCTGACCTGACCCTGAATCGCCATGCCGCTCTTGCGCGAGACATCCTCTAGTACCTGGCGAAGCTCAGAGTTGTTCGCTTCGACGGTGAGCATTCCCCCTTTTAGCAGAACGGTTGCGGGACTCGGCGGCGGGGGAGCAGGAGCAGGGCTGACTATTTTGGAATCCGATCTATTGCTAGACCGGAGCTGCCTTTTTGTCGTTGCTGTTGACTGTCGTGTCGATTGTGCCCGGCAAAAGGGAGACGATGACATCAAGGACGTCAAGATGACAGCAAGGGAAAGTTGAAAGCGAGTTTTGGTGTGTTTGTAGCGCATGGTCAAGCTTGTCGCCGGCGCGTTCAGATGCCGCAAGGATAGGACGGGATGACTCAGTTATGGGCGTCCGCTATTGAGATTTTAGAACTTCCGCATCTAGATTGCATTTTGATGCCGCGATAATTAGTAGCTCGCTTTTGTAATCAGGGCAGGAAGAAAATTCGGAAAGGGGGAAGTAATTGCGGATTCTCGGGAATAAATTACTCGAAGCTAGGGGGCTATCTAAAGATGCATATCTGTGGGAACCTCGTTGCCTCCTTTTCGTGTTTTTTTTCTCATATACTCAAGTTGCCAAGGCGAGCACTCCTCGGCACTTCCCCAGGAAAAAAAGCGGTTCGCCCGGGCCGCCAAGTTAGTGAATGAACGCCTTTGTTCGTTTGATGTTGTTCTTTGGCTGTGCAATATCCGCAGTTGCACAAGTCGCAGTAATTTCACCCGCCAACAATACGACCGTAGGCTCCTCTGTCCAGGTCACCGCCAGTGGGGCGACATCCTGCCCCCAAGGGCTCGCTACGATGGGAATCTACGTTGATAATGCTTTACAACGAGTTGTGGACGGAAGCAGTCTCGACTCGTCCGTTCCCCTTAGTCCAGGCAAGCACCTCGTCGTGGTCCAGGGATGGGATTATTGTGGCGGCGCCACCAAAACGCCGCTGGATATCACGTCTTCTACCTCCTCCGGTGTGAACGTAGCCTCGCCCGCAAACGGAAGTAATGTAGGTACTCCGGCGATCTACGTCGCGAGTGCAACGACCGCCTGTGACAAGGGCATATCTGCCATGGGTATTTATGTAAACCATGAGCTCGTCTATAAGGTCGACGGTTCCACGCTGGCTACCCCCATCACTATGGGACGAGGGCATCAATCTACGGTCGTCCAGGCATGGGACAACTGCGGGGGCATTGCAAGCACGCCCATTGATGTCAACGTAACGGGAACCGTTCTGAAGAACGTACACGCCGCCCCAGGATGGAATCAATGGGGCCAGTTACCGCCGGTATACGACATCTGCGATGCTCCGTGCCAGGGAGTCGATTGGTCCATGACGCAGAACCAGCAGGCGCAATCACTCAGTGGGAACGCAACGCAGTTCTACCTCGGTGGCACCACTCCTTATTCTGACGTCCTCTTCTCGAACCCTGTTATCGGGCATGGAAACAAGCAGGGCCTGACAGACGAAAGCCACACGCTGCTGCCGACATTGCATGACTTTCTCTATGACACCGACGTGTATGTGAGCAACTGGCCCGTTACCCAGGTGCTCGAGTTCGACCTGAACATGTATGCCGGAGGGGTAGGTATGGAATGGGGAACTGAGTGCAATCACTTGAACGGCAACGTTTGGGACTACTGGAACAACGTTGAGGCCCGATGGGTGCCGACCTCTATCCCGTGCACGCTCAAAGATGGGTGGAACCATGTAACGTTACAAGCGCATCGGCAAGCCAACAACGATCTTCTCTACCAGTCCATTACTGTGAACGGAGTTGTTTATCCGCTGAATATCACCGTCGCGCCGAAGGCGGTTCCATCAGACTGGTGGGGGATGACCGTCAATTACCAGATGGATGGCAACTACAAGATGGATGGCTATACCACCGCCCTTGATAACTTCCACTTTACGTACTGGTAGAGACCGGTCCGGAAAACAATCTCTCATCCCGCAACCCATGCCCTGTCTTTCCTTTGGAGAGCAGGGCATGTTTCTTTTCCTCCACCAGTCGGCATATCTCACGATGTGCGAACTCCGCGCTTGACGGCGGAATCATTACCATTCCCGCGATCGCGGCGAGACGGAGATACGCCATGCGGTTCGAGCGGAGGAACTCCAGAGGATATTCCGGCTTGCGGGCGAACGCTGTGTCGGGATCGGCGTCCAGAACGAAGGCGAGATCCGGCTTCGGAATAAACCGTAGGATTGCGCGCACATACAAGCGATGAAGGCGACGATCCACCTGCAGGTTGGCGAGCTCGTCATAGAGGAAGCGGTCAAAGATTACGACACGATCTTGAGCCCGAGGCTTTGTCCGAATAAGCTTCTTTACTGTTCGGCGCAGCGAGAGAAGATCCAGCGCATAGAGGGCCATCCGCATACAGGTGAGCAGCGGTGATTGAACATTTTTGTCCCGGCGGTGAATGGGAGCCTCCGGAGAGCCGACCCCTTTGTCGCCTTTGAATACTTTGTGGCCCAGATCTTCCCGGAAAGATTTCAACGCGACGACATCATCCCAGAAGGTGACCAACTGGACCTGTTGTCCCGACAGTTGCAGAACGTCGCGGAGCAGCGCAATCTGCGTGCTCTTTCCGGCTCCGTCGATACCGGAAAAGCTTATGAGAAGGGGCCTCTTTTCAGGCAAAGTCCGATTCATCTTCTGGCTCGCTTCAGTTTGAAGGCTTAGCTGATGTAGCAAGGGAGAGTCCGGCAACGGTTCCCACAGCGATTACAGCCCCAACGACAAGAGCCGTCCTGATGGAGAACCTGCGAACGCGTTTTTGTTTCGCCGGCGCAATTGCCGCGCCCGATGGAGTGGCGGCAGGCACTCCATCGACGCGGGTATCAGGAGCGGCAGCCGTGCCCTTGGGCGGCGGCGCCTTCTCCTGCGGTTGTGAGGGCTGCTGCGTGGAAGTTTGGGAGCTGTTGGGCTGGGAATTCGACTGAGAGTCGTTCTGGGATGCACCCGTCGACTGCGGCGCAGGAGCGCTTGGGTCCTTGCCTGTCGTGGCAGGCTCGGTGTTTTGGCTACTTTGCTGGTTCGTGGACGACGTCTGTTGCGCATCGTTAAGACCCGTGGAGGCATATGCCTCAAGCGGCAGAACCAGTGAAGCTGCAAGGCACAGAGATAAATATTGTTTCAGGATTCGATCGCGGGGCATTCTTTCACGCTCCAGGCTGACGTTGCTGCACTAATTGGGACACCAGCTAAACGTTGGATGCTTTAAGCCGCGTATTCGCTGTCCTGGTGCGCTTCAGCGGTCTCCGAGTATAGGGGCGCCATGCTGGCCGGGCGAACCTGATAGCTATGAATTGCACTTTCCGTCGATCCGTAGATTTCGAACAGGCGGCTGATTCCGGCATTCTGCAGTACGGCGCGAGCTTCTGGAGTCACTGTGGCAAGTCTTACATCACCGTTATGCTTCATAACTTCTTCCAGGCAGCAGAGAAGAAACTGGATCTCTTCCGTACCCATGATTTCAATTTGTGAGCAATCGAGCACGAAGCGAGGATGCCCATGTTGAATGGCCATCTTAAGACGGCGAAGCATGTCTGCATGACTGGCGGAAGAAATCTGGCCTGGAAGCTGAAGTATATTTACTGCTCTTTTTCTAATAGACATCGGAATCATCCCTTTTAGTTGAGGACGTATGGATGGACGAACGTGCTTACAGCACAGGGGGAGGCGGACCTTCATCCGGAAGCGTTCCCGAACTTTCACATAACTGCAGTACTTCTGTGTTTCGTATCTCCAAAAAAGCTCTGAGGAGATTGCGTCCATACCTGAGCAGATTGAATAGGCTGGTTTTGTACCAGCAGCACTGCGCCATGCTGGTTGACAGGCCGCAGACAAATTTGAGGCGTTCTACTTTCTGTTCCAAAACACCCGCGACAAAACGGTGGTTGCCGTCGAGAATTGTCAACGGGTCTGACTCTGTCAGACCGATCAAAATGATCGGTCCTGAATCCAGAGTGTCCGTGGTGAGCGCACCGCGAATCTCGCTGATCTTGCGTACGAATGGGTCTTCGGGGAGAGGCTGACGATTTTTAATGCGTTCGGCTACCGTTTTAATCGCAAAGTTGCCCCGAGCGGTTCTCGCCCATTGTGCCCTTGGGAAGACGCGGATCTGATTGAGTTCTGCCGAGCCAATCTCGACCTCATACCATTGCGTATCCTCCGGAAGTTCCCTCCACAGAGCGCGGTGCCGAAGCTCCAGAAGCGCCCGGCGAACGGCACACTCCGAGACGTCCTGCAGGTCGGGGTTCAGGAAAATGCTCCGCAATCTTTCTTCGTATTCGGCATAGACGCCTTTTCCGAGCTCACTTCTAAGAAAGCCTGAGATCACTTCGTCTTCGCTCATTCGCCGCAAAAGTCGAAGTTTACGGCGCTCCAACAGAAAGCCGGCGTTATTCAACATGTCCAGGAAGAATGGAACGGCTACCAGGATAAGGAAGCAGACGAGCAAGACGAGCTGCACCATGATCACCTGTTGCAGCGATTCGTGATACTTGCAGATGCCGGCGATCAGAACTCCACCGAAGAGGAGTTGGAACCAGGCCGTGTTCGCAATCTTGTATGACATCTCATAGGTCATCACGACCACGCTGAGGCAGTAGACAACCGTAGTTGCGGCATAGATCGCCAGGAGATATGGAAATCCATGGGGGCCGAGAATCTTGAATTCGGCGCCGAACAGAATGGTCCACAGCCAATCAGGCGTGATCGCAAGGCCGACAGAGACCGCCGTACCTACAGCCAGCACCGAAAGAAGTGCCGTCCCAATCAGTGACAGGTTCTTTCTCTCTTCTGCCTTCGAGCCCGCGACGACAGGGAACATGCTGTTCACAATCGCCTGAGACCCTGAAAAAATTACGCGCCCCACCATGGCGATTGCTGCATACAGACCGGCTTCCCGGGCAGGCAGGAAGTGTTTGACCAGAACAATGTCAGAGTTGTTGATCAATACCTGCCCAGTAAAGAACACGGTAGCGTGCGAAATCTCTTGAAAGGCTGCGCGCAGGGTGAGCGGGTTGATTGCGGTCAGGTCGAGCTTCGGGGCAATAGCGAAGTAGGCGACAGCCATGGCAGCCGAGTTCGCGACGATGACTCCCTCCACGTCGAAACCGAGTGAAATCATCAAGAGCGAACCAAGCAGTCGCGTGACGCCTTCAAGCACCAGGTTCGTGGCCAGCTTACGGAATCCGTAGGCCCCTTGTATGTATCCACGGCGAGATCCCAGGGGAACATAGAAGGCGGCTCCGACCGCCAGGATCGTTACAAGGGTTGTACCCGGAAGATCGAGATATGTTGTGATCTGACTTTGGAACACGAGGAGCAGGAGAGCTACCAGCAGACCGCATACCCAACTGCCACGATGCAGCGTCCGGTATACCGTGTCACGGCGGGCTCCTTCGCCCTGCTGCGCGACGATCTTAGCGGTAATGATCTGGAACGAAAGAGTGATGGCAGAGATGAGCGTCAGGATTGTGTAAAGCGCATTTGCGTTTCCAAATCCCTTTGGCCCAAGAAAGTGGGCGACAGAAACGTTATAAGCAAGATTAATAATGACCGAGAGAGTTGAGCCGGAGAGAAGAACCACGCTTCCGGAAATAATTCGCGTTCTTAGACTTTTTTCCACCGACCCCGTAGACACGGTAAGAGTCCTTGCTACCGAGCGAGACGTATTGTCTCCCCGAAATGAAGCGTTCGTAATGGGGATATCGATGCGGTTAGCTTTCTCTCCAGTTGCCTGCTTTCATCCAATATTTGGCGGGATGCAATAACCGTCTAACCTTACTTCACAGTAGTTTGACCCGTTCAATTCGCGGCAAGACATGCAACCGAACGCTATCGGAGAGCCCTCTAACGGGCATGTCGTTCGCCACGAGCTTCTCTTGCTTATGCCTTTTTCTTCTCTTCCATGGTTGCGGCGCAACACGAGCGGTCGAACTGAAGCATAAAGCAGCCGGAAACGCGCCGCAGACGCTGGCCGTGTATGAGGCGTGGTTCGGCCTCCCCAAACATATCTCCGTAGGTTATTCGACCAATAATGCTGAGACGGTACGTACCCAGATGCGCAAAGCGAAGTCGCTTGGCGTCACGGGATTTGTGGTGGACTGGTATGGAAACCGCGAGCCCTTTATCGATCAAAGCTACGCGGTGATTCAAAAAGCTGCGGCGAAGGAGAAATTCACGGTCGCGCTGATGTACGACGAGGGCGATACGGACGAGGGCGCAACAGATCAGGTGATTGCCGACCTTACGGCCTTTCATGACAACTATCTGCTACCGAACTCCCCCGGTCACGAGGCTTATCTGACCTACAAGGGGCGGCCGGTTATCTTTGTCTTTCCACATGGCAGCCATACCGATTGGGCACAGGTCCGGAGTGCGGTGAATAAGTGGAGTTCTCCTCCCTGGTTGATGCAGGAAAACCTTCCCGGTCCTCATCCCGAAGCTTTCGACGGCTTTTATCCGTGGGTGAACCCCGGTCCGGATGGATGGGCTGCTGACGGAAGCCATTGGGGAGAGCGCTATCTCAGGGACTTTTATAAAAACATGGCGGAAAAGTACTCCGACATGATCGTCGTCGGGGGCGCGTGGCCCCAGTTTGACGATTCCAGGGCCGCCTGGAGCCTGAATCGTCATATCTCTGCGCGGTGCGGGCAAACCTATCGGGACGCGCTGGAGTTATGGAAAGAGTATTTCCCCCCCGGACAGGTGATTCCGTTTATGTTGGTCCAGACCTGGAACGATTACGAAGAAGGCTCACAAATCGAAACCGGTATTCCGAAGTGTACCGAGAGCCCAGGAAAGAACCTTACCAGCGCGCAGAATCAGACAACGCAATAAGCAAAGCACTACAGACGCAACAATGGCGGTCGCTCGATGCGACCGCCATTGTTGCTTTAGTGGATGATGGGCCTGTCAGTCGAGTCCGGCCTGCAGGATCCGGACCTGCCAACGGACCTCAGACGGAGTCAGGACAACAAGATAGCGCCGGCGGACCACGGTCGTGGCCAGAACCTTATCCTTCTCAAAGATCTGCTGCCGGTATTCGACATTGTCAGTCATCTGGATCGACAGACCCTCCGGCGAGTAGAAGACAATCTGTAGATCGTGGGAAAGATCCTGGTAGCGCGTGTGGATTCCCATCCGGCTTTGGGCCTCGATGGTGTCGCCAAGCTTATCTCTGGCCACACCAACAAAATCCCGGTCGAGTTTACCGGCCTGGTTTTGATCAAGCGCTTCCTGCAGGCTCTTCCATGATTCCAGATAGTTGCGGATAACGGAGGACTCGGTCTGCTTTTCCAGCGGCCGGGAGCCCTGGAGTTGGGGAGGAGCCACGCGTACAGCAGGTTCATCCGCGAGCATGGTCGCCGAGAGAAGAAGAGCTGAAGTCAGACATACAATTGGCTTCATCACCGGCCACCATCCCAATGGATTTCATTTCCTGCCACGGCGCCGCTGGCGGCAGATATCTTCGATCCTCTATTCGCTGGCATAACCACGCTGGCGATGCCTTTCTTCAGAGGTACATCAACTGTAGATTGGGAGTTACCAAAGGTTTCTATAAAAGTAACTATAGTACCGTCTGGAATTGTGTTACCGCTGCAGTCACGCACTGGCGCCGTTTGTACTTCCAGCTTTGATCCGTTTGGTCTGGCGCTGATGGAGATGGAACAAGGTTCTCCCGGCACCTGATTAATGATGCGCGTATTTGAGATATCTCCAACGCGCGCCGTAAATCGCGCTGAACCCTCTTTGGTGGCTGAGTTCATCGTCGCCCACGCCAACCCGTTGCGCGTTGTTACCGTACGCGTTAGGGTCGCCCCACCGGCGATGGATAGCTCAAGTGTTGCAGGCATTGGGTTGGTGATCAGGTTTCGATACGAGTCGAAGACATACATGGAGCCGCTGATGCCATTGGCCACATTGACCGGCAAACGGGAAGGCCGCGCCAGAAAGCCCAGGGAACCCGGCTGCGCAGCGGGCAACACATCGAATTCTGCGTTTTTCGCCGAAGACTCGGTTGCCAGTACCGCCGTATAGTGTCCGGCGCTGTATAGCTCCCCTGTGGCAAACGAGACACGCTCTCCAAGTTGAAGATCCCGGCGAAGCGCCTGTCCTGGGCCGACTATGTACAAGGCAGCCTTTCCGCTGCCGGCCGTGGTGACGGTGAAGGCGCTTCCGGCCGTCACCGTACTCGGGACCTGCATCTCCTGAGCAGCCATCTCCGATATCGGCAGAGCGAGAGTCAGTAAAAGCAATGCTCGCGGTTTCACTAGGAATTCCCCTGAATATAGGTAGAGACCACGGTGCGCTCACTCTTCACCTTTCCGGCGAGGTCCTGAGGCACGGGAACGCGGAAATCCACGGGAGTCTGCGGCTGCAGGGCGCGATCGATATACTGCCCGCCGACCCAGAGCACCTGACCGTTGGCGTCATAAAACGTCGTCAACACATGGGAGACATTGACCGTATGTCCGCTCTGGTTTGTGAGCTGACCCGTGACAGCAGCGCCGGAACCTTCCTGGTACTGCTGGTTTTCAATCTCGACCACCGGGTCGGCCGATGCGGCCACCAGTACGGAAGTCGGTTCCATGCGGATGGTGGAGATCTTGGAAAGGTCGGTTCCCGGGAAATGGATGATGAATGGCGTGACCTGTTTCGGCAGCAGGGTATGCGAGATCATGTCGAAGGAGCCTTCGCTGTCCAGCGTCTCTCCTGCCTTGGTTACGAGTGTGGCTTTTACCGAGACGAAGGCGGGTACAACGTCCTCGTTCAGCAACTCACCCATCACCACGACACCTTCAGCGCGGCTCAGGGGATGCATGTCGACGATGCGAACATGGGGTGCTTCCACGTCCTGGCTCCCCCAGTCGTCGCCCGCGCCGCGATAGATGACGTCCCAGCGCAGGTAGTTGACTGGAATCACCTGCGGCGGTACAGGTGACTCGTGCTTCAACGGCCAGTTGAGCGCCCAGCGGTTACCTACTTTGACGGCATGAACGTCGCGTGCGTCATCGAAGTTGCCCACGACTGAGGACCAATGCATCTTCATCGTCAGGTCGGCGTCAGTTGCGGATTGATGGAGGGGGCGCACTTCGACGCTGTCGAGCGTTGCATAGGTGCGGAGGCTTAGCCCGGTACCAAGCAGGTCGCGCTCGAAGTCGGCTTCGCTGAACTCGGCCTTATTGGCCAGGCTTGAATACGCCTTGGCCAGCGCGTGCAGCTTGAGCTGCGCGGTAAGGTCATTCACTGCCGCCTCCGGAGTTGAGGTGGAGCTGAGTATGCCTTCCGTCTTGCCTCCACCATAGGAAGCAGCGATGGCGGAGGGCCACAAGGTGCCTGCGGTGACCAGCAGGCCGGTCGTGACGGCAATCGCGGTAGCGAGAAGTCTTCCTTGGCTCACGACACCATTCCTCCAGAGACGAGATGTTCCCGCGTATAGGCGGCATCTGTAACATGCTCCGGACGCAACCGCTTTTCCGGAAGTAGAACGACAAGCATGGCAAGAAGGCTGAAGCCGACTGGTAGCGTCCCCCAGATAAGACCCTGGAAGTGGGTCGGCATCTCCGCGGCATTCATCGGAAGCGCGGGGGGCACTCCGTCCTTGCTCCAGATGGTGATTGTCTTGTCGTCAAGAGAATCTACCTGGCGCCAACCGGCGAAGTAGAGCAGCGGATCGTAATAGGGATCGCGGACGATGATGAACTTCAGCCCGTACCGGTCGGCATGGTTGAGCATGGCCCTCAGCGAATCCAGGCCAGGCTTGGCAAAGTACTTGGAACTGGTAAGGGCTGCACCGCCAAACTGGGTAAGCTCCGGCAACATACGGGCCGAATTGGATTCTCCATCGACGCTATTGGCGTTTGTCTGCATTGCCAGGCGTGACAGCTTGTTCCCAAACCCCAGCGTGATGTAGCGGTAGTGGTCATGCCCGTCTCGGTTGAGCCACAACGCGACAGAATCAACGTTGAGATTGGATGCATCGGCCGGCTTGTATGTCGACCACGCCACTGCCAACGCGCATGTGGCTGCTGCAAGCGATGCAATCGGGATTAGCGCCTTCAGCCGAAACCGGTCAACAGCCTCCACGATCACCTGGCCAAGGATAGGCAGGCAGAGCAAGGTCGCCCAGTAGCTGAACCGCTCGAAGGTCAAGACGTTGAAGGAGCGGCCCAGCAGGACCGGAGCTACAGGAGTGGTTCCACCGAGGCCAAGCAGGAACGTCGCCCAGAAACCGATCAGCAGCGGCCGGAGCCGGCGGATGGAACTGCCGCGAATCACGATGAAAGGCAGGGCCAGAATCAGGGCGCCATAGGGGACGACGAAGTAGTTTATTCCCGCTTCTGGGCTCAGCAGAAAGTTGGCGCGGCTGGCGTGGGCAATGGGGGTCTGGGTTACGGGATAGCGGATCAATCCGATCCAGAAGGGGAGTAGTACAGCCGCAATCGCCGCTCCAGCGGCAACGGCGATCGAGACAACGCGGACCACCAGGGCTGGCATGGAGACCTTATCTGAGTCCTCGCTGTCGCGGCCATCCATCCATGCGAGCGCGATGACCGGCAGCGCAAATAGCACCGAGCCGAAGATGAGCGTGACGTGATGGGCGGCCGCCGCGGTTACCAGCAGCACAAATGCTTTCAAAAAAGATCGCCAGCTTCCGTGGCGAAGCCATTGGAAGAGAAAGGGAAGTGCGTTCAGGTAAATGGGAGCGGCGACGGTAGTACTGAGCTGGCCTGCCGAATAGACAAGAAAGCCTTCGGCGGCGATGAAGACGGATGCAAGCGCGGCGTATGATGCAGCGCGTGGGGAAACCCAGAGCTCCGCGAAGCGGTATACCCCTACAACCAGCAGCAGGATTCCAACGAACTGCACGGCCATATACGCCAGGTTCAGTCCCAGGACCCACGAAAGGATCGCGGTCCACTGCTGTGGCAGAGGCGGGTACGTGGTCTGGGAGAAACCGGCAAACCACTTGGGGTTCCAAGGGTCGAACCAGTGTTGTGCGTAGTGCGAGGCAAAGAAAATGTGGAAGTTGGTGTCGTACGACTTCAGCGGCAGCTGCATCAGCAGCAACGGCAGATGAACGGCTACAGCGACCATGAGAATGAAGCTCATGGGAATCGGTCGTGCAGATGGATACGCAGAAGCAGGATTTTGCAAGGGTCTTCCCTCTTGTGTTTCCTTGAGATGCGCTCTCTTCTGCTCTTAGTTGCTCACTCGAAAACTCCTTCAAATATGTAAGTTCGCTGTCCTCTGACTTAGGAGCCCGGACAACTTGCAATGCCTCCATCAGCATCCGAACGTGCAAATTCGCTAGCCTTGGAGCCCCCTCCCTTGAAAGCGTTCAATCGATTGCTGCCGGTGACGTCCCTTGAACATTCGTGTTAAGTTTCGATCCGTTTGGTGTGTGGCTGCGCTTACGTTCCTCTCCTACAAAGGAGTTGCTCAGACCTATCAGGTCGGACCAGATGCCGCTGGGCAACCGACAACGAAACAATCTGAAAAGCAACAGGACCTCGGTTGGGGATCAAACATTCAGAATGCACGTCTGGCCAGAACGGCCGAGCTGGCGTTACAGCGTGGCGATCATGCCCAGGCGTTCAGCTATGCGCAGCGTGCCGCACAGGCGGCTCCGAACGACCCGCAGCTCTGGCTGCTGTTGGGATATGCGGCCCGGCTCGATGGCAAGCTGGGCGCTTCCCTGGATGCCTATCAACATAGTCTGCGCTTGAATCCGTCTTCCATTGATGGAATGTCCGGAATGGCGCAGACCTATCTCGCCTCCGGGCGTACGGGGGAGGCTGAGCGCCTGCTGAAGCAGGTCGTGGCCGCGGCGCCTCAGCGCAAAAACGAGCTTCTAATTCTCGGTGATCTGTACATTCGGACAGCAAATTACCAGGAGGCAAAGATCTGGCTTGAGAAGGCCGAGCATCTGGAGCCCGCGGCGCAGACAGAGCTCCTGCTCGCGATTGCGTCCCAGCATCTGAAGCAGATGGACCAGGCTGCCCATTATCTGGAACTGGCAAAGGGCCGGGCCCCGAACAACCCTGACGTGCAGCGGGCGTTTGCCGCCTTTTATCGTGATACTGGTGACTACGACAAAGCTGTCTCGTCGCTTCTCGGAATCCGCAATCCGAAGCCCGATGTGGTGGCCGAGTTAGCGTTTACGTATGGCCTCGCGGGACGCCCGGAAGAGTCGGCGCGGACCTACGCCCAGGCCGCGGACGCCATGCCGCGTGATCTCACTCTGCAGTTATCCGCCGCACAGGCACAGGTGGGCATTGCATCTTTTGATCGCGCAGAAGAATTCCTGCAGCGTGCGTCCAGGCTTGATGCAAACTACTATCGCCTGCACGCGATTCGCGGCCAGATCGCACAGATCCAGGATCGCGATGAAGATGCGGCCCATGAGTTCAGCGCTGCGATCGCGGCCCTGCCACCTACCCCGATCGAAGGCCCGTTGTACGGCATCCAGCTCCACATGGATCTCATTCCGCTCTACAAGAACCTCAACCAGCCTGACCAGGCTCGCCAGGAACTGGCAAGTGCGCAAAAGTTGATTGGCAGTCTGGATGAGCGCGGATCCGATCGTGCCGCGTTTCTTCGTCTGCGAGCCGTGATTCACTCCGAGTCCGGCGAGTACGAGGCGGCTCTGAGTGACATGAAGGAGTCTCTCGCGCTCACCCCGAACGATCCCAATAGTCTTCAGCTCAATGGAGACGTGCTGATGAAACTCGGCCGCACCTCCGAAGCGATCGCGGTGTTCCAGCAGGTTCTCAAGCTCGATCCTCGTAACCGTTTTGCCCTTACGTCTCTGGGATACGCCTCGCGTGCCAAGGGAGACAGTGCTGAAGCGGAAAAGTACTTCAATCTCCTCGCCAAAGAGTATCCATCGTCTTACGTCCCGTATCTCGCTCTCGGGGACATGTACACCGATAACCGCGAGTACAAGAAGGCGGAAGAGGCGTATGCCCGCGGGTATACGCTCGCTCCACAGAATTCCATGATCGTCGCCGGGGGAATGGACGCGGCAATCGAATCACACAATCTTCCGCTGGCCGGGATCTGGCAGCAACGTGTGAGCGAGAAGATGGCGGGCGTGCCTCAGGTGTTGCGGGAAGAGGAGCGGTACTTCAACTTCATGGGAGATTACCGTCGGTCCGCGGACCTCGGCCATCAAGCCATCAAGATGGTCCCTCGTGATCGCGAGGTCATTGTCTACCTCGGATACGATCTGCTTCATCTGCAGCTCTTCGACGAATTGCAGACTCTTACGACAAACAACCTGGATGTGCTCCCCAAGGATGCTGATGTCCCGCTTTTGGCCGGGTATGTCTACAAGCACAATGGTCAGCGCGAGGAGGCGGTGAAGAGCTTCACCGAATCGCTGAAGCGGGATCCGAAGGTGGCGACAGCCTATACAAACAGGGGATTTGTCTATAACGATCTACGTAAGCCGGCACTGGCCGCTGCCGATTTTGAAGCAGCACTCAAAATCAAGCCTGATGATGCGGATACGCATATGGGCCTGGCATTCGCGGAGTTGAATCTCGGTCATCCGAAGGCTGCAATCGAGCAGACACAACTCGCTGAAGCGATCGCGGGCGATTCAAAGATGATCCACGTCGTGCGGGCAACGGCGTATGGCCGGCAGGGAGCGCTTACCAAATCTACACAGGAGTACCGGGCGGCTCTCCAGTTCGATCCGGATGATGGTTCGCTGAACCTGGGGCTGGCCAATATCCTGATGGCGCAACGTCGTTATCGCGAAGCTCTGGAAGAGCTGCAAAACGCACGGGAGCACCTGCCGAAAGACGCCTCTCTCTACGCCGTCATGGCCCGGGCCAACGCAGAGCTGCACAATCACGACGAAGCAATGCGTGACGTCGATCTGGCCGAGCAGTATGCTGTGGCGCCAGCCTCGCCGGACAAGACGAATGCAGACGACTCAGACGCACAGGACGCGCTTGCCGACATCTATGTATCTACGGGAGAGGCTTTGGGTCTGCTGGGGCAGCAGGACGCGGCGATGAATCGTTTCAGCAAGGCGCTCGGGTTGCATGCGAAAGACCGCGTGGGTGTACGTCTGGCCGTCGCCAAGAATATGGCGAAACAAGGGCGGACTGAGGACGCGGAGCGTCAGATCGCTTTGGCACAGATGGAAGTCGATGCGAAGGACGCCGATCCTCCCAGCGGCGAACAATATATCGCCATGGCAAGCGTGCTCCAGCAATTGCATGAGTACGAGCTCTCTGAGACGTACCTCGAACGCGCCAAGGCCGCAGGTGCGCCAGACACCTCTGTGCGCATCACTCTCGCCAATAGCTATCTGGCACTGGGAGAGACGCGCCGCGCCGCCGCCGAACTCGCTGCTGTCAAGCAGGTGGAAGACAGTGAAGTGGACTATCAATACCTTCTGGCGCAAGCGTCGCTGTACCAGCAGGAACATCGGAGCGCGGAGACGCTCTCGTCCTTTGCCGCAGCAGCTTCTGATGCCGGCGAAGATCCCACAGCGGAGCAGCGCCTTCTTGAGGCTGGGGGGACGGAGGGCTACCGGGTAAATCCCAAGATCAGCCTGCTCTCGAACCTTGTGGTGCAGCCCATCTTCGAAGACAGCACCGTGTATGTTCTCGATTCGAAGTTGAATAGCCCTGCGGGTCCGGTGAGCTCGTCCGATGTCGCGAACCTGCCGCCGCCAAGGTCTTCGGTGGAGACCAACCTGCTCAACTCCTTCAATCTGCACCTGGCATCGCTGCCGACGACGAGTGGATTCTTCCAGGTCCGAAACGCACAGGGCACCATCTCTGTCCCTGCGACACGCTCCGTCGTGCAGCGCAACACGACTGACTACGCTCTCAATTTCGGAATTGATCCTACACTGCACCTGGGTTCGAACGTCGTCTCGCTCAATAGCGGCATACAGGGAACCGTTCGCCGCGATACGCGCTCTCCGGTTCAGATGAACCAGAACCTCTTCCGCGTCTTTACGTATGCGAGCACGAGTTCGTTCTTCAATGCACTCTCCGCGGATGGCTTCTTCTCGGCCGAATTTGGCTCGTTTACCGATACGCCGATCACCGAGCGTCTCCTCTCGGGCGCGATCAATTTTCGGGTTGGTATGCCATGGGGCAAGACCGCATTGATTACCGGTTGGAAGACGACCGACCAGCGGTTCGACTCTTCCCAATTAGGAAACAGCCGAAACTTCTACACATCGACGTACATCGGTCTCAGCCGACGCTTCTCGTCGCGTTTTAGCGCGGAAGCGATTGCCGAAGATCTTCGTTCGTGGCGGAGCCAGCCGTACTCGCCTATCCATTCGGCCATCTCGCAGGCTCTTCGGCCCGCTGCTTCCATTCGTTATTCCCCGACTACTCGCTGGGAGATGCAGGCATCCAGCTCCTATGAGCTGACACGTGGGTTTCATGTCTATGACATGATCCAGAACTCGTTTACGGTTTCCTACGTTCGGCCGCTCGAACGCAACTTCAATGAGAGCACAGGGGCAGTGCGCCTGAAGTATCCCATCCGTTTGGCGGCAGGTGTTCGCACACAGAACTTTCCCAACTTTACCCAGGGTCCGAGCCAGAAGCTGGTTCCGTTTTTCAGCCTGACCATCTTCTAGGCGATCAGTTCTTATAAGTGGAAGCTGTTTTCATTCTGCAAACACTTTGACCGAATGAGGCGGCGGTTACTTAAGTTTGCAGGATTGACGGGCACTTTCGGACATTCATCTGTAAAAAAATGACCTTAAGCAATACATCCAATTACTCATTTCGGCTCTTCTAAGTACCATGATTCGAATCTGCCTAGTCGCGGCGTTTCCTCCAAGCAAGGGGCCGTTGAACGAATATTCCTACCATATCGCGAGAGAGATTCAGCGTCATGAAGGTGTAGAGCTGATCGTTCTCGCGGATGAAATTGAAGAGTACAAGTTCGTCACAGATGCTCATGGAAAAACCCTCTCTTCAGAAGAGGTGCCAGGTCTTCCAGGCGTAAAGATCGTGCGCTGCTGGAAGGTCGACAGCCTGGCGAACCCCGCAAGGCTTCTTAAAGCAATTCACGAATGGAGACCAGATGTGGTCTGGTTCAACCTGGTGTTCTCGAGCTTCGGAACGCCGAAGAATCCAGTCGCTGCATTTCTAGGGCTGTTCGCCCCGGCTCTTACCCGGGCAGCCGGATTCTACACCCACATTACGCTCCATCACATCATTGAACACGTCGACTTCAAGAGTGCTTCTACTGCAAGCCTGCAACGGGAAAAGCTGCTGCGCACCGGAACGTATGTAGCAACACGTGTTCTGTTGAAGGCGAACTGGGTTACGGTTCTGCTATCGGATTACCGAAAGACACTCGAAAGCAAGTATGCCGCTCGAAACATCATGATCGGTACGCATGGCACCTTCACCACCATCTCAGAGGGGCCCGATTTAAGCCGACGTGGAAACCCGGAACATCGCATTCTTGCCTTCGGGAACTGGGGAACCTACAAGAGGCTCGAGAGGCTGATGGAGGCGTTTCCCGCGGTACTTGAGAAGATTCCCAATGCGCGGCTGATCGTGGCCGGTGGAAATCATCCCGCCGCCGCCGGCTATTGGGAGTCTGTGCGCGCCTCGCTGCCGCCCCACCTTCCGGTTGATTTCCTCGGCTATATCCCTCAAAAGGATGTTCCAGAGCTGTTTCGTACCAGCTCTCTTCTGGTGATGCCCTATGACTCTTCGACGGGGTCCAGTGGTCCGGCACATCAGGCTTGTGAGTATGGCCTCCCGATTGTCTGCTCGGATATCCCAGACTTTCGATGCATGGGGACAGACGATGACATGGCAATCCTGTTTTACAAAACCGGCGATGCCGCGGATTTTGCCAAGAAGATCGTCAGTGTTCTTGAATCTCCTCAGCTCCAGTTGGAGATGTCAGAGCACAACTACCAGGCCGGCGTCCAGATGGCGATGGCGAATGTCGCCCGCACCTATCTTCGCTGGTTTGAGCTGCACAAGCTCAAGCGGATTGTGGATGCCAGAGGATTGGCAAGGCGTTTCCGTCCATGGAGCGTGTGGACTCGACACGTCGGCGGAATGCCTGTGCAGCACATTTTCAGCGGTGGATATGCTGCCCGGGAAGAGCCGGCCGCGCCACGCCGAGATTCGCCGGAGCAAAGCGCTGTACCGCTTGAGGCCGCACCTCAGACAGCGATGAATGGCTATCCAGAACAGGTGCTTTAGCTGTATGCATCACGAAATATGCGGGAGAAGTGTAACGTTGCAGGGCTTTTGGGTTCTTGGTTGTATCTCTGATGTCTGGGGCGCATTCCACTCCCCAGTGGGATAGGAGAAATACAGTGCTCGAGTCATGTGGTGCTGTCCTCAACTGGCGTGCCTTAGTAAAGGCGAAGTGGATTGTTTTCCTGTTCCTGCTATTGATATTGAGCGGATGCGGTTCCGGCATGTCAGGTAACCCGATTGTCCTGGTCACCTTGAATGCCAATCCTACTTCGATCTCTTCTGAAGGTTCGGCCGTCCTGACCGTAACCGCAACGAACGCTACGCATATCTCCGTCACAGGAAGTGACGGTAGTAGCTATACGCTGTCGCCCCTGGGCGGGACCCAGAGCGTATCTCCATCTGCAACAACCACATATACAGCTACCGCTACGGGGCTCGGAGGGGCAAGCGCTACCGCTACCGCGACCGTAACGGTAGGTGGAGCGGCCAACCCGCCCACAGTCACCCTGGGTGCTAATCCTACCTCGGTCTCGTCTGGCGGATCTTCGATACTTACCGCGACCGCGACGAACGCAACCCAGGTTGTCATCACAGGAACAGACGGCAGCCGCTATACGCTTTCAGCAACAGGCGGGACCCAGAGCGTGACGCCTTCTGCGACAACTACCTATACGGCGACCGCCACAGGCGCTACCGGCGGCACAGCAACAGCCACCGCGACGGTGACAGTGACGGCCAACGCGGCGACAGTCACCCTGAGTGCCAATCCGACTTCCATCTCACCCGGTGGATCCTCGATGCTCACAGCGACCGCGACGAACGCGACGCAGGTTGTTATCACAGGAACGGATGGCAGCCGCTACACGTTACCGGCGACGGGCGGGACCCAGAGCGTGACGCCCTCTGCGACGACCACCTATACGGCGACCGCCACAGGCGCTACCGTCGGCACGGCAACAGCCACCGCGACGGTGACAGTGACGGCCAACGCGGCGACAGTCACCCTGAGTGCCAATCCGGCTTCCATCTCCCCCGGTGGATCCTCGATGCTCACAGCGACCGCGACGAATGCGACGCAGGTTTTCATCACAGGAACGGATGGCAGTCGCTACACGTTGCCGGCGACGGGCGGGACCCAGAGCGTGACGCCCTCTGCGACGACTACCTATACGGCGACCGCCACAGGCGCTACCGGCGGCACAGCAACTGCCACCGCGACGGTGACAGTGACGGCCAATCCCGCGACAGTCACCCTGAGTGCCAATCCGACTTCGATCTCACCCGGTGGATCTTCAGTCCTCACCGCGACTGCGACGAATTCGACGAAGGTGGTGATTACAGGGACAGATGGCAGCAGCTATACGCTGTCGGCGACGGGCGGAACTCAGACTGTGACACCGTCCGCAACCACAACCTATACGGCCACCGCTACGGGCACCAACGGCGGTACTGCTACCGCCACTGCGACGGTGACAGTGACGGCCAACCCGGCAACGGTCACCCTGAGCGCCAATCCGACTTCCATCTCACCCGGTGGATCTTCGACCCTCACCGCGACTGCGACGAACTCGACGAAGGTAGTGATTACGGGGACAGACGGCAGCAGCTATACGCTGTCGGCTACTGGTGGAACCCAGAATGTGACGCCAACTGCAACTACGACCTACACCGCGACAGCCACTGGTGCAAGCGGAGGCAATGCAACTGCTACTGCGAAGGTAACGGTGACAGCGGATTTGCAATCCATCCGCCATGTCATCTTTATGCTGCAGGAGAACCACAGCTTCGACCAGTACTTCGGTATGTTGAACCCGTATCGCCTGACGAACAACTTGAATGTCGGTGACGATGGCAAAACTTATGACGTCGACGGCATCGACGACAAACTAGCCAAGATAAGCAATAAGAGCGATGAGGGAACAGCCTACTCGTTGTTCAAACTGACCAGTAGCTGTGTCGAAGACGAGACATCCTCATGGCTGGAAAGCTATGGCGATGTCAGCCGATACGATTTCACGACTGGCAGGTCCATCCTGATGGATGGTTTCGTGCATACCAACGAAAACTATGCGAAGAATTGCCAGGCCGCTGGCAAAGGATGTGCGGGAACCTTCACCGACTTCACGGGGCGTCGTGCCATGGGGTATTACGATCAGGGCTTCCTGAATTACTACTACTACATGGCGTCTCAGTTTGCTCTTTCCGATCGCTGGTTCTCGCCGGTATCCAGTAAGAGCATTCCGAATCGCATCGCCACCTTGACCGGAGGCACGACCCAGGGGCTGGCTCTGGATCCCGGCAACGATGACGGGCTGCCACAATTGCAGATTCCCACCATCTTCGCCAAGTTGACTGCTGCCAATGTCTCCTGGAAGCTCTACTACACCGTGACTCAGGGGGGGTGTCTCGATTCTGACGACTGCCAGAGCCGCGGAGCATCCGCCGTATACCCGGCAACAAACTTCTCGCAGCTTGCGGACTCCTATACCTACCTCCACTCGAATCCGGGTACTTGCGCTGCTCCGACCCAGCCATCGAGCGTCGTGGGTGACTCGTCGAACTCGTTCTGCATCGACCCGACACACATCGCGCCCCTGTCCTCCTACTACACGGACCTGGCAAACGGAACATTGCCAAGTTTCGCGTTCATCGAATCCGGGTACGGGGTAAACGACGAGCATCCTGGTTCAGGGCAGTCAATTCTCGCCGGACAGCAGCAGGTGGCGAAGGTCGTAAATTCCCTGATGACGAGCTCCTCCTGGATGAACTCCGTCTTCTTCCTGGCCTACGATGAAGGCGGCGGCCCGTATGATCATGTGCCTCCGGTTCCGGGACATTCGAATGACAATACGGACCCGATGGTCGGCAGCATCTCGGTTGGGAACATTCCGGACATCAACTCCATCTCCGTAGACCCAGACACGTATTACCCCTGCCTGCCACCTGGGGGAACGCCTACTCTGCATTGCGATCTGCGGTCATCGCAACCCGGCGCGAACCCCAGCGACGCACCGGCTGTTAACGGGTTCAAAGCGCAACTAGGCTTCCGGGTACCCAATATGGTCATCTCTCCATACGTCCGGAAACACTATGTCTCTCATATTCCGATGGATCACACGGCCATCCTGAAGTTCGTGCAGAGCCGTTTCCTCGGCGCCTCAGAGCACCTCACGGAACGCGATAAAGCTCAGCCGGATTTGACCGATTTCTTCGACTTTACCGGCGCTCCCTGGGCCGCACCCCCGACACCGCCAACTCCTGTGTCGCCAGCTTCACTCGGATACGATCCGTGCACACCGACGAACTTTGGACCGTAGTTCTCACTAAGCGCAAACTCAGAGAGGGAGCCGGACCGGCTCCCTCTCTGAGTTTTGGACTAAGGATTTCAATAGAAAGGAAAGATCGCAACCGCAAACAGGAATGCGTTAAGGCCTACTTTTTTACTGAGTCAGGATGTCTGTCGCGTTGTAACGAGTTCCGTCAAAGCGTGTCGTGACTTTTACCAATCCCCCTTGATGCAGCTGCCGGGTTATTTCGAAGCGGGAAGGGTCGAATGCGATATCCATTGGCGGATGATCTGAGGTTGTCGCGATAGACATTCTTCCGGCCCGAAGGTCTACAGATAGAAGCTCACCGCGGAAGACGAACTCTGCACCCGGAACCGCAAGCACATCAATTCGATTAGCTTGCCCCATACCGTTGTTCCCGGGTCGAAAGGCGACATCGACGATTGCGTCGGGGATCAGATCGGCCAGGCCCGGGCTTGTTCTGGAAAACGCAGCCTGGCCGGTTCGGGCGACCGGCGTCCCAGCGGGTACGGTGATTGTCACCGTGCTATCGATATTTGTGCCGCGTATCTTCAATTCACCCGTGCCGGCATTGAAACCGACGACCTGACCCCGTAGCTGCCCTTGGGGCGTATTGGAAAGGACATGAATACGGACGGCAAAGATGGAGGTTCCGTCCAGTCTCGTCTCGATCGATGCGTGGTCCGCGGGACCCAGGTGCAGTACCGAAATCTTCTGTCCGTTCTGATAGAGCTGCGTCCGCTCGTCGAAAAGGATTTTGACCGTGTGACTGCCCCCACTGCCGGGCACCTTCAGGGCAAACTGGTCGCGGATAAGGTCGACATTTTCGATTTGCCCGCCCATGACCGTGCTGCGCCCTGGCGGCGCCGAGGGTAAGGTCGTCCTCGACACCGTCTCAGACGGCGGAAGCAACCCTTCAGGAAGAGCTTGACCGGAAGCGGCAGTTGCACAGAAGGCCAGCAGACCAAGGCACGAAACACGCATGACGGTGAGATGCTTTGGCGGGCAGCCAGGTGGTCTGGGTATGGTACGGGCAACGCCCTGAGTTACATACTCACTTATGCAGGAAACCCTATGTCTTGGCCGTGAATCTAACTGGCGAAGTTGCGGAAGTGTGTCAACTCTCCGAAGCAATGGATCATCCTATGAATCGCAAACATTTTTGGGTTGTGCTTGCTGGTGTTCTCGCCTCGCCGTTTCTCGCAGCGCAGCAGTACATTCGCATTACGATTCCGCGGCGCGCCGAATTAACTCCGGTGCAGCGGCTCAATCGCGAGGGCGTGGATCACGTCGTAAAACATAAGTATGAGAAGGCAGAGGCACTGTTTTACAAAGCCTATCTCTATGACCCCTCCGATCCTTTTACGCTGAACAACCTGGGTTATGTGTCCGAGCTCCAGGGCCAGGTCGATCGCGCGGCCGAGTATTACCGGCTTGCGGTAGAGCAAGGATGCGAGGCCGTAATCGATCGCAGCAGTGAGAAAGACCTTAAGGGCAAACCCATGATGGACGCTCTCGGCACGATCAAGAACATGCCGATGAGAATCAATCGCATCAATATCTACGCGATGCAGTTGCTGCAGCAGAATCGGGCTTTCGATGCGGAGGCCGTGCTGAAGCAGACCCTTTCTCTGGACCCGAACAATCCGTTCACGCTGAACAATCTTGGCATTGCCGAACAGGCGACGGGAGATCTGGAAGACGCCCTCAAGTACTATGACGCGGCAGCGAGAACCCACTCGACGCAAAAGGTGGTGGTAGCTCTCGATAAGTCATCGCGGGGAAAGCCCATCGGTACGCTCGCTGCTGAGTCTGCCGAGAAGCTTCGTGCACGTATGGCGGATATGGACATCCATCAGATCCGTGCTCACATGTTCACGGTACGAGGAGTGTCGGCGCTCAATAAAGAGGATTGGGCTACCGCCCGCAGCAATTTCGAGCAGGCCTATGCCGCGGACCCCTCCAGCGCGTTCACTCTCAACAATATTGGCTATCTGGCGGAGCGGGACGGCGATCTGGAGACGGCTGTCGCTTATTACACGCGAGCCCGCGCTGCGAAGGATGCGGGGGAGGCCGTTGGCATGGCTAGTCGTTCAGAGGCTGAAGGCCACCGCCTCGCCGAAGTAGCGCTCCAAAGCCGGCAGGATGTCTATCAGGCATTGAAGTCCCGAAATCCCTCTCCCGCTAGCCCCAGTGAACCCGTCGAACTCATACGGCGTGACGGCAGCCCGGAACCGCCGCCGTCTCAACCGGATAATCCAGAACCGGCGCCTTCCAGCGCGCCGTTGCCTCGCTAAGCTGCCCTCTCTACACGCAGCCCACGATCAATTACACGATCAATCAAAGGATGCTCCCAGGAATGCCTAACTCTCGTCTGCCCGGTAACGCAAGTGACACCATGGACATACTCTCTCGACTGGTCCTATCGCCAACGGCGAGTCTGTCTTCTCTCATCCCCCGTCTGCAGATGAGCACGGCTCAACTCGATGAGCTGGTGTCGCTGGCGCATGCCAACCACGTGGTCGTCCGCGGAATGGAGGCGTATCGGAGTTTGATGCTCCAGGCGAACGATCTTGAACAGGTTCGGCGTGCCGATGAGGTCATCGCGGCTGAGCGTGCCCGCATCGCACATGCTACGGCTTATCTACAGGCCATCTGTGCCGCGTTTTCTGAAGCCGGTCTTGACGTAACCGTCATTAAGACCCTGGATCACTGGCCTGACTTTGGAAGCGATATGGATTTGTATACGAACGCGGCTCCCGATGTCGTGCTGGCCCTGATGCAACAACAGTTCGAGGCAACCATCGCGTCGCGCAGCTGGGGAGATCGCCTGGCAGGGAAGTGGAACTTCGAGATTCCCGGACTGCCGGAGGCCGTCGAAATCCACATGTGCCGCCTTGGACAGACGGGGGAACATCTGACACTGGCAGAGAATATTCCAGCGCGGTCACGAGCGGTGGAGTTTGATGGGAAAAGGTTTCGTGTACCGTCGCCTTCAGACCGGATCATGATTTCAACTTTGCAGCGCATGTATCGCCACTTCTACTTCCGTCTGTGCGACATCGTGGACTCTGCAGGGCTGGTAGTCTCCGGCGCGCTGGACTATGAGGACCTGAGACGTTCCGCGCAACAAAGCGGAATCTGGGAGGGGGTTGCAACCTACCTCGTACTGGTCTCGGATTACGTCTGGAAGTACATCGGCTCCCATCTTGTACTGCCTGCGTTTGTACGAGATGCCGCCCGCTTTGATGGAAAGGTCATGTACTGCGGGAAGAGTTTTCTCCGCGTACCCATCGTCCCTCAGTCGGCGGAGCTCTACAGACTGCAGTTGCTGGATACGTTCAGGAAGGGCGAAATCAGCAGCGGCGCCCGCCTGGGGCTTTTGCCGTGGCTTGCAACGGCTGCGGCAATCGGACACAAGATTACCGGTAGTGACAAGGGAATCTGGTGAACTCTTCCGGTTCGGCCTGCACAACCTTGTGCGGGTTTGTAGCAACATATATTGCACATGTATTTGGGACATGTGTGGTCTAGGGTAAACAGGAAAGTTATGTGGGCCGCACAGGTCATCTTTATGGAACGCTAATTTCCCTGTCTGGAGTTGGGCTCTATGTCCCATCCGTATCTCAGCATAGTAATTCCCGCCTACAACGAAGCTCACCGGATCGGCAACACACTGAATCTCATCCTGAAATGCATTGAAGCTCGTCAATGGGACGCGGAGTTGCTGGTGGTGGACGACGGTTCCACGGATCGTACGGCTTCGATTGTTGAAGCGTGGATGGATCGCTATCCGCGTTTGCATCTGATCAAAAATCTCAGAAACCGTGGCAAAGGATACTCCGTCCGCAATGGCGTTCTACAGGCGGCGGGCGACGTCGTCTTGTTTACCGATGCAGATCTCTCTGCACCGATGATCGAGGCGGAGAGGTTGATGGCTGCACTGGATGCGGGCGCCGATGTAGCCATTGGATCGCGCTGGCTTGAGCGATCTCGACAGACTGTACAGCAGCCGCTATATCGCCAGATATTCGGCCGTTGCTTCAACTTCGTTACGAGAGTCATGACTGGCCTCTCCTTCAAGGACACGCAGTGCGGGTTCAAGGCATTCAAGCGTGATGCGGCACAGGTGATCTTCCGCCTGCAGACAATCGAGCGCTGGGGATTCGATCCGGAGCTGCTGTTTATCGCCAGTAAGCTTGGCTACCGCATTGCGGAGGTTCCCGTTACGTGGGGACATGATGATCGTAGCCGTATCAGCTATCTCAGGGATGGCGCCAAGATGCTGGAAGAGATGGCGATCATACGATTCAATGCGGCTGCGGGCCGCTATAGCCAGGCGATCGCGGCGATGAGAGATACCAGCAACCTGGTGACTGAGCCTTCTCGTCCTATCGAGAGATCGAAACAACCTGCAATTGCCCAATAACGAATATGAGTCACTACCTATCGCCTCTCACGTATGGCTACTCGGCATGCGCGAGGGGCGTTCTTCTTTATCCGGTCGCACCTCAGCTCGATGACTGTATCTATGGCTGTAAGGATCTGGAGCACTCATGAGAAATGCAAATGCTGTACTCGAACCCAACAGGAAACACTCCTCCTCTTCATTGCATCCAATTACCCGAACGACATCCTGCGATAGCAGAAGAACTGAGGATGCAACTATCATGGGAATCTCGCAAACGTTACCTGCCTTTGATCGAACGCAACCCCAAGCGAAAAATTCTCAAGACTACAAGCTCTTGAGTGGCGATCTGTCCCAGGTTACCGAAAAGAGTGTGCTTGCTTCTCTCATGGAGAGCCTGCACGATGCTATAGCCCCACCGAAGGCGCCTCCCTTGTACACAACATCGAGGCCCATTGTTCTGCCCGATCGTATGGCAGTGAAACGAGATCCTCGGGCGACTGGCCTTGCCATTGCGATCAACTGCTTCGTACTTGTGGCTCTCATCTGGTTCGGCAGCCGGAAGATCGTTGCTGTTGTGACTCCAAGGCCGGTGACGACTCATGTCACCTTGGTCGACCCTCTACCGCCTCCTCCGGTACTACCTATCGCACCCCCGAAGGCGGTAGCGATGAGTGGTGGTGGAGGGCAACACACTCCAATTCCGGTCTCGCGTGGCAATCCGCCGAAGTTCGAGCCGAAGCCGACCATCATGCCGGCGGTACAGCCGACAGCGGCTCCTAAGATTACGATGGCGGTCCAGCCAACGATCAATGTTCAGGCAGATCTGAAGATGGCCAAGGCCGATGTGCCCAACCTGGGAATATCGAGTGCCCCATCAGTCGTGGTATCGGCAGGGAACGGGGCAGGTGCCGGATTGGGTGCGGGTTTCGGAAATGGTCTGGGATCGGGTTCAGGCGGTAATTTCGGCGGCGGCGTCTTCAAAGTTGGTGGCGGTGTCTCAGAGCCGCAGGTAATCTCTGCACCGGCGCCAGGATTCACGGAAGAAGCCAGGCAGGCGAAAGTCACCGGAAAAGTCATTGTCTATCTGCAGGTAAGCCCCGATGGGCGCCCCATGCATGTTCGCCTTGTCCGCGGCTTGGGGATGGGGTTGGATGAAAAGGCTTTGGAAGCTGTTCGTCAGTACAAGTTCAAGCCGGCCATGAAGGATGGACACCCTGTCACAGTTGAGATGAACGTAGAAGTGAACTTCCAGATTTTGAGTTAGGGCCTACGTATTTGGAACGGTTTTAGTAAGAAGGACGGCATTATGAAGTGTTCGAATAAGCGAAGCTTTTGGTTAACATTCTGCACGGGAATGTTGCTGACTCTTCCTTATCAGGTTCCCGCGGAGACGTGCACGACACAATCAAAGATGCAGCCGGCCGAAAGGAACGCTCTGGCGGATGCCTCATTAGCTCTGGCCCGGAAGGTTCAGGCAAACGACCGGCCTGGCGTGCAAGCTGCGACTATCCCGGAGTTCGCGGCGAACTTCAGCGGCATCGCCAGTGCGATCACTACCGCGTCTCCGAAGCTTGCAGGGAAGAACGCTGAAGTGGAGCAGGTGTATATGCTCGATGCGAGCGGTAGCGCGCGCAATGCGGATGGCACTTTTCCGAATGCCGAATTCTTCTGCACACTCAACGGTCGTAATGCTGAGGCCGATTTCAGTATTCCTGGATTGCCGCCGGGGCGTTACGCGTTTGCGATGGTGGATTTTGTAGGGTCTTCTCCTTGGACTCTCTCCATGTTGTTGCGGCAGGATGGCGCAGGTAGCCCCTGGAAGCTCGCAGGGTTATTCCCGAAGGAGAGCTCGGCGGCCGGTCATGATGGCTTATGGTACTGGCGCCAGGGGCGAACGATGGCGGCCAGTAAAGAGCTTTGGGTAGCCTATATCTACTACCAGCAGGCCAAACAGCTACTTCAGCCCGCCGTGTTTGTATCCAGTACTCATCTGGAAAGCCTTCGCTCCGAGTCAGCGAGCGCTCTGCCTCCGGAGATTGCCAATGGAATCGGTCCGGATACACCCCTGGTTGTCAACGGTGCTGACGGTACGGCGTTCCGCTTCTTCTCTGTCGCTCCGGACAATGGCCTTCACGCAGATAAGTTGGATATCGCCATTCATATGCAGATGGATCCGTCCATCACGGATCCGGCTGTCGCGCAAAAGCGAAACCGCGACGCCATGAGTGCATTCTTGAAACTACATCCTACGCTGCGTGAAAATTTTCGCGGGATGTGGGTCTTTTCGGAGGCTCCGAATCGGCCGGCGGTCACGACCGTAGCAGCCATGAACGAGATTCACTGATGAGACCTTGCAGGCAATGAGTAATTCTGAACTGACCCAGGTTCTGTTTCTTCTTTTGCTATTGGCGGGACTGGCCCAGTTGCTGGGATGGGTCTTTGTCAAACTACGGCAGCCTAAAGCAGTTGGTGAGATCCTCGCCGGCGTCATCCTGGGAAATGCGGTGGCCGGCCGCATTCCTGCTGTCGCGCACTTCATCGACAGCGCAAAACATCAAGGCAGTGTGCTGGATTTCGTCTATTGGCTTGGCCTGCTCTTACTCATGTTTCTTGCCGGAGCGGAGACCCAGCAGCTCTTTACTCACGAAGAGCGGCGCGAGGTCGGTTGGCTGACGATTGTCGGTACGGGCCTCCCATTCCTGTTGGGACTATTCTTTGCTCCCTGGGTCATCAAGCCGTCGTTGCTCGGTCCGAACGGTAATCGAATCTCGATCACCATCATCCTGGCTGTCGGCGTCGCCGTTACTTCAGTGCCGGTTGTCTCGAAGATCTTTGCCGACCTGAAGATACTGCACACGCGTTTTGCGCGTTTGGTGCTGGGCGTGGCCGTGCTCGAAGACATCGTTCTGTGGCTGGCGCTGGCGGTTGCCACTGCCGCAGCAGGGAAGGCTGCCTTGGACATTCGGGGGCTGTCGTATCACCTGATCGTGACGGTAGCCTTCTTTATCCTTGGACTCACCCTGGTGCCGCGGCTGGTCAAGCGATTTAACAAAGCCAGCTTCAACGTAGTGGCAAAGTCCTCTCCGACCGGCTATGCCGTTGCCGTATTACTGGCTTACTGTGTCGTCGCCGGAGTTCTGCATATCAGCATGGTCTTCGCTGCGTTTCTCGCGGGTTTTGCGGTCGTCCACAAAAAGCGTCGGCTCTTCGCGGATGCGCTGGAAGCCATCGGCAAGGTCTCCTTTGCCTTCTTCATCCCGGTTTACTTTGCGATCGTTGGCTTACGGCTGGACCTGATTCGAGGAATATCCTTCTGGATGCTGATTGCCTTTATCGTGGGAACATCAGCGGTGAAGGTATTGTCCGTTTCTTTGGCCGGGCGCTTCGCCGGGTTCCGTGGACTGGACCTCGTCAACCTCGCTATCACCACGAATGCGCGCGGAGGGCCGGGAATCGTCCTCGCCAGTGTTGCCCTCGATGCCGGCATCATCAGCGCGCAGTTCTATACGACGTTAGTTGTGGCCGCTGTCGTTACATCTCAGATTGCGGGTGTATGGCTGGATATCGTCGTCCATAAGGGCTGGCCGCTACTGGCGCCGAAGCCGTCTGCCGAGCCAGCGGAAGTATCTCTCGTGTCTACATCGGAGACCTGAGAATAGCAGCCGCTCATGACGTTTTCCCGTCCTGGCCGGGAGCGACAACAACGAATGGCCGCATCATGTCGTTGTCTTCATGCTCCAGCATGTGGCAGTGAAAGACGTATTTTCCGGTATAGCCTTCAAAGCGTGCAAGGATAGTCAGGATATCGCCAGGATTTACAGTGGCGGTGTCTTTCCATCCCTGTTCGTTCGCGCGTGGCTGCCTCGGCGAGCCGACCGGTTCGATCTTGCCGTTCATGCGGTAGGTGCCTAGATTGAAGCCTTGCCGGTGCAAGATCTGAAACTGAACCAGGTGCAGATGCATGGGATGTGCATCATCGCTGGTATTGATGAACCGCCACTTTTCCAGCGTCCCTAGCGTTACGGTCTCGGTAACAGGATCGTGATAGCCCTGTCCATTGATACGGAGGCCTGTCGATCGGCCTTGTGCGTCCATCTCCTCCGTGAGGATGAAGTCACGCGTGCGTATGGCTTCTCCTTCATCCAGCTTTGTAAAAGCTATGTCCTGCGGAAGGCTGAACGAGCGTGACGGTTCAGCAGGAAGGCTGACGCGGAACTGCATGAATTCCAGCAGAATGGGCCAGGTGGCGTTCAGCACATTCCACCCTGGATACGGAGCAGGAGCGTCGTTGCTGAGTGTCACCGTCTTTCCCGCGAGGGACGAGAAATCGACGATGAGATCTGCCCGTTCTCCAGGCGCCAGCTCCAGCTTTTCGAGAGCAACAGGCTGCGGCATAAGCCCACCATCTGAACCAATCTGATGAAATCTGATCAGGTGTGGGATATCGGTTGGACTCTTCGCCAGATTCAGGTACAGGTTCAGCACGCGAGAATTGGACGAGTTCAGCAGGCGAATTCTGTAAAGCTGGGGCCGGACTTCCACATATGGATAGATTGCCCCATTGACCACCGGAAGCTCTCCGAAAAACATCGGCCCCCAGACTCCCTTTGGCAGCGGAACGGCATCGTCCAGCGTGGGGGCATAGAGAAGCTGACCGTGTTCGTCCAGCGAACGGTCCTGCAGCACGAGAGGAATCTCGTATTCGCCGTAGGGCAAGTGCATGCTCAGCTCTTCGTCATCCCGCAACAGGTAGAAGCTCGACAGGCCGGCATACACATTCAGCCGCGTGATGCCGATGGCATGGTCGTGATACCACAACGTCGCAGCACGCTGTCGATTGGGGTACTCGTACCGCGCAGAGTGCCCCGGTGTGAACCATTTCTCCGGAAGGCCATCGCTCGACGATGGTACGTTTGCTCCATGGAGGTGAGGCACAGTTCTGACCTCGGGAGTTGGAGGCATGGCTCCATGGATGTGGGGATCGATCGGCAGGATATGCTGCGTTGGAAGTCTGTTTTCCCATTGCACTGCAATTGGCTTGTTGCGTCGCGCATCAATAACCGGCCCGGGATACTGTCCTTCGTAGCCCCACAGGCGTGCCGGAGGAAGCTGTGAATGCAACGGACGGGCGAACTCCGTCATCCGGATGCGATACAGGTCTTTCCCTCTCGTGCTTCCGTAGGGCGACAGTTGCGACAGCCTCGGCAAAGGGTCGATGTATCGTTCAAGGGTCGCGGGTGTCCGGTAGCCAGTCTTCGGAGAGCTCGGTTCTTTTTTCTGGGCGTGCGCCTCGTGTTTCAGAAAAAGCGCAGGCATCGATGCTGCCCATAGCTTCAGGAACTCACGTCTGTGTCTCTTCCCCATGTCTCCTCAAAACGGTTCGAGCATTTTCCCTGTAGGTGTAGTGTAGGGCTTCCGCATCGATGGGCGTTTTCCGCAATGGAAACGCCGCTGTACGCCTCTTCCGGGCTACCCAGCAACAGGGAAAATGCTCTAGATGGCCAAAAGATGACTATACCGTCTAGGTGAGAAGCTCTATTTCTCGAAGGAGACCCGCCTTAGCAAGCTTGATCTTGTCCGCTATTACCTTTCCGTTGCGCCTGGTGCTCTTGCCGGAATTCGAGATCGTCCGCTCGTATTGAAGCGCTTTGTGAATGGTGCTGAAGCGCCGGCTTTCTACCAGAAACGGGCTCCAGCCGATCATCCCTCGTGGTTGCAGACGGTCACACTTTCATTCCCATCCGGAAGAACTGCCGAAGAGCTTGTCGTCAATCAGACCGCCGGACTGATCTGGGTGGTGAACCTTGGCTGTATCGAACTGCATCCCCATGCGATACGGGAATCGATCTGGATCGTCCCGATGAGCTGCGAATCGATCTCGATCCCGGTCCCGGGGTGGGATGGGAAGATGTTCGTAACGTCGCTCTCGAAGTCCATGCGTTCCTTGAGGAACTCGGCCTTCGTGGATGGCCGAAGACAAGTGGTTCCCGAGGCATGCACGTCAACGTTCGGATTGAGCCGAGATGGACATTCGAGGAGGTGCGGCGCGCCGCCCTGGCATTGTCTCGCGAGATCGAACGGCGCGCGCCGTCCCTGGCCACATCGAAATGGTGGAAAGAAGAACGCCACGGAGTCTTTCTCGACTACAACCAGAATGCAAAGGACCGTACGACGGCGTCGGCCTATTCTGTCCGTCCACTTCCGGATGCCCGCGTATCGATGCCTCTCTCATGGAATGAAGTACGGGAGTGTAATCCTGCCGACTTCACCGTGTTGACCGTGCCCAGCCTGTTTGCTGCCCGAGGAGATGCGCACGCCGATATGGATGTTCATCCCGGATCTCTGGAAAAGCTTTTAGAGATGGCTGCGCGAGACGATGCCGCAGGTCTGGGTGACGCACCCTGGCCACCTCATTTCCACAAAACGGAAGGAGAAGGAACTCGTGTAGCGCCCTCCCGCGCCAAGAAGCCGCGGGTGAAAATGCCGCTTGTAATCGTTGCCAATTCACCCGACAAAGATGCTGCCCTGGCTGGGCTCGACCGATGGAAGACCAGGCATGCAGAAGCAGCCAGCCACCTGGAGCCGGATGACATACTCGTTGATTCAATGCGCGGGCGCTCGTCTACATGGACAAGGGTTCGGGTGAATCTCCGTCATGTGCCTGAAGCGATGCGACCGGTTCAGGAGACGCCAGATCCGGATGACGACCCGACTCGCAAGGCCGGCAGATCGCGGCGGCAGGCGGCAAAGAGCTGATTCATTGATTCTCTGAAAAGATTGCCTTCAACTCTTCCGGTGGCACGACCTCAAGTTGTTCGTACGTGCACCCCTCCGGCTTCTTATCAAAACGCCAGCGGCGAAACTGCGCCATATGACGAAAGCGGCCGCTCTGCATATGCTCATAGGCCACTTCAGCCACAAGCTCCAGTCGGAGAGGCTCCCAGGAAAGATCTTTGCCCTGGCTCCAGCGGCTCTGGCCTCCGGGCCGGCGATGTGCGCCCTCGCTATCTTCCGTCACGTCGTCCAACCGCCCTTTCCAGGGATGATTCGCGAGAGCATCTTTCTGATAGGGCTTCAGGAACTCGACGAGCTCATATCTTTTTTCGAGAGGAAAGCTCCCGCAAACTCCGACATGTTGTAGTAAGCCGGAATTGTCATAGAGACCCAGCAGCAGGGAACCGACAGCAGGACGATCGCCTTTGCGATACCAGCGAAACCCGGCAACAACGCAATCGCAGTCGCGTTCATGTTTCACCTTAAACATGGTCCGCTTGTCGGACTGGTAGGTGCTGTCCTTTGCTTTGGCGATGACGCCATCGAAGCCGGCGCCCTCGAAACGCTGGAACCAGTCACGCGCTAGGTGCAAATCGTCTGTTGCCGGTGTGAGATGAATCGGTGGCTTCGCCTTGGACAACAACGATTGCAGCTTAGCCCGTCGTTGATGAAATGCCGTTCCTCTCCAATCGTGATTGTCTTCGGCCAGCAGATCAAAAAACACGATTGAGGCGGGTGTCTGCTGGCTAAGCAGCTTGACTCGTGATGCCGCTGGATGAATGCGAAGCTGCAGTGCATCGAAGTCGAGGGCTCCGTTTCGCGAGATCACAATCTCGCCATCGAGGACACACTTCTCCGGGAGCTGCTCCAGGAGGGCATCGACGAGCTCCGGGAAGTATCGGTTCAACGGCTTTGTATCCCGGCTTTGAAGCAGGAGTTCTTTCCCATTGCGAAAGACCAGTGCACGAAATCCATCCCACTTCGGCTCGTAGATCCACTCAGAACCCATGGGTAGCTGATCGACGCGCTTGGCAAGCATGGGGAGGACTGGCGGATCGACGGGAAGATCGAGTTTACGTTCATCCTTCACGTTGAGCCTCCTCCCGCCGTCTTCCATGCACCGTAGGATGCTTCAGACGAGAACGACGTTCCTGTGCGAACGAAGGCGGCCCTTGGCCGGGACCGCTATCTGCTGCTGAGTACGGCAACTCCGTAGGCGGGCAAGCTCACACTCGTGACGGACTCACCATTGTGCAGGATGTCTTTGCGTGCCTTCGGAGTCGGCATTCGCGCGCATTCACGGGAATGCCTGATTCAAGCGGAACTTCCCCGGACAACAGGCTCGCGCTCAATGGAACTCTTCGGAAGAGACTACACGCCCGGTTTGTTAACCGTCAGTATCGATGCCCGCAGGAATGCCCGAAAGGAGGACACGTGCTGCTCGATGCAGCCGTATCGCATTTTTCCTGTAGGTGTATTGCAGGGCTTGTGCATCTATGGGCGTTTTCCGCAATGGAAACGCCGCTGCACGCCGCTCCCGGGGATACCCAGGAAAAATGCTCTAACGCTCGTGGCAGTGCCAATTTGGTTCTCAACGTTCAATAGTTTTTGTTGCGGACGCCCAGAACCGCGTTAAACTCTTTCATCTTAGTTCCGATATACAGCATGTCTCACAGAGGGGAGATTGAAATGCAGACCAATGTAACTGATAGCCGCCAGACAACCTGGCTTTCGATTCTTCTCATGCTGTTGATCTCTGGAATCTGGTCTAGCTTCCAGTGATAGAGGATCTACGATACTTCCTTTGAAGAATGGTCTGTGCCTCGTCCTCTAATCCGTAGATCCGGCCAGGACTTTCTTTACGCTCTCCGGCAGGGGCGTCTCACTCACCGCCAGCAGATTGGCTACCTCCCACTGCTCCCGGTCGGTCAGAACGTGCTTGAATGAGGGCATGGCGGTCAGCCGGACTCCGTTCTCTACAAACCAGTGATACGCCGCCGCCCGGTTGGCTGAATCCGGCGGCCGGTTGCCCGTGGCGTGATGGCGAAAGAATTGCGGTGTCTTCGGAAACGTGTTAACTCCGACCTGCGACTCGATCGCGGGAACCCCGTGGCAAAATGCGCATTCACTCATGTAGATGGATGCGCCCTCGTGCAGCGTGGCTTCGTTGATGGGGACGGGATTGTTCCTGGGACGCTCCTCATCGACGCGGGCAAGTAGCGCGGAACGCGCGATCTGCTCCTCGCCGGGCAGCATTGGATCGGCTACTGCGACAGGAGGACGGCCGAAGTGCAGATAGAGCCATCCGGCTGCCGGAACAAGAACAATACCGAGGATCAGGAAGAGGAGTGCGGTATGTGCGCGCTTCATCGTGAATATGTACCTCCAATCGGTTTTGAGCTGGTCATCGAGATCGTCACTCTCAGCGATCTCGCCTGTACCTTAGGTGTCTTAAAAATTTGATACCTAGAGCGCCCTCTCGAACTGAGGTATGCCGAGAAATGGCATTGTGAAGACGAAGAAGTGACAAAATTCTTGAGATCAGGCTATGTCGCCATAGGAAACACAAGAGGCTCCCACGAAAGGGGAGCCTCTTGGCGGTTATTGTTCTCGTGCTGTCTCAGCCGCGGCTTGGCGTGACGACTCGATAACTTGCTCCACCGTTTGACCAGACCAGGAGCAGAACGTTCTTGCCGTCTGGAGTTCCGCGAAGGCTGCTTGCCGCTTGGTCAGCCGATGCAACAGGCTTGCGATTGACTTCGAGCACTACATCTCCGGGCTGAAGGCCCGCATCTTCAGCAGGACTGCCAGGACGAACCTGCTCGATGGCCGCACCCTTTACCTCAGATGGGATATTGAGCTGCTGACGCAGATCCGGTGTCAGTTCGCCGAGCGCAATGCCGAGCTTGCCGTTGTTTCCGCTCGCTTGTCCTTTGTTGTCGCCATTCTCAGAGGCCATCTCGGCGTTCTTCTTGTACTCGCCCAGTGTGACGTTGATCGTCTGCTCGCTACCGTTGCGCAGAATGCCGAGAGCGACCTTCGTTCCAGGAGTCATCTGTGCAACCTGTAACTGCAGGTCGCCTCCATTCGCGATGGGATGTCCGTTGAGCGTATGGATGACGTCGCCATTCTTCAGACCGGCCGATGCGGCAGGAGATCCGGCTGTGACCTGAGAGACGACCGCACCGCGAGCATCATTCAGATTGAAGAACTGCGCGTTCTCAGGCGTGACATCGTTCATTCCAATGCCAAGGTATGCGTGATGCACGGCGCCGGTGTGGATGATCTGGTCAGAGATGGCTTTGGCTGTGTTTGCCGGAATCGCAAAGCTGGCGCCCGCGAACGATCCGCTGTTGGTTGCGATCATCTGGTTGATGCCAACAAGCTCACCGTGCGCGTTGACCAGTGGGCCGCCGCTGTTGCCAGGGTTTACGGCAGCATCCGTCTGGATCAGGCCGCCAGGCGTACGTGCATCGCTGGAGAACGGAGCCGGGCGATTGACAGCGCTGACAATGCCGCGCGTGACGCTGAACTGCAGCACGCCGAAGGGGCTGCCAAAGGCGAGCACGCTCTGACCCGGTTGCAGCTTTGCAGAGTCGCCCCAGGTGATCGCGGGCAAATCATGCGCATCGACCTTGATGACGGCAATGTCCGTCAGCTTGTCGGAGCCGATGACCTTGCCGGTGAGCACACGGCGATCATGGAGCGTTACCTTGATCTGTGTAGCGCCATCGACGACGTGATGATTGGTCACGATGTAACCATCAGACGAGATGATGACGCCGGAACCGACACCGTGACGAAGCGGCTCCTGCTGTGGTGTACGGTGGCCGCCGGGGCCTCCGAAACCGAAGAACTGACGGAACTGTGGTGGAAGATCGTTGGGATCAAGCTCCCCCTGTGTGTGCGTCTGCACATCTTCGTCATCGCCGCCTTTGCTGGTGACAGCCACGTTGACGACGGCCGGGGTTACGCGAGCCGCGAGAGTTTCCATGTCGCGGTCGAGCGCAATCAGGGAGGGGACGCTGTTGTCATCGAGCGCAGAGGCGGTGACTGCCGCAGCTTGCACCTCATGCTTGTGAACCATGAGTACGGCGCCGGAGGCTCCAAGGGCGAGGATGCCAGGCAGGATAATGCGGCGCGTCAGTTTGCTGGTAACTAATGAATTAGTTTTTGCGGACATGATTTGAGTCTTCTCCTGTGTTGAGTGTGACTAGAGTTGAATGACGAGCCAGCCGTCCGATACAGGCACGGCGAGCCACGCGGGTGTCAGGACGACAGCCGGAGCAACACGCTCAGGCGTGCTGATGCTGCCGTCAAAGTTCTGCAAAGGTGTTGTGTCGTTTGCCGCGCCGGTGCGGAGGAATCTGGGAGCACGTTCCACGCGCTGTCTCTCAGCGCGCTTGACTTGGGGGTTATTGCTGCCCGGCTCTGGTGCGACGGTTTGTTTTAAAGGAGTGTGCTCGCGGCTGGGTTTATGAGGGGCTGGTTCCGGCGCGTCTGTTGTAAATGACGCGGGAACAAACCGAACCAGCGCCGCACTCGGCAACGTTGAGACCGCGGGCAAGCTTGCAGCGGCCACTTCCGATACGGGCGCCGCGACGGCAACAAGCTGCGGAGCACGGGAGAAACCGGCAGCTATGGCGAGCAGCAGAACTGAGCTGGCAATAGAGGCAACCGCGGACTGCCGCGACGTCCAGTTCTTTGACTGCCTCAGCAGGGCATGAACACGTTGGGTAAGTTCGGAGCGGCGTCCCCATGCAGCTAGCGCCAGGCGCAGTGAGCTGCGCTCAAGGTGTTGTTCCGCAATACGAGTCAATGACGCGGCGTAGGCCAGCGGCTGTGCGGTTGCCGCAACGACGGCGGCATCGCAGGAGAGTTCGCGCTGCACGCCGATGTGGCGGTTCAGCCATGTGAGCGCTGGATTCAACGGGAACAACATCAGGCCGAGCTGCAGCAGCAGATTGGTCCAATCATCACCGCGACGCAGGTGCTCGCATTCATGCACCACGATCTGGCGAAGTTCGCTATCGCTGAGTTGAGGCGCAAGCCACTCGGGCAGAAGAAGCACCGGGCGAAAGAAACCAACGATGAGCGGCGACTCGACCGTCGAGGAAGTGCATACGACTGGACGGCGGTGCGTCGTGAACGGGAGGTCAAGAGCGAGTGGGTGTGCAGAGCGGCGAACGTCGCGGAGATGTTTCCAGGCGATGACCAGTAGGGCGGCGCGAATCGCCGTGGCCGCCAGCCAGACGGCGGCGATTGCGGCCGCCAGCCACTGGGAGAGCGTGAATATATGGGGTGCTGCACCATCCACTGCACCGTGGTGAAAGGGAAGCCACGGAAGTATTGCGCTGAGCAGAAAAAGGGCCAGCAGCAGTGTATGGCGAAGGGCCGAGGAGGCACGGGGCATCAGCCGCAACAGCGCAAAGCCGATGAGGGAGAAGGCGGCGCCTTCCCACAGGCTGGCTGCCCAGGTCGTGGCGAGTAGCGACGACAGTTTCAGGAGAGACGCAGTCATTGGCCGGGCTCCTCCTGCTCTGGGGAGCATGCCGCAGCTTCGGCTTCTGCAATGGCCTGCTTGAGCCGGGCCAATTCTTCCGCGCTGACCTGGCCGTCTCCCAGCACCGCAAGCATCAGCTTTTCGCGGCTGTTTTCGAAGAAGCGGCCGATCACATGGCGCACTTCGCTCTGCTGGGCATCGTGTTCGGCGACCACCGCTGTATAGAGGAAGGCACGGCCGTCTTGACGGTGCTCGACGTAACCCTTGGATTCGAGGATGCGAATCGTCGTCAGGACGGAGTTGTAGGCCAGCCGCCCATCGGCAGGCATGGCCGAGACAAGATCCTGAACGGAGCATTCGCCTAGCCGCCACAGCAGGCGCATCAGCCGGAGTTCGGCCTCGGTGAGCGTATTGGAGCGGCGTGGCGGCATAGCGTCTCAGAGAGATGGACGGGCAACTAATGTTTTAGTTAGCACCGGGAGAAAATTCTCAGGCCGCCGGCATCGGAGAGCCAAAAGTGCTTCTGACTAAGCCGTTTGGCCGAACAGGCTGCGCCTGACGGCCGCTTCCAGTTCCTTCGTATCTATCGGAGGGGTCTCAATCTTTACGCTCGGAGCGGAGACAGGAGACGGTTTTGAGACGAAGACCGGGCGATCGGGGATCGCCGAAGCCAAAGCTCGAGGTGACTCGACGGGGGACTTGCGCCGGGGAGTATAGGTCCGCTTTTCTTTTGGAGGCAGTACGATCACCGGCGGTTCACTCCGAGGGGAGGTCCGTTTCTTCGAGGATGTCTTACGAGCTGTCTTGGGTTCTACGTCAAGCGTATTGGACAAATTCTCGACGAAATCGCGGATATGGCGAAGCCGTTCTAATTCTGTATCGATTTCGCAAATGATCCAGTCAATGTCCATATCTTAAGAATAGCCGACGATTGGGTATGTTTTGCTGTGTTGATTGTTGATCGGCAATTTAGAAGTAATCCAAAGGTAATTGGATTCACTCCCGCCTGTGAAGGATACTTGACGGCGTGGGTCTCCATCGCAAAACAATTGCCCTGACAAACAGCTCGCTTTCGGTGAGTATCGCACCGGAAGAGGGTGGCCGCATCAGATCTCTGGTTTCGCAGAGCAGCGGGATTGAGTTCCTTACGCAGTCAACGAATGAGAATCTCCGCCTGAAGCCAGGCTACGATGCACAATTCCAGCATGGCGCTTGTGCAGGAATCGAAGAGTGTCTTCCGACGGTAGGTATTTGTGACGACACAACCGCAGGTGGCCCCGTTCCCGACCACGGCGATTTCTGGCAGCTCCGCTGGAAGGTGACCGCACAATCGGCAGACCATGTCGCTCTCGCGGCGAATGGGTTCAGCCGCCCTCTGTCATTCCAGAAGGCGATCTCGCTGCAGGTGAGCGGCCTCTCCATTCACTATCGTGTTCAGAACGTCGGCCAGAGTGATACTTCGTTCCTGTACGCCTGCCATCCTCTCTTTGCGATCGAGCCTGGCGACCGGATCGTGCTGCCGCCTGAGGCGAAAACGTTGCAGTTGACCTACTCCCGCGCAGGAAGAATGGGACAGCCCGGCGATCAGGTCACTTGGCCCGGCAACGGAATCGACACCGTTCTTCCTGCAGAAACAGGAGAAGCAGAGATGCTCTACACCGATACATTGAGCACAGGCCGCTGCGGCCTGTACCGATCGGAAGGGAAGCAAGGGCTGATCCTTTCGTTCTCCCCGCTCGCGATGCCGTATCTCGGTCTCTGGTTCTGTTACGGAGGATGGCCCGGTGGATCGGCGCCTCAGCAATACGCGGTTGCTCTGGAACCGACCACAGCTCCATGCGGCACCTTGAAACAGGCACAGGAGCAAGGACTCGCTTTCCAACTAGCGCCCGGGGAGGATTTCGCATGGGATTTGGGAATCCATCTGACGCCCACAGGAATCACGTGGGAGGCATTCCGGAAATCAATCCAAGAAAGATAGGCGGTTTTCTATTTCAGGCTACCGGACTCAAGCTCACTCTCGTCCTCTGTCTCAGAGATGCGGCCGGCAAACAGCGGTAAATTGCTGCGCAACACGATGTGAGGTGCGAGCTGTACGACCGGAGACTCAAGACTGCCGCGGGTGAGGTAGGTTACGAGGTTCTCAAAGGCCACCTTGCCCTGCGTGAAGGGGCGTTGATAAAGCGTCGCCAGAACCTTGTTGGATTTAATAAGCGTTGCAAGCTCCTGGAACAGATCGGTTGCAACCACCTGGACTTTGCCCAGCAGCCCAAGCTCTTCCAGCGCTTCGATGACGGCGATGCTGTTGGCCGTGCTGAGATATAGCCCCTCAGGGTGACCCTTCTGACGCATCAGCGCGAGCGCCTGCCGGTAAGCCTCCTTAGGTTTTTCGTGACTTTCGAGCGTGGGCATAAGTGTTAGATGGGGCGCCTGGATGGCCAGCGTTGCCGCAAATCCGCTCAGCTTTTCCGCATGATCCAGCGTGGACAGCTCTCCTGTAAGAATGGCCACATTGGCTTTGTGCGGCAGCTTATGAGCCAGCAACTCCGCCGCAATCGAGCCGCTGATATAGGCATGTGCGGAGACGGACCCGATGCGTCCAGTATCGGGAGCATCGCTGCCGACACACATCATCGGCGTGCCCCCTCGTGAGATCTTACGAATCAGTGGACTGAATCGCTGAATGTCTCCCGGAAGAAAGATCAGCCCGTCATACTTCCGGGCATGCGCCGCTTCAAGCGCCTCAACATCGCCGCTGCCAATGCGGGGGTACTCATGAAACTCGAGGGAGATCTGGGAACCCATTGCCGCATTCGCGGCGGCGCGGATGCCTGCGCGCAACGGATCGAAGAAGTAGGAGATGTGTTTTGGCAGAACAACACCGATCGAGATGCGGCGGTTCAGCTTCAATGCCTGTGCCGCGAGATTGGGCTTGTACCCCATCTGCTCGGCCATCTTGAGAACGCGAGCTTTTGTCTTTTCACTTACACCGCGACGTCCATGAAGGGCACGGTCCACGGTTCCGATCGAAATGCTCAGAGCCTCGGCAATATCTTTAATGCTGATACTCTTCGGTTCATCGTTCATGCGGGCTTTGATCCATTCCTCGAAATACGGGTTATTCTCACTGAAAACCGGCGTCTCTGTCCGCGTCGTTTAACCCTGCAAGACGCCTGCCTCAATCTCCTCAAGACTGCGGCCCTTGGTCTCCGTAACCGAAGTCGCAACCAGAATGCCCCCGAGGATACAGATTGCGCCGTACCCCGCGAAGACCCACGCTGTACCCAAACGGCGATTGAGGATGGGGAAACTGTAGGTCAGGGCAAAAGAAGCGATCCACAATGCACTGACGGCGATGGAGACACCTTGAGCTCGAACGCGTTGGGGAAAGATCTCAGAGATCAGAACCCAGGTCACAGGAGCAAGTGTCAGCGCGTAGCAGCCAATCGCGCTCAGGGTAAGTACAAGGACTGCGATTCCGCCCATACCGGCTCGATACGCAATCGCGCACAGAATATGAGAGACGGCGATTCCTGCGCAGCCGAAGATCATCAGCTTACGTCTCCCTATCCTGTCGATCAGGAAGACGGCTGCGATAGTAAAGATCAGATTGATGGTTCCGGTGATGACGATGTTGAGGAAGATGTCGTTGGCGCCGTAGCCGGCGTTGCGGTAGACCTCCGCCGCATAGTTGAAAAGCACATTGATCCCCGTCCATTGCTGCAGGACGGCCAGGGCGATCCCCACAAGCAGAATGCGACGGACAGCGGGAACCGCCAGCTCTTGCCAGAGGCTGGTCGCAACCTTTTGTTCCAGATGCAGTGTGCGGTCAATATTAGCTAACTCCGCCTGCGCATAGGCCTTGCCGCCCACTCGCTGAAGCGTATGTCGGGCATCGTCTTGCCGGCCGCGGGCGGCAAGCCAGCGTGGGCTCTCTGGAAGCCATAACGAGGCGAACGCGAAGATGGCGGATGGAATCACGAGCGCGATGAACATCCAGCGCCATCCGTACTGCACATTCCATGACGAGAAAAGCATGTCCATGGAGGCATGTTCCGGGATGGGCTTCGCCAAGAGCCAATTGATGAGCTGAGCAAGCAGGATTCCTACGACGATCGCAAACTGATTCAGGCTGACCAGTCGCCCGCGGAGCGAGGAAGGGCTCACCTCGGCAATATAAAGAGGCGACACATTGGAGCTGAGCCCAATCGCGATGCCTCCTGTAATTCTCCACACAATGAAGCTCGTAAACGTATATGCCCAGCCTGTCAGGATGGAAGAAACCGCGAACAGCAGCGCGGCGATCAGAAGGACGGGCTTTCTTCCAAAGCGATCCGCAAGCGAGCCTGCAATCAAAGAGCCGGCAAGACAGCCCACCAGGGCACAACTGTTCGCCCATCCCACAAGATTGGCGGAGGTGAGATGAAAGTAAATCTCATAGAACTCTCGCGCGCCGCCAATCACCACCCAGTCATAGCCGAAGAGCAGGCCGCCCAGCGCTGCGACGATGGCGATACCCCACACATACGTCGTCTTCTCTGCTTCGACAGAACTTCCTGTCGTGGCAACCTCTATCGGACCGTGCATGATTCACCCATAAGCAGCCTGCGCATATCGATGGCTCCGCTATGACTGCGGTCCATGAACTCTACCTGTTCAAGTAGTTCCATCGCGCGTTGCCGCTCTCCTAATCCGAATGCCGCTTGTGCTTTGAGGAAGAGTGCTGTGATCGTCTGGCGCTCTTTCAGATCGATCTCGAACAGCAGCATTGCCGGCAATGATGTTGCGAAATAGTCGATCTTCGGTGTCTGGTGCTCCATCGCGGATGCGTATGTCTCAATTTTGCGGAAAAGGTTGGTTGCTTCCTGTTCCTGTCCGAGTTGCCGCAACGCCATCGCACTCCAGTACGTCATCTCGGAGACGGGCTGTACCTGCATCTGCTGGAAGTCGCCTGTGTATCGTGCCGCGCGTGACCAGGATTCCCGGGCTCTCTCCATGTTGCCGATCGCGGCATAGACAACTCCGTACCAGTAGTCGATCATGCTGAGATTCATGAGCAGATGCTTGGCTTCGCTGAGGTTGCGGGGAGGGGAACCGGCGGCGTGGAGAAGCTCCAGAGCCCTCTGCGGTTCTGCAGGGAGCGCATCCTGTGCCAGCAGCACGTTCGCGCGGACATACTCTGAGAGCACCAGCCCCTCCCCACCCTCCCAGGGCTGGAACTGTCTTTGGCGAAGAATGCGAAGCGCTTGCTCAGGTCTGCCGAGACTGTTGTGCAGCGAAGCCAACTCTACCGAGAGATCGTCGCGCCTCTCGACCAGGCCGTGTTCCTTCAATAGCGACTTTGCCCGATCCTCAAGAGCGACTCCGGTTCTCTTGCGAAGCTGATCCAGTTCGTAGAGAAGCCGAGCATCCGCCGGGGCGCACTGACGGGCACGCCCAAACGCCTCAAGAGCTTTAGAACTGTCGGAGAGAATATTGAAGTAAGCGATGCCGAGATTCCGCCATGCAACGGGAAAATCAGGACACGCGGCTACGCTCTGTTCCCAGCAGGCGATGGCTTCGCGATGCCTCCGGCGATCGTATAAAAGATTGCCCAGCGCATATGCCGCGCGTGCGTCTTTTGGATTGACCTCCAAAGCCTGCTCAAGAACGACCAACTCTTCCAGGCGATTGGGAAAGAGATAGTCTGGGTTTCGCTCTGAAGCGCGGCCATATGCTTCAGTGCTCTCGCTTACGCGTCCCGTCAGCCGCAGGACATCGGCGCGCGCATACCTCACCATTGTGGACGGAGAGTCGGCAGGCAGCGCCTGAAGAGCTTCCTCGAAGAGTCCGGCGCGCGTGAGATCGAAACCGAGATCAAGCTGCATCTGGGGATTGGTGGGTATCTCCCCATGCCTCAGGAAACGGCCGAAGACCTCGAGAGGATCGAGCGCCTGAGTTTGATCCAGAAGTCGCTGCGCCTCCTCGCTTCTACCCAGACGCTTCAGCACGACCGCTTTGAGATTGCGTGCAGAGAGATTGTCTGCGTCTGCGCCGAGCGATCGGTCGAGGTGATCGAGAGCCTTCGGCCATTCTCCGCGTGCGCAATCAATCTCTGCGAGACGGTGATATCCCGGTCCACGCCAGGCTGCGTTCCACGTGCTTTTATAGAAGGCATCGTACGCTTCGGCAATCCGCTGCTGGTAACGCAGAGTAAGTCCCAGGTTGTAGTACGGCTCTCCATCGTACGGATTGGGGTTGCGCCGGGTCAGGCGAGCGATAGCGGTGCGCAGATACTGCTCGGCCTTTTCGAATTCGCCCCGCCGCAGATGCCAACGACCCAGCATATGGTTGCAGCGGCTGTCGCCGGCATCGCGGCGGATGGCTTCAAGCCAGTAAGTCTCAGGACCGCGCGTGGGATGGCGGTATTGTTCTAGATGAAGACCGGTAAGGAACAGTTCATCCGCACTCTCGACATCCTGCGGTAGCGGCGGCTCGGTCGCCACCTCGGGAGCCTGAACCGGAACCGTTTCGTCAGGGACATAGCGCAGCAGCGTCACATCTCCCGCAATCACACTGACCTCAAGGCCCTGCAATGAACCGCTGTGCTCGAATCGTCCGGACCATGTCGTCTCCGGCGTCAGATCACCTGACCAACGGCCGAACTCGCGTTTCGCTGTCCGTGCGATGACGGTGCAACCCTCTTTCGCTGAGGTCAACTGAACGTGCACGGTGATCGCTTCAGGATCGCGCTCGACACGGAGCGCTCCATCGACGTTCGCCAGGTTCGGAACGCCGATCTCCCCGATGGGATACCAGAACTGGCTGAAGGCCTTGGTCTCGCCCGGCGCAAGGAAGGAGAAGTCAGGTTGATTGTCCGTGTAGGCACCGGACATGAGCTCAACATAAGGACCATCGTCGTCCGTCAAACTGCGGTCCCAGGCATAGCCAAACTCATGATTGCCCCAGGTCCACTGCTTCTTGCCCGGAGCTACATGGTGGTTCGCGACAGCCACAGTCCCTGCCTTGCGCGCATGGTCATAGCCACCAAAGAAGTCGCCCTGCGAGCCAACGATCATGTAGCTCGTCGGCACGGGGATATTGGCATACCAGCCGAGATCATTTGCAGGGTAGGAGCCGTCGGGCACAAAGCAGGGCGGCATCTCCTCCAGAGGAACACCCTCAAGCGCGCGCTGCTTGTAGTCCACGCCGTAGTACGTTCCCTGGCTGCGCGGATATTCCGTCACGGCCCGCTTCGCATGGTCCGCGACGAAGCGTACATCCTCCGGGAAGAACGACTGGTACTTTTCATGGACCCTGGTGGCGACGTTGGCCCACCAGAGAAAGGTCTGCGTATCCTGCGTCCGGTTATATAAGCGAACCTTTACTTCCACCACTGCAGACCCCGTCCGCAGGCAGATGCCATGCATGCCCTTCAAGTGAGACATCGGGTCATGGTCGGAACACCAGACCGTAATGCTGTCGTCTGGCGCACGCTCCACGCTGACTTCCAGGGGCATGAAGGTGGCAGGGCGATGATGCTGCGGCCAGTTGAATTCCACTCCGCCTGAGATCCATGGCCCCGCCAGTCCCACCAGCGCCGGCTTGATCACATTCTGGCGATAGAAGAAGTCGTATCCCGTCCTCTTATCGAGACCGACGTGGATCCGCCCGCCGATCTCAGGCATCACCATCAGGCGCAGGTACTCGTTTTCGAGATGGACCGCCTGCCATGTTTTTGATCCCGGCTCCGTGGCAATACAGTCGATCACCGGCAGTGGATAGACCCGCCCGCTGCTGCCCTGGTAGATACGCTTCTCCAGGAAGAGGGGATTCTTGTCAGGCGCCGCAGGCTTATACGTGAGTATGGTGACAGGCTCGTTCCAGACCTTTACCGGGCCAGTCTCAGAGCTGGGCGCTTCTGGCAGAACCAAATGTGACAGGGAGTGTGGCGCCAGTTTCTGGTCTGCGATGGACTCGTGAGCCATAACAATTACCCCGTGGAAAGTTACCCGATATTTTTGTAGGAGCGCAAAGTTTCCGTGAACGTTACCGTATTGCAGGAGATATAAGTGTTCACAGCCTGCCAATATAAAATCGTGTACGATAACGTTTTGTCAATCCAGTTGCTTTTAATAGTTGACCCGCCGGGAGAGCCCAAAAGGCGAAGCGCCGGCATCGCCGACTAGAGCATTTCTCCTGTAGGTGTAGTGTAGGGATTCCGTATCTATGGGCGTTTTCCGCAATGAAAACGCCGCTGTACTCCCCTTCCGGACTACCCAGCAACAGGAGAAATGCTCTAGTAGGACCTTCTATCCTCCGGGAACCACGGCCGTCTTGAGCCTCAAAAAATAGTACGAAATAAAAAACTAAAGCCCGGAGCGAAGCCGCCGATACTCTAAGTAATCGGTAACGTTACGGGTTGGAACGATTCCGGTAGAAAAACGTTTCAAAAGAAAGATCAAGATATGGCAGCCAGATACGAAGTTCACATGACGGTAGGGGAGTACATCGCACGATTGCTCGACGCCGAAGCCAGCCAAATGCCTCCTGCGGACCATCGCGAGGCAGAGCAGTTGCGGGATCTGGCGCGCATGCACCGTCAAATCAAGGACGCAAAGTCGGTGCGTATCAGCGCCGCTGCCTGATGAAAGCCCAGTGTCTACTCCGCCCGTCACTCTACTCTGCCTGCCAATAAATAAGGGCGGGCAGTAGCGGGAAGTGCAGAGCCAGAATGATCGGCGTCTCTGCCCCCAACTGCGCACGTTTCGTCTGGGCATACTCCACCATTTTGGGCGCATACAGCTTTTTCTGGGCAGTAAGGAAGGCGGCCACGTCGCCGCCCGAGTTTTCAGAGGATTTGAAGTCCACGATCCAGAGCGTCCCTTCCCCTGAAACTAACGGAGCATTACCGGCAAAGAACGTGCGGTCGGTACGGAGATGTCTGCCAGTCTCGTCTTCCAGGGCAGACTCGCTTGCCGCTGCAATGTGCGGCTCCAGCAGCCAGCGGCCTTCAGGATCCAGCAGCATGTTTTCCAGGGCTCTCACTACCTGCTGAGTCTGATGCGGCAGGTCTCCCGGTGCAATGCCCTCTGTACGCAGCAGAGCGTGGGCCCGCGGATGCCACTGAGTGACATCCGGTTCCTCTCCTCTGGCGATGGCGTTTGCCATGGACTCGACAAGCAGATGAACCACATTGCCGAAGGCCCTTGCTTCAATACCGCCCTGAGGACGTTGGTAGCTCGGCTCCGGTGATATCCCCGGCTTATCTGGCCGGGCCAGCCACTCCATCGGATTCAATGCCGCAGGCAGCCGAAAGAGTCCGCCTCCAGCGTCGCGATAAGGAATCTCCAGTTCTATTTCTTCGGGCACTGGGAAGGGAAGCTCAGGAGCCAAGACCGGAGCAAAGTGCCCATGCGCCGCCGGCCAGGCAGCCTGAAGCAGGGTCCCGGCGTGGGGCTCGACCGTATTCTTCGCGCTCGTATGTGCCAGCGCGAACAGATGCAGGTGACGCCTTGCCCGGGTTGAAGCAACATAGAAAAGTCGTTTTCTTTCAGATGTTTCTCGTTGATTGTGAATGTTTTTGATCCAGGATGTGAGAGCATCCTTTTCCTCCTCCCGAGGCGCAATTGGTGAGAGCAGTACCAGGTGGCTGTTCGATTCGAGCTCCAGCCATGAGAGCGCTCGCGAGCCGGTGATGCCCGATCTCCGCTCCAGTGCGGGCACGAAGACAACATCCCACTCCAGTCCCTTGGACTTATGGATCGTCAGCAGGTCGACCGCGTCAGGCCGGTGTTCTGGCGTGGCGTAGAGCTTTTGTAACCGGTCGGGGAGCGTCGCCAAAGAAGCCCCTGTCGATTCCAGGTTGTCGAGCAGGCGGAAGAAGGCCTCCGCGTTGGTCAGCGCTTCGGGCGTGAGGCCGACGTCTCCGCCCAGTGACCTCCATGCTCTCTCGACCCAGCAGGCGGTGGATTGGGTCCCACGTTCCGCGCCGGCGGCCTGCAGTACCTCCCACGTCCGCCGGGCGCGAGCAGTTGCGTCAGGGGCCAGGAGCGCGATCCGCTCAGCCAGCAGCCGGGGAACGGGCATATGCCGCCAGGCGTGGTCGTCCTGCCCGGCCAGCAGGTGCATCTCGGCCAGCGACAGCCCGCACCACGGAGCCCGCAGTACGGCGAACCATGCGGGGCGATCCGCCGGGTGCAACAGGGCTCGTGTCAGGGCCAACAGATCCAGGACCTCGATACGCTCCGCCAGCGAATCGATCTCGACTGCGCGGTAGGGGATACCTTCGGCACGGAAGGCCGCGATGATCTCCAGCAGGTGTTTGCGATCGCGGACGAGCACGGCCTTCGACCCGGCCTCGTCCTTTGCCAGGGCTGCAATCTCCCTGGCGAAGGCGCGGGTCTGTTGCCGGGCCTCGCGCTTGCCCTCCGGCGAGAGCTGGGTTGCGGCGCTTACCCAGGCATGCCAACGGAAGGGGTCCTTGCCGCTGGCCTCCAGATGAGGCGCCGCCTCTGTGTAGGCAATCGGGTCGTCCGCGAAGATCGGTGTGAAGTGGCGGTTGAACTCCTTGACCAGATGATGCTGGGATCGGAAGTTTGTCGTGAGCTGGGCCACCTCCAACGGGATGGTTCCCAGCTTCTTCGTCTGCATCGTCTCGAGGAAGCGCTCCACCCGGGCCTGGCGAAAGAGATAGATGGATTGTTTCGGATCTCCGACGAGAAAGAGCGTCTGGCTGACACCGTCCCACCCTTCCGTCAGCTTCTCCAGCAGGTCGTACTGCGAGGTGGAGGTGTCCTGCATCTCGTCCACCAGAAGATGCTGCAGCCGCATGCCAAGCCCGGCAGCCAGTGAAGCTGCCTCGGCATCCTGATCCAGCGCGGCGCGCGCCGCCAGCGAGAGCTCGGAAAAGTCACACTGTCCGCGCTCGGCGAAGAGCAGCCTCAGCTCTACCATCGCCGCCCGCAGCAGGCGGAAGAGAGCCTTTGCCACCTGCCACTGATCGTCGGGATAGGCCGCGTCGGGAAGACGCAGCACCGCTTTGAACTGAGGCAGCAGGGCATCGTTCCGCGAGACATCCGCAAGGAGGTACTGGAACTGCTGCTGGAGCGGCTTCGAAGCGGCCACCTTCATGTTCTTCCGGTTAAAGGTCGAGCCCGAGCGCCACGCCTTACCCTCGCCTGTCGTGAACATGGTGGCGAAGGTCTTCCAGTGCTCGATAGCATGCGGTAACGGTTCGGGATGCCCCGTGAGTCCGATGCAGAGAACATACGGATTAGGAATCGACTCATACGCCGGTTCATCACCAAAGGCAGCTGCCAGTCGAGCGATTCGGTGAGCCAGCTCGCTGCCAAGCATCTCCAGCAGTTTGCTCAGCTCTTGGCAGATCAGCCGTTCGATTGCTTCTTCCAGCCTGGGGCGAACCTCCGTATCCAGAGCTTCATCGGTCAGATCGCCTGTCAGCGGAACGATATGTCCCCACTGTTCTCGAAGGGCCAGCATCTCCGCCAGCAGCGACTCGCAGTCGGACAGATTGCCGTCGCGGTGCAGTAGCAACAGGCGGATGTCCTCATTGAGTACGGCATCTTCGCCGCCCAGCAGACGCAGCGTGCGCGACGCCGCCTCACGATAGAGTGCGGATGCATCATCGACGGGTTGTTGCAGCGCGCCGGCTCCGGCCAGCACGGGCAGTGCCCGGGCAAGTTCCGTGCAGACGGAATCGATGGTGCGGATATTCAGTCGTCCCGGATGTTCGAGCAGATGCCATTCAAACTGTGCATCGCGCTCCAGCACCTGCATCGCTGTGCGATGCACCTGTGCCTTGTGGTCCCACTCCTCCGCCTCAGGCTCCGGTCCAGATTGTGCGACCGCCAGCGCCCCCAGCACCCGAGCCTTCATCTCGGCCGTTGCTTTCCGCGTGAAGGTGATGGCGAGTACCTGCTCCGGCTGCTCCACAGAGGCATCGGCCAGCAGCTTCAGATAACGCAGAATCAGCAGGCCAGTCTTGCCGGAACCAGCGGGCGCCTCGACGAGCACGGACGCGCGCGTATTCAACGCCGCCTGGCGCTGAGCAAAATCCGCGGGCCGCTTACTCATCCTCATCCTCCGCGGTGTCTTCGTCGTCCCGGTCGAGGTTTGCAGGATTCAGACGGCAGAGAAGCCGCTGTTCGCAGAATTCGCAGGTCGTGGGATAGTTCTTCGGGTTTACCTCAGCGTGGCCGGCGTAGAACTCTTCGGCCAACCGCAGCAAGACATCCTTCCATCCGGCAAGGGTTTTGTCGAAGGGTTCCTTTGGCTGATGTTTGTTAGGCTTCGGCAGTACGCCCACGGCGCTCTGAAAGCCGGCGAGTTGTAACTCCTTACCGGTACGCAATGTGGCAAACGCAATTGCTGCAACCGGCTCTTCCGCAGGCAGCGATGCGTAAAGGGGAAGCTGCGGCTCATCCGGACGGTCGCCAAGCCACGACTTCGGCTTGGCCTGGCCGGTTTTGTAGTCGATGAGTACCAGCCCCTCTGTGGTGCGATCGATGCGGTCTGCGCGAAGGGTCAGCTCCAGTGGACCAAACGCGACATTTTCGCGCTTCTCTTCGACGCCGGCGACGGTGAAGTCACTCCGCTTCTTCTCGTACTCCAGCCACTGCAATATCAGCTTCCGCAGTCGCTCCCGCTGCACGCCCAGGTAGGCAAGGTTCCAGGAAGAGGCATCGGCGGCGATCTGTGCGAAGGCGTGGTCGATAGCCTCATCCACACGCGTCCCCAGTTCCGCAGCCGGCATAGCCTTCAAGGCTGCCTGACTGATGGCGTCCTTCCAGAAGTGCTCAAGTACCGCATGCGTCACATTGCCGCGGGAACGAGGAGTCAGGCCTGGAGAGTCATCGTTGATGGCACGGGTATGCAGGCGCCCCTCGGCAAAGGCGCGAAACGCACAGGCTGCCTGATTGCGCAGAAGACTGCTGCCGCCGCGTAACGCCCCATGTGGAACGGGGATTGGTTCCGTGTCGTCAACCGGCTCCAGCTTCACGTCAGGGGATGAGACCGGCTGTGGCACGGCGTCGATCTGTGGCAGGTGAGTAAAGAGTGGGGAGGGTAGTTGTTCTCCCTCGGCAAATTCGCGGGCATACGTCACCACCACCGTAGGAGCACTGGCAAGGATCCGGGCCGTGATGCGCTGTGCCTGAGCGATGTCGGTCGCGGCATCGGCTCCGGGCATAGCGTTGATGCGTTGCAGCGCGAAGGGCAGAAGAGGATGCGCCGAGACCGGTGCCGGCCACGCCGTGTTGGTCGCGTTCAGGAAGAAGATCGCATCGAAGGTGCTGCCGGCGGACTCAAGAGCACCCATGATCTGGATCGGCGCATCGAGCGAGCGCAGCGAGAACAGTGTGCTGTGCGCGGCCTGTTCCAGGGCGCCGAACATGTGGCTGAAGCTGTATGTTCCGCCCATGAAGTCGAGGCTTGTCAGGTCGTCGAGCAGTTCCTGCCAGCGTTCCATAAGCTGGAAACCGGCAGAGTCCAGCGTGCGGTCTCCTGGCCATCCGCAGGCCTCAAGCAGGGCATGAAGACTGGTGGACCACTGGGAGAAGCTGCGCGCGCGGGTGCTGGCGCGGCGAATACTCTGGAGCACCTCCTCCAGACGATCGAGCCGCGGAGCATTCCGCATCCGGATCAGTGAGAGCAGTCGGTCCGCCGAGAGCGTGGGTTCGACCAGAGCTTGTTCGTGCAGGACACGAGCATCGAAATCAGCACGCGCCAGCAACTCCTCTTCGCCTCCCTTGAGGAAAGCAGAGCGCAGGAGACTTGAAACTTCGTCGAGAGGCAGAGGCCGGTTGGTCCAGCGGATCAGCCGCAGGGCCGCAATGATTGCGGGCTGGTGGGCGAGTGGTGTGCCAAGCGTGAACTCAAAGGGCGCAGGAGCCGTGTTGCCGATACGGTTAAGCCAGGGAGCGGCCGTATTGCGGAAGGCGCGTTCGACGATCGACCGCTGCGACTGAAGGTCGGGCACAATGACGGCGATCCGGGCCGCAGGCTTCGCCGTATGTAGATCCCGCACCTGCTGCGCGAGGTAACGTAGTTCATCGTCCGGACTGTTGGCAGCATGGAGCGATGCCCGGGCGGTGATCGCGGCTGGTGGTGTCTCAGAGAAGGTGGTCTGTGCACGCAGTACATCCAGCAATGCCCGCTGCGCGGGCGTCAGGCCATCGAAGCCGTGCAGCAGATACTGCGGTGCAAGGCGGAGCTCGCTCGCCTTCTCGAGCAGAGCGCTTTCAAGCTCAGCCGAGGAGAGGCAGGCATCGGTGCGGCAAGTGCGTTCGAAGGCATGGAGCCAGCGAAGAAAAGCCTGCTGATCGGCATTCAGGTTGTGAACCTCAAGATTGCGTCGCGCACGATGGCGATGCAGCAGCGTGTGGGCGCGTTGCGCCAGCGGAGCCAGAGATCCTGCCGATTGCAGCGTGGAGAGCCGTTCATCGTCAGCGATGATCCCGCTCCACAGCTCCGACTCCTGCCACGGATTGAGTAGAAGCCGATGCTCATGACCATCAACAAGCAGCTGCTGCCAGAGAGTGTGCGTCCAGGCCGACCAGGGAAGAATGACTGGCGCCTGCCACACACGCAGGCCTTGCGCGCGCTGATGTCGTGCGTATTCGCGCGAAAGCGAACGGGCGGCACGTTGATTGCCGGTCAGAATTGTGGCGCCGCGCTGCAGCGCTTCCAGGATCGCGGTGAAAGGCACTGGATCTAGCTTAGATGTTTCCGATGACGTTGTTGCCGGCGCTCGTCTGTGGAGAACGTCTCCTGGAGTTTGTCATCCTGAGCGTAGCGAAGACCCGCGTTGCCGGCAGTGTTCGCAAGTCGCGATGAAAGCGCTGAAGGCCGGGGTGGAAAAGCGCGTTCTATACCAGCCTGGGCAACGCCCCAGGTCTAAGTGCAAGCGACTGATTGCGGGCTGAAGGTCCGCGCTATAGAGCCGTCGGAAGGAGCGGCACTTATTCTCGCAAAGCCCAGGCGATCAACGTCGGTCCGTGCTTGCCTGCCTGCTCTTCATACTCTTCATTGATTTCTTCTTCCAGAGACAGGAACGTCGGATCTACCTCTGCGGCGGCAATCTCCTCCGGCGTCGCTGTCGTAAAGCACAGCTCACACACGGCGAGACCATCGTCTTCAGTACGCATAGGAGGACCGAAGGTCCGGCAGGGGATTGGGCGAGCCTCGTAGAGATCGCAGGTGCCAGTCAACGGATCAAGCACCGGACAGGGTTCGTCGTTGGCAAACTCCTCAAAGGCAGGATCATCCGGATCGAGGATGCCGGTTGCCGGGTCCCCCGGAAAATTCGCGCTCAAGCGGGCAATAGCATCCTGTACGCGAGCATGGATCACAGCTCGCTTTGGAGACGCCTCAAAGGCGACGCGCAGGCGATGGGCATCGAGCTGCGAGATGGGAAAGACGCCAATGCAGCACTGATGGCAACCAGGATGGCAGGCAAGATGATGCCCCGCACGCTCAGCAGAGGAAGCCAGCGCTGCAGTGGTGATCTGAATGAGGTACTGATCGGTCACGGGGATTGCCTGTTCCCAGTTTAAAGCGAAAGGCCCGGCAGTGCCGGGCCTTGTTGGATGGATGGGACGGTTCTACTTCTTCGTCAGCTTGGCCGACGGCAGAACAGTAATTGCTTCGCCCTTCTCGGCCTTGACGGTGAAGTTCTCCGCCGTGACGGTGGCATCGCTGATGCGGAAGCCGACGCCACCCTCCAGGTGCACATTCTTCAACACCACATTCTTTACCGGCGACTCCGGCAGGCCGATGATGACGCCGGTGGTCTTGGCATTCGTGGCAGTGACGTTTTCAATGGTGATGTCGTGGAAGAGCGGCGTCAGGCGCGTTACCGGCTGGGCTGCATCACCCTCGGGCGGAAGCACCTTCGGGTAATACTCCGAGATTAGGATGGCCATACCCACGTTCTTGATATCGATGTCTTTGAAGACGATATTCGAGACGTCGGCTCCGCGATCGCGGTTGGCTTTGATGCGCAGCGCCTGATCGGTGCCATCGAAGTGGATACGTTCAGCACGGATGTTCTGCGCTCCTCCGGCGATCTCACTTCCAATCGAGAGTCCATGGCCATGCATGAAGGTGCAATCGGTGATGGTGATGTTCTTCGAAGGAGCATCCGGACCGGGTGAGTTCACCAGGCCGGACTTGATGGCGATATTGTCATCGCCCACATCGGCGTAGAGGTGATCGATGATCATATTCGAGGTCGAGAACGGATCGACCGCGTCGGAGTTCGGCGAGTGCTCCGGAGCCAGGATGCGAACGTTGCGGATGATGACATCGTCGCAGTAGTAGGGAACCACCTGCCAGGAGGGCGAGTTCTGGAAGGTGATGTCTTCCATCTTGATGTGCTTCGAATAGTTGAAGACTGCCAGGCGCGGACGGAAGATGGTATCGCCACCGACAAAGCCGGCGTTCGTGGTCGCACGAGCTTCCTTCCACCAGCTCTCGCCGTTGCCGTCAATTATGCCGCCGCCAGTGATGGTGATGTTCTCTGCATGGTCAGACGAGATCAGCGACTGCCGGCCCGCTGCCCGCAGCACCTCCATCTTCGGATAGTCGTCGTGGTCCGCAGATCCCAGCAGCGTCGTGCCCTTCTCAACGCGGAAGGTGATGTTGCTCTTCAGTACCAGCGGGCCCGAGACAAAGGTTCCACCTGAGAGCACAACTGTGCCCTTCTTCGCGGAGCAGTCATCAATGGCCTTTTGAATCGCGGCAGTGTTTTTGGTCGCCCCATCAGCCTTCGCGCCGTACTGGGTCACATTGCAGACCGGGGTCGCATATGCGGCTCCCGTCATCAGAATTGGTAGGGCCAGGGCAAAGAGAGACTTCGACATGCGGATAAGACCACTTTCGGGGGAATGGGATGTTTCCGCAGAAATCCTACCGCTTCGGATAGGGAAGAGTCAATAAGTGGACGGACCAATTTTCCTAATCGAGCTGCGATACGAGGATGGGTTTTCCTCGGCACTCGTTGCTTGTCCTTGAGTGCATTGGGGTTTAGTGCTCCATGGAGTTCGGGGAGCTAACCTTGAGCTGCTTCACGACCCTGGTTGCATCCCGTAGCAAGCTCGAACGCCAGCCCCTGCCAAGTATGGTCACCGGCTTCTAATTTTCTACGGTTCTGTCTCGCGATCTCTCGGAATAGACAGAGCGCGCTCCGATCATCCATGCCGGATGTGTCCTTATCCAGATGCTCCTGCAAGAGCTCGCAGCGGAACGCGCGAACGGTACGTGGATCTGAGAAGGCGACATTCATTTCACCGTTTCCGAAGAGTGAAAAGCGGTGCAGATTGCACGATCCGACGGTAGCCCATTCGTCGTCGACCAACATCAGTTTGGAGTGAACGTAGACCGATTTGCGATTACCGTCAGCGCCTACTCCCGCAACACCGGCCAAGATAAAATTGGCGAAAATCCCGAACTTTACCAGAGATTTAAGAAAAGCGGGCAGCTCTCGCTGAGCCTGCACAGCGACTTCTGGATCGGAAGGCACAAGTAAAACCACTTCGACGCCTCGCGTGAGAGCCCGATGCAGACAATCCACAATTTCGGGCACGTCGATCTGCTGATTTTCAATATAGATGGAGCGGCGTGCAGCGAGGATAGCGGCACAATACTGTTCGAAATTTGATCGCTCACCCGACGCGATATCATACGGCGCCCCTTCCGGTGTTGCTCGTCCGTCAACATAACGTCCGGAATGCATCGTTCTTTGTATCTGCACAACCACCGCGCCGCGTTTAGCTGGAACACGATTTGGAAACTGCAAATTCACTTCGCAACCGGCCCCCCAGCGGCCTTGCTCTGACAATCTCTCACTTGCTTCGTTCCAGCGCTGTACAAAATTGTGATGGACGTCCACCACGGACGGACCTGCAAGCTCTAGGTAAACGTCATGATTGTGCCCTTCACCGGCATGGCCAGGCGCGACCATAGAATGTGGATTGAGATTGATCCCGCCCACAAACGCCGTTTCATCCGCGGCGCCGGCATCGACAAGCCAGCTCTTCTGATGCTGGCAGAAACCTGGCTTGGCCCGATCCCAGCGGATCTTCACGCCAGATCGACGGCGACAGAGCAAGTCGATGTGCGTCGCGGACCCCCAGAACGCGTTTTGCCTGAGCCACGCGGTCTCCTCGTCCGGTCGCCAGAAGATGATCCGCACGTCGATGCCGCGGGCAGCCGCACGATCAAGGACATCGAATGGGGTTCCGCGGCCGTCCGGCATCTCGCAGGCTTGCCACATGAAAGTCACCGTTACCCAGATGCTCCGTCGGGCTGTCTCGATCACTTCGCAAATGCGCCGAAATGCGGGTTCACCGTCAATCAACGGCCGTACCAGATTCCCGGAGCGTGTCGGATATGAACCTGATTGCACAAAGGGAATCGCCATGCTCGTATCTGGCACAATATCCATGAAAACCTGAGCCTTTGATTGATCCCTTGTTCAGGTACGCTCAACCACACCTCGTCAACAGGAAACTGTTAACTGGCTGCTTTACGCATATTCCTTCAATACCCGCTCGAAGATGGTGTCTACATTCGCAAGTTGCCGCTCGAATGTAAACGCCAATGCAATCTTTTCCGGTGACAGACGCTTCGCGACCTCAGGATCAGCGGCGATCCTCTCCTTGAAGGTCGGTCCTTCGCCTTCGCTCGCCCATGCTGCCATGGCGTGCGTCTGGACCAGCTTGTAGGCATCTTCACGCAGCATTCCGGACTCGGCCAGATCCAGCAGGAGTTGGCCAGAGAAGACCAGTCCGCCCGTCAGCTCCAGGTTCTTCATCATGCGGTGCGGGTAGACCAGCAGCTTGTCGATCAGGTTGGAGGTCTTGTCCAGGATGTAGTCGAGGGCGATGGTCGTATCAGGCAGAATGACGCGTTCGGCCGACGAGTGCGAGATATCCCGCTCGTGCCACAGAGCAACATTCTCCAGCGCTACCTGGGCATTGCCGCGGATCACGCGGGCCAGGCCGCAGATGTTCTCGCAGGTGATGGGATTGCGCTTGTGCGGCATTGCGCTCGACCCCTTCTGCTTGGCGGAGAAGAACTCTTCCGCCTCGCGCACCTCAGTGCGCTGCAGGTGACGGATATCGAGAGCGATCTTGTCCAGGGTGCTGGCGATAACGGCCAACGTGGCGATATAAGCAGCATGGCGGTCACGCTGCAGCACCTGGGTCGAGACGGAGGCAGATTGCAGGCCGAGAGAGGCGCAGATGCGCTCTTCATGCTCGGGCTTCAGGTGGCCGAAGCTGCCAACAGCGCCCGAAAGCTTGCCGACACGCATATCTTCCGCTGCCGCGTCGAAGCGCTTGAGGTTGCGATGCATCTCGGCGTACCACAGCAGCAGTCGCAGGCCATACGTAGTCGGCTCTGCGTGGACACCGTGCGTACGGCCGATCATCGGCGTGTGCTTGAACTCAAGCGCGCGACGCTTCAGCACCAGGATCAGCTTCAGGATGCCTTCACGGAGAATCGCATTGGCAGCTGCCAGTTGCAGCGCCTGGGCGGTATCGACCACATCGGTCGAGGTCAGGCCATAGTGCAGCCAGCGCGAAGCAGGCCCCACGTTCTCGGCGACGTTGGTCGTAAATGCAATGACGTCATGGCGCGTATCCAGTTCGATCTCGCGGATGCGGTCGACATCGAACTTTGCCTTGGCGCGCAGCTCAACGGCAGCCTCTTTGGGAACAATGCCATGCTCGGCCAGTACATCTGTGGCCGCCAACTCCACCTTCAGCCAAGAGCCAAACTTGCTCTCGTCAGACCAGATCTTGCCCATCTCCGGGCGGGTATAGCGCGCGATCATTGCGTGAAATTCTCCCTGAAAACACTAGTTTACCGGAGAGCCAGTTGGACGAGCGATGCTGCGACGGGTTGCCTAGCCTGGATGTGTTGATGGGCTTCTCCGTGCCCATGCGGTACCGCTTCAACTCTTTCAACTTTCAACTTTTAACTATATTTATATCGTGATACGATATAAATATGAACGCAAACCGCTTTGAACGTCTGGTCGAGTTCCGCCACACTCTGCGTGGCTTTCTCTTCTTCAGTGAGGAAGCCGCTGCGGAAGAGGGAATTCATGCCCAGCAATACCAGCTCATGCAGGTTATCTTTGCGGCAACGGAGCCGACGATCGCCTATGTTGCCGAGCGGATGTATCTGAAGCATAACTCCGCGGTGGAGCTGGTTGGCCGCGCCGTCGAAGAAGGCCTGCTGCTTCGCAAGCGTGATCTGATTGATGCCCGCAGGGTCGTGTTAAAGCTTACGCCGCGCGGAGAGCGCATCCTCATGCGCCTTGTCGAGCGGCACCTCCTGGAGTTGGATCGCGTCGGTCCCCAGATCAAGCAGGCGCTGGAAAAGGTCATGAGCAAATGAGCTTCGGACTGAGATGGGTCAGTAGGCGAGGGATCCTCGGGTAAGATTGGGCAGCACATGGCCGAAGCCCTGGTAAATGTCGAGAAGTTCCGCGATCTGACCGCCGCCATGATTGCGCGCAGTCTGCTGGAGAGCGATGGTATCCAGTGTTTCCTGCAGGACGAAAACTTTGTCCGGATGGACTGGGGCTACTCACAGTTCATTGGATGGATTCGTCTGCAGGTAGCGCCTGCGGACCTCGAGCGGGCGAGGGAACTGTTGGCTGCGCCCATTCCGGAAGAACTGGATGTCGCGGATGGGGAAGATCCTGAACCGCAGCCTCGATGCCCGCAGTGCGGTTCTCTGGATGTCTCCCACCCGGGTATCCGCAAAGGTTGGAGCTACCTTCTCCTCTGGCTCGGTTTTCCGGTGCCTGTCCCCAGCGACCGCTGGCACTGCGAGAGTTGCCGCGTGGAATGGATCGACGACGGCGGAGCATTTCCCCTGTAGGTGTGGTGTAGGGCTTCCGCATCTATGGGCGTTTTCCGCAATGAAAACGCCGCCGCACTCCTCTTTCGGGCTACCCAGCAACAGGGAAAATGCTCTGAAGAGGCCGAACTCAGCCTGTAACGCCGAAGAGTTCTGACATCTCGTCGTGCAGGAAGCCTTCGCCCGGGCGATAGGGTTGAATCCACTGTCCGTTGAGTACGAACTGTGGGATGGCGCGTTTGCCGACATTGCGGATCACCTCGTCGGACGCTCCGGGCGTGCTCTCGATGTCGATCTCGGTAAAGGGGATATTGTGCTTGGTGAGGAAGCGCTTGGCTTCGCGGCAGTCCCGGCACCAGCCGGCGGAGTAAACAGTAAGCTCCATACTTCCAGTGTACTAGGACGGGCTCAACAAGAGGGAGTTGCCGTACACGTTGCCCACGGCGCAGAATATTGGGCACGCGGAGGTGCGTATGATAGCTCGTCGACTAGCGGTACTGGGCCTGGCAGCGGGATTGGCGCTGCCTGCGATGGCTGTGCGGCCGGGGGAGACCGCCCCGGACTTCAAGGGAACAGACTCTAACGGCAAAACCCAGTCGGTCTCACAGTACAAGGGCAAGTGGGTCGTGTTGGAGTGGCATAACCAGGGATGTCCGTTCGAGAGAAAGCACTACGAGAGCGGCAACATGGAATCCCTGCAGAAGCAGTGGACGGACAAAGGTGTGGTTTGGCTGAGCATTATTTCGTCGGCTCCTGGAGAGCAGGGGTATGTCACCGCCGCGCAGGAGAATGACTACATCAGGAAGATGAAGGTCGCTGCCTCAGCAGTCGTTCTCGATCCCTCGGGCTCTATCGGCCATCTGTACGCCGCGAAGACGACACCGCATATGTTCGTGATCGATCCTCAGGGAAAGCTCGTGTATATGGGGGCGATCGACGACAAACCGTCGCCTGATCCGGCGACGCTAAAGGGTGCAAAGAACTATCTCAACGATGCCCTGACGGCGGCGATGGCGGGTCAGCCGGTTGCCGTAACATCAACGCGGCCCTATGGATGTGCCGTGAAGTACCCGAACTAGTTCCTAGTTGCTGGTTCCTGGTTGCTAGTTGATGGAGCCCCTGAACGTTCGGGGTCCTCAAGCAAACTTGTTCGCTCGGTGAAGGAGCTGCTTTTTCAGCGTTTCGGGTGGTGGATACGTTCGGATTTAATGGCGTGAACTTTTAGCACACTAGCAACTAGAAACTAGCAACCAGCAACTGAAAAGCGGCCTGATGGCCGCTTTTCTTACGCGCTGAGCTTGTAACGGGTCTCCGCAATCCGGTAGATCGGCCGCCACAGCAGCCGGTTGATGGTCACGACAATCAGCGCCATCACGATCGTTGCCCATAGCAGAACCGGGAACTGTCCGGCATCCGTGGCCGCGGAGATTTGCGCCCCCAGGCCGAAGGTGGACAAGGTCTGATTCTTCAGCCGGAAGTACTCGGCCACGATGGACGCATTCCATGCGCCGCCGGATGCTGTCACCAGGCCGGTGATCAGGTAAGGGAAGATCGACGGCAGAATAATCACCTTCCACTTTTCGACCGTCGAGAAGCGGAAGAGGCGGCCCACTTCACGCAGATCGCTCGGAATGGCGATCGCTCCAGCTATGACGTTGAACAGGATGTACCACTGTGTTCCAAGCAACATCAGCGCGATCGATCCGATACCGAGTCCGCCGCCCGCCTTCACGATCCCAACCAGCAGCACAGGGAAGACAGCGGTCGCCGGTACAGATGCCGCAATCTGCGCCAGGGGCTGTGCAATGCGGGCCAGGCGCGGGTGCAGGCCGATCGCTACACCGGCGGGGATGGTCCATGCGGAACCGATCAGCAACGCAGCAAGGACGCGCAGAAAGGTCGCTCCGGCTCCGAGGAAGATCATGCCAATCTGACGCGGCTGAACCTCTCGTAACAAGACGATGGCGTGGGTCGCTGCGAATAGCACGATACCGATGACCAAACCGGCTGCTACATAGCGGAGCACCTTCTGCAATGTGGAGTCCGAAGCAGGCTGCTGGTGGTGTGCTGCGCGGCGTTTGTACGAAGTGCGGTAGAAGAGCTCGCTGACCGGACGAAGCGTGCGCTGCCGCAGGTGACGAATCGCCGTGGAGTGTTGCAGCAGGTGGAGTAGCGGCGAGGAGACTCGGTTCGAACTCTCTGTCTGCTCGAACTTGAACTTATCGCTCCACGCAATCAGCGGTCTCCACAGAAGCTGATCCGTGGCAACGATGATGGCGATCATCGTTAGCAGGCCATAGGTGATGGCGCGGAAATCCCCATTCGCTGCCGCTGTCTGCAGGTACGATCCAAGGCCCGGCAGGCGGAAGTCGCGGCTGCCGAGGATGAACATCTCGCAGGCCATCAGGAAGAACCATCCTCCCGCGACCGAGACCATCGAGTTCCAGATCAGACCGATGGTGGCAAACGGAAGCTCCAGATTGAAGAAGCGCTGTATCGGAGAGAAGTTGTAGATACGTGCCGCTTCAGTCAGCTCGCGCGGAATGGCCTTAAGCGATGCATAGAAGCTATAGGCAATGTTCCACGCCTGTCCCGTGAAGATGAGGATGATGGCGCCCATCTCGATACCGAGTTGATGGCCGGGGACGAGAGCCACCATCGCCAGCATAACTCCAGGTAGGAAGCTGAGTACCGGGATCGATTGCAGGATATCCAGGCACGCCAGCATCAGGCCCTCGAGACGGGGCGTATAGGCCGCGATGTAGCCGTAGGTCAGCGCGAAGGCAAGCGACAGCAGATAGGCAAAGCCGATGCGCACAATCGAGAAGAACGCATACATCGGCAATGCATGCGGCGAGAGGGAGATGGCGAAATCCGTACGCGGAGTCGAGTTCCAGTAACGGGCAATCTGCACGACCGCATAAAAACAAGCCAGCAGAAGACCCGCGACGCAGAGGTCAAGGAAGACCGGCCAGCTGCGGCGAACAACAACAGAGCGAGCGAGAGTGTCACGCCGCAGATGGAAGCCGGCAGGAAGCTGAATCATAGACCGGTCTCCTGCTTATCTTTCTCCTCCTCTTCCTCCGGAGCATCGGCGAAGGTGCTCTCCGGCTCCGCAAGAGACGACTCGGGAAGAATAAAGCGGCGGCGCGTCGAGTCGAAGTCGAAGATCTCCGCATAACGGCCCCAGGTGATTGCGGTTTCCAACTGACGGACGGTCTCCTCTTCAGAGAAGACTTCGTCGAGCGTGTCATGGAAGAAGTCTTCCGGCACCGTGTGATCAGACTTCGATTGCAGTGCGCGAACGATCTGGCGCAGCAGAAGCACATTGTCTACCGCGGCTTCACGGAAGATCTCCTTCTGGCGAAGGATCTCCGCGTTGGCATACTCGGTGCCCAGGGCTGTGATGGCAGCGTCGCCTTCGGTGACTGTCAGGAACTTCAGGATCGATGCAGCTTCCACGATAGGCAACAGATCGTCGATCTCGAAGGCAAGATCATCGGCCAGGCGATAGATATCTGATTTGCCGCCGTGGTCGAGCAGAAACTCAAGCAGACCTGCAATACCGCCCGGACGTGCATGGGGCAGCATCTGATACTTCATCTCGCGCTGATCGCGAACACGGCGGCCGTTGATATTCGGGAGTGCCGGCGCGGGCGCTTCGGGCTGCGTAAGCACCTTGTAGATGTAGTCAACGAGCTGTGTAAAGGCAGCCGCCTTACGATCGCGAGGATGCGCCAGATTGACGCGGAAGTCCGTACGGATGTGGCCAGGGTTACGGCCGAGCACGATGATGCGGTCTGCCAGCAGCACCGCCTCTTCGATGTTGTGGGTCACGATGAAGATAGACTTCGTCGGAATCGTCCTCTTGTGCCACAGCTCTAGTAGCTCAGATCGCAGGTTCTCTGCCGTAAGAACATCAAGCGCGGAGAACGGTTCATCCATAAACAGGACTTCCGGCTCGACGACCAGGGCACGGGCAAAGCCGACGCGCTGGCGCATACCTCCCGAGAGCTCCTTGGGATAGGCGGCCTGGAAACCGTCGAGACCAACAGTGTCGAGGATCTTGAGGGAGCGCTTGCGGCGTGTAGCAGCATCGACACCACGTGCTTTCAATGGCGCTTCGATGTTTTCGAGAACCGTGAGCCATGGAAAGAGTGCGAACGACTGAAAGACGATGCTGACATTCACGTCCGCGCTCTGGATCGGCGCTTCGTGCCAGTAGACTTGCCCTGCCGAAGGCGTGGAAAGACCGGTGAGCATGCGCAGCAGGGTCGACTTGCCAGAGCCTGAAGGGCCAAGCAAGGCGATGATCTCTCCCTGAACGATGGAGAGGTCCGTCGGCGAGATAACCTGGATGCGGTTCTCGCTCGGTTGGGAATAATATTTCTCGACGCGCTCGGCGCGAATGATGGCTGGCTGCATGCTTCTTGATTTTTAGTGTTGAGGTTTGATAAGCCGTTTGTTGCTGAAAATTCACAACTTGCAAGCGGGGACGCTGCGGACAGCGTATCATTGTTTCAGCGGGCGCGTCAGACGCTTTCGCGCAGGATAGTACGTTCGTGCAAGCTGCCGGTTGAAATTTTTCGACTTTGAGGTAAGGAATCACCCCCATGACAGAGACCACAGGGAATCAGCCACGCGCCAAGGTGCTGGTGGCGGACGATGAGCAGGTGATCGCAAATACGCTGGCGATCATTCTCAACCAGGCCGGTTTCGAGGCAAAGGCTGTTTATAGCGGCGAAAAGGCCGTAGAGGCATTGGACTCCTTCCGTCCGGACATGCTGATCAGCGATGTCATCATGACGGGAATGACTGGTATTGAAGCGGCAATCGAGACGCGTACGCGTCTTCCTCATTGCAAGATTCTTCTCTTCAGTGGACAGGCCGCCACGGCCGATCTGCTGGACAAGGCACGGAGCCAGGGGCACGAGTTCGAGATCCTGGCAAAGCCCGTGCACCCCACAGATCTGTTAGCGAAGCTTCGCGGCTAAAAATTTTAGTAAGCAAAGCAGAAAAGCGTCCCTGAGGAAGGGGCGCTTTTCTGCTTTTACTAAGAGGATTGAAGTGTGACGCGTATGGGGTCTTCAGGTCTTCGGCGTCTGTACGATTCTGTACGCCTGGGGCGATGTCTTAGGTCGGTATGAGGCGCGCCTCCGCCGATGTTCGCAGAGCGATTTGAAGTCCCGATACTGGGAGTTTATTGAATGGGTCGCGCATGGTCGCGATACCCGATTCTTCGTCTGCGGCGAAGAATCGGGCAGCGGAGATAAAGGCTTAAAGCCGGCCGATGTATTCGATCTCGCGGGTTTTGAGGACGATCAGGTATTCGTAGATGGCCTGTAGCGTGGCATAGGTGAAGCCGGCGCGACCGTCGAGGAAGCCCTTCTTGAGCACGTAGAGGACCAGGAACTTGATGAGCGGGCGCCCGGGTGTCTTGTAGAAGAGTTCTTTCTGGTGGAAGCGGCGTTTGTGGAAGTCCTTCTCGAAGAGAGCTGAACGGATGCTGACTTTGGGGCTTTCTTCGCCCTGGGCGCGGCGGTTGGCGACGATCTGCTCGGCTTCAAAGCGGCTGTACTGATTATGACGTTCGATCCAGTGGCCGATGCCCTTGCTGAAAGGAAAGTGGTCGAGGTATCCGGTGAGCTGTGCAACCGGGCCCGAAGGAATGGAGACGGGATTGACCAGGCGCTCGTACCTCATGCACTCGGGACGGAAGAGGCGTATGTAGAAGGGCGAAGTCTGCACGTGTTTGAGCCAGGTGCCGAGGAAGAAGTCGCGGCGCTGGATGCGGTAGGCGACGTTCTCACCTGGAGCGGCGACGGCTTGAAGAAGGGCGTCTTTCAGGCTGGGTGTGCAGTATTCGTCGGCGTCCAGGTAGAAGACCCACATGTGCTTGAAGGGAATATTGGCGAGCGCCCAGTTCTGGTGTGCGGCCCAGTTGTCGAAGGGGCGCTCGGTGACGATGGCTCCGAGTTTGCGAGCGACGGCCTGGGTGTTGTCGCGGGAGACGGAATCGAGGACGTGGATATCGTCGGACCAACGGACAGACTCAATGCATCCGGGGAGGTTCTTCTCTTCGTCCTTGGTCAGGATGAGGATGGAGATCATGCCTGTTCGTCTCCGGAGGGTGTGGAGGTGGTGTAGACACGCTTGCGGTCTTTGATCTTGACGGCGGGCGAACCGGCGTAAACGGTCCAGGGTTCCATGTCTCGGGTAGCGGTAGAAGCGAGGCCGAGGACGGCTCCGTCACCGACATTGACGCCAGGAGCGACGTTGGCGTGGGCACAGATCCAGGAGTATTCGCCGAGGCGCATGCGGTAGCTGACCAGAGGGAAGGCCGGATCGTCGTAGTCGTGGGTTGCGCCACAGATATAGCCATTCTGCGAGACGATGGCATGGGAGGCAAAGGTCATGGGCGAAGGGTTGTAGACCTCTGCGCCGTCGCCAAGGGTTACCTGTTCACCGCAGATGAGATTCCATGGCGCCCAGACGCGCGAGCCGGGATAGAAGTGGCAGTGCGCTCCCATGGTTGCGCCGAAGAGCCGCAGAAGCATGCTGCGCCACGCATGGAAAGGACGCGGTGAGGTGCGGTAGAAGAGCAGCCAGGTGATATTCCAGACCAGGCGCTTAAGGCGGTTTCCGACAGAGAAGGCAGGGCGAAGATATGGATCGCCCGTGGTGTCAGAAGACAGAGCCTCTGTCGACTTGTAATCGATCTGTCTCGCCATCACTAGTTCTCCGAGTTGTTGAGGGGATGCTTCTTCAGCTCTTTGCCAAACAGGCTCAGGATGATCTTGGCGTTTTCTTTCATATCGTAGCGTCTACGAAAAGTAACCGGAGCCTGCTCATACATCTGCGCGCGTTCGTCCGCGGAGAGAGCATGCCAGCGACGGAAGAGGTTCAATGTCCCATCCAGGGTGTCGGCCTCCACCATGCCGACGCTGTCTGCTTTGATGTCCGGCGCGATGTTCACCTGGTCAGAGAGCAGTACCGGCTTACCGCAGGCAAGAGCCTCGGCAACAGCAATGCCGAAGTTCTCCTGGTGCGACGGCAGAATGAATGCCTCACAGGCGTAAAAGGCTCCCCATTTGAGTGCGCCTTTGAGCATTCCAGGCCAATGGACCCGGCTGGTCAGGCCTGCCTTGTCGACAATAGTTTGCAATTCCTGGCGCCATCCCACCTGATCCGGGCCAGCAATCACCAGGTGCAACTCGGGATCGAGAGCTGCAGTCTGCGCGAAAGCTTCAAGCATGAGATCGACACCCTTTTTAGGATGAATTCGTCCCAGAAAAAGTAGGAAACGTTTGCCTTCAAGATCGGGTGCGGCTTCATAAAAAGCCCGAAGCGCCTCAGTCTTCTGAATGCGCGGCGTGTCGGCCCCGTAGGGAACGACGTGCGGGGTCCACTGGTAGATGGGGAAGGTCTTTTCCGCAAGCTCTTTCTCTGCCTGAGAGGTAAAGAGGACGTAGTTGGCTCCTTTTAGGACCCGGTACTCTGCCGAAAGCCAATAGGCAAGCTTCTTAAGGTGTTTCAGCGGATACGCCGACTTGAAATAAGGATCAAGCATCCCATGTGGGAAGACAATATACGGAATCTCACCGAGGAGCGCGCGATAGGCGGCGAGTCCTCCATAGTTCCAAAGTCCGTTGACCACCGCTCCATCAAAGCGAGAACGGTTTTTCTTGAGCCATGGAATCAGCTTCGAGGTGTAGCCATAGGTCGAATTGACGGGCCCTAGCGCATGCACGGGGAAGGGCAGTCCTTTGAGATAAGGAGCATTCGGATCGTCCTGCGTAAGGACTTCCCCTTCATAGCCGAGGTCCTTATAGCTGATCAGGGTGCGGACCGCTTCAGCCGGCCCGCCAGCCTCAGGATTGATCGTCCGGATGATGTGCAGAATGCGCATGGTCTGGCAGAGATTCTCAGGGACAACAGTTAATAAAACAGTTCAGGCGATAAAGTTGCCGGTAACGTGTGCAAGCGCCTGCCGCAGTCCCTGCACATCTTCTTCAAAACTCCAGTGGTTGACGCGCTCCAGGGCGGCAGTACCCATTGCCGCGGGAGTATCCGGTGTCGCAAAAACACGCCGCAGGGCATCAGTCAGTGCATCGATATTACCAACCGGAAAGACGCATCCTTCGACGCCGTCGGTTACAAGATCACGTTGGGAGCCAACATCGGTTGAGACAATCACCGCGCGTCCGGCATTCATGACCTCGTTGACGATCAGTCCCCAGGGTTCATGCCGTGAAGGCAGGACGAAGACACTGGCGAGATCGAAGAAACGGGGCAGTTCTGCCTGGTTGCGGAAACCAGCAAAGCGGACGCTGGTACATCCGGATTCTTTGACACGCGCTTCCAACTTCGCCCGCTGTTCTCCGTCCCCGACGACGACGAGGTAGGGATGCGGATCGACTCCAGGTGCTGGCGACAGCCGGAGATAAGCTTCCAGCAGATGGTCGCAGTGCTTGCGCTGCTGCAGCTTGGAAGCGAACAGGATCACCGGGCGAGATGGATCCAGGTTGAGTTCCTGTTGCAACTGCGCGCGAGTCTCCCGGGCGGGAATCGCGCGCTGCTGGAAATAACTGTTATCGACCGCATACGGAAAGAGGAACTGGGGAATATCCTCCCCGAAGTAATAGCTCCAATACTGGCTGTTCAGCGTTCCGATCGGCAGGGTCGCATCGATCAGATGCGACAGAGCCGCAAAGTAGGCCTTCTTCATCGCCAGCTTCCATCCGGCTCTCGGCCGGTCCGCCATCCATGRCTCGGCCCGCAGCAGGACCGGCACCCCGAGCGCCTTGGCAGCCACCATGGCATGGAGAGCATTCACGCTGGAGTATCCATGGGTCCAAAGCACGTCGTGCCGGGCGATTCTGGAGAAAAAACCTCGGTTCAGGGGACGCAAATGATCTGGTGAAGAGACGTTGTCCAGAATCCTGGGGAGGAATTCGTATTTATAACCCTCCAGGAGAGGAATGTCCCATTTCACCTCAACGCCGAACCCCTGGTCTTTGTAGCCACGAACGGAGAAGTCCGAACCGAAATAAACAGTCAGGTCAATGTCCGGCTCCCGAGAGATACGGCGGAGCAGGGGGGCCTGATATTGGATCGGATGCGTAACCAGATATGCGAGCCGGAGCTTGCGCCTGGAGGACACTTGATGGTCACCCATGATGCGGACGTTGAACTCCTTTCCTGGATGGACGTCGTGGCGTTTAGTGATTGAGCGTGATGTAAGACGAGAGCTGTGCAATACCCATCAGTGTGGCGATGCCGCCTGCTCGAATCGCGGCCCTTATACCGCTTGTCGGCAGGTAGAGGATGTCATCCGGTTGCAGGACGGGATCGGGATCCTTGCCTGCAATCACACGAGACATATTGACCTTTACCTCGACGCGGCGCGTTCCCTCGGTGCGGATAATGCGGGTCTCCTCACGTTTACCTTCAAAGTTCGGGCCGCCTGCAATCGCGATTGCCTGCAATACCGTGAGAGGCGAGTTGCTGACGAGCGGAATCGCACTTTGTAACTTGAATGCGCCAAGAGCATAGATCACGCCCGTTCTTGGGATGACCAGAGTATCTCCCGCAAAGAGTGGCACGTTTGCCATCGAACCGTTAGCCGGGTTATTGCCGAGATCGATCACCAAAGGTGCATCCTGGCCGGGGCGGAGGACAGTGACCACATGGCTTGCGGTCGGCAGAAGCCCTCCGGAGGCGGCAATAACATCAAAAAGACGCCGGCGCCCCAAAGCTGGTACTACGCCTGCAAGGCCCCGCGTTTCGCCGGTAACAGTAATGATCTGATTGGGGGTTTCCATGACTTGGATGGATACCTGGGGATCGTTGTACATCCCCCCCGCAACCAGATGTTCGGCGATGGCGTGTTCGGCCTGGGTCAATGTCAAGCCCTGAACATGGACGACGCCCGCCAGAGGAAGGGCAATCGAGCCATCCAGTGAAACGCGAGCCGTCGGAGCGTAGTCTGTGGAACCGTAGATGTGAACCGTCAGCAAGTCGCCGCCGCCCACCGTCGGTTCGCGATCAGGAGGGAAGAGAAGAGCTGGATCCGTAGTGATCTTCAGCGGATGATTGACACCGCTATCATTCCCCGGAGCCGGGCCTGCGAACTGTGCGTGAGTCGAGGGAACCGCTGCGGCCATGATGACAGCCAGCAGAACCGGAGATCCGATCTTAACCTTGAGAAACGGCATAGTCAGTTTCACTCTCCTTCCCCCTGACGCTTCTTGGGTGTGGCTGCTGTCTCCCACGTGTCAGAGTCGAGGTTCGCGTAGGAGTAACCCGAGTAGCCGTAGTAGCCATAGTATTCAGGCGAGTTGATATCGACCGCGTTCAATACAAAACCAGTCACACGGATACCGGAACGGACGAGAAGGTCTCTTGCACGGCGGACAACCTGTTTGCTGGATTTGCCGTGGCGAATGACAAGCACAGCGGTATCCGTCTGGCGACCAAGGATCACACCATCCGTAACAGAAAGAATAGGAGGGGAGTCGATGACGACATGCGTGTATTTCGTCTTTGCGTTCTCGATGAGATGCTGCATGCCTTCTGAGCTGAGCATCTCGGTCGGGAAGGGAGGAACCGGACCGCTGGCCAGAATGTCAAGGTTCGGTACATCGGCCACCTGTTGCACCGCTTCTTCAAGGCTGGTGGCCCCACTCAGCACCGTAGAGAGACCAACCTTGCCATTCAAGCCAAAACGGTGATGGACGCTGGGACGCCGAAGGTCAGCGTCGATAAGAAGCACTCTGGTCTCACGTTGAGCCAGGATGCAGGACAGGTTTGTGGAGCAGGTTGTCTTACCTTCCGACGGTGTAGCGCTGGTAAACAGGATCGTCCGGGGTGGGTGAGCCGTGTCGGACAGCAGGATGGAGGTCCGAAGCGAACGGAAGGCTTCAGCAAACTGGGATTTGGGCATGGTAAGCACACCCATATTGAGTTGTGTGACACTCATGCCGGCCGGCAATTCGCTGACGGTGCGGCGTGACTTCGGGATGATGGCCAATGCCGGCAGTTCCGTGATGCCTTCGACTTCAGCAATCGTACGCAGGCCAGTGTCGAGGCTCTCAAGCAGGAAGGCGATGACGATGCCGCCGAACAGACTGAACAGCAGCGTCACGACAATGATGGTGGTGGCTGACTGCAGCGTAGGTGCCGCCGGAATCAGCGCCTGGTCAACGACATCAATTTCCAGAGACTCCAGACCCGCCTGAATACCCGCAGCCCGCAAGCGCTGCAGCAGGCTGTCATAAAGCTGGCGTCCCGATTCGAACTCACGCTGACGCAACGTATATTCCACCAGCTCGTCGCGTAGTTTGTATGCATCGGCCTTCTGTGCCTCGAGTGCGGCCTGGGTCTGCTCTTCAGTGGCCTTGGCGGCGAGATACGTTTGTTTTGCCTGATTGAGCAGACGTCCCTGCTCGGTATTGATCTCGGTCGCGAGCTCATCCATCTGCGCTTTGGCAGCCTTGACCTGAGGGTGGTTCGGACCAAGCTGCGATGTCAGTTCTGCATAGTGCGCGCGGGCGTTAGCCAGCTCACCACGCAAACTATTCAGCCCGCCCGGTTGGATGCTTGGGGTTGCATCGATCAGACCTTCCATCGAAGCGGGATCCGCCTGGGCCAGCGCGCGATAGCGGGACTCCGCGATGATGCGGTTGATGCGGGCATCGCCCGCTGCCTTCGTGAGGCTGTCGATGAGGGAAGTGATCTCGCTTTGGCTGTGTGTCGGATCAATGCTTACGCCTACAGAACCGAGGCGGCGCTGTAACTCGAGAAGCTGTTCCTGCGAAGTCTCTACCTGCTGTTTGAGATCATCAAGCTGACCGGTGAGCCATTGACTGGCGTGCTGTGCTGAGTTGAACCGGGTCTGGTAGCTACGCTGGATATAGTCTTTGATCAGCGTGTTGATGATATTAGCCGACAGATGTGCGTCGAGACTGCGATAGTTGATCGTGATCAGGTTCGTACGTGCCACGATCGATACTGTGAGATTTGCCTTTAACCGCCCCAATGTGGCCTGGCGGATCATTGGCGTATCGAGCGACGTTACAGGTACGGGGGGACGTACGCCCAGGAAAGCCGGTTCGTTATTCAGGTTCAGCTCGCGAGCAACCGTCAGCAGCAGGGTTTCGCTGGTCAGGATGGTCGATTGGGTATTGAGGTGACTGCTCGTGTCGGTTGCGCCTACAGTCGTGAGTCGGTACTCGTTCGAGGAGCCCGAACGCACCTCAATACGGCCGGTCGCTATATATAAGCGCGGTTGCGAGACCGACCGGTACATGCCATACGCTAAGCCAACTGCAATGGCAATGAGCAGAACCCAACGGCGTTTACGCAGTACGAGGATTGCTTCAGAAAGCGATGCATCCGTAGGCGCAGACGCAGCAGCACGGTAATCCGTCGTCGGCGGGAGAGGTTGCTGAGGATTTTGCGGACCCATGTGTACTCAGTCTAACCGAGACCCTAGGTTCATGGAATTTGAAAAGTACTGCGTCAAGTGCTGCAAATGATTAAAAAAACCTTGCTATGCCCTAGACTGGAACCAGTAGATCAAATTCTGATAGGGAGCCTATGGCGCAAAACGTTCGCATCGCAGTAGTCGGTTCAGGGTATGTGGGGCTGGTGGCGGCGGTCTGTTTCGCTGAGATCGGGCATTCGGTCGTATGTGTCGACAACGACGAGCGCAAGGTGAAGGCATTACAGGGCGGTGACACGCTGATCCACGAAAACCACTTGCCCGAACTGCTGGGTAAGTATCGAAATGGCCGGGTCACCTTTACGACCGACCTGGGCGAAGCCACTAAGAACTCTGATGTCATTTTTGTTGCTGTAGGTACACCGCAAAGCGAGACAGGCGATGCTGATCTGTCCTATGTCGAAGCTGTTGCGGCCGAGATTGCGCGTTCCATCAATGGGTATAAGGTCATTGTCGAGAAAAGCACTGTGCCTGTTTACACCAATGAGTGGATTCGCCGCGTCATTGAGCGTAATGGCGTAGATAAGCATCTTTTTGATGTCGTATCAAACCCCGAATTCCTGCGCGAAGGCACCGCGGTTGAGGACTTCCTCCATCCTGACCGCATTGTCGTAGGTTCTGACAGCCCGCGTGCGGCCGAGCTTCTCAAAGCTATTTATGCTCCCCTGACGGAAGGTGCCTATTACAAGCAGGAAGGGCACATTACCGGTATCTGCAATACAGAGGAGCTTCCTCCGATTCTTCTGACTTCTACCAAGAGCGCAGAGATCATTAAACATGCCTCCAATGCCTTTCTGGCATTGAAGATCAGCTTTATCAATGCCGTAGCCAACATTTGCGAGGAAGCTGACGCAAACGTCGAGCAGGTGGCAAAAGGCATGGGACTGGACGCGCGTATCGGACCCCGCTTCCTGCGGCCTGGCATCGGATATGGCGGCTCCTGCTTCCCAAAGGATGTTTCGGCGTTCCGTTCGGTGGCTGAGCAGATGGGCCTTGGCTTCAATCTGCTGGCAGAAGTCGAACGGATTAACGAGCAACAGAAGAAGCGTTTTATCGCCAAGGTTCGTTCGACCCTTTGGACGCTGCGCGGCAAGAAACTGGGGGTACTCGGACTTGCCTTCAAGGGTGACACGGATGACATTCGCGAGAGCCCTGCGATTGCTCTGGTACAGACGCTGCTGGCTGAGGGCTGCTCGGTTGCGGCATTCGATCCAGCTGCCATGAGTCGCGCGAAGCTCGAATTGCCTGAGGGGCCGAACTGCAAGTATGTGGGCGATCCCTATGAGGCGGCAAACGATGCTGATGCGCTCTTGATCCTTACTGACTGGGCGGAGTTCGGCCAGCTCGATCTGGCACGGCTGAATAAGTCGATGCGCTATTCCATCATCGTAGACGGCCGTAATATGTACGAGCCTGAAGCGATGTCGGAAGCTGGCTTCCACTACACCAGCGTTGGACGCCCTTCGGCTCATCCGGCCCACTAATCTCGAACGTAACGCGCACAAGGAGAAGACCCAAAAGCATGGGCAAACGCCGCATTGTTGTCACTGGAGCCGCAGGATTTCTGGCATCGCACCTGTGCGATGTACTTCTGAGCGAAGGGCATGACGTGCACGGCATCGACAACCTGGCGACTGGCAAGATGGCCAACCTGGCCCATCTTGCCAGTGAACCGCGGTTTTCTTTTGCCGAGCAGGACATCTGCCAGAGTTTCGATCCTGGCCCGTTCGACTACATCTTCAACATGGCATCGCCTGCCAGCCCCGCCGACTATATGCGTCTCGGCATCGAGACGCTGCAGGTAGGTTCTAGTGGAACGCTCAACACACTGGAACTGGCAAAGAAATATAAGGCTGGATATCTGCACGCTTCTACATCGGAGTGCTATGGGGACCCCCTCGTGCATCCGCAGGTGGAGACGTATTGGGGCAATGTCAATCCGATTGGCCCTCGCAGTGTATACGACGAAGCCAAGCGCTTCAGCGAGGCTGCCGTTGCCGCGTATGAGCGCTACCATGGCGTCAATACGCACCTGGTGCGCATCTTCAACACCTATGGTCCTCGTCTGCAGGCAAATGATGGACGTGTCATCTCAAACTTCATGATGCAGGCGCTTCGCGGCGACCCCCTCACCATTTACGGCGATGGGTCCCAGACGCGCAGCTTCTGCTATGTCTCCGACCTGATCGATGGAATCGTCAAATTAGCGTGGAGCAACGAGCACCTGCCGACGAATATCGGCAATCCGGTGGAGTGGACGATCCTGGAGTGTGCTAAAGAGGTGCTGGCTATTACGGGCTCGAAGAGTGAGATCAGTTTCCAGCCACTTCCTCAGGACGATCCCAAGCAGCGCCGCCCGGACATCACGAAGGCCAGGACGTTGCTGGGTTGGGAACCGAAAGTAATGCTGCATGAAGGGCTTGGACTCTCATTGCCGTATTTCAAAAGCTGCGTCGCAGCTGAGAAGTCCACAACCGCGGTCTAGAGCACTTCTCCTAAAGGTGTAGAGCGAAGCGTTTGCAGTTTGCGCCGTTTTCCTTCGAAGAAAACGGCATTCGCAGATTTCTCCAACACCACAGTATTAGGAGAATGCTCTAACGGTACAAAGTAGGAAGGCCCACGCACCTGAAGTGTGTGGGCCTTTTCTGTTTAACCGTTTGTTCTAATGCGTGCCAAGTCCTTGACGCAGGCGCGGGTACCAGGTGAGCTGAAACTGAACGAGTGTATTGTTCTGCTGGCCTTGTTTGTAGACCGGCGCCTTCCAGATCTCATGCTGCAAAGTCGCATTGAGTTCCACCTCTTTGGCAAAGCGCTTGACGAGATTGACGGAGAACTGATTCTGCGTAGTGCCGCCGGGGACAAAGTCCTTAGGGGTTTTCTTGTTCAGGTACTGCAGTTGCACCGATTCGTTGCCAGAGAAGTGCCAGGTAAGCCATGCCTGGCCCCCTTTGGCTTCGCGGCCGATGGCGTCTCCCATGATGAAGCCTTTGTTGGTGTAACCCTGACGTTGAACGGTTTCGTAGTACATGAACTCGCCCCTTCCGCTGTTTGGGACCGGAGGATCGGTGCTGACGCCTTCGAGACGGAGGTCAAGCTTAGGGAGATAGGGAAGCTGCGCCAGATAAAGCCCCGGACGAAACGAGGCACGATGCGGAGCGCTTATGGGCGTGACATCGTCGTGCACCATCGAATCCAGATAGAAGGTCGCGAGGTGCTTCGGAATGGGAAGGCGCCACGACGCCGTAAACATGCTGAAACGAGCTCCTGGATCGGAGCGGGAGAATTTTTCAGTCCCATTCGTATCCTGGAAGTGGAAGAAGCTCTTAAGGAACGTGTGGATGGTGATCGGGGTATGCCCCTTACCTCCCCAGATTGCGGTACGGGAAAATCCAAACTGGAAGTTCTTCGTGGGTGCGAAGCTGAATGTAGTGGAATGTACCCACGGAGAATTCGGATACGTGTGTCCCTTCAGGCTGCCGACAAAGATGTCATAGCGAAGAGGCCCCAGGACATTGCGGATGAACGGGATATACATCGGTTCGACGCGGTTGATGCGGAACGAATAGATATTCTCCGCATTGTTGGTCCAGGAAAATGCACCCCCCAGGCCCGGCCCGTTCCAGGCATCGGACTTTCCGAGTGAGAACTCATGCTTGGCAAGGTGAAACGAGAGATTCGCTTCCTGGATCCGAAAGGTGTTGGTTGCTGCAATGGGACCTTCAGGAATCGTGCTTTGGTGACGATTGAACCCGTCGTAGGGAACCCTGTCGACGGCTGCGAGCTGCTGCGCCAGCGCGTAACTGTACCCATCGGCCGAAGGCGCGTGCTGGTACTCACCACGAACCGACAGTGAGAGCCGGCCGATCTCATTGACGGTAGAGAACCCTGTGATGTTATTGAAGCCGCTCTGATACGGACGCCCATAGTCGTTGCTGACGGTCTGCCCCAGGTGAAAACTATCGCGGAGCACCGGCCCGGAGATATAACCGAGGCGGGTGTACGCCGAATAAAGGCCGTTCACTGCTCCAACGCCATCAAAGTTCGCAGCTAGTTCCGCATCGAACTCATGAAGCAGCGAATCAAGAATAGCCTTCGCTTCTTCGTTATCGCCGGCTCGAATGTCCTGCTCTGAGTCGACCAGCATATTGATGGCGCTACGCCTGGTCCAGGGCCGAATGCTGATGAAAGCCGTATTGAGATATCCGTAGGCGTGCAGACGCAGCATGGCTGGATAGATCCAGCTATCGACGGGGATGTACACCGAACCCAGAAAGTCGATTTTGCGGATCGTCGCTGGCGGCCCGTACTGGTTACGCGCCGTGAATGGATGTTGCTCTGTCGGCTGGGGTGCAACGACCGGAGGAGGGACGGGCTGCGGCGGCGGAAGGGCCGGAGGTTGCTTCTGGTCCGGATTGTAAGGAGGAAGAGCCGGAGGATTGGTCTGCTGTTGCTGGTTATAACCGGGTTGTTGCGCAGGAAGGTTCTGCTGCGCCGGATCGTTCTGCTGCGCACTGGCGGAATATAAAACGACGAAACCGAAAGCGAGGGAGAGTGCTATAGGGAAGCGGCGCATGCTGCTCTCAGTTTACCTTTGCTCACGAACGCGCCAGCAGTCCCTTGGCCTTAAGATACCCTCGCATTGCATCGAGAGAGTCTTCATCACCAATCTGCTGGAAGCTGATCCACGTGGGGAGATGGAGCGTACGAGCCCGCGTAAACGCCTCCTGTGCCACGCGATAACACGCAACAGCATCGTGTACATCGACAGGAATGACCGGGATCTTATGTTTAGCGGCGGAGGGATGAGGAGTATGTCCGGGAAGCTGGAGATACAGCACGGGTAACTCGCGCTTCGCAGTCATTTCAATGAACCTTTCACATCCGGCAGGAAGTGCACTATCCAGATAGAGCACAGCCACAAAGCCAGGAGTGAAGTGCATGTTCGCAAAGGCAGCGCCATGTACAGCGGCGAATTGCTGCGCAGCATCCAGTGTGCCGGGCAAAAGGTTACCGCTGCTTTGTTGTACGATGCCGACAGCCGGCGCCAGGGCGGCGGAGGCAGCGATCGTGTCCTGCGGCCGCAGGTGGTTCGCTGTAGCCGCGATACCGGCCTCCAGACCGCGTGTACGTTTGCTGCCGGAGCGCAGATCGCGCATGGCGTTGTAGAGCTGTTTGAGACGCTGATTAGGAATCAGTGGGTTTTCAAAAGTAGCGGCAGACATTTCGACCTGTTTCTCTGCAAGGTAGCACACACCGGCAAAAGAGCAAGATGGTGCTTGTGCTTGGCAAGCAAAAGCCCGGCGACAGCCGGGCTTTTACGGATGATAGTGGACTTCAGGCGCGAGCGGCGTCCTTCTTCTCGGTGTTGATGCCGAGATCGGCAAATGCCTTGAGCGCGGTTTTGGCTTTCACCTTACCATCGCGAACCAGCTTGGAGAGCGCGGCTGCGACGATATCCTTGGCGCCGATCTCGAAGTGCGCACGCAGATACTCACGATTGTCAGAGCGGCCAAAGCCGTCTGTACCGAGCGTGACCAGACGCTGGCCAAGCCACGGAGCCAGAGCATCCGGCATGACCTTCATGTAGTCCGAGGCCGCGATGACTGGCCCCTGGGCGTTGCCGAGAGCCTCCAGCAGATACGGCTTCCTCTCCGGCTCTGCGGGGTGCAGGCGATTCCACCGCTCAATCGCAAGTGCGTCGCGGCGGAGCTCGGTGTAGCTGGGGACGGACCATACGTTTGCCTGGATCTTGTACTCGTCGGCCAGAATCTGCTGTGCCTTGACCACCTCGTTCAGGATGGTGCCCGAGCCGAAGAGCTGTACCGTCGCTTCGCCGGCAGCAGGCTTGTAAAGGTACAGGCCCTTGAGGATACCGTTGACGTCCAGATTTGCAGGCGCCTCAGGTTGAACGTAGTCCTCGTTGTACATGGTGATGTAGTAGAAGACGTTCTCACCCTGTTCGTACATCCGCTTCAGGCCATCCTGAATGACGACTGCCATTTCGAAGAGGAAGGCAGGATCGTAGCTCAGGCAGGTTGGAACGGTGCTTGCCAGTACGGGCGAGTGGCCGTCCTGGTGCTGCAGACCTTCACCCAGCATGGTGGTGCGTCCAGCTGTCCCGCCCATGAGGAAGCCTTTTCCGCGAGAGTCCGCAAATGCCCATGCCATGTCTCCGACGCGCTGGAAGCCGAACATCGAGTAGTACATGTAGAACGGGATCGAAGGAATGCCGTAGTTGGAGTAGGCCGTTCCCGCGGCGGTGAAGCTGGCCATCGAGCCCGCCTCGGTGATGCCTTCCTCGAGGATCTGGCCATCCTTCTCTTCGCGATAGCTCAGAAGCATGTCGGCATCGTGCGGCGTGTACTTCTGACCTTCACAGGCATAGATGCCAACCTGTTTGATCACAGATTCAAGGCCGAAGGTACGGCCTTCGTCAGGAACGATGGGGACAACGTACTTGCCGAAGTTCGGCTCCTTGAGCAGGGAGCGGAGCATGGAGACGAAGCCCATGGTGGTGGAGACTTCGCGACCCTTGCTGCCGGCCATCCACTCCTTGAAGAAGTCGGGCGCCGGCGCCTTGAAGTTCAGTGCGGGGACTTCGCGAACCGGGAGGTAGCCGCCAAGTTCCTTACGGCGGGCCTGCAGATACTGGATCTCCGGGGCATCCTGTCCAGGGTGATACAGACCGGCGTCCTTGGCGGTCTGCTCCGATACGGGAATGTCGAAACGCTTGACGAAAGCCGCCAGGCCATCGTCGGTAAGCTTCTTCTCCTGATGGCTGGCGTTGCGAGCTTCCGTCGTTCCCAGGCCATAACCCTTGACCGTCTTGGCCAGGATGACGGTCGGGCCGCCGGTGTACTCAGTTGCACGCTTGTAGGCGTTGAAGATCTTGGCGGGGTCATGGCCGCCGCGGTGCAGCCGGGCTAGCTGCTCATCGGTCTTGTCGGCAACCATCTCCAGCAGCTCCGGATATTTACCGAAGAAGTGCTGACGGAGATAGGCGCCGCCTTTGGCCTTGAAGGTCTGGAAGTCGCCGTCGACACACTCTTCCATGCGTTTGAGCAACAGGCCCTTGTAGTCCCGGGCAAAGAGCTCATCCCAGTCTGCGCCCCAGACCACTTTGATGACATTCCAGCCGGCGCCACGGAAGACGCCTTCCAGCTCGTCGATAATGCGCTTGTTGCCGCGGACCGGACCATCTAGGCGCTGCAGGTTGCAGTTGACGACGAAGATCAGGTTGTCGAGCTTCTCGCGGGAAGCGAGACCGATCGCGCCCAGGGTATCCACTTCGTCCGACTCGCCGTCGCCGACGAAGGCCCAGACCTTGCGGCCCGTCTTCTGGATCAGGTTACGGTTCTCCAGGTAACGCATGAAACGTGCCTGGTAAATGGCGTTCAGCGGGCCAATGCCCATGGAAACGGTGGGGAAGTTCCAGAACTCCGGCATCAGCCACGGGTGGGGATAGGACGATAGGCCGGGCTTATCGCGGAGCTCGTGACGGAAGTTCTTCAGGTGGTCTTCGCTCAGGCGGCCTTCAAGGAAGGCGCGGGCGTAGACACCGGGCGAGGCATGGCCCTGGAAGTAGATGAAATCGCCGGGCTGGTCGCCGTACTTGCCGCGGAAGAAGTGGTTGTAACCAACTTCAAGCAGGGTGCACAGCGACGAGTAGGTCGAAATATGACCGCCGATGCCGGCATCCTTCTTGTTCTGGCCGTGCACCATGGCCATGGCGTTCCAGCGGATCAGGGCCTCGACACGCCGCTCCTGATTGCGATCGCCGGGATAGGGCACCTCGTCATGGGCATGGATGGTGTTGCGATATGGGGTCGTCAGTTCGCCGGTAGCGGCCACGCCGGCTTCGGCAGCGCGCTGCTTCAGCGCGGACAGCAGCTCAGCGGCGGGCTCATGGCCTTCGGCGACGACCAGCTCGTCAAATGCTTCAATCCACTCGGAGACTTCAGCCAGGAAATCCGGGTTGGCGGTCGCCGGAGGGTTATCGAGCTTCGTGGACATTGCGGGGCACCCCTATAAGTAGAAGTTTGGGCGGATATCAGCCTGCCGCCTACCACGATAAACCGTTACCCATACGCGCGTCACCGTTTCCGTGCGATCACCGCACGGATGTGCGAAGTTTCGGGGGCTTGCTGGGGAATCAGAAAGGGCCCGCTCCTGGTTTCCCAGGAGCAGGTCGGAAGTGCTAGGTGGAGTAGTCGGCGTTGATGGTGACGTACTCGTGTGTGAGATCGCAGGTCAGGAAGCGGGTCTCGGCCTGGCCGGCGTTGAGATTCAACAGGATGGTGTACTCGCGTTGCAGCATGACCGTATGCGCCGCCGCCTCATCAAAATGAGGAGAGCGGGTACCTGCTTCAAAGACTGGCTGATCGCCGATATGGATGGACGCAAGGGCGGGGTCGAACACGACCCCCGAACGGCCCGCCGCCGCGATAAGACGTCCCCAGTTCGGATCGCCGGAGGACCAGGCGGTCTTGCAGAGCGGGGAATTGGCAATCGTGCGGGCGATTGTCTGGGCGTCTGCAACCGAGGCAGCTCCGGTGACGTGCAGCGTGACCACATGCGTGACGCCTTCGCCGTCGTCGACAATCTGGTGAGCCAGATCCTGGGTAACCCGGTTCAGAGCGCTCCGGAAGGCGTCCGCTGTATCGGCATCCAGCGTCAGACCACTGGCTCCGGAGGCAAGCAGGAGCACCGTGTCGTTCGTAGAGGTATCGCCGTCGATCGAGATGGAGTTGAAGCTGGCCTCTACTGTCGGGCCGAGGGCCTCGCGAAGCTGGGCAGGAGTAGCCGCGATATCCGTAAACAGATACACCAGCATGGTGGCGTGCGGCGGCCCAAGCTGAGGGCCGATCATGCCTGCTCCCTTGCAAACACCGAAAATCGAGGCTGACCTGCCCTTGTAGATGACAGTGGCGCGTGCCGACTTCGGTTTGGTGTCCGTCGTCATAATGGCGCGGCGGAAGCTGTCCGCCGCCTCTTCTGTACCAGCGAGGGCGGCGAAGGCCGTGGGGAGAGCGGTGGTAATCTTCTCGACCGGAAGGGGAACTCCGATGATGCCGGTGGAGGAAGGGAAGATATTCTCCCGGCCGCAGTTGGCCAGAGCCGCCAAAGCATCACAGGAGGTTACGCAGGCATCCAGCCCATGCTGTCCGGTAGCGCAGTTGGCATTGCCGGCGTTGATCAGCAGCGCTGTAACGCGGCCATCGGAGGCGGCGATATGCTGCCGCCCAATGACGATGGGAGCGGCGACCATTTGATTGCTGGTAAAAGCTGCGGCTGCGGTGGCGCCTTCGGGCGCCAGAGCCAGGGCCAGATCGGGATTCCCGGAGGCCTTAATACCGGCTTTCGTGGCAGACCACAGAAAGCCGGCAGGAAGTGAGGAAGGCTGTGATTCGTTCATTACTCGGTTGAGTTTACCTGTAATTCCATTCAGCTTCGGTAAACGGGATGGAGCGTTTTTCCGCGCTGCTCTGACGGGCCAGTTCGAGGGTGCGGGTAATACGTAGGCCGTGAATGGCCGGAATCATCAGCGGAGCCTTACCGGTGATAGCGTCGCGCACATTCGCGAAGAACAGACGGTAGTCACCGGTCTCAGATGGAACAGTTTCTGAATGGGTACCGCCGGATGCAGGGTCGGCAAGGATCAGGGTGCCCCAGGCCGATTCCGGTTCGCAGAGCCATTCTCCGTCCACTGTGGGCCGCTGACCGGCGAGCAGGGCAGGCTCCTGCGGGTCAAGACCGTATTTCACGAAGCTGCCGTTCGTGCCGTGCAGCAGAAAACGCGGCGAAGCCGAGGCGGCGATCATGCTCGACGAGAGGTGAACCGTCAGGCGTGGATAGTCGAGGCGAATGTCGAAGGCATCTTCGATCGCAGAATTGTCGCGGTCTGTGCGGACTGAGCCGGTGACGAAGTCCGGTTTACCAAAGAGTGCAAGCGGCTGGTCGGCGAGGTGCGGACCGAGATCGAAGAGCAGGCCGTTGACCGGGGCGCCACTCTCTTTCCAGGTATTCGGACGAATGCCGGGGCGGAAGCGATCGAAGTGAGCGCGGAAGGTGACCAGGCGGCCCAGACGGCCCGAGTCCAGAATGCGTTCGACTGTGCGGAAATCCGCGTCAAAACGCCGGTTCTGGAAGGGCGCGAAGATGAGGTTCTTTGACTCGGCAAGATCGATGAGCTGACGGGCTTCCTCGGATGAGGTCGTGATGGGCTTGTCGATGACGACGTGCTTCCCGGCGGAAAGTGCGGCGTGGCATAGAGAGAAGTGAGACTCGTTCGGCGTGGAGATAACGATAAGGTCGAGCTCCTCGATGGCCAGGAGTTCTTCGACAGAGCCGACGATGCGGACGCCGGGGTACTGTTCTGAGGCCGAGGGGAAGGGTTGCTTCCACGGGCCACGCTGCACCACCGCGGTTAATTCCATGCCGGGGGTAACGGAGATAAAGGGCGCGTGAAAAACACGGCCGCCGAGGCCAAAGCCGATGAGTCCGGTGCGAATCATGGGTATAGGGTGCAGGTGAAAGAGCTCTGTATGCAAGATGCCAGGGTGGTATGTCAGAGGGATTTGGCGAAATGGAAGATGAAATGCAACTTTTTTGAAGCGTTCGGCGCAGGGGCCTGCATCCAAAGGAAGAACAACCGCTCCAGTCGTATGAAAAGGGCCGGCGGATCAAGACCGGCGAAGTGTGATGTGCGGTTGCGATTAGCATGAGGACAATGGCGCAGAGAAAGATCTTGGTTTTACCGGCAATGCTCCTGGCTGGAGCCCTCGGTGCGCAGCAGCAGTCGCGCAGCGGTGTGGCGCCTTCGGGCGCGGGTAATACTTCGCCGGGTTCTGGCGCCGCGGCGGTGCAGGCAGCACAAGGTGTGCTGCAACAGCAGTCGCGGAGCACGACAGGGACGAGTGGGCAAGACAACTTCAAGGGCTCTGTCGTGGAGGGGAAAGCCACGGACGGAGTTCTCGATTTGAGTCTCGGTGATGCCATCCGACGTGGACTGAAGACCAACCTCGGACTGATTTTGGAAACCTCTTCGGTGAAAGAATCCGGGGGCAAGCGGCTGCAGGAGTTGCAGGCTTTGTTGCCGACAGCACGTGGTGAGGTTACCTATAACGTGCAGCAGGTTAACCTTGCGGCATTTGGTCTGAGTTTCCCCGGAGTAAGCCCCATCGTCGGACCGTTCCAGGTCTTCGATTTCCGTGGATACCTGTCACAGTCTGTGGTCAATGTGCAGTCGCTGGAGAACTACATCGCGGCGAAACATAACTTCGCGGCATCGAAGCTGAACGCGGAAGATGCCCGTGACATGGTCACGCTGACAGTAGGCAATGCGTACCTGCTATGCATCGCGGATGCCTCGCGCGTGGAGAGCGTGCAGGCCCAGGTGGACTCGTCGAAGGTGAGCCTGGATCAGGCGACAGCCGCCCACGATGCCGGCACGAGCCCGAAGCTCGATGTTCTGAGGGCCCAGGTGGACTATCAGAACCAGCAGCAGCAACTGATCTCGGCGAAGAACGACCTGGCAAAGGACAAACTCGCTCTTGCACGCACGATCGGCCTTCCTCTGGAGCAGGAGTTCCGCCTGACAGATACGGCTCCGTTCGCTCCGTTGGAGGAGCTGAATGCCGACGCAGCCTTCCAGCAGGCGCTGAAGAACCGGAAGGATCTGGCCGCTGCTGAGGAAACGCTGAAAGGCGCGGATGCCCAGAAGACGGCGGCATGGGCGCAGCAGCTTCCGGCTGTGACTGTGAGCGGTGATTACGGCGATATCGGACCCACGCCTGGCCACTCGCACGGAACCTATACGGCAAGCGGCAATGTCAAGGCTCCGCTACTGCAGATTGCGAAGACGCATGGCGATGAAGAAGTAGCGGACGCGAGTTACCAGACGGCTCGGGCTCAGCTTGCCGATAAGGTGCAGCAGGTCAATCAGGATATTCGCACGGCGATTCTGGATATTCAGTCCGCGGCGAAGCTGATAGAGGCAACGCATACCAATGTGCTTACGGCGAATGAGGCTTTGAGTGAAGCTCAGGAGCGGTTCAAGTCGGGAGTGAGCGATAACCTTGCTGTGTCTCAAGCGCAGGCGCAGTCCGCGCAGGCAAACGATCAGTACATCAGTGCGCTGTATCAACACAATCTCGCCAAGCTGGAGCTGGCGCGTGCTTTGGGTGTAGCGCAGACGAACTACAAAGATTACGTGGGAGGAAAGTGACCGTGGCGGACGGACAACAGAATCAGGAACAGCAGAGGATTCAGCCGCAGGCTGTGCAGGAGCGCAGCGATGACACGGCGCCCGAGCAGCCGGAGAAGAAGGCCAAGCGGCGCGTCATCGTGATTGCGGTGCTGGTGCTGCTGGCACTGGCGGGCAGTTTGTTCTATTGGCGCAGTACCTTCACCGAAGACACCGATGATGCCCAGGTAGACGGCGATCTGTACCAGGTGAGCTCGCGTGTGACCGGCCAGGTCATCAAGGTCTACGTGGAAGACAACCAGACGGTCGAGGCCGGCAAAGTGCTGGCGGAGATCGATCCGAAGGACTACGAGGTAGCGCTGCAGCAGGCCGAGGCGCAGCTGGCGAATGCCCAGGCCTCCTACGAGCAGGCAACGGTGAATGTGCCGATCACGAGCCTGAGCACTCGTACAGAAACCTCGACGACGAGTTCTGATGTCCAGGGAGCTATCGCCGCCGTGGCGCAGGCGCAGAAGCAGGTCGCTGCTGCCGATGCCCGGGTGGAGCAGGCGAAGGCAAACTTGACCAAAGCCGACCTCGACGTACAACGGTATACGCCTCTTGTAGCCAAGGACGTGATCTCGAAGCAGCAGTTCGACGCCGCCGTGGCGACGGCTGCCGCACAGAAGGCGCAGTACCTTGAAGCCCAGTCGTCTCTGGTGGCTCAGCAGGAAGCGGTCCGCCAATCGCAACAGAAGCTGATTCAGTCTCAGGCCAGTGCTGCTCAGGCTGCCAAGAATGGTCCTCAACAGGTCAAAGTGCAGGAGGCTCGCGCCGCTGCCGCCGCTGCCGAGGTCAGGCAGGCACAGACACGGATCGACCAGGCCAAGCTGAACCTGAGCTACACCAAAATCACGGCCCCGGTGACGGGCATTGTGAACAAGAAGAATGTCCAGGTGGGGGCGAACCTGTCCATCGGACAGAATCTGTTGACCATCGTGCCGCTGGAGAACCTTTGGGTGACGGCAAACTTCAAGGAGACCCAGCTCGATAAGATGCATCCCGGCCAGGAAGTCGTGATCAAGGTTGACGCTCTGGGGGGACGTGAGTACAAGGGCAAGGTAACCCAGATTGGCGGAGCCACTGGCTCGCGGCTGAGCCTCTTCCCGCCGGAGAACGCCACGGGTAACTACGTGAAGGTTGTGCAGCGTATTCCGGTACGTATTGACTTCACCAACCTGAAGGAAGAAAACAAGGATCTTTCCTTGCGGCCCGGCTATTCGGTCGTGCCGGAGGTACGGATCAAGTAGCGGCAATCCGAATTGGGGAAGCCTGCATCCTAAGCACGATGTGGGATTCCCCAAGGAGAAATAACAATGGCTGTCGCTATGAAGAAGGTTGAGAACAAAGACCTGATCACGCCCCACTGGCATGAGAAGGCGAAGGAGATCCAGAAGTACGGTTCGGTGGTGAAGGATCTCCCGAACGCTCTGGAGTCCGATGTTCGTGAAGCGATGTGCGCTAAGCTGAACCAGCTTTTGGCGGACTCGATCACCCTCCGTGACATGTATAAAAAGCACCATTGGCAGGTGGCGGGACCTACCTTCTACCAGCTTCACCTTCTGTTTGATAAGCACTTCGAAGAGCAGGTGGAGATCGTCGACGTGATCGCCGAGCGGATCCAGTTGCTGGGTGGTGTCACGATCGCGATGGGAGCGGATGTGGCTGAGGTATCGCAGATTCAGCGTCCGCCCCGCGGTCGGGAAGAGGTTCCAGTGCAGATCTCACGCCTGCTGGATGCCCACCGGGTCATCATCGAGGAGTGCCGTAAGCTCGCCGAGGATGCCGATAAGGCGGGCGACGACGGCACCAACGATCTGGCGGTCAGCGACGTGCTCCGCCCGAATGAGCTGCAGAGCTGGTTCCTCAGCCAACACCTGGTGGAGATGCCGCTGACCTTTGCGGAGTAAATCTACTTCGGAAGCCCTAAAATAGGAGAGCCTGTCCCTGGCGGGGCAGGCTCTTTTTGCTGCTTTGCACCTTCTTTACCCATCCATACATCTAGTGAGTTAGGATGTAACCTCCTCCGGGGCCACTCTCATGCCTATCGCCATCGAGTTCTTTGTGCAGTACGCCTACGTGATTTTGTTCACGTGGGTCCTGCTGGAGCAGCTCGGCATACCAATTCCGACGACGCCCGCGCTGCTCACGGTGGGAACCCTTTCGGCTGCCCACAAGCTGCATGCCTCCATTGCTCTGGCTGCAGTCGTAATCGCGTGTCTTCTAGCGGACTCCGTCTGGTGGTGGTTGGGACGCCGGTTCGGCGGTCGGGTCGTGAAGCTGGTCTGCCGGCTGAGCCTGGAGGCGAGTGCCTGCGTCAAGAAGACGGAGGGGTACTTCGGCCGCCGCGGCGGTGTGACCCTGCTGTTCGCCAAATTTGTGCCGGGCCTGAACACCTTGGCTCCGCCCGTTGCCGGACAGACGGGTATGTCCTATCCGAAGTTCCTGGCGATGGATGGGCTGGGAGCACTGATCTGGGGAAGCGCCTATATCTTTGCCGGCAGGTTCTTCGGCGATATCGCCAAGAGGAACGCAGCGTTCTTCCACTGGATGGGACGGTTCGCAGGGGTTCTGTTCGTTCTGCTCGTCATCGGCTTCCTCGTGCAGAAGGTCTGGCGGCAGCGCAAGTTCCTTTTGAGCGTGCGCGAACTCCGTCTGGACGCTTCTGAGCTGAAAAAGATGATCGACACCGCGTTGGAAGACGGAACGGTAGCGCCGTTCATCGTGGATCTGCGGCATCCGTTGGACTACCTCCCGGATCCTCGAGTGTTGCCAGGCGCCGTCCGCATTCAACCGACGGAGCTGGAGAAGCAGCATGACCAGATTCCGCGCGACCGGGACGTGGTACTGTACTGCACCTGTCCGAGCGAGGAGACCAGTGCGAAGGTGGCGCTACGCCTGCACAAGCTGGGCATCTACCGCGTAAGGCCATTGAAAGGCGGCTTTGACGGGTGGAAGCAGGCCGGATATCCCCTGGAAGAGTATGTCGAGCCGGCTTCCACCGGGTCAAAGCTTGCGGTGAGCGCCTGATTCTGGTTGCCACTTTCTGGTTCCTAGGGCGTATCGACAAATTCGAGATAACCCATACACCGGGTGCCCCATGTCCCGGGGACATGGGCCCGTTTTTTTAGCTGCCCATGGTGAAGTTGATGGTGATAGTGGTTTGCACCTCTGTGGGTTCTCCGTTCAGAAGATAAGGCTGGTAGCGTGCAGCGCGGATAGCGTCGAGGGCTGCGCCGCGCAGCATTCCAGGGCCGCTAACCACCTGCAGGCTCTCGATCGTTCCTGACTTCGAGATCATCGCCGTGACGATAACTGTGCCGCGGACTCCAGCGGCTCGGGCTATGGCCGGATAGACCGGGGTGATGGGCTTCAACAGAAGGCCGCGTGTAATGCCTTCCGAGACACGCTGAACCGCGGGCTTCGGCTTGGGGACGACGCTGACAACGGGAGGAGTCGGCCCAAGATTCGAAAGCACTGAGCCGATGACGTTGTTCGTACTATTCCCTGTGCCGAGGCCGATATTTGGGATGCCATTCTCTGCGAGACCTGGGTCCGGCGTCGCATCGGGCAGATGCGGGATATGCTGGGGAGCGGTAAATGCGTTGTCCACCATCGGTGTCGTCGGTAACACTGTCCTCGCTACGGTCTGCGCGATGACCTGAGGCGCTTTAGCAGGCATCGGCGGCTGAAGCGGTAGCGGTGTGATCGCCGACTTGGGAAGTGCTTCGGGGTAGAGCAGCGGATAGGTAATGCAGGCTGCTCCAATAACTAGCTGGAGACCAATCGAGGCGATAGCTGTGTAACGGCGGGCGGTGTGAATGCGTCCTGTGGATTCGATCAGGGCAGACTCAAGCATGGTGGCACTCTCCTTCATGTGAGTGCGCATCCAGCGAGGAATGCGTACGCTGCCATAGACACTGGCGGCCCTAAGTTTGTTCCTTACCTTCTTGTTCCCTGTATTCCTGTTCCAGCATCGACATCAGTACCAGCGAGGTATAGTTCCCGTCGTGATAGTGGGCTTCTCGCAGAATTCCTTCCTGCTGGAAGCCGGCAGAACGGTAGAGCGCCTGGGCGCGCTCGTTCTCTTCGGCTACATCCAGCCATAGCCGATGCGCACCATACTCGCGGAAGGCGAGCCGCATCGCTTCAAGCAGCATCGGACGGCCCAGGCGCTGGCTGGGATTGCGTACTGCGATACGGCGCAGTTCAATGATGTGGTGCGGTGAACGACGCCCGGCCATAATGACGTACCCGGCAACGCTGTCGTCCGCGTGACGCGCAACGAGGTAAGCGAGATTCGAGTCATCGAGGGCGGCAAGATGTTGTTCCGACGGCTGCACGGTGATGTATGCGGGATAGAGTGACTCGATCGCGCAGATGGCCGGAATATCGTCACGTGTAGCTGGTTGAAGGGGCATGCCTTCAGCGTAGCGCAGGGTAGGATAAGGGGTGGTAAGGAGAGTCGAGTGGCATTTCGGGATTTGCGGGAATGGATCAAGGCGTTGGAGCAGGCTGGGGAACTGGTGCGGATCCGCGAGCAGGTCGATCCTATCCTCGAGATGGCCGAGATCGCCGACCGTGCGGTCAAGAGCGATGGTCCGGCGCTCCTCTTCGAGAACGTGAAGGGATATCCCGGAAGCCGCGTCCTGATGAACCAGTTCGGTTCAGAACGCCGCATGATGATGGCGCTGGGGGTGAACTCGCTCGATGAAGTCGCAGGACGCATTGAGGAGCTGCTGCATCCGCCGATGCCCGGCGGCCTGATGGACAAGCTGAAGATGCTGCCCAAGCTTGCAGAGGTCGGCCGGTTTTTCCCGAGGGTCGTCAGCAATAAAGACGCTTCTTGCAAAGAGGTCATCCGCCGCGAGAACTTCGACGTCCTTGAGTTTCCGGTGTTGAAGACCTGGCCGCAGGACGGTGGCCGTTTTATTACGCTGCCGCTGGTAACGACGAAAGATCCGAAGAGCGGTAAGCGCAACCTGGGCATGTATCGCATGCAGGTCTATGACGGTCAGACAACCGGTATGCACTGGCAGCGGCAGAAGAACGCCGCAGAGCACCTGCGCGAGGTCCTGCGTGAGGCAGCCGGTAACAGCACCGATGCGGTGAACGTGATGGCCCTGACGCAGGGGGGAACGGCAGCCGCTGCCGATGTAAGCAGCGTGCCGCAGCAGGTGCTGACGAAGATTCGTGGCAGCCGGATGGAGGTCGCGGTAGCGATTGGCTCCGACCCGGCGACGACCTTCGCGGCGATTGTGCCTGCTCCGCCCGAAGTAGAGGAGTACCTGATCTCTGGCTTCCTGCGGCAGCAGCCGTTGGAACTGGTGAAGTGCGAGACGGTCGATCTGGAGGTGCCGGCGCATGCGGAGATCGTGCTGGAAGGCTACGTCGACCTGACAGAGTTGCGTACCGAAGGCCCCTTCGGCGATCACACGGGCTTCTACACCATGAAGGACGAATATCCCGTTTTTCACATTACGTGCATCACGCATCGCAGAGACCCCGTGTATGCTGCCACGATAGTGGGCAGGCCTCCGATGGAAGATGCATGGATGGGGAAGGCGGTGGAGCGTATCTTCCTGCCTTTGATGAAGCTGACCTGTCCGGAGATTGTGGATGTGAATCTGCCGCCGGAGGGTGTCTTCCATAACCTGATGATCGTCTCCATCAAGAAGAGCTACGCCGGACAGGCGCGCAAGGTGATGAACGCCATTTGGTCCATGGGGCAGGCAATGTTCACCAAGATCGTGATCGTGGTGGATGAGGACTGCGATGTGCAGGATCTGGCCGAGGTCACGCTACGGGTAACCAACAATATCGATCCGGAGCGCGATATCCAGTTCACACTGGGTCCTCTGGACTCTCTGGATCACGCATCGCGTCTGCCGAACTACGGCAGCAAGATGGGGATCGACGCAACGCGGAAGTGGGCCGCAGAAGGCTTCACCCGCGAATGGCCGGACATGCTGGAGATGCCGTCAGAGATAAAGGCTCGGGTCGACAGTCTCTGCCGCAAGCTGGGGTTCAACTGATCTGATGAAGCGCTGGTTCTTACGCATTCTTGGAAGTCTTCTGGTGGTGGTTCTCGTCGCTGGTGCAGTGTTTTACCTACGGCCCCTGTGGGTGAGCGATCAATTGCTGCGCTACAAGATGTGGCGGCAGGGTGTAAGCAGCCATTACATCGAGCTGGACGGTCACCGGATTCACTACGTTGAAGCCGGGCCTGTGAACGGGAAGCAGCTATTGCTGGTTCACGGACTGGGAAGCCGTGTCGAGGACTGGGCTGAGTTGATGCCTCGTTTCGCCGGTGAGGGATATCACGTTTACGCACCGGACCTGTTAGGCTACGGCCGGTCTGCAAAGCCCCAGGGTTCCGACTACTCCATCGTTGAAGAAGAGAAGATGGTGGTGCAGTTCATGGACGCCATGCGCCTGGCACAGCCAGACGTGATCGGCTGGTCGATGGGTGGCTGGGTAAGCATGCGGCTGGCGGTCGATTATCCGCAGCGCGTTCGGCGTCTGGTGCTGTATGACACCGCCGGACTCTACTTCCAGGTGGACTTCTCGTTCGACAACTTCACGCCGAAGAGCATCGACGAGGTAACTGAGCTGCTGCGCGTTCTGGAGCCGGTGCCGACACGTCTGCCGGACTTCGTATCCCGCGATGTTGTACGGCGTGCCTCCGAGAATGGATGGGTGACGCAGCGGAGTATTCACGCGATGACCATCGGGCGAGAGCTGATGGACTTCCGCTTGAGCGGCTTGAAGCTGCCCGTGCTGATCGTGTGGGGAAAGATGGATCGTCTGATTCCTCCCGTGACCGGCGAGCGGTTACAGCAACTGGTGCCGCAAGCGCGGCTGGAGATCGTGGATGGCTGCGGACATTTGGCTCCACGCGAGTGCCCCGTGCCCGTCTTCGCGGCTACGAAGGAATTTCTCACGTCAGAGCCCGCAACCGCCGGCGGCCGCAGAGAATGGCCGAAGTAAAGCGAGTTGCTGGTTGCTAGTTCCTGGTTGCTGGACGGGGATCAACCAATCTCGAACAACCCATACACGGGGTGCCCCATGTCCCGCGGGGACATGGGCCCGGCCTTTACTGTCCCAAGCACTGGTGCCGATCTCTTTTGAATTGTCGTTCGGGTAATGGAAGTATGACTGTACGAAGCGAGAATGCTATTTAATCTTCCGGCTTCCATTCATACGCCCCAGCCTGCGGAAGGCCGATATGCGCCAGAACGCGATGAACAAAGTTGCGAGCGATATCCTCGACGCTTTGAGGATGGTTATAGAAGGTCGGAATAACCGGATAGATGGTCGCACCGGCCTCCGCTGCAAGCTGCATATTGCGTAGATGAATGCGATTGAACGGCGTCTCGCGCACGCACAGTACCAGTGGCCGGCGCTCTTTCAGCGTGACATCCGCGGCGCGTTCGATGAGGTTAGAGGCAAGGCCGTTGGCGATGCCCGCCAGAGTACCCATGGAGCAGGGAAGCACAATCATGCCGTGGCTAAGATGACTCCCACTGGCAATCGCTGCTCCTATGTCGTCCTGTCCGTGATGCACGATCTTGTCTGAGCTTCGGCCAAGAAGACGTTCCACCAGTTGGGTGCGGCCGGCTAGTTGCAGCTCTTCGGCAAAGACACGGAGAGCTGCATCCGATGCAACCAGATGGATACGGCGAACGCGAGGGTCGGTATCGAGCATCTGAAGAGCAAGACGTGCGAAGATCGCACCGCTGGCTCCGGTAATCGCAAGCGTGATAACCCGTTCTTGCACAATAACTTCGCTCACAGCAATCATTAGAGCATTTTCCCTGTTGCTGGGTAGTCCGGAAGGGTGTGCTGTGGCGTTTTCATTGCGGAAAACGCCCATAGATGCGGGAGTCCGCGCGACATCTACAGGAAAAATGCTCTATCGCAGACAAGGTGAGCAACCAATCCCGTCGCGACTTTTTTCTGTTGTGGAGGTCGAAGCCTACGAAGCCGTAAACAGTTTGTTGTAAGTTGCATCGAAATAGATACGGGACTGATGAGCTTATTTGGGTTGGGGAGATTTTTCCGTTGGGGCATATATGCGGTACTTTTTTTTGCCTCGTTTGCCGCGCAGGGCAGTGTCGCACTGCTCGTGGAGGAACCTTTCGGCCGGTTCGGAGAGATGAATCCGACAGGCCATGCTGCTGTATATCTTGACCATGTTTGCGCCGAGACTTCGGTCAGCCTGCGGACGTGCAGGCCTGGCGAGCTGGGGGCGGTGATCAGCCGCTATTACAAGGTGAATCACTACGACTGGGTAGCCATTCCTCTGATCCCGTACCTGTATGCCGTGGAAGACAGAAACGACATCCCGTTGGCTGCGACAGTACAGCTAGAGACGGATCTTCGGGATGCATACCGCCGTCGCCACCTGCGTGAGATTGTGCCGGATGCGGCGGATGGAAGCACCCCGGAAGGCGACTGGATCCAGATGGTCGGATCTTCGTACGACCGCAAGATCTACGGCTTCCAGGTAAGGACGACGGCTGCGCAGGATGCGGAGCTGATTACGGCTTATAACGAAGGCCACAATCGCAGCCACTTCAACCTGCTGTTTCAGAACTGTGCTGACTTCTCGCGCAAGTTGCTGAACCTGTACTTCCCCAAGGCGGTTCACCGCAATATCCTGGCCGATGGCGGCATCACCACCCCGAAGCAGATTGCAAAATCCTTCGTGAAGTATGCCCGCAAACACGATGAGCTGGAGCTGACTACCTTCGTCATTCCGCAGCTGCCCGGTGACATCCCTCGCAGTACCCGCGTGAACGGAGTTGCCGAATCGCTGGTGAAGTCGAAGAAATATCTGGTTCCGCTGGCAGTCCTGCATCCGGAGTTAACTGCAGGCATTGTTGCCGCGTATCTAGGGTCGGGACGGTTCGAGCCTCCGAAGGAAACACATGTCTTCCGTATCGAGGACGTAGAGGCTACGCGCGAGGCCGAAATTCTAGGCGAACTCTCGGCTGGTAGCAGGTAGCGCTCTATTCGCTAGAACGGGTTAGCCTGAAGGAGAACAGCAGCAGGCCCACAGCAACGGCGAGCGGAAGCAGAAATGCCGTACGCAGCGAGCTCGCCTGCCGCGAAACAACTCCCATAAACCATGGCAGAAGGGCGGCTCCCAGGCCGGAGGCTGCGATGATGACACCCGCCTGCCGTGGAGACGGTTTGCGGCCGAGGATCAGGGCGAAGGTCACCGGAAAGACCGGACCGAGGGAGAGCCCCAGAATGACGGCCACGGCGGTGATTTCGACGGCAGTATGAGCGAAGAGCAGCGCCAGTGTACTGATCACCAGCACTACCAGCGCAAGACGTAGCAGCAACGTGTCCTTCAGACGCAGAAGAACGGCTGAAGAGAGGGGACGGGCGCAGGCGAGGGCGATCCAGAACGCTGAGGTCACGGCCTGGCTTTCAGAAAGAGAACGCCCTCCATAGCGGAGCATGTAGGTGGTAAGCCAGACGTTGAAACTGCTCTCATACGCTCCGTACAGGGCAAGCAGAAGGGTAAAGAAAAGGAAGAGGGGAAGGCCGACAGATGGAGCGCCTGAGGCACCTGAGGAGGTGCCGTCTGGAAGCGCGATGGCGCTCCGGCTACGTTCGAAAGCAAAGAACAGTGCTGCAATCGCGAAAAGAGCTGCGAAACCCAACAGCATCGATCGTAGCGCCATGTGAGGTGTAAGCCAGAAGGCGAACAGCGGCGACAGCAACGCACCGACGCTGAACAGGGCATTGAGCAATGTGAGAGCGGAGGCGCGATTCTGCGTATAGCGTGAGCCTGCAATCACATTGGAGGAAGCGATCATCTGGCCGATACCCCAGGCTCCGCCAAAGAGCACGGCCATGAGCATCGGTAGAGCAGGTGACATCGCAAAGAGAGCAAGCCCGGCCGCGGCGGCGAAGGCGCCAACTCCGAAGCTGTATTGCGGCCGGCGAAAGACCGTCATGCCGCCGACAGTGGCGCCTAGAAACTGTGCCAGCGGTAGCAGGCCGACTGAGGCGTCCGAGAGATGATGACTGGCTGCAAGCAGGGGAAGGATGGGACCCAATAGAGCCGTACCCAGGCCGGTCAGCAGAAATCCATAGGCGAGCAGCGGAAGTGACGGTGCGTGGGCTGTAGCGCGTTTTCCCTGTAGGTGTCGTGCAGGGCTTCCGGATCCATGGGCGTTTTCCGCAATGAAAACGCCGCTTCGCTCCTCTTCCGGGATACCCAGCAATAGGGAAAATGCTCTAGTGCGCACCTCTCCAGTGTGTCACGCAGGATGGCAGGCTCCGAGGACTATCATGAAGGTGTGAGAAAGATTTCTTTTGCGATCCTGCTGGCTGTCGTGGTCTGCATGGCCGGGTGCAAAAAGCCCCCTCAACCTCCGACCACGACGAAGACGTTTGATGTTCGCGGTAAGGTGATCGAGACGAATCCTGCCCGGAGCGAGGTGACCCTGGATCATGAGGCGATTCCAGGCTTTATGGAAGCCATGATCATGCCGTACAAGGTGAAAGATTCTGCGGTGCTGAAGGAGCTTCATCCGGGGGACCGGATTACGGCAAAGCTCTTTGTCGAGTACGACGGAGAAGTCTACAAGAACGCCAAGCTCGATCAGATTGTCGTAATCGCCCAGGGGAAACCGGACTACAAACCGACGATGCAGTTTCACGCCCCGGCGAAAGGCGACGTCGTCCCGGACTTCAAACTGACCAATCAGAACGGTAAGGCAATTCACCTGAAAGAGTTCCAGGGCCGGGTTTTGTTGATCACCTTTGTCTATACCCGTTGCCCGCTGGATGACTACTGCCCGAAGATGAGCCGCAACTTCGCGGAGATCGAAAAGACGCTCGCAACGGATAAGGACGCTGCGGCAGGAACGCACCTGCTGAGCATTAGCTTCGATCCGGCCTTCGATTCGCCGAAGGTGCTGAAGAGCTACGGCGAAATCTATGCGGGGAAAACAGACTTCCGTCACTGGGAGTTTGCAGTGCCTTCGCAGAGCAATCTGCAGCCCATGGAAGAGTTTTTCGACCTGGGTGTGACCTCGGACGACAATAAATCGCTCACTCATTCGTTATCTACGGTAGTCGTGGATAAAAGCGGACGTGTGGCCGAGTGGTATCCGGGGAATGACTGGACGGCTGCGCAGGTCGCGGCGCGGATGAAAGAGCTGGCCCGTGCGGCCTGAGAGGAAACATTGATGGCAAATGTAACGATTCGGTTTGGTGTATTGCTGATTCTGCTTGGAGTAATCTTCTTCTGGATTACGGGGCATACCGCGGTTACGGCGCTGATTCCGGCATTCTTTGGAATCGCGCTGGCGATCCTGGGGATGGCCGCCCGTACGGAAGATAGCAAGATGCGGATGATCATCATGCATATCGCGGTCACTATCGGCCTGCTGGGCTTCCTGTTTCCGGCAATCCGCGCCCTGAAGGCCTATCTGTCCGGTCCCATCCTTCGCCCGTTGGCAGTCCGCGAAGAGGTTCTGATGGCAGTGATCTGCTTGATTTACACGCTGCTGTGTGTGCGGTCGTTCATCGAGGCACGCCGCGCACGGGTAGCGTAACGTCGATTTGTTTGAGGTGCGGCCGTGGCAGGTGTGGACTACTGCGGCAATAGCGGAGTGGAGCGAAATATGGGCGGTATGTCATCGTCATTAGGAGCACCGCGGATGCGCGCCGGCGACCGGCCGATCCGCAATCATAACGGAGGAGAGAAGAGGCCCAAGCCTCCTCTGAAGAAAGTACTGCCGCAGATCTGGGCGCTGTTTCGCCCGCGGCTCGGTCTGGTGGTCGGCAGCTTCCTGCTGATGATCGTCAACCGTGCTTGCGGTCTTGTGCTCCCTGCTTCTTCGCGCTTCCTGATTGACAACGTGATGTACCACGGACAGTCTTCCTTGTTGCCGAAGATCGTCGGTATTGTCGCTGCGGCGACGATGATCCAGGGAGTCACGACCTACGTTCTGTCGCAGTTGCTCTCTACCGAAGGCCAGAAGCTCATCGCCGAGTTGCGGCGGAAGGTGCAGGAGCATATCGGCCGGCTTCCCGTGGAGTTCTACGACCGTAATCGTACGGGCGTATTGGTCTCGCGCATCATGTCGGACGTGGAAGGCGTGCGCAACATCATCGGCACGGGGCTCGTAGAATTTGTCGGCGGCCTTCTGACTGCGCTGATTGCATTTGTCGTCCTGATCGGACTGAGCACGCGGATGACGCTTCTGACCTTCTCTATCCTGCTGGTCTTTGCGGTGATCCTCATGCGGGCCTTCAGGACGATCCGTCCCATCTTCCGCCAGCGGGGAGCCATCGCCGCCGAGGTGACGGGACGTCTGACCGAGTCTCTCGGTGGCGTTCGGGTGGTGAAGGGATATCACGCGGAGGAGAGCGAAGCGAACGTCTTTGCCGGCGGCGTCCAGCGGCTGCTGAAGAACGTGTTGAGTTCGCTGCGGGCGCAGTCACTGATGACGCTGTCGAGCACCATGGTGCTGGGTGTGGTCGGTGGCCTGGTGATGTACCTCGGCGGCAGGGAGCATACCGCAGGGCGTTTGACCGTCGGTGGATACGTGGAATACACCATGTTCCTGACCTTCATGATCGCTCCCATGGTGCAACTGGTCTCGATCGGAACGCAGTTGACGGAAGCCGCGGCCGGCCTGGATCGAACCAATGAGGTGCTGGCGGAGCTGACGGAGGACTCGGGCTCGAAGCGCAAGGTAGAACTGGGACTGCTGCAGGGTGACGTTCGGTTCGAACACGTCAGCTTCGAGTACGAAGAAGGTAAACCGGTGCTGCATGATATCGACTTCGTAGCCAGGCCCGGGACCTCGACGGCGCTGGTGGGTTCGTCCGGCTCCGGCAAGTCAACCATCATCAGTCTGATATGTGCCTTCCACACTGCACAGCAGGGCCGGGTCGTCGTGGACGGCGTGGATCTGGCTGATGTGAAGCTGAGCAGCTATCGTTCGCAGCTCGGTGTCGTGCTGCAGGAGACCTTCCTTTTCGATGGTACGGTGCGCGAGAACGTGCTATTTTCGCGCCCGGAGGCGACAGAGGAGCAGTGGAGAGAGGCCTGCCGCATCGCGCGCGTGGATGAGTTTGTGGAGCGCTTCCCGGAAGGCTATGAGACCATCGTCGGTGAGCGCGGCGTGAAACTGAGCGGAGGCCAGAGGCAGCGGCTCTCGATCGCGCGCGCCATCCTTGCCGATCCTCGCATCCTGATTCTGGATGAAGCGACCAGTTCGCTTGATTCGGAGAGCGAGGCCCTGATCCAGGAAGGCCTGAACTACCTGATGCGGGGACGCACGACCTTCGTCATCGCTCACCGGCTCTCAACCATTCGCAGGGCAGATCAGATCCTGGTTGTGGAACAAGGCCGCATCCGGGAGCGTGGACGCCATGAGGAACTGCTGGCGATGGGCGGACGCTACTACGAGCTCTACACACGGCAGCACGGCGTAGAGATGAATATGTTCCTGGCGCCCGGCGAAGGGGACAAGCTGGAAGAAGAAGCTAAGGCGTAGACGAAAGCCAAAAACGGTACAACAACGGAAGAGGGGGCATTTTGCCCCCTCTTCCGTTTCTCGAAAATATTCGAACCTTACGGTTCATCGTGATAGATGCTGACCTGCGGCTTGCCACCTTCCGCAAGTTTTGCGCGGTACATCCCCGGCGTATTGAAGCTCCATGCAAGTTGTCCATCGGGTGTGACGGCGATGATGCCTCCATCCCCCTTGAGCGCGGTAAGACGCTTCTGAATCACCTCGTCGGCTGCGGCCTGCAGCTTCATTCCCTTGTACTGAACAAGCGCGCAGATCTCGCGGGCGACAGTCAGGCGGATGAAGTACTCGCCGGTGCCCGTAGCGGAAACAGCGCAGCTCTCATTGGACGCATACGTACCCGCGCCGATAATGGGTGAATCGCCGACGCGACCATAGAGCTTCGCCGTTGTGCCTCCTGTGGAAGTGCCGGCGGCCACATTGCCGTCCCGGTCGAGAGCGACGACTCCAACGGTACCGTACTTGTGCGTCTGGCTTTCATCGGGCCACGCCGCAGCAGGCAACTCATCGGGTTGCAGGAAAGAGATCGGTTCCTTTGGCTCGGGAGGAGCGCCTGCCGGGCGCGGAGGAATCGGTTTGCCCTTGGCCTTGAGCGCCTTTACAAGCTGCTGCCAGCGGCGCTCGGTGAAGAAGTAGCTTGGGTCAACCTGCTCCAGGCCGTGGTCGGCACCGAACTCATCGGCTCCGCTACCGATCAGCATGACGTGCGGCGACTTCTCCATGACCGCGCGTGCCAGCGAGATAGGGTGCCTGGTGCGGGTGACTTCGGCGACCGCCCCTGCGTTCAGGGTCTTGCCGTCCATGATGGCAGCGTCCAGTTCATTGCGTCCGGCAGCGGTAAAGACGGCGCCGCGTCCGGCGTTGAACAGCGGATCGTCTTCCATCAGTTCGATTGAGGCTTCGATGGCATCAAGGGAAGATCCGCCTTTGGCCAGCACGTCCGCGCCCGTCTGCAGCACTTTGTCGAGAGCCGCGCGGTAGGCCTTTTCGGCCTCGGGTGTCATATTCTTTCGTTCGATGACGCCGGCGCCTCCGTGAATGACGATGGCCCATTTGTGAGGTGTCTGTGGTGTTTGGCCTGGTGTGGTCATGGAGATCATGGCAGCCGCAGCCACCGCAAAAAATGCTCTCTTTCTTGTCATCGTTTCTCAACCCCCAACTGGGTCAGCAGGAAGGCGTAGTCGAAAGCGATTTCCTTGAGGTAGTCATAACGGCCGGAAGCTCCGCCGTGACCCGCGTCCATGTTGGTCTCAAGCAGTAGCGGAGTGTCGTTCTTTTTCAGAGTGCGCAGCTTGGCGATATATTTGGCCGGCTCCCAGTACATCACCTGCGAATCGTTCAGGCTGGTTTTCACCAGCATCGTCGGGTAATCGCCTGGCTTCAGATTGTCGTATGGCGAATAGGCGCGCATGGTGGCGAACGCTTCCGGCTCGTTAGGATTGCCCCACTCCTCATACTCGGCGACGGTGAGCGGAAGCGAGTCATCCAGCATGGTGTTCATCACATCGACGAAGGGCACATGTGACAGCACAACGCTGAAGAGATCAGGGCGAAGATTGGTGACCGCGCCCATCAGCAGGCCGCCCGCGGAGCCGCCTTCGATGGCGACTCGTTTTGGATCACCATAGCCTTCGGCGACAAGGTGCTCGGTCGCGGCGATGAAGTCGGTAAAGGTGTTCATCTTCGCCTGCATCTTGCCGGCGTCGTGCCACTTGTCGCCAAGATCACCGCCGCCACGGATATGTGCATAGGCCAGTACCAGGCCGCGATCGAGCAGCGAAAGACGGTTCGGGTTGAAGCCAACCGGCAGTGCGTAACCATAGGAACCGTAGCCGTAGACATACAGCGGATTCTCACCATTGCGGATAAACTCATCGCGACGATAGACAAGCGAGACAGGGATCTTTGTGCCGTCGGATGTTGTCGCCCAGATGCGCTCGGAGGCATAACGGGAACGATCGAAACCGCCAGGGACCTCCTGCTGCTTCAGCAGCGTGGAGGAATGTGTGTGGACGTCATAGCTGTAGACCGACGACGGTGAGACCAGCGACTGATAGCTGTAGCGGAAGGTAGCCGCAGCAAACACCGCATTGACGTGCAGTCCCGCAGAGTAGGTTGGCTCAGGGAAGGTCACCTCTTCGGAAGTGGATGTCAGCTTCTCGCCGCTCCAGCCGAAGACGCGAAGACGGGGCAGGCCGAGGACACGGTCGGAGGCGACCGCGAAGTCGCGGAAGAGATCGAAGTCCTCGAGCGGATATTCTGCATCCTCTGGGAGCTCTTCGATCCAGTGCTCGCGCCCAGGAGCATTCACATCTGCCGAAACCAGACGGAAATTCTTGCCGGTGTCGTTCACCCGGATATAGAAGCGTCCGTTGCGATGATCGGCGTAGTATTCCTGGTCGTTGATGCGCGGAGCCAGCAGCGTGAACGTCGCCGGGTCGGAGGCAGGTGCAAACCGCATCTCGGTTGTCGTGTGGCTGCCGGATTCGATGAAGATGTATTTGCGATCACGGCTGCGTCCGGCGCCGAGATTGAAACGTTCGTCTGTCTCCTCAAAGATCACGGCGTCCTTGGCTGTGTCTTCACCGAGCGTATGACGATAAAGACGATAGTGACGCTTGGTCTGTTCGTCTTCAACGGTGTAGAAGAGCGTCTTTGAGTCGTCAGCCCACACCAGCGAGCCGGTGCGCGGCGCGGTATCCGGAAGATCTTCTCCGGTGACGAGCGAGCGGATATGCAGCGTGTACTGGCGGAAGCCGGTGTTATCGGTCGAATAGGCAAGCAGCGTGTTATCCGGCGAGACCGCAAGGCCTCCAATGGCCATGAACGGCTGATCCTTTGCCAGTTCATTGACGTCGAGAATGACCTGCTCTGCGGCATTGTCGTTATAGACGGCGTTTGGGTCGCCTGGAACTGGCGATGGCTTGCGGCAGTAGATGGGGTACTGCAGGCCTTCGACCGTGCGGGTGTAGTAGAAGTATCCGTTCGCGAGGTAGGGAACCGAGACATCGGTCTCCTTGATGTGCGACAGCATCTCGCGATAGAGCCTGTCCTGCAGCTCCTTGGTGGGCTCCATGAAGGCGTGAGTGTAGGCGTTTTCGGCCTTCAGGTAGTCGATCACCTCTTCTGAGTCCTTGTTCCGGAGCCAGAAGTAATCGTCTTCGAGTGTTTGTCCGTGGATGTTGATGGGATGCGGCTCGCGGCGGGCGACAGGGGGGTGCATGTCTTGATTCGGCTCCAAAGGTAGAGGATACAGGCAACCGAAGATGGATGTTGCCACCCTAAGAAAGAGAGGAGTATTGTGCCTCGTCGTAGAGATCGTAGAGCTACAGGAGGACTCGAAGGATGCGAGTATCAGGCGTTTCAGCCTTTGTTGTGATGTTGGGATTTGGTGCGGCAACTTTAGCAGCACAGCAGGATACGAGCGGCAGCGTCTACAACACCAATCCAACACCGCAGCAGCAGCGGCAGGAGAAGCCGGCGGGTGTGGGTGTTTCCAATGCGCGGCCGGAGGATACCTCGGCGCCGCTGGGGGATACCGGTGAGCGTATGCGTGACCGGTTTTTCCTGAAGACAGCCGCTCAGAACAGCAGGGGAGCCGTACGAATGAGTCAGCTTGCTCTCGCGAAGTCCAGCAACGACGATGTAAAGGCATTCGCGCAGAAGATCATGACGGACCATGCCGCGCTCGCGCGCACCTGGAAGCCGCTGGCACAGGAACTCGGAGGTCCTCCGGCTCGGGAGCTTTCCAGGAAGGACCAGAAGCTGTATGACCGGTTGAGCGGTCTTTCAGGAGAGCCGTTCGACAAGGAGTACATGATGGCCATGGCCGAGAGCCATCGGGAAGACCTGAAGCTCTTCCGCGACACCATGGTGGCCACCTCGAATAACTCACTCAAAGACGCTCTCGACCGCACGATCCCCGTGATCCAGGACCACATCATGCAGGCGGATTCTGTTGCGCGCAAGAATGGGTATCTAGCTATGCAGTAACGGTTATCTCGCCATGCAGTAAGGTAGATACTGGAAGAACAAAGGCGGGCGTCACGCCCGCCTTTGTTTTGCCTGCGGAACCTTTTGCGGGGCGAAAGCGTAGAATGATGACAGATATGGGCCGATGGGCCAGATCGTGGATGTGGGCGCTGCTGATCGTGCTGGCGCCTTTGGCGGCGGTGGGTGAGAAGGTAAGCGACCTCCCCAAGCCGACAGCTTACGTAACCGATCTGGCGAACGTGTTGTCCGATCCCGCCAAAGCGCAGATCAATCAATATGCAGGCGAGGTGGAGCGGCAAGCGCACGCCCAGATTGCCGTGGTCATCATTAAGTCACTCGACGACCAGCCAATCGAAGACTACGCGAACAATCTCTTCCATACCTGGGGTATTGGGCCCAAGGACGCGAAATACAAAGATCGCGGCATCCTGTTGTTGTTTGCCACGCAGGATCGTAAACGGCGTATCGAAGTTGGCTTCGGTCTTGAAGGGATTCTGCCCGATGCCAAGACCGGCGACATCGGGCGAGCGATGCGGCCGCTGCTACAGCAGAATGAGTGGGACGACGCTATTCGTCTTGGTGTAACCGAGATCGGACAGACGATCGCCGACGACGCTGGCGTCACACTCAATCCTCCGCAGACAACGCATACCTATCATCGTGAGACGGTACACTCCGGTGGCGGCATCGGGATCGGTGTTCTCGTCGTTGGTTTTATCCTCTTCCTGATCGTTGTGAGTATTCTGCGCCGTATCTTCGGCGGCGGTGGCCCTGGCGGTTTCGGCGGTGGGGGTGGCGGTGGTTGGCTGCCTTGGCTGATTCTCGGCAATATCCTGGGTAGTGGCGGTGGACGCCGTGATTGGGATGGACGCGGCGGCGGTGGTGGCGACGGAGGCGACTCCAGCGGTGGCTTTGGCGGTTTTGGTGGTGGTGACTCCGGTGGCGGTGGTTCCAGCGGAGACTGGTAAAGATTTTAGAGTTGGCCGGAGGCAAGCCTCCGGAGAAACAGGAGACGAGGCAAATGAAAGGTTTTCTGATTGGGCTGGTAGCCGTTGTACTGATTGTTGTGTTCGCATTCGGAAGCTACACAGGCTCCAAAAACACGATGGTGCAGAAGAATGAGGAGGTGACAGCTGCCTTCTCTGAGATCGATGTGAACCTGCAGCGCCGTGCTGATCTGATCCCGAACCTGGTGGCAACCGTGAAGGGCTACGCCAAGCAGGAGCTGGATGTGTTGACGGCGATCTCCAATGCGCGCGCCGGCCTTCTGACGGCGAGGACTCCGGATGAGAAGCTGGCTGCGAACGACCGCCTGAGTGTCGCCTTGCTGCCATTGACCCGCCTGCAGGAGACCTATCCGGAGCTGAAGAGCAATGAGCAGTTTCAGCGCCTGGAAGATGAGCTGAGCGGAACGGAAAACCGCATTGCTGTGGCGCGCCGCCGCTACAACGATTCCATCAAGGACTACAACGTGTACATCCAGCAGTTCCCGCACTCCATCTGGGCGGGTATGGCCGGGTTCACGCCGAAGACGGGCTACTATGCCGCTGACCCGGGCTCGAAGACCGCGCCGAAGGTTGACTTCGGCAAGTAAAGGAATCGAAGCAAAACAGAAAGGCCGCCCACAAGGGCGGCCTTCTTTATTGCGTCAGAGTCTCAGTGCAGATCAGCTTAACCGGCTTACTTCGTGAACGAAGCGACGGCCGAAGCTTCATCATCCTTGACGTCGAAGACGGTGTAGAGCTTCGTGATCTGGAGCAGGTCGTGGACTTTCTTGGTCAGGTTCAGCAGTTTCAGCTCGCCACCGGAGTTCTTGACGGTGGTAAAGGAGCTGACGAGCTCGCCGATGCCCGAGGAGTCGATGTAGCTGACGTCGCCCAGGTTCAGCAGGACGCTCTTATTGCCCTTTGCGAGCTGGTCGCGGATGGCGTCGCGCAATACGACGCTGCCTTCTCCGAGTGTGATGCGGCCGCTCAGATCCAGGATAGTGACGCCGTCTACCTGGCGGGTGCTGACTTTCATGCTCACGTGGTGATTCCTCCTAGTTAATTGCCCGTTGGTGCGGGAGTGCGATGTTTGATCAGGGTCAGTTCCGTCCCAGGATGGGTCTGGCGGAAGTGTACCTCATCCATAAAAGCGCGGATAAGGAAGATGCCTCGTCCTGAGCCGCGCAGGATGTTTTCTGGCGCGAGCGGGTCGGGAATGGTGTCAGGGTCGAGTCCCGGCCCCTGGTCAGTAATCTTGATGACCAGATCCGACGACGTGGTTTCAAAGGACGCGCTTACATGCTTCTCCGTGCTGTAGTTATTGCCATGAAGCACGGCATTGACTGCGGCTTCGCGCACGGCCATTGCGATGTTGGGGATGTCGTCCTCGGAAAATCCTGCGCGCTGGGCGAATTGCTCAGCTTCCAGCTCGAGCCGGTTAACGGTGTCGAGCGTCGAGTCGAGGGTGAAACTGGCGCGGCTTGTGGTCGAGTCGGCCAAATTACTCCTGCAGGCGAGGTGCTGATTTTGGAGCCGCCGACGCCAGAGGAGCCGGAGTTTCGTCCAAGGTGCTTACAAGGGCAGTTTGCTTCCCTGGGAAGCAAAAGTCAAGAAAATGGAATTGGATGCCCTCCGGCGCGGGCGGAGGGAACCTTCTTTGCCGGGGAAGCGTATGCCCTGTCACCGCGATAGAGCATTTTTCCTGTAGGTGTAGTGTAGGGTCTCCGCATTTATGGGCGTTTTCCGCAATGAAAACGCCGCTGAATTCCTCTTCCCGGATACCCAGCAACAGGAAAAATGCTTAGGATGAAGTGTCTAAAAAGGAGAAAGAACGATATGCGTTTGCGCTTTGGTTTGGTGGTGGCGTTGTGGTGTGGCCTGGCAGGTGCTGTCTTTGCGCAATCGACAGCCGCGCAATCGACATCCCTGCAGCCGTTGCAGGCGATGCCGTACTCCCCCAGCCTGAACGTGGCCGATATGGATAAGTCGGTCGATCCGTGCGTGGACTTCTACCAGTACTCCTGCGGCGGATGGATGAAGAACAATCCCATTCCTCCGGACCAGGCCGGATGGAGTGTCTATGGCAAGCTGGCGCAGGACAATCTCCAGTTTCTGTGGGGCATCCTGGTGGATGCCTCGAAGGCCGCAAATCGCACGCCAAGCGAGCAGAAGGTCGGCGATTATTTCGGGGCCTGCATGGATGAAGATTCGATTAACAAGCGTGGCCTGGCCCCTCTGAAGCCTCTGCTCGCCCGGATCGACGGCTTGAAGACGCGGGAAGAACTGGTCGCCTATCTTCCAGTGCTACACCACGAACAAGTGGGAAACTTCTTCTTCGGATCCGGTTCGGGGCAGGATCTTGGTGACTCCTCGCGGGTGATCGCATTTATCGCCGCGGGAGGCCTGGGATTGCCCGACCGAGACTACTACACCAAGACCGATTCAAAAAGCGAAGACACCCGGACGAAGTATGTGGCCTACATTGCACAGCAGTTGGCGCTCGCCGGAGAACCGAAGGCAACGGCTGAGGCCGACGCTGCCGCGATTATGAAGATCGAGACCGCTCTCGCAAAGGCCTCGCTAACCCGCGTCGAACGCCGCGATCCGTACAAGGAATACCACAAGATGTCGGTCGAGGATCTGGGCAAGCTGACGCCGTCGATCGACTGGAACCGCTATTTTGTGGCGCAGAATGTCCCCGGAGTGAAGTCGCTGAATGTGAACCAGCCTGACTTCCAGAAAACGCTCCAGACGGAACTGACTGCGGAGCCGTTACCGGCGTTGAAGGCGTACCTGCGTTTCCATGCGATTACGGCCGCGGCTCCATCGTTGTCGAAAGACTTTGACGAGGCACAGTTCAACTTCTATTCGAAGTATCTGCGTGGTGTGCAGCAACAGCAGCCCCGGTGGAAGCGCTGCACGCGCCAGGTGGACAACATGCTGGGCGAAGCCCTTGGACAGGAGTTTGTCCGCCGCACGTTCGGTCCGGATACCAAGGCCAAGACCGTGAAGATGACTGACGAAATCGAGCAGGCGATGGCCGGGGAGATCAAAGGCCTGACCTGGATGAGCGACGCCACCAAGCAGCGCGCCGTCGAAAAACTGCACTTGGTCCGGAACAAGATCGGGTATCCCGACACGTGGCGCGACTACTCAAAGCTGGAGGTCAAGTCTGATGACTACTTCGGCAACATGCTGCGAGCCTCTCTTTTCGAAGACCAGCGCCAGTGGGCCAAGGTGGGTAAACCGGTCGACAAGAACGAGTGGGACATGACGCCGCCGACTGTCAATGCCTATTACAACCCCCAGATGAACGACATCAACTTCCCGGCCGGCGTGCTGCAGCCGCCGTTGTACGACGCCAAGCTCGATGACGCTCCGAACTATGGCAATACAGGATCAACCATCGGCCACGAACTGACCCACGCCTTTGATGATGAAGGCAGGCAGTTCGACGGAGCAGGGAACTTGAAGGATTGGTGGACCAAGGAAGATGCGGAAGGCTTTGAGAAGCAAATCAACTGCCTGCGCGACCAGTTTGCTACCTACACCATCGTGGACGACATCAAGATCAACTCAAAGCTGACGAGCGGCGAAGACGTAGCCGACCTGGGCGGAACGCTGATCGCGTATATCGCCTGGAAAAAGGCGACGGAGAATCAGCGGCTCGCGCCAGTGGAAGGATTCACCCCCGACCAGCGGTTCTTTATTGGGTTTGCCCAGTGGGCATGCGAGAACGAGCGGCCGGAGAACCTGCGGGTGAGCGCGATCACCAATCCCCATTCCCCGGGCTATGCACGTATCAACGGTATCGTGACGAATATGCCCGAATTTGCCACGGCCTTCGGATGCAAAAAGGGTCAGCCGATGGTGAAGGAGGCGGTCTGCAAGGTGTGGTAGAGCATTTTTCCTGTAGATTATAGAGCAGGGTTTGTGCATCTATCGACGTTTTCCTCAATGAGAACGCCCCTGTATGTTCCTCCCGGAATACCCAGCAACAGGAAAAACGCTCTAACGCACGCCTGAAGCACCGGAAGCCGGCCCTCTTTTTGAGGGCCGGCTTTCTCTTTTTGGTTCTATTACATAGCGGCGGTGGTGCGCATCGAAATGCTTGAGTAGACTGCGAACAGGATGCACGCTTCCCTCCATCTCCGGACCAGCGCTGCTGCCATGATTGGCATGTCAGTGAAGAATGCCCATGGGGGCGTTCTGGGAAGGGTGCGGGACCTGGCCATAGATCCGGCGAAAGACACCAATCATGTTGCGGGTTTCGTTCTGCGCCGCGCCGGGAGAGAACGGGCGCCGGGCTGGGTCTCCATTGAATCTTTGGAGAGGACCCAGGCGGGAGATCTGCGGTTGCGTCCCGGTGCGGAGGTAGGGCCCGTTGCTACCGATCACGAATATCTGCTCCTGGACCGCGATCTGTTGGACCAGCAGATCATTGACGTGCACGGCCACAAAGTCGTCCGCGTGAACGATGTAGACCTCGCCTGGGAGGGGGAGAACGGGCATGCTCCATTGCGGCTGCGCATCGCCGAGGTTGAGGTTGGCCTTCGCGGTGCCCTGCGCCGGCTGATGAAGGGACTGCCACGGCCTCTGGTCTCGTTAAGTGAGCAAGCGGCGGCGCGGATTATTCCGTGGGAGTTTGTGGATCTGATCGAGCGCGATCCTGCTCGTCGCGTTCGCCTGAAGATCGAGCAGAACCGGCTTGCAAAGATGCACCCGGCCGATATCGCGGACATCCTCGAAGAGCTTGCCCCGGCAGAGCGCGAAGCTATCTTTGCCAGCCTGGATGAAGAGGTCGCCGCCGAGGCACTGGAAGAGGTCGATCCGAAGCTGCAGAAGGCTCTGCTGGAGGGCCTGGACTCGGAGCGCGTTGCCGAGATTGTAGAAGAGATGGATCCCGGAGCCGCGGCCGATCTGCTGGCGGAGCTCCCGGAAGAGCGTTCCGAAGCGATTCTCGAGGAGATGGAGCCGGACGAGCGCGAAGAGGTCGAAGGCCTTTTGGAGTTCTCTGACCGCTCCGCTGCCGGCAGCATGACCACAGATTTCGTGAGCGTGCATCTGAACGCTACGGTGGAGCAGGCCGTTGAGGCGCTACGTGGTTTTGAAGGGGATGCCGATACGGTCACCGAGGTGTATCTGGTGGACGATGACGATAAATTGAAGGGAGTGGTGACCCTGCCGCGGCTCTTGCTTGCACGCCGTGAGACTCTGCTACAGGAGTTAGCCGAAACCTACATTGTCAGCTCCGGTCTGCACGCGCGGGACAAGGCCGTCGCCGAGTTGTTCGATAAATACAATCTGCGGTCGTTGCCCGTGCTGGATGACGAAGGCAAGATCGCTGGCGTGATTCATGCTGAGCAGGTCATCAATCAGCTTCGGGAAGAGTAGTGCACATCTGTCGGATTCATAAACAGTAAAAGAGAGGAAAGCCAGAGCGTGAAGATCTTGTACATCAGCGAATTTTCGCCGGGCAGTACAGCCCCCATGCGTATGCGAGCGCTGGAGCGAGCCGGACATGAGGTGGTGCGCATGGACGCCAAACCCTTCTGGCCTAAAAATTCCCTTCTGTTCAAGATCGTCTTTCGCATCCTCGTAGGACCTCATATTCGCCGCCTGAACCAGGAGATTCTGCGAGTTGCCCGTGAGGTCAAGCCTGACTGTTTCTGGGCCGACAAGGTCATGGCGCTGCAACCCTCCACGCTGAAGAAACTGCGTGCGATGGGGATCACCACGGTGAGCTACATGATCGATAACCCATTCGGTCCGCGTAAGGATCCTGGCTGGCGTCTGTACATGAAGGACATTCCTTACTTCGATCTGCATTGCACACAGCGCGACGTCAGTATTCCCGAGTACAAAAAGCGTGGAGCCGGGGATGTGGTCAAAATTCAGACAGCCTACGAGCAGACGATTCACTTTCCGCCGCCTGCCGGCTGGAGCGATAAGAATCGCAACCGCGAGGTGTCATTTATCGGCACTCCTTACGACCAGCGTGCCGAAGTGCTGACAGAGCTTGCAAAGGCCGGTATTCCGCTTGTGATCTCAGGTTCGGAACGGTCGTGGAAGCGGGCACTGGCGCCGGAGATCTTTGAGAAGGTGTACCGCGAAGGGGAACTCAAGGACGACGCCTACCGCGAGGGCGTTTGGCGTTCAAGGATCAACATCAGCTTTCTCACCAAATCCAACCAGGATGAATTTACACAGAAGAGCTTTGAGATTGCCGGCTGCGGAGGGTTTCTGCTGGCAGAGCGATCCAAAGGACATACAGACCGCTTTGTCGAAGGGGAAGAGGCCGTTTTCTTTGACGATATCGAAGAGATGAAGCAGCAGATCCTTCGCTACCTGAATAATGAGCCGGCCCGCGAAAGAATCGCTGCTGCCGGTTGCCGCAGGGCAAAAGAGAGCGGGTACGACAATGATTCGCAGATGCGCCTGATTACGGACCGTGTTGCAGCGATTCGTGGGGCCAGAAAGTAGTCGGAGGCAGGAGAAGATCGGGTGACGACAAGCCGTTTGAAACGCTGGCGCGCCAGCATCATGATGCTCTTGGCGGTGCTGGGGCCAGGATTTATCACGGCGAACGTCGACAACGACGCTGGTGGTATTTTTACCTACTCCCTGGCAGGGGCACAGTATGGCTACAAGCTGCTGTGGACCATGATCCCCATCACGCTGGCGCTGATTGTGGTGCAGGAAATGTGCGCCCGCATGGGAGCGGTGACTGGCAAAGGGCTGAGCGATCTAATCCGCGAAGAATTCGGGTTGCGGATAACCTTCGCCATGATGGTGCTGCTGGTCATCGTCAACTTCGGCAATGTGATCGCCGAATTCTCCGGCATCGCCGGCAGTCTGCAGCTCTTCCACGTCAGCAAGTACATCAGTGTGCCCATCTGTGCCTTGCTGGTATGGGCGTTGGTGGTACTTGGCGATTACAAGAACGTCGAGAAGATTTTTCTTGTGGCCAGTGTCTTCTATATCGCCTACATCATTGCGGGTGTGCTGGGACGTCCAGACTGGCATACGGCGCTGGTCGAGACAGTAAAACTCCCCGGACGCGAGGTCTGGAGCGACCGCAAGTATATCTACATGACGATCGGTGTGATCGGCACCACCATCACGCCCTGGATGCAGTTCTATCTGCAGTCGTCGATCGTCGAGAAGGGTGTCTCCGTCAGGCAGTATCGTGCATCGCGTCTGGATGTCATCGTCGGCTCCATCTTTACCGACATCGTGGCCTGGTTCATCGTAGTGGTGTGCGCCGTGACGCTCTACACGCACGGTATGCGCGATATTCAAGTTCCAGCCGACGCCGCGGAAGCAATGAAACCGGTGGCCGGCGACTACGCGTTCATCCTGTTTGCTGCCGGGTTATTCAATGCCAGTCTCTTCGCGGCGTCGATTCTGCCTCTCTCCACGGCATACACGGTGTGCGAGGGACTGGGGTTCGAGAGTGGTGTTGATAAGCGGTTTGGCCAAGCGCCGTTCTTCTACTGGCTCTACACGATCCTGATTGTGGCGGGAGCTGCGGTGGTGTTGATCCCCAACTTCCCGCTCGTGCCGATGACGATTCTGTCGCAGGTGCTAAATGGCGTACTGCTGCCAATCGTCCTGATCTTCATGCTCAAGCTCATCAACCGGAAGGAGCTGATGGGCACCTGGACGAACAATCTGTGGCTGAACCTGGTCGCGTGGACAACTGCGGTCGTTGTGATCGGGCTGACCGCCGTGATGCTGTGGAATACGATCAAGGGTTTGTACTAAAGCAACTTACCCGAGGCAAGATCCTGGATCAGGGTCAGGTCCGCGGCGAGAAAGTCAAACTCGGGCAGCCGAGGCAGCAGGGTCCACTGCATGTCGTTGAAAATACGATTTTCCAGCGCCCCTTTGAACTCGTGTACGGTGAAGAACTGAAGGTCGACGGCCCCGCCGTTGCGGTAATTATGGCGCAGGCGGGTAATGCGTGGACCGATGACCGCCTCGATCCCAAGCTCTTCATTCAGCTCGCGGCGCAGGGCAGCCTCTGGGGATTCGCCGGCCTCGATCTTGCCGCCTGGGAACTCCCACTTGAGGGCCATCGCCTGTTCCGGACGTCGCTGACAGACAAGGACTTCGCGGCCAGTCTCCGTCTCGCGCAGGATCAGCGCGGCGACAACAAGACGAATCTGTTTCGCGGCTTCCTTGGCTCCAGGACGGCGTCGGCTTTTTTTCGCGGCTCGGCTCACGTACACACAGGTTAGACGCCCGACAGGGCCTCTGAGCCTCAGAGAGTTCTGACGGCAGCCGGATAGTAAACGGCCCAGCCGTTCGTATGGCTTATCTCGGCCAGGGCAGCGCTGGGATTTACGGGATAGGGCTTCTTTGCGAGCTCAAGCATGGCCGCGTCATGGACGGAGTTCCCAAAGACGGCATCAGGCTGGGGAAGGCCGACACGGCGCAGTGAGATGGCCTTATTCTCGTCCGATGGGACATCCCGCAGCGTACGTGTGGCGATACCGGCTTTGACCTCGACGCAGGCCGCCAGAACGCGCTCGGGAGGAATATGAAAGCGGCTGACACCCTCTTCTACAACCCAGTCGCACGTGGAGGAGACAGCCCAGATCTCGGTTCCGTTCTTCTGCAGCTCCGCAACCAGGTCGAACATCTCGGGGAAGATAAAGGGTTCGATCTCGGTACGGAAAAACTCGGCCGCGGAGGAGCGGATGGCCTCATCGGTCAGTCCCTCGTAGACCTGCACCATCTCGCCGCAGATTGTGATCTCGTCGACATCGCCGTTGCGATAGGCAGCATGACGGCCTTCAATCCAGGCGCTCTGCTCCGGAGAGAAGAGGCCGGTCTCGGTGCTCCAGCGCATGAATCCCGAACCTGAGTCCGGATGCCACAGCGTGCCGTCGCAGTCGAAGACGGCAACTTTGGGCGCGAGTGTGCGGATGGAGGCGAGAAACTGGTCCGTGCTGAACGATACGGGCATCTCTCTATTCTGCATGATCGTCCTGCTATCCACCTTGGTTCCTCCATGGCAGGCCGGAGTACACGTCGCCGGATAATGACAAGGATGAGCGACGCTGCCCGCAATTCGGCACTGCTACGCGAGTACATGACGTACCTCAGCGTAGAGAAGGGGCTGCGTCCGCTCTCCCGCGAGAGCTACCTGCGGGATCTGGAGCAGTTGGCGGAGTTTCTGGAGACGACGAACACCTCGCTGCTTTCAGCGACACAGGCACAGGTGAGTGCATTCATGGAAGACATGCGGTCGCGGCATGTCGAGTCGCGCTCCATTGCGCGAAAGTTGAGTTGCTGGCGTGGCTTCTACCGCTGGCTGCTAAAAGACAAGCGTCTCCAGCACGACCCGACCGTCAACCTGGAGACACCGGCCTCATGGAAGGTTCTGCCGAAATCATTGGCCGAGGCAGAAGTGGGCGACGTACTGATGCGCGCTGCGCAGATGGCGGCCCATCCCCAGGCGGAGCCGCAGATGCTGCGCGACTACGCCATTCTGGAGCTACTATATGCAGGCGGATTGCGGGTCAGTGAGATTACGACATTACGCGAAGCCGATCTGCATCTGGACCAGGCGCGTGTTCAGGTACGCGGCAAAGGTGATAAAGAGCGCATCGTGCCTCTCGGTGTCCCATCGATCAAAGCCCTGGAGCGCTATCTGAAAGAAGGCCGCCCGGCGCTCTGCGGCAAACAGTTTGAGCGCACGCTGTTTCTGAGTGTGCGGGGCAAGCCGCTGACACGCGACTGGGTATGGACGATGGTGAAAAAGTGGGACAAACGCGCCAGCCCGCATATGCTGCGGCATAGCTGCGCAACTCACATGGTGGAGCACGGAGCCGACCTTCGCAGCGTGCAGACCCTGTTGGGCCATGCCGATATCGCCACGACCCAGGTCTATACGCATGTGGCTCTCGGCCGATTGAAGCAGGTGCACCGACTGCATCATCCGCGCGCGAAGCGCCGTGAAGGAGCTGCGTCATGAGTTTTGCGGATCTGGCGGAAGAGTTTCTACGAGTGATTGAAGGCGAACGCGGGGCTTCTCCGCATACCCTGCGCGCATACCGCCGCGAGTTGAAAGACTTCGCAACGTATCTGGCGGAGACATTCGGCGAGCAGGGAAGCATCCTCAAGGTCGAGCACACACACATCCGGAACTACCTGGCGGTCTTGTTCGATCGGGGCCTGGGAAAGCCGTCAGCCGCGCGAGCTCTCGCAGCCATTCGATCGTGGTTCAAGTGGCTGGCAAAGGCGGGCCACGTGCAGCAAAATCCGGCTCTCCTGGTCTCCACGCCGAAGTTGCCGAAGCATCTGCCGCGTGTTCCCAGCGTGGAAGAGGTCAATCGCGTTCTGGACTCGATGGATAGCAATGAGGAGGCTGCGACCTGGCCGGCGCGTGAGCGCATGATCTGGGAGTTGCTCTATGGCTGCGGCATCCGTAACTCGGAGCTGGTAGGTATGGACCTTACGGATATTCAGTGGAAGAACGAAGTGATTCTCATCCGCGGTAAAGGGCGCAAGGAGCGGTTCGTTCCTCTCGGTGACGCTGCCGCAGAGGCGATTCGTGCCTATCTTCCGGAGAGGGAGCAGCGCCTGGCATCTGCCGGTAAGGGAGCCCTGGTGGAAGAGGGGCCACTCCTGGTGAATGCGCGGATTCGGGGTGCGGCGCGGTTGACCACGCGTAGCATCGGCCGCATTGTGAAGGCGATTGCGGTCAGCAAAGGCTTGCCGGCGGATGTGCATCCGCATACGCTGCGGCACGCCTTTGGAGCACACATGCTGGAGGAGGGCGCCGATCTACGTGCGATCCAGGAGATTCTTGGCCACGAACGGCTCTCGACGACCCAGCGATATACGCAACTTACGGTGAATCAGGTGCAGCGCGTCTACGACGAGACGCATCCCCGGGCAAGATAGTAGTAAAGTGGCGCGTATGCGTACATTGCCTGTCTTTCTGCTCCTTGCATGCTCTGGCGCTGCGCTGGGGCAGGTGCCCCAATCAAATCCGGACGATGCCGTCGCCCGGCCGGTCACAACGTACGACAACGCTGCCGCACCCCCGAATTCGTCACTCCCGACTATTTTCATCGTGGGTGACTCGACGGCGCAGAACAAGGCAGATCTGGGTTGGGGTGACCATTTCGCTCACTACTTCGATACCTCGCGCGTCAATGTGGCGAATCGAGCCCGTGCGGGGCGCAGCAGCCGGACCTTCATCCACGAAGGCGCCTGGGACGCAGTGCTTTCGCAGCTCAAGAAGGGCGATTTTGTCCTGATCCAGATGGGACACAATGACGGCGGCCAACTGGATGGGGAAAAACCGCGAGGCACGCTGAAGGGTATCGGCGAAGAACAAAAAGAGGTGACGCTGCTGGATGGATCGAAGGAAGTCGTTCACACCTACGGCTGGTATCTGCGGAAATATATTGCAGATACGCGCGCCAAAGGAGCAACGCCGATTCTACTGACCCTGACGGTACGCAACATTTGGACGGATGGACAAATCGAACGGGATATGGGGTATGACGGCTTTATCCGGCAGACGGCTGAGGCGGAACGTGTCGCGTTTGTCGATATGGCGACGGTCGAGGCCGACAAGTTGGAAGCGATGGGTGCCGAAAAGACAAAGCTTTTATTTCCCATTGACCACACGCACACCAGCGCCGAGGGCGCTGAGTTGAATGCAGGGGCTGTCGTAGAGGCTCTGCGGCACGCAAAATCGCCGCTGACTACGTACCTGCATTAGGGCGTGTTATCCAATTGCTGCAGTCAGCGCCGGGAGCAGATTTTTACGAGATCGAGGAGCGAGGAGAGAACTGTAGCTGGCCTACTGGAACGACGAGCGACGAAGAGATCGGGAATCGGGGTCCCCAGTCAGCTTTGCTGGCTGGGGTGAAGAAAATCTGCCCCGGCCCTTCGGGTAGCGGCGCAAATTCGCCCATACTTCGTTGTCGGCCTCGACTGTGCGCCCGTCACAGCCTTCAGCCTCCGCCTCGTCTGAACAAATTTGCGCTCGCAACGCTGACGGCAGGAATTGGATAACACGCCCTACAAGCAAGGGCAGAAGCTTTCGTCTAAACTGATAGATGGGCGCATTGTGCCCGAGGGACAACTCGTTTTGATCAATAYCGTTCTCGCGAAAGTCTTCGGCACCAGTAATGAACGTGCCGTGAAGAAGCTGCTCCCGGTGGTGGAGCAGATAAATGCTTTTGAGCCGTCGGTTGCGGCACTGTCAGATGAGGCGCTACGCGCCAAAACGGTCGAATTCCGTGAGCGGATCGCCGCTAAGACGAATGGAATCGAAGATGCTGACGCCTTGCGGGCGGCAGAGCAGGCGGCTCTGGATGAGTTGCTGCCTGAGGCCTTTGCCGTAGTGCGCGAAGCGGGCAAGCGTGCGGTAGGCATGCGCCACTTCGACGTGCAGTTGATCGGTGGTATGGTGCTGCACTCCGGAAAGATCTCCGAAATGAAGACCGGCGAAGGTAAGACGCTGGTCGCCACCTTGCCGTGCTATCTGAACGCTTTGGCCGGCAGGGGCGTGCACGTGGTTACGGTGAACGACTACCTCGCCAAGCGCGACGCCGAGTGGATGGGAAAGATCTACGAGTTCCTGGGTCTTACGGTCGGCGTGATTGTGCACGACCTCGATGACCGCCAACGGCGCGAGGCCTATGCCGCGGATATCACCTACGGAACGAATAACGAGTTCGGCTTCGACTACCTCCGCGACAACATGAAGTTCGAGCTGACCGATCTGGTGCAGCGCGGCCACTACTATTCCATCGTCGACGAGGTGGACTCCATCCTGATCGATGAAGCGCGTACGCCTCTCATCATCAGCGGCCCCACCGACCAGACGACGGACAAGTATGCTCGCGTGAATGTGATTATTCCGGAGTTGGAGCGCGGCGAGCTGACAGAGACGATCGAACAGAAGATCTACACCGGCGACTACGTGGTGGACGAGAAGCACAAAGCCATCACCGTGACCGACGAGGGCTGGGAGAAGATCGAAAAGCTGCTCGGTATCGGAAACATCGCGGATCCCGAAAACTGGGATCTGAAGCATCACGTGGAGACCGCGGTTAAGGCGCATACGCTCTATCGCCGCGACGTTGAGTATGTGGTGAAGGACGGCGAGGTCATCATCGTTGACGAGTTCACGGGCCGTCTGATGCCGGGCCGCCGCTGGTCTGACGGTCTGCACCAGTCGATCGAGGCCAAGGAAGGTGTCGCTATCCGCAAGGAAGACCAGACCTTGGCGACTATTACCTTTCAGAACTACTTCCGTTTGTATAAAAAACTCTCCGGCATGACCGGTACCGCGGAGACCGAAGCCGCTGAGTTTGACAAGATCTACAAGCTCGAAATCGTCGTCATTCCAACGAACCGCCCGATGCTTCGTTCAGAGCATCAGGACGTTGTCTATCGCACGGCAAAGGAAAAATACTTTGCCGTTGCAGACGAGATTCAGCGCCTGCATGCCAGTCACCAGCCAGTGCTGGTAGGCACCACCTCGATTGAAAAGTCGGAGCTCCTCTCGCAGATTCTGCAGAAGAAGGGCGTCCGTCACGTAGTGCTGAACGCTAAGTTCCACGAGCGCGAAGCTGAGATCGTCGCACAGGCCGGCCGTCTGGGGATGGTGACCATCGCCACCAACATGGCCGGACGCGGTACCGACATTCTGCTGGGTGGCAATGCGGAGTTCATAACGCGCCAGGATCTGGTGAAGAAGGGGCTGGCGCGTGCTGTAAGCGCCGCTGAAGGCGCTATTTCACCCACTGCCGGACCGGGCATGACGCGGTTCTACTACCAGGGGCAGGAGTTCGAGACCTCACAGCAGCAGTGGGATTCCGTCTTTGCGGAGTTCGCCGCCAGGGCAGCGGAAGAGCGTGCCCAGGTAACCGAGGCTGGTGGTCTGTTCATCATCGGTACCGAGCGGCACGAATCTCGGCGTGTGGACAACCAGCTTCGTGGACGCGCCGGACGCCAGGGCGATCCCGGTGCTTCAAAGTTCTACCTCTCGCTCGAAGATGACCTGATGCGCATCTTTGCGCGTGAGTGGGTCAGCACGCTGCTGCAGCGCCTGGGTATGGAAGAGGGCGTGCCGATCGAAAGCAACATGATCACACGCCGTATCGAGGCAGCGCAGAGGGCCGTCGAAACCCAGAACTTCGAGAGCCGCAAGCACGTCCTCGAGTACGACGACGTCATGAACAAGCAGCGCGAAGCCGTCTACGGTCTGCGCCGCGGCCTGCTGGAAGGTGTTGATCAGAAAGAATTGATTCTGGATGACTACCTGACGACGGCTCTCAGCAGTGCTCTGGATGCGAATGCGCCCGCGGATGTGCATCCGGACCAGTGGAAGACGACCGAGCTCTTCGTCGCGCTGAGCGATGTCTTTGGACCGGGGCTGGACAAGGAAATCGACGCTTCGCAGTTGAACCGGCATGAGCTGGGCGAGGCGATCTACGAGAAGCTGCGCGGCCGTTACGAGTTCAAAGAGCAGATTCTGTCGCCGCAGGGTATGCGCTATCACGAGCGCGTCATCATGCTCAGCGTGCTCGACGGTCTGTGGAAGGACCACCTTCTGGCAATGGACCACCTGAAAGAGGGAATCGGTCTGCGCGGCTATGCGCAGCAGGATCCTCTGGTGGCCTACAAGAAGGAATCGTTCGAGATGTTCGAGGCGATGATGCTGCGCTTCCAGGAAGACACGTTGCGCACGCTCTTCCGCATGCAGATCATCGGACCGGATGGCACGCCGATCGAGACGCCGGAACAAATGGCAGCGCTGCGTCCTGCAGCTCCGCTGGAGCTGGAAGCTGCGTCGGCCTCTTCCGTTGACAATGCCGCCCAGATTCCGCAGACCATGCGCGAGCTCCCGATTCCGACCCGCCCTCCGCAAACGACGATCGATGAGCTGGAGCGCGAGTTCCAGCGGCGCAAGGAGCGCGAGCTGAATGCGGCCCGGCAAGCAGGCGGAGACGCCGCTGCCGAGCCGGCTGCTCCGCGCCGTACAGGAGAGAAAGTCGGACGGAATGATCTGTGCCCCTGCGGCTCCGGCAAGAAGTACAAGAAGTGTCACGGCGCCGAAGCCTAAGGCCGTATTGGCCTTATTGGTTTGTCATTCGGAGCGATGGAGCATTTTCCCTTTGGGTGTGATGTAGGGCTTCCGCATCTTTGGGCGTTTTCCGCAATGAAACGCCACTGGACGCCCCTTCCGGCTACCCAGTCTTAGCGCGCGATATCGTCAAGCAGCAATTTGGCTTTGGTGGTCAGCGTATTGGCTCCGTCCACGTCGCCGGCCTTCAGCGCTTCACGCGCTTTCAAGAGAAAATCCTTAATCTGATCGACAGCGGTTTTGTGCGAACCCGTCACAGAGCCGGAGAGACCCTCAAGGCGCCGTTGCGTTGCAGCGATGAGCTCTGCGGCCTGTTGCCGGGCCTGGGAAGAGGTGTCGCCGCCGGTAGAGAGCTCTCCAATCACCGATGCGGTATCTGGCACAGGCGTCCCTGTACTCGCGCTCTGGGTAGGAGGCGGCGTAGTGGGGGGCTGCGTCTGCGGCCGTTGCGGCCGGCGCTGTGTCCGGGCGGGGTGCTGCGGCTCTTCCTGTTTCGGGGGCGCTGGTGGCGGCGGTGCAGGGATATCGGCTTCCACGCGGCGTTCTGCCTCCCGGACAGCAGCCGGAGGCACCTGGATCGGCGGGGCCGTGATTACGGGAGCAGTGGCCGCCTGAACGGCCTTGGGGGAATGCTTGCAGCCCTGGGTCACGATGCAGGCGGCCGCAAGTGTAAGCAGCACTGGATAGCGGCTTGTCATACGCGGCTCCTTTCGCCTGGTACTCCATGACTCAGGGGAAGCAGAATCGTGAAGGTGCTTCCGTGGTCCGGCGCATTCTGGTTCGTATTCGACATAACGTCGATCGAGCCACCGTGCAATTGCAACATGCGATACGTCATGGCCAGACCAATGCCGCTTCCTTTGGGCTTGGTAGTAAAGTACAGATCGAAAACCTTCGGCAGAAGTTCAGTGGGAATTCCAACTCCCTCATCCATAATACGCAGTCGCGCGTCTCCATCGTTACGGTCAAGCACAATGCGCAGCGTGCCGCCTTTCGGCATGGCCTGTGCACCATTTAAGACGATGTTCAGCACAGCTTGTTGCAGCAGCTCCGCATCGACCAGGACCATCAGCGGAGTGGGGGGTAGCTCTTCAACCAGGGTGATCTTCTGGTGCGAAAACGAATCAACGGTGAGTGCGCCTACCTTACGCACGATCTCACGCAGATCGTAGTCATAGAGACGAAGGTCGATCGGACGGGAGAAGTCCGCCAGGGTCTGTACCACACGATCCAGGCGCTGCATCTCCTGGGCAAGGATGTCGACGTGCTTCTGCGCGCTGGCATCGGTCGCCTCCGCGAGTTTGCTGCGCAGCAGCTCCAGGTGGACGACCATGGCGTTGATCGGGTTTTTGACCTCATGGCCGACACCGGCGGTAAGACGCCCGATTGCCGCCAAACGGCGCGAGACCTCGATCTCCTGCTCCAGTTGCTTGGCGGAGTGAGCGTCATGCAGGGTGAGCAGGGCTCCCAGGCGTTCTCCGCTGCCGGTCTGCTCGTCGTGAATGAACTGAAGAGAGACGTTTGCTTCACGGCCATCTTCCAGTACGACCGGCTCTTCAATCAGGTTGGTATGCATGGCGAAGCAGTCGCGGACGGCCTGTCCCAGCACCGTCCCACGATTGAAGATGTCTTCGGCGGTATTGCCCAGAATGGCGTCACGGTCGCGCCCGAGAAATCCTTCAACTGCATCGGAGACCATGACGGCACGCCGGTCGGCGGTGAAGAGGATGACTCCGTCGCGCAGGGTCTCCAGCATCTGGTTCAGATTGGTCTGTAAAGCAGAATAGATCTGCTCCGTCGTGCGGATCTTTTCTCCGAGTTTAGCGATGCTTTGCGAGGCACGGACGACCGCGTCCGGTTGATCGAGCGGAGCTTCGATCAGGGGTGTCGACGAGTTTGCCAGCATAAGCTGCTCAAGCTGCTGATTGATGCGCTCGATGGGGTGAAGGGCAAGACTGGAGAGCAGGGCTGCGATCAGGACGCAGGCGGCAAGCGCCACCAGTGCAAAGAGAACAGCGGCCTTCAACCATGGTGCGTAGCTGCTGCGCAGAAAGGTCGAACGAACCCCCAGGCGGATCGTGAGGAACGGCTGACCGTTGCGATCCAGAGGAAGAGTGACATCCAGCACCTGGGGATGGCCAAAGACGGCCCGTGCCTGTTGCAGAACGCCCCCCCCACTGATGAGGTTGAAAGGCGAGCGATAAGGAAATTGCTGATCCAGCAGCGTCGGATCCGTCGACGAGAGAACAATGCCATGGACTCCGGTGATGGTGACGTCCTGTACCGGGGGAGAGTAACGCACAATGGCGTTCATCTCGTCGGCGAGCGGTTGGTATCCGCGAATGGCATTGGCCACCGCGCTCTGAAACGCTTCGTCGGAGTTATCAGCAGGGGGATGCTCCCGGAGGCCGCTCACAAGCGCCTGGCGGGTGCTAAGGGTAACCTCGCGTACCAACACGTCATTGCTGTCGCCGGTCTGCGAGATGCGCTGGCGCAGCAGTTCGCCCAGAAAAACCAGGCATAACACCAGCACGACGGCGAAAGTAAGCGCGGTAAATGCGAGAACGAGCTTTGTCTTCAGGCGCATGTCGATCGGGGGAGAGGGTTACGCCTCATCGCCCGCGCTGGCGTATTCCTTCAGCTTGTTCTGCAATGTTTTTGAGCTGATACCAAGAATCTCGGCGGCGCGGGTCTTATTGTTGTTCGTTGACTCCAGTGTCTTCAGGATAAGTTGGCGCTCGGCCTCATCAACCGTCGTGCCTACCTCTAGTTCTACGATATCGTTTCCTGCCCAGGAGGCGGATTCCCGGAATGCCGCCGGGACCTGCGGTACAGGCCTCTGGAATGCCGTATGACTTGGAGGAATGAAGCCGTGTTCTCCGAAGTTCGCCGGCAGATGTTTCATGTCCAGAGCTCCGTTACCGGCAAGAATCACCGCACGTTCAATCGTATTGCGGAGTTCGCGGACGTTGCCGGGCCAGGGATAGTGCATCAATCTGGCCATGAGCGTATCCGTCAGGCCGGAGACAGTGCAGTGATGACGATGGTTCATGTCTTCAATCATCGACTGTGCGATCGCTGGAACATCACCGAGGTGGTCGCGCAGAGGAGGCATGTGGATGTTGAAGACATTCAGACGATAGTAGAGATCGCCTCGGAGCTCGCCGGCAGCAACTGCGGCCTGCGGGTCTTTGTTGGTTGCGGCGATAACACGGACGTCGACGGGTGTCTCAGCCTTTGCGCCCAGGCGGCGGAGTTTGCGGTCCTCCAGGACGCGCAACAGCTTGGCCTGGGTTGCCGCAGGCATCTCACCGATCTCATCCAGCAGCAGCGTGCCTTCTTCTGCCAGCTCAAAGCACCCCGCACGGCGTTCCTGCGCGCCGGTGAAGGCGCCTTTTTCGTGGCCGAAGATCTCGCTCTCGATCAGTGTCTCCGGGATGGCGGCGCAGTTGACCGCCACAAAAGGTTTAGTCCTGCGGGGGCTGAGGTCGTGCAACGCCCGGGCAGCCAACTCCTTGCCCGTCCCGCTCTCGCCCGTGACGAGGACAGAGACATTGGAGGGGGCGATGCGCTCGATCAGCTCGAAGATATCCTTCATGCTGGTCGAAGAACCGATGAGCGGGCCAAGCACGCCGGTCTCTTTCAGCCGGCGGCGCGTGATTTCCAGCTCGATATCCGCACCCACCTGTCGGCTTGCATTCTGCAGAATGGTACGCAAGCGAACAGGGTCAATGGGCTTTTGGATGAAGTCATAGGCGCCGATGCGCATGGCTTCAACAGCGGACTCGATCGATCCCTGCGCCGTCACCATGATGACGGCGACCTTCGTTTGTAGTTCCGAAATGCGATCCAGTAATTCCAGACCATCCATGCGCGGCATACGCAGATCGGTGATGACGATGGAAGGAGCCCACTGCTGGATCTTCTCCAGACCTTCCAGACCATCCCCGGCTACGTCAGTACGGTAACCCCAGCTGGCTACCAATTCCGCGAGTCCTGTGCGAGCGTTCGGCTCGTCTTCAACAATAAGAACCTTATTCACAAAAAAACTATCCTAGCTAAAAGTGTACGAGCGTTTAGATGCAAAATGTTCACTATTGCAGGTGCGGCACAGCAGGAAATGCACGCGCAGGGTATCCTTTTGGTATGGACTGGGAGATTTCCGTCAGCGAGTACGCCAGGTTAAAACAGCAGTCGGCAGCTCCTGTTCTGGTAGACGTGCGTGAGCCGCTTGAAGTACAGCTTGCCAGCATCGAAGGTGCGGTCTTGATGCCGATGGGCGAAGTAAAGGCTCGCGCGCACCAGGAACTGGACCCGGACGCGCATATCGTGGTGCTTTGCCATCACGGAGCACGCTCGCTTTCAGTAACAGCCTGGCTTCGCCGTGAGGGATTCGAGAGCGTGCAGTCGATTGCGGGCGGAATCGACGCATGGTCGCGCGAAGTTGATCCTGCTATCCCGCGGTATTAGAGCATTTTTCCTGTAGGTGTAGTGTAACGCTTCCGCATCTATGGGCGTTTTCCGCAATGAAAACGCCGATGCACGCCCCTTCCCGATACCCAGCAACAGGGAAAACGCTCTAGAAGACGTCTTAGCGTTTGGGGACCGCATACAGGGCGAGAAACGCCTCAGCGATATGCCGCTCCAGGTGAGGTGCGAATGTGGCCTGGCTGCCCGGTTCTCGCTTGTGGAAGATATTGCGATAGAGCAGTGGTCCCATAAGCAGAGAAATCGCCGACTCGACATCAATCGTTTGGACCAGCATTCCACGCTGCTGTTCGCGTTGTATCCACTCCTTCAACACGGTGATGACAGGAGACATGGCACGCGCTCGCCAGGCTTTCCCGAATTCCAGGTTCCTGGAAGCATAAGCAAGGACATGGGGCATAATGCGCTCGCGCAGATAGGCGCGATCCGGAGCGGGTTGATAGCTCAGGCGTGCAATGAGGTCAGCGCGCAGATCGCCGGTATCCGGCACAGGAACCCTGATATCGTTCCCAACGAGATAGCTCAGGGCTTCCAGGCAGAGCGCATCTTTGTTCGACCAGTGCTTGTAGATGGTTGCTTTGCTGACGCCGGAGACCTCGGCGATGGTGTCCATGCTGGTGGCATCGAGGCCGCGCTCGGCAAAGAGCGCGATTGCGGCCTCGATGACCTTTTGGTGAGCTACTTGACTTCGTGTGCGCGCCACTTGAGCAATTCTCCTAAAGGTGTAAAGCGGAGAGTTGGCTGTTTGCGCCGTTTTCCTTCGAAGAAAACGGCATTTGCAGATTTGTCCAGAGCTGCAGCATTAGGAGAATTGCTTTAGACCTCGATCTTAGAAAACAAGTAGGCGCCCAGTAACAGGAAGGCCCCCGCGACCACCGTCAGAACCGTGAGATTCGTCGATGGCGTGAAGTGCCACACATTGGTGAGCGTTCCTCTCAGCCCGTCCACTCCGTATGACAAGGGATCGATCTGATTGGCTATCCTCATGCCGATCTTCTGATTGTCGAGTGGAAACAATGCTCCCGACAGAAAGTAGATAGGCATGACTAGAAAGTTCATTACGATCTGGAACCCCTGCATATCTTTGATCGCCGAGCCGAGCGCTGTGCCCAGCGCGGCAAAGACCAGGGCGATGAGAAAGAGGAAGAGAAATGCACCTGGCAGTGCCAGCCAGCTTTGCGGGCGGAAGCCGGCCAGAAGGCAGACGCCAAGAACGATGGTGCCCTGAATGATCGCCACGGTCGCACCTCCAAGCGTGCGGCCGATCATGATCTGTAGCCGTGAGACAGGAGCCACGAGCGTCTCTTTCAGGAAGCCAAACTGCCGGTCCCACAACATGGCGATTCCTGAAAAGACTGCAGAGAAAAGCACTGTCATGGCGACGACGCCCGGAGCCATGAATTGCAGGTAACTGCCGTGGCCTGCCTGCCGGAAAACAGCGCCAAAACCAAAGCCGAACGCGAACAGGTACAGACATGGTTGCGCCAGCGAAGCGGCAATCTGTACCCGGGAGCGGACATACCGCTTCAGTTCGCGTAGCCAGAGAATGTAGATTGCTCCCATGCTATCGCCTCCACATCTGCGCCATCTGGCGCAGCCCTGCTTTTGCATCGGCGCTTTCGTCACGCAGAGACGAGCCCGTCAGCGCGAGGAATGCGGCTTCAAGTGAGTCCGTGGATGTCTGCTGTTTCAGTTCAGCCGAGGTGCCCTGCGCGATGATGGCGCCGTGATCCATGATGGCGATGCGATGGGCTATTTTTTCGGCCTCGTCCATGTAGTGTGTCGTCAGGAAGACAGTTGTCTTTTCGGTTTCGTTCAACGCCTTCACGTGTGTCCAGAGCTGGTTGCGGCTCTGTGGGTCAAGGCCGAGTGTGGGTTCATCCAGGAAGAGAATCTTTGGCGTATGCAGCAGTCCGCGTGCGATCTCAAGCCGCCGCTTCATGCCGCCGGAAAAGGTCTTAACCAGTGAGTCCTTACGGTCCCAGAGTTCAAAGGTCTTCAGCAGAAACTCAATGCGCGTTGCCCGTACCTTGCGAGGCACGTGGTAAAGGATGCCGTGGAGCTCCATGTTTTCCCAGGCGGTCTGCTCCTGGTCGAGGCTGGGGTCCTGGAAAACGATGCCAAAGCGCTGTCGAGCTTCCTTCTGATGGACATTGGGGTCCATGCCGTCGAGCTGAATGGAGCCGCTGGTTGGCCGCAGCAGCGTAGTCAGCATTTTGATGGTGGTGGATTTACCTGCCCCATTCGGGCCAAGGAAGGCAAAAATCTCGCCCTGAGCGACATCGAAGGAGATCTCTTTGACTGCAGTGAAATCTCCAAATCGCCGGACGAGGTTACGGACACTGATCATGCAGGTCACTCCCTTCGATTTTGTAATACTGAACGGTTTAGTTCACTTATGTCAACGCCAACCTTCGGCCGTGTATATGATTGACCTTTCGGGAAGACCCCAAGTGAGCCCCCAGGATCGGGAAGAATCAGGACGGTCACGCGTATGTCGAAGAAAGCGTTAGAGTTTGCAGCGAAAAACCAAGGGAAAGCATTGGCGGAACTCAAGGAGTTCCTGCGCATTCCTTCCATCTCTACCTTGCCGGACCATGCCGGGGATGTACGCAAGGCCGCCGCATTTCTTGCAGAGGAGTTGAAGCGCATCGGGTTGGAGAATGTGCGTCTGATTGAGACCTCGGGCCATCCGCTGGTCTACGGTGACTGGCTGGGAGCTCCAGGAAAACCCACAGTCCTGTGCTATGGGCACTATGATGTTCAGCCGCCAGATCCTCTGGATGAGTGGCTATCGCCTCCCTTTGAACCGGTAGAGCGTAATGGCAACCTCTATGCGCGCGGAGCCGTGGATGACAAAGGACAGCTCTGGATGCAGGTAAAGGCCCTGGAGGCTCTCTTCCAGGAGTACAGCGGCAAGCTGCCGGTGAATGTAAGGGTTCTCTGCGAAGGGGAAGAAGAGGTCGGAGGCGAGGGAATTGCCGAGTACGTACAGCAGCATCCTGAGGCGTTGAAGGCGGATGTGGCCCTGGTGTGCGACACCGAAATGTTCGAGCCGGAACTGCCCACTCTCTGCGTTGGCCTGCGCGGCATGATCTATACCGAGATCGAAGTCCGCGGAGCCAAAACAGACCTGCATTCGGGAATCTATGGCGGCGCGGCGCCGAATCCATTTGTGGCGCTGGCGCAGATCATTGCCGGCTTGAAGGATGCCGATGACCATATTCGCATTCCCGGCTTTTATGACGATATCCAGCCGCCTACAGAGGATGAGCTCGCCGCATGGAAGCGTCTTCCGTTTGACGAAGAACATTACCGTCAGACCGAGGTAGGGTCTCCGGCGTTGATCGGGGAGAAAGGGTATTCCGTCATTGAACGCGTCTCAGCCAGACCGACGTTAGATGTGCACGGAATGCCGGGAGGATTTACAGGAGCCGGAGCGAAGACCGTCATTCCGGCCAAGGCCTTGGCCAAGGTCAGTATGCGGCTCGTGCCGAATATGACGTCGGCCGGCGCGTATGAGAAGTACGCCGCTTATGTCCAGAAGATTGCTCCCAGAGGCGTAACGGTGGAGACGCGCCTGATCCACTCGGGGGAGCCGGTGGTGATCGGTACGGAGAATCCCTTCGTGCAGAAAGCCGTCAATGCGATGCACGAGATCTGGAAGAAGGACACTGTCTTTATTCGCGGCGGCGGTTCGATTCCGATTGTCGGGGAGTTCGAACGCTACTTGAAGGTGCCGGTGATCCTGATGGGCTTCGGTCTGCCAGATGACAATCTGCATGCGCCAAATGAGAAGTTCCATATCGCGAACTTCTATCGAGGAATCGATTCCATCATTCTGTTTCTGGAGAGCTGCGGAGCATAGCGCGTGGAAGGGCTTGCAGGATGTGTGCTGGCCGGCGGCCGCAGCACGCGGATGGGGCGCGACAAGGCCCTACTTCGAATCAATGGCAGAACGCTGCATGCTCTCGCGTTGGATAAGCTGGCGGCATGTACAACCCTGCTGTACACCTCCGGGGAACATGTCGATCCGGAAGAACGGCGCTCTATCGTATTGAAGGATCCGTATTCATGTGGCCCGGTGGGTGGCATCGTGACGGCTCTCGAAGCATCCGAAGCGGAGTGGATGTTGTTTCTTCCGGTGGATATGCCGCTGGTCCCGGAGGCATGGATGCGTAACCTGGCTCAGATGACGGTCACGTCCAATGCAATAGCGATCGTGACCAGGACCGTGGAACGCCCACAGCCGTTAGTTGCGGCATATCGTCGAAGCGTGCTGCCTGAGTTGCGGCGTGCGCTCGAGATGGCACAATACAAGGTGATGGCTGCGCTTGTGTCGCCGGTGCAGTGGGTCGAAGCTGGGGAAGAATTTTCCGGGCAGTTTCGCAATTTGAATACTCCTCAGGAACTTTCTGACCTTCTCCGGCTAGGCTTCGACATCTCGTGGGAGGCGGAGAGATGATGCATGAAAGGGAACCAGCCGTACCTGAGCAGATTCCTGGAGAAGACTCGCCTTTGACGGCGGATGTGTCCCGGGAAGTGGCCGATGTCGTGGAAGAGTTCATGACGGAAGCCGCTGAGCAGAACGAGGCGGCAAAGGAATCGGCTGTTGTTCCGGGCAAGCCCTTGCCCTATATCTCATTTGAGAAGGTCTCAAAGTCATTTGGAGATGCTCATGTTCTGCAGCAGGTCAGCTTCTGCGTGCTGCCAGGCGAGACCCTTTGTATTCTTGGCCGAAGTGGCGTCGGGAAGTCGGTTTCCCTGCAGATTTTGATGGGATTTCTGAAGCCTGACTCCGGCATGGTACGCGTGGCCGGGGAGGACATCTGTGGGTTCACGGAGCGCGAGATGCAGGGGATCCGGCGTAAGGTCACGATGGTCTTTCAGAATGGGGCTCTGTTTGATTCGATTACCGTGGGCGAGAATGTTGCCTTTCCGTTACGTGAGCGCGGTGATCTTGGAGAAGAACAGATCAGCCAAGTGGTCAAAGGATTGCTTGAGATGGTTGGAGTAGCAGGGATGGAAGACCTTCTTCCGTCGGACCTGTCTACCGGGATGAAGCGATCCGTGGCGATTGCCCGGGCATTGGCATCGCAGCCGGAGGCAATTTTGTATGATGAGCCCACAACCATGGTGGACCCATTGATGGGACAACTGTTGGGCAACCTGATCGAACGCCTAAAGCGTCAACTTCACTTAACCAGTATCGTTGTGACACACGACATGAGGTTTGCCAAAAAACTGGCAGATCGCGTGGTATTCCTGCACGAAGGAAAAGCGCAGTTCTTTGGAACGATTGAGGAGATGGAGCGAACCAACGATCCAGTCCTGCGGGAGTTCCTGGCGCTCGACGAACTAGTTTTGCCCGTCTAAGGCAACTTCCGTCGCTGATTTGTGTTATCTAACGGAGAAAACTGGACTTAGTAATGGTACGTGGAAGCATCTTAGGGGTTGTTCTCAGAGATGCCGCAAGGTTATTCTGTCAACAACGGACCAAGATCCAGATGTAGTAGTCACTTCACCTTCATAGGGCGATATTGTGCAGATGGTATCGATGCACTGAAGGCTCACAAAACTTTTTGTTTAGCCAGGGATTAGGCGAGTTTTCGATGGCAGCACCTGAATATCTGCAACAGGCGGTAGTGGCTGGTAAGCGCGGGCGTTCTGCTGCGCGCCGGACCGGCCGGGGCGCTGTGCTGAGTAGTTCCGCGCCTGCGCTGATGTGGGCATCTGTTGATTGTTTGACCGCTGTTTTGTGCGGCGTGATCGCATTCCGGATGCGATTCCAGGGAACCGGCATTCCCAGCACCACTCTCTATCGCGAGATGTTGGTCCAGGCGATGCAGCAGCAGTTTCTCTGGTACCTGTTCTCATTCGCATTTTGCGTGGTCTTCTTTTCGCGGCTTCACGGGCTGTATGCTCCGATCCAGCATCATAGCGGTCTGCATGAACAGCGAGTGACATTCGAGTCTGTGCTGACAGCCGGGCTTCTGTTTTGCGGATTCCTGTACCTGACGCACGGCGAGAGCATCTCGCGGGTTGTGGTGCTTTTGACCGTAGCCTTTACCCAGGTAGCGCTTTCCATTCGCCGTGCGGCGTGGCGCAGGATGGTGTATTCGCGTTTTCGCGAGGGGCTTGAGGTCCGCAACATTCTCATTATCGGAACAGGCCGTGTGGCCCAGGCACTACGTAACCACCTGGAGACGCTGCAACATTTCGGATTCCGTTTCAAAGGCTTTGTCTCGTTGACACCGCAGGATGCGCTGAATTCGAACCAGGAGGTCGTGGGCGATCTCCGCAATATTGTTCCGCTGGCGCGCAGCTTGTTTGTCGACGAGGTTTTCTTTTCGGTACCGGCAGAACGGAGTATTGTCATCGGCGTCGTAGAAGAAGCGCGATCTGCGGGCATCGATGTGCGTGTCGTGCCCGACCTGTATGACGGCCTGGCCTGGAATGCGCCGGTAGAGTATATCGGTCAGTTCCCAACCATCCCCCTGCATCGTCGTGAGTTCCCGGTCGGGGCTTTTATGGCGAAGAGAATCCTGGATCTGGCTATTTCGTCGCTGGCTCTGACCTTGCTGTCGCCACTGATGCTCCTGATTGCCATCATGGTGCGGCTGGACTCGAAGGGGCCTATCTTCTATCGCGCGGAACGTATCGGTCGCAAGGGGCGTAAGTTTGGGTGCTTCAAGTTCCGCACGATGGTGCCGAACGCCGACGAGCTGAAGAAGAAGCTGGCTCATATGAATGAGCGTGATGGCATTCTCTTCAAGATCAAGCAGGATCCCCGTATCACGCGTGTGGGCCGCATCCTGCGGAAGTACTCCCTGGATGAGCTGCCGCAGTTGTGGAACGTACTTCGAGGCGATATGAGCCTGGTTGGCCCGCGGCCACCGCTTGCTGCCGAGGTCGAGCGTTACGATATCTCCCATCTCCGCCGTCTTGATGTATTGCCGGGAATTACGGGGCTTTGGCAGGTGGAAGCGCGCCAGGATCCATCGTTCGACAACTACATCTCCCTCGATACGGCATACGTGGAGAATTGGACCTTTGGTCTGGATCTTAAGATTCTGATCCGCACCATCAGCGTGGTCTTCACCGGCACCGGGACTTAGGACACGCCCTGGGACACGCCCTTCAGCTCCGGTCGGCGGTACACTGGATATGTGAAGATTGCTCTGGCGCAGATCAACCCTACGATCGGGGACTTCTCCGGCAACCTCAAGAAAATTCTGGACTTCACCCGGCAAGCTGTCGACGCCGGGGCTGACCTGACCGTCTTTCCGGAGCTCGCAGTCTGCGGCTACCTGCCCGCTGACTTCCTGGAAAAAGACGTCTTTATCGCCCGCGCGAGCGAGACCCTGGCAAAGATCGCGGAACAGACCGCCTATACCTCTGTTCTGTGTGGCGCAGTGCTGCCGTCCGGAGTGATTACGGGCAAGCATGTACGCAATGTTGCTGCGTTGTTAACCGAAGGACGTGTGAGCTTTCTACAGCAGAAGATGCTGCTGCCGTTCTACGACGTCTTCGACGAACAGCGCTACTTCGAGCCGGCGCAGCAGCAGACCATCGTCACGTTGAAGGGGCAGCCCATCGCTATCACCATCTGCGAGGATGCGTGGAATGACAAGCTGTACTGGCCGCGCCGGTTTTATCCGGTAGACCCGGTCGAAGAGCTGATGAAGAAATGGCCGCAGCAGAGCGATGCACCACCCATCATTCTGAACATCTCAGCATCTCCCTATTGGAAAGAGAAGCGGCAGGTGCGTAGCGAGATGCTGGCTGCACTGGCACGCCGTCACCATGCGGTGGTTGCCATGTGCAATCAGGTCGGCGGGAATGACAGCCTTCTGTTCGACGGAACTTCGATCGCCTTCGACCCGGAAGGCTGTGTGATCGCCCGGGCAAAATCGTTCGAAGAAGATCTGGTGATCTTCGATACCGCCGATCGCAGTACTCCCTGCGTCCCCGTCGTGCAGGACGATGAGGTGGCTGGAGCCTGGCAGGCACTGGTGATGGGCACGCGCGACTACGTGCGTAAATGCGGATTTTCAAAGGTCCTGGTTGGCTTGAGCGGAGGGATCGATTCAGCGCTGGTTGCAGCAATTGCTAGGGAAGCATTTGGCGCGGACAATGTGATCGGCATTGGCATGCCCAGCGAATTCTCGTCATCTCACTCGGTGGAGGATGCACGAGCTCTGGCTCAGAACCTGGGGATTCGCTTCGAGCTCCTGGCCATCCGCGAGATCTACGACCAGTTCACCCAGGTGCTGCATCCGCTCTTCCAGGGAACATCGTTCGGACTTGCCGAGGAGAACATTCAGCCACGCATCCGTGGAACGCTGCTGATGGCGCTTTCGAATAAGTTCGGCGCGCTGGTGCTCACAACCGGCAATAAGAGCGAGATGGCGGTCGGCTACTGCACGCTGTACGGCGATATGGTCGGCGGTCTGGCGGTGATAGGGGATGTGGCCAAGACAAGCGTCTATGCGTTGAGCCGCTACGTCAATCGCGAGCGCGAGATCATTCCTGTGGCAACGATTGAGAAACCACCCTCAGCGGAGTTGCGGCCGGGACAACTGGATACGGACTCGCTGCCGCCGTACGATATTCTCGATCCGATCCTTGAAGCCTATGTGGAGCGATACGAAAGTGCTGAGCAGATAGCAAAGACACAGGGCGTTGACCGTTCTTTGGTGGAACAGGTTTTACGATTAGTCGAGCGCAGTGAATACAAGCGGCAACAGGCCGCGCCGGTGCTGAAGGTGACGCGCAAATCTTTCGGCAACGGACGCAGGTTCCCCATTGCAGTAAAGGTTCAAGTTTAGAAAGGTCACTCATTGAATAAGAAAATGCTTGGTTTCGTTCTTGCGGCGGCGCTTACTGGCGGCGCAGCCGCCATGGCGCAGACTGCGGACGCTCCTTCCGCGGCACAGGCTGATCCGTTGCCGCAGCCTAATCCGAGGTTCTTTACCGCTGAGACGCCAACGGTTGCGACTGTGAATGCGTTTTTGAAGGCGCAGTGGGGTTATGACGTGAATCGTATCTGGCGTGTCATGGCAATCCAGAAGACCATGGCGCCGGGCATAAGCCGCGTGGTCGTCTTTATTGCGCAGAAGGGGCAGGCAACAAATCAGCAGCCGCAGTCCCTGCAGTTCCTGACGACGCCTGATGGCAAGTTTGCTCTGGCTGGTGACCAGGTGATGCCCTTCGGCGAGAAGCCGTTCGCGGCGCTGCGGTCAACGCTGCAGCAGAGGGCCGATGGGCCGGCTAAGGGTGTGGCAGGGAAAGATCTTTTGCTGGTCGAGTTCGCCGACATGCAGTGCCCACACTGCAAAGAGTCCGAGAAGATCTTCGATCAACTGGTGACAGACTTCCCGAATGCGCGAGTCGTGTTTCAGAACTATCCTCTGACGGAAATTCATCCGTACGCCTATAAAGCAGCGTCCTACGGGGTCTGCGTGGCGCAGAAAAGCAATGACGCCTTCTTTACCTTCCTGCATGAGGTCTTCGCAAAGCAGGAGGCTCTGACCCCCGAGGCCGGTGACCAGACCCTGGCTGCCGCGGCAACCGCCGCCGGGCAGGATCCTGCGGCGATCGCTGCCTGTGCGTCAACGCCGGCGACGAAGGCGAAGGTGGATGCACAGATCAAACTGGCGGAAGATTCCGGGGTCGACCAGACACCGATGATCTCGGTTAATGGACATCTGATTCCCCTCGGGAACGTCCCGTATGAGGTCCTGAAGCAGATCGTCGCATTTCAGGCGCTGCAGGACGGCGTTCCGGCAGGAACACCGTCCAAGTAAGCCTTATAGTATTTTCCCTGTTGCTGGGTTTCTCGAAAGAGCGTGCAGCGGCGTTTTCATCGCGGAAAACGCCCATAAATGCGGAAGCCCTACACGACACCTACAGGGAAAATGCTCTAGGCGCAGACGGTTCCTTCACGCGGGGAGGGCAGTGGCCCTCCCCGAAGTATTTTCCGGCCCCGGTAGAGATAGCTTTTGAGTGCCGGGATGGTATGTCCCTGGCGCTCGGCGATTTCGCTCAGACTCATCTCCGAGAGATAGTGCATCGTAACCGTTGCCTTCATATTGGCTGGCAGAAGGTCGAGCCGGGCCATGGTGCGCTGGAACATCTCGCGTTCAATGCAGATGTGTTCCGGAGATTCATCCTCGGTGGTGGTAAGCGATTCGACGGCAAAACGCATCTCCGGTTCGGTGTCGATCGAGCCGGCCTGGCGAACCCGGCGGCTACGGAGCATCTGCAGGGAGTGGTTACGGACGATCATGCAGAGCCAGCCGAGCAGTGCGTGCTCATCTGCCAACTGCTCGATGCGGTTCATGGCCTTGTAGTAGGCCTCCTGCAGCGCGTCTTCAGCGTCTGCTTCGTTCCTCAGAATCGAGTGGGCGATGCCCTTTAAAAGCGAGCGGCGGTTGAGAAACAGTTCCGTGAGTGCGACGATGCGCCCCGTTGGACAGGGAGTATGATGCTGATCCATCTAGCTTCTCCAGTGAAGGCGACGCCGAGGGCATCGCAGCCATGGAAGCGCTCATAAGGCATGAGCGAGGATGAGCTAGCGGATGCGAGGAGGAGGTCGAAGGAAAAGCTGAGGCTGTTCCGCGATGGTAGCTGGACGCGGTGGAGTAATCCAACTACGGGCCACGCGCTGCATCTGTCTGGGAGGTTTCAACGCTGCCAGCCAGGGAAGAAGAGCAAGGGCAAGAACAGCCGTGCCAATAGCCCGTTTCATCGGGCCGTCGGAGGTGGTGCCCATCTTCACATGCGGAAATGTGGGACCGTCAAGGCTGCGGTAGAGCGAAATCTTATAAGCCGTTCCCCATGCAAATACCGCCACGATCACAACGAGGCAAAGCAATGCGAAGGCCCATGAAACCCGTAATGCAGGTTTCCCGGCGTTCGACGCTGCTCGATGAGAAGTTAAGCGCATGATTATGGTCAGTATAGACCGCTTGTCAACATCTCAACCCGCGGCGAGATAAATAAACCTGACCAGAAAGACGGTCGCCAGCAGGTAAAGTAACCAATCCGACTTCTTCGCGCGGCCGCTAAACAATCGTAGTGCGGCAAAAGCAATCACGCCGAATCCAAGTCCGGTGGCGATGGAATAGGTCAGCGGGATGGTAATGAGCGTGAGAAATGCTGGAATTGCAACTAGCGGATCATGCCAGTCGAGCTCCCCGATGCTGCCGAGCATAAGCGCCCCGACGATGATGAGCGCCGGAGAGGTGGCGGAAACCGGGATTGCCCCGACTAGTGGAGCGACGAAGATGGATGCGAAAAACAGCAGGCCGGTCGTAATCGCAGTGATGCCGGTACGCCCCCCGGCGGCGACACCCGCGCTGGATTCGATGTAGGAACAGACGGTGGAGGTTCCAGCCAGTGAACCCGCCACTGTGGAAATGGCATCGGCGAAGAAGATACGCTGCACCCGCGGAATTACACCGGAAGCAGGAATCAGGCCTGTCTTCTGCGTAACGGCAAGCAGGGTGCCGATGTTGTCAAAGAGATCGACGAAGAGAAATACAAAGACGATCTCGACGCCGCTGAGCTTCAATGCTCCAGCAATATCGAGATGAAGGGCCGTCTGACGAATAGCGGAAAGGCTTGCGTGACCGGGTTGCCAGTGCACCTGGTGGAAGATGAAGCCGGTGAGCATGGTTCCGGCGATGCCGATGAGGATCGATGCACGTACGCGCAGTACCTGCAGCACCGCAATCAGAATCAGACCGAAGAGCGAGAGTGCTGTTTGCGGAGAGCGCAGATTGCCGAGCGTGACTGCCGTTGCAGGATCGCTCACGATAATGCCGGCATTACGCAGCCCGATAAAAGCGATAAACAGCCCGATCCCTCCAGCGACAGCTGCGTGCAGCTCGCGGGGAATCGCGGTGATGAGCAACTGGCGAATGCCGCCAAGGGTGAGCAGAAGGAAGATGATGCCGGAAAGAAAGACAGCGCCAAGGGCCGTCTGCCATGGCACATGCATCTTCAGGCAGACGGTATAGGTGAAATAGGCATTCAACCCCATACCGGGCGCCAGCGCCAGCGGATAGCGGGCCAGTGCCCCCATCAGGATGGAACCAAAGGACGCGCAAAGGCAGGTGGCGATAGTGACCGCCGCGATAGGCATGCCGGTCTGCGACAGAATGGACGGGTTCACGAAGATGATATAGGCCATGGTGACGAAGGTCGTCACACCGGCCAGAATCTCCGTGCGCCAGTCGGTCCCCAGCTCATGAAACTGAAAGTAGCGTTCGAGCGCAGCTCGCATGCGGGCGGCGGTACCTCTTGAAAAAAATGTCTATGGTGCGATGCGTTCATCATATCGGACGCAAACGTAGCCGGGGCGGTGCGCTTGGTCTCACTCATGATTTGCGCGATAAGACAACGCGTACGAGGTGCAGCCTCTTGCCGTTATCGGAGTGCGTAAAGAGAACGGCGGATGAGCCAGAATGGTGCCCGAAATAGGGGATAAGCAAAGGTAAGCCACTGGGGCAAAGGAAACATCATCCAGTCATCGGCGGAAAATGCGTGCACTCTAAGTTCCTGCAGACGATACGATCGACGCGGACTTAATAGATATCTTGAAAGCATCAGATGGCGGACCTGGAAATTGCCACGAGAAGGTTCATCCTGTAGCAGGCCGTGAAGAGCGACCGAGGTTAACCATCGTTCAGTGGCGCTTGCTGGGGCCGTATCGTAGGACGGTAGTAGCTCCAGGGCTTCACATACCCCTATCGCCTGGCGGAAAGCCGGTTCTACTCCCTGGTCACTGGCCTGCTGAAGAAGGTGCTTGCGATCATCTATGGAAAAATCGGCGAGCAGGGCCGCAACATCGGAGAGCCATTTGAGCCGGCACCACGCATGGCTGGCGCCATGCATCATCAGATGTGGCAGAAGCGATTCGCGACGCAATACCGGGAAAGAGATACCTGGCGAAATTTCCACCTGCTCCAGTTCTTGAAGGACGCGAGGGCCCGGGTCGATGTCGGAATTGTCAAACAAACGCCAGTGAAGCTCTACCGTAATTCCATGTTTGGGGTAGACGTAAGAGAAGTGATGTCGCAGGTTAAACCACGCCTTCCGTAACTGTGGCGTTAGCTCTCTATCCGGCTCCACGCGTTTCAGGCCCGCTTGCAGCAAGATGCTCTCCGCGGTTTCGAAATCATCAGGAGCGACCAGAAGGTCAATATCGCGAGTCTGGCGAACTGAGTTGTCGCCGTAAAGCTGCTGGCTCAGCGGGATTCCTTTGAGGACGGCATACCGTATATCGCTATTACTGAACTGCTTGTCCAACTGCGACAGAAGGGCAATGCAGCTAAGGTTTCCGAGGATGCTGGCGCGGGCCCGGGCAGAAAGTGTCTGATGCACCTGTTCCGGTATTCTGGTCACCGGCTTCAGCGCGCGGTGCGCTAAACCAGGGATGCGATGGCGTTTAACCAGAGCAAGGAATTCAGACCACTCCGCCTGAGCGTCCGCAAGCCGCTCTACACGCGGCATATCAAGCGGCCAGGCACAACACGCCACCGCCAGTTGGAATGCAACGCTCTGCTGCTGTAGAAACGGCGTTTTCGGCGAATGGCCCCTGTTACCTGACACAATGCCTATTTTAGCTGCCAAAGTTCGATGCTGTGGACGAGGAGGTTAGCGGCCCGGGACTGTATCGAGGGCAATCTCTTCAAAGGTGAGGTTTTCCGCTGGATGCCCGGTCTGTTCTTTCCATGAGAGAAACAGCCTGCCGTAGCTCTCAGTAGTCGAGTCCTCTGAGGGAATCCCCAGGCCGGCGAGCATGGCATCGATCCAAGCGGGAGAGCCCTCGAGCTCCGCCCATGTGCCGATCGGAGTCTCATCAATCACCACATGGCTTCCGCTCTCCGCATGCAGCCATTCTTCTCGGTATTTCTCGTACCGGAAGGCGGGCAGATATCCCAGATGCTCAAAGACTTCACCGAGAGCGGGGCCATTGGCCACCTCGGTTTCCGTCTCATAGCGCAGTTTGAAGCGCAGGTCGAGCAGGTTGTCGTCGGTTGGAGGGCGTTTGTAGGTCAGCGTCCATCGGCCGTCATAGCTGCGAATACGGAGAATCTGCTTTTGCTCACGCAGGGAACGACCTGGCGTGTCGTAAAGCGTGTTCTGCTCGAACGTGCGAGGAGTAAGCAGCGTAAGGCCGAGAGAAGGAAGTTGGGCACGGAGCTTATCCGAAGAACGGACAGCGAACTTCAGCTCGATCTCGGCTGAGGACATGGTGGAAGTATAGGCCTGTTTGTCCGCTGGAAGCTACGATGAGGAGGTGGATTTTGTGGGAACAACAGAACGGCTTCAGGAAACCGCCGGCGGTATCTCCCGGGCAGCGGAGATCCTGCGACGAGGCGGGACGGTTGCTTTACCGACTGAGACGGTCTACGGGCTGGGTGCGAACGCTCTCGATCCAAAGGCGGTCGCTAAGATTTTTACGGCCAAGGAACGTCCGGGATGGGATCCCCTGATCGTCCATGTGGCCGATGAGGCGATGCTGCGGCTTGTCGTTCGGGAGATTCCTCCCGCGGCCCTTCGGTTGATGAAGGCTTTCTGGCCAGGCCCGCTAACGCTGCTGCTGCCGAAGTCCGATGCCGTTCCGGACCTGGTGACAGCCGGTCGGTCTCTGGTGGGGGTCCGGATGCCGCGTCATCCCGTGATGTTGCAGGTGATTCGAGAGGCAGGCGTCCCCGTAGCCGCTCCCAGCGCCAATCGCTTCGGAAGAACCAGCCCGACGAGCGCCGCGCACGTCCTGGAGGACCTGGAAGGCCGTATCGACGCCGTTCTCGACGGTGGCGCAACCGAAGTTGGGGTGGAGTCGACGGTCGTCGACCCGTGCCAGACTCCGATGGTGGTCTACAGGCCAGGCGCTGTGACGCTGCAGATGCTTGAGGAGACTGCGGGGCCTGCCGTACGGTATGAGCCGCCGGCGATGACGCAAAGCCCGGAGAGTCTACCCTCCCCGGGAGTGGGAATCCGTCACTATGCTCCTCGGGCCCGGGTCGTGCTGGTCAGGGATCAAGCGGAACTGCAGGAGATAGTGGCCTCGCTGAAACCAGAGCAGACCGGTGTGTTGTTACCCACAGGGTGGACATCCGGGGGACAGACATTTGATTGGGGAAGCACACCGGAGGAGATGGCGCACCGGCTCTTTGCCGGCCTGCGCGACCTGGATGCCCGCGGAGTGACCTCCATCGTCTGTCCACTGCCGCCGGAACAGGGAGTCGGAGCAGCTCTTCTGGACAGACTGCGGAAGGCAGCCCGAGTGAGTTAAAGAAGGGTCGACGTAGGAACTTCGCTGGCTTTATAGATGTACTTGACCGATGACTTGTAGATCAGCACCCGCTGCCGCGATGTGGTGCAGAGCTTGATGACGCCACGGTCGTACCACTCAATCTGCCCATCCAGCCGTTCGCCGTCTTCGAGTACGACGACCATCTCGGTCTTCTGCTGAATCTGCTTCTGGAAGTAGAAGGCTTCGGCGTGACTGCTTTCGCCGGGATGATGATTCTCCTGCAGTGCCGCATTCGAGAGCGGTTCTTCATGACGCACGTTGCCGCGACGCAGCATACGGCCTACCAGGGAAGGGCGTATTAGCTTGCGATTGCCATTGAAGGTCTGATCGACGGTCGGGATGGTGGTTTGATCACTCATAAAGCAGCAGATTCCAATACAGCAAAGCGAACCCCACGGCTCAGCGCGTCCGCGTACAAGAAGAAACGACTAACTGGAGCTCTTAAAGATAGGGATGCGTCCAGTCTAACGAAGGTCGCATGGCTTGGCGATTTTTTTGTACGTTACCGTACCACAAGTTGTGTCGCAAAAGAGTCGAGGGAGAGAGAACGCAGCAGGTTGCGCCGCATGCCTGACTGCACCTGATCAAGCGCGCGGGAGGCTGCTTCGATCCATTCGAAGGGAACGGCTGCGGCAGTTCGTTCCAACTCGGCGATCAGATCGATATTGCGAATCATCTCCGGCGTTCCTGCCTGGAGCAACAACAAGTCTTCCAGCAGCGAAGATAGGGCGCCGAGCAGATCCTGTGTCTTTTGCTGACCCTCTGCACCGGCGCGATAGGTTTCCGTCATTTTGAACAGAGCCGTATGGTCGGGATCGTTTACGGCGTTCCGTAGAATGACGAGCGCATCCTGGCGTGCGGCAGTGAAGGCGCCAAGATCAAAGTTGAGGGCACGGCCGGCGGCTCCCTGTGCCAGACGAGCGACAAGCTGACGCTGCGCAGGCTTCCAATCCGGATGCTCCGCGGCCAGCAGACCTTCGATCTCGTGGGGAGGCAGGGCTCCGAGGCGCACCATGGCGCAGCGAGACCGGATCGTAGGCAGAAGTTCGCCCGGGTTATCGGCCAGCAGGATCAAATGCGCGTAGGCGGGCGGCTCCTCCAGAACCTTCAGAAGGGAATTCGCCGCCTCTTTCATAAAACTGGAGGCCGTGAGGATAAAGACCTTACGTTTGGCTTCCGAGGGAGCGCGATAGGCGGAGTGGATCAGTGTGCGGATCTGACCGACCTTAATCAGTAACTGAGGAGGGTCCGGAGGAATGATCAGCACGTCGGGATGCGTCTGAATCAGAACGCGCGTCTCTTTCTTATCTGTCTCGCGCAGCTCTTCCCGGGCCGCTACGGCTTCGTCGACCAGAGTATCGAGCGGCATTGCTGCCGCGATGCGGGTGCAGTTGGCACAGGTTCCGCAAGCGAGCGCCGCCTCCCGACCGTTGGCAAGAGTTTCGCGGGGCTGGTTCCGGCAGAGCAATGCCTGCGTCAACAGCATGGCAAGCGTATACTTCCCGGCGCCTTTCGGCCCGGCGAGGATCATGGAATGTGGAAGGCGGCCTGCGGCGATAGCAGAGCGAAGCTGGTCGACAGCGGGTGCGTTTCCAATAAAGCTGGAGAAGTCCACTGTCAGATTTTACCGTCCTTAGCGACGGAAAAGTTTTACCTCTGCGGAGTCATCAGAATGGGATACCGCGGCCGCAGTGTGATCTTCTCCTGCACGTCGATCCGCTGATTCGGCACGAGATTTAGCTTCCATTGTTGTGCGATGGTCGCCAGGGCAAGGATTCCTTCCATCCACGCGAAACTTTCACCGATGCACTGACGGGAGCCTCCTCCGAACGGGAAGTAGGCAAACCGGGGACGTGCTGCTTTGGCTGCGTCCGTGTGTCGCGACGGATCAAACCGCAATGGATCGGGAAAGAACTCCGGGCTGCGGTGGATGATCCACTGGGAGAAGAAGACATGTGATCCCGCGGGAATACGATAAGGCCCGAGTTCGACATCGATAGAGGCTTCGCGTCCCATAGCCCAGGCCGGCGGATAGAGGCGCATGGATTCGGAGAAGACCTGCTGCGTGTAGGTGAGATTCGCGTAATCAGCCAGGGTTGGCGTGCGGCCTGCCAGAACTCGGTCCAGTTCAGCATGCATCTGCTCGCGAGCATCCGGATTCTGTGAGAGCAGATACCAGGTCCACGTGAGTGCGTTCGCTGTGGTCTCGTAGCCGGCGAGGAAGATCGTCAGCATCTCATCGCGCACCTGTTCATCGGAGAGGGAATTGCCATCCTCATCCCGTGAAAGCAGCAGCATGGAAAGAAGATCGTGACGATCTTCGGGATCTTCACGGCGTTCACGGATGATGCGATAAGCAACCGAATCAAGGTGCGCCCGCGCCTTGCGGAACCGGGTCACGCCGGGAAGAGGCCAATGCAGGTAGCTTTCGAGCCTGGGCAGAATTACCAGCAGGTTGTAGAGACGCATGATGGCATGGGTCTCATGATTGATGGCTCGGACATCTTCTGTGACCTCGCTGGCGAACAGCGTTCGGGCAACGATTGAAAGCGAAAGCTCCATCATGGCTGCCCCGATATCGATCACCTGACCTGATTTCCATCGCTCAGCCATCGCAGCGGCCGAACGTACGATCTCATCGGCATAGGCCGCAATCCGCTGGCGATGGAAAGCAGGTGCGACGATGCGGCGGTGTTGCATGTGAACCGGATCGTTGCTCGTAAGCAGGCCCTCACCCAGCAGGATCTTCATGCGGCGCAGCGTGCGCTCGCGGATGAAATTGCCGCTCTGGGTGACGAGCACCTCCTGGACGAAGTCCGGATGATTGAGGAAGAGGATGTCAGTGCCCATCATGCGATAGTGGGTCGCAGGGCCGTAGGTCTTCGCCAGATGCTCGAAGAGCAGAATGGGGCGCCCAATCCTCGCCCACGGCTTGCGGCCCATGTAAAAGGGCAGATTATGACGCAGGCCCGGAGGGAAGCGATACGCTCCGCGTTCGACGATCGGGAATGTGGCCGGACCGTTCATCTGGATCAGGAAAAGAGCCGGGTCGTGACTTCCTCAAGGATGGTCGCATGTACCTCATCGATGGAGGCATTCTCTTCGATCAGGACGACACGCCCGGGCTCTCGGGCGGCGATGACCTTATAGGCATCCCAGACACGCTGGAAGAAGTCGTTGTGCTCCTGCTCGAAGCGGGACTCATCGCCGTCGCGGCGTCGAGCCCGGGCAAGGGAAGCGTTGAAATCCGGTAACAGCAGAACCGTAAGATCCGGCTGCAGGTTGCCGCAGAGCAGACGGTGCAGACCGAGGATGGTCTCGCTGCCAAGGCCGCGTCCGCCACCCTGGTACGCCTCGGAGGAATCGGTGTAACGGTCGCAGAGCACAATTTCGCCGCGGTCAAGAGCCGGGCGGATAATCTCAGCGATGGACTGTGCGCGATCCGCAAACATCAGTGCGAGCTCGGTGAAGGGGGCGATGGGGCCTACTGCGGCCTCTCCCTTTGAACTGACGATCAGCTCGCGGATGCCTTCGCCGAGTTTCGTCCCCCCAGGCTGGCGCAGGGTTGTGACAGTACGGTCCTGCTCGGCCATCCATTTATGTAACAGCCTGAGCTGCGTTGTTTTTCCGGAGCCGTCCAGGCCCTCAAAGGTAATAAAAAAGCCGCGCGGCATGGGGCAAGTGTATTCGATTCCGGAAAAACATACTGCGCGAGCGCCTACTGATGATCGTCCTTCTGACTGCTTGCGGTGTGATAGTCGCTGTAATCGCGGGTCTTCTTGTGGCGGCGGCCAAGTGACTCAAAGTTGAAACGATACGCTACGCCGGCCGTGGCGGACCTGGAGTAGATCGATCCGGAACCGGTGACGGGTACACTCCAACGCTGGTACTGGAAATCAAGTTTGGCCGACCAGTGGGAATTGACGGAGAAGTCGATACCGGCTCCGGGAGACAGAACGGTACCGGAAACATATTCATACGTGGTACTGCCGTAGGTGTAGTTATTGGGAAAGTTGATGGAGCCGCGTCCGGCGAGGAAATCAACGTAAGGATGAACGGAACTGAACTGCCGCGTGAGTCTGATGCCGCCGAGGATATTCTTCTCGGCGGCAACGTTGCCTTTCCGGAAGGCGTACGTGCCGCGGATTTCGGCCGATGGCACCAACCCGGCGAAACGCCGAAGAATGAAATCTCCACCGGCGGTGAAGCTTGTGTTCTGGCCTTGTATGCCGGTGTACACCTTCGAAACCCCGCCGAAGAGTTCGGCGGTTTGAGGTTGCGGACGCCGTGGCGGTTGCCTGCGCTGAAGAAGACGTCGTGAGTGCCGTGCCGGCGAGAAAGAGACAAAGAGCAAGACGGTAGAGCTTCAACAAGATACGCGTGTGTCCTTTACAGCGAGGTACACAGTAAGACCGCGAATCATCGAGGCTGGAGTACAACCGCTGGACAAGAGGATGACTTTTCAGAGAGCAACGACGGCGGGGTGAGGCGAGTCTTATAAACAGGGATGAGTTAGGGAGGTGTCGCCATGATTTTTTATGGCTTCTTTATGCTGCTGCCGCTGTTAGTGGTGCTCTTCCTGCTGTACGTGTTCATGAGTAAGCAGAGCGATCATCCGAAGATGAGTGGGAGTGCGGGAATCCATCAGCGGAGACGGCAGCCGCGGGCACATGGACGCGAAGTCTAGTGGACACAAGGTCTTTGGACACAAGGTCTAGTCCGGACTAAGGGCTAGTTATCGTCCGTTAAGAGAGGTAAAGGCAAAGGTAGGGTCGGCATTCGTCCGAAGATGGATGGCGAGCTGACCCTCCTGACCTTCCGACAGTGTGGGGCCGTTGGCGTGCATCTCCTGCCGGTCGGCAGTCAGCCAAGTCATCTTCACCAGACCGGAACCCTGAATCTTGAAGCGATAACTGAAAGTCTGTCCCGGAGCGAGCGACTGCGTACCGAAGCTGGCCGAAGGATAATCGACCTGTACGACACTGACGGGACTCGCTGTGTCATTCGTAATGGTGGTTGCGATGTAGCGAGAGCGGCAGCCTGCGAGGGCGATGAGAAGAAGGAAAAGGGCTGCGGCTTTCTGAAACTGCATGGGTTGAGTATAGCTATTAGAGCCATTTCTCCTGCTGCTGGGGATTCCGGAAAGGCGTGCAGCGGCGTTTTCATTGCGGAAAACGTCCATAGATGCAGCAGCCATACGTCACACCCACAGGGCTCTACTGTGACGGCGGCCGATCTCCAAAGCCCTCAGGCCCGGGTTCAACTTCCGGATCGACTGTAAAAGTAATTGTTCCATGCAGGCCATCGGCCAGACGTGCCGGGTTGACCTGGGTGGTGTGCAGCATGATCCCGGAGAGATCTCCATGGAAGACCGTATCGTCTGCGAGATGCGTGCGTGGAACTTTATGGCTGACGTACGGCTCCAGCAGCGCGACCTGATCTGAGAGTGCATCGGAAAAGGCGATCTGCCCGATGTGGCGGACGTGCCCTGAGGTGTACTTCCCATGATCGCCGTGGCCGCCGGTGTGGACCTTCAAATGGATGTGTGTATCCCGGCTTACGTACCATCCGGGATAGATGGTGAGAAACTTCACCGTTCCGTCCTTACCGGTGATCTGTACACCGCGCAGGAATGTTTGGTGGTCCGTCGTGTGCATCGGCGGTGGGGCGCGATGGTCCCCATCTTTCGGCGGGCCTTGCGGTAAGGTTCCCGTTGGCGGCGGCCCATCAAACCCGCCAGGTCGACCCGGACCAAAGTCCATCTTGTCAGGATTCATTTTGGTGTAGCCGGAGTAAATCCCGGCTGCGTCGCAGTGCCAGATGTCCGCTGCGGCGTTGGAAAGCGGTTCACAGGTGCGCGCGTTCAGAAGAACGATGGAGAGATGGAGCGGCAGGCCGGGCCTGTTTTCCCGAATGTCACTGCGGAGCAGTTCGTAGTCGACATAGTAAGGGCCGACCGTCAATTCAGGAGTGAGATGGCAGGCAGTGTTCTCTGTTGCGAGAAGACGGCTGGGGCGCAAGAGCCTTGCGGCAGAGGTGGCGGCTGCGGTGGAGAGTAGTCGCCGGCGGCTCCAGAGGCGATGCGAAAGCTTCATGCCTCTTAAGACGGGTTTTACGGTATGCGGATGACGACTTTCCCGAGGGGACCCTGTTCGAGATGACGATAGGCCGCAACCGTGTCATTGAACTCGTAGACAGCATCAACGACCGGATGCAGTCCCCAGTCTTCGTAGTGGCGGATAAATCGCTCCAGGGCAACGCGGGGGCCAGTGGAGATGCCGCGAATGACAGCAAGCTTTTGAATCGTGGTGAATAACGGAAGACGAGCGTCGGCAGCCTCCAGAACACCGATGATAGAGATCTGTCCCTCTGGCCGCAGAGCGCGCAGAGAGCGAGCAAGATTTTCCCCGCCGACGACTTCGAGGATCTGGTCGACGCCGCGTTTCTGCGTGAGTGCAAGAACCTCTTTTTCCCAGTCGGGCGTGCGTCGGTAGTTGATGGTGAAATCGGCTCCAAGGCTCTGGGCGCCCTGGAGTTTGAGCTCTGAGCTGGAGGTGACAATGGTCGTTGCCCCCATGGCGTGGGCGATCTGCAGGCCGAAGAGAGAGACTCCGCCCGTTCCCTGCAGCAACACCGTATCGTTTGGCTGCAGGTTCCCTTTTTCGACCAGTGCCTGCCATGCTGTTACGCCGGCGCAGGGCAGTGTCGCCGCTTCTTCGTTGGATAGATGGGCAGGCGCGTTGACCAAAGCCTGTTCCCGCAGAACAAGATACTTCGCCAAAGCTCCCTGGTAGACGTTGCCCAGGCTGTAGAGTGATTCCTTGCCCTGGGCAGGACCGTCAACCCAGTGAGTTGCATACTGCGTGAGGACGCGATCTCCAAGGCGAAGCCGGGAGATCCCATGTCCAAGCCCAACCACCGTGCCGCAGGCGTCAGCTCCCTGGGTGATGGGGAACTCAAGGCGAGGGTTATAGTTGCCATCCACAAGCAGTTTGTCGCGGTAATTCAGTGCAACCGCATGGACCTGCACCAGGACTTCGCCCTCACCGGGTGAAGGATCGGGTACGTCCTGCAGCTTGAGAGAATCGAGTCCAAACCCGGTCAGTCGCCATGCCTTCATGCCCATGGGATGCGCGAGCATACAGCTTGGTCTCAGATGGTTTCCAGGCGTGTCATCCAACTCGTGTCAGTCAGCGCCGGGAGCAGATTTTTACGAGATCGAGGGGCGAGGAGGGAACTGTAGCCGGCCTGCTGGAACGACGAGTGACGAAGAGATCGGGAAATCGGGGTCCCCAGTCAGCTTTGCTGGCTGGGGTGAAGAAAATCTGCCCCGGCCCTTCGGGTTGCGGCGCAAATTTGCCCATACTTCGTTGTCGGCCTCGACTGAGGACCCGCCACAGCCTTCGGCCTCCGCCTCGTATGGACAAATTTGCGCTCGCAACGCTGGAGCATTTTTCCTGTAGGTGTCATATAGGGCTTCCGCATCTATGGGCGTTTTCCGCAATGAAAACGCCGCTGCACGACACTGCCGGGATACCCAGCAACAGGGGAAATGCTCTGACGACAGGAGTTGGATGACACGCCCTCGCTCAAGCGGCGCCGTTCGACATCGTGCTTCGTTCAAGAACTCGCGCCGTTAGAACCACACCGGTCTCTCCCGAGTGGAGGGTCATCGGGAACGCGAGAATGGACCAGGTCCCCGGCCGTTCATCAGGTTTTGGAACCGAGAGCAGCCCCCGGCGGGTACGGTCGATATATGTCTCGCGTGTGGTCGAGACGGTCGCAATCACTCTGCGCCAGTCGCGCAGTAGATTGGGCATCTCGACAAACATGTTGCGGCCTGGAAACCATTCTCGCGGATGGGCTAGATAGTCCGCCGCGGCTTCGTTGACGTACTGCCAGGTCCCGTCGGTATCCAGAATCTGCACCAGAATGTCATCGCCCAGCGCCATGGAGATGCGTTCGTAAAAGAAGTCACGCGCATCGACCACGACCGGCTTTCCCCGGCGCTTTGCTGAAAAGGATGCAAGAGCATGTAGAAGATCGTCGACAGAGGAGTAGCCCTTGAGCAGGTGCATATCTTCCGGTCCGCCAAAGCGGTGTTCCAGAGTGGCCGAGAGGATGACAATTGGGACCTCCGGCCGGCGGCGCCGCAGCTCAATGGCGACCTCGGTGCCAAACTTGCCATGGCCGAGGTGGTAGTCCAGTACCGCGACGTCAATCTGGTCCAGGAGTTCGTTGGCCTCCTCTACCGTTGAGGCAGGAAGGCAGTGGTACCCATTCTTGCGAAGGATAGCGGTACGCAGCAGCAGGTTTGCCGGTTCGTCATCCAGCAAAAGCACGCGTACCAGCGTGGGCGCGGAAACTTCCTGCTGGAGTTCGTCCATTGTGTCGTTGGCCATCGGTGTCTCCCTTCCTTAGAGACCCGGTGTTGCTTACTGGTTGCCGGAGGTATCGGAAAGTTCTTTCTTTCCTCTTAGTTCTCGAATAATTTCGGGGAGCTTGTTGAAGATCGCGGCAGATTTCAACCATTGTCGGTTATCGATGGCTGGATATCCGGAGACCACTTTACCCGCCGGCACATCGCTCGGAATACCGGTCTGTGCTGTAGCGATGACATTGTCGCCCACATGGAGGTGACCTGCAACACCTACTTGTCCGGCAAGGATGACATTTTTCCCAACTCTGGTGGATCCCGCAAGGCCAACCTGCGCACACAACAATGTGTGTTCTCCGACCGAGGAACCGTGGCCTACCTGTACCAGGTTGTCGATTTTTGCCCCGGTTTTAATGCGGGTTTCACCGATCGAGGCGCGGTCCACCGTCGCATTTGCCTGGATTTCGACGTAGTCCTCCACGACTGCCGGGCCCGACTGCAGAATTTTGTGCCAGTTCCCGGCGCTGTCTTTCGCGAATCCAAAGCCGTCGGCTCCCAGAACGACGCCGTTTTGCAGGGTCACGTGGTCACCCAGGACACAATCCTCCCGTACGACGGCATGGGCATGTGCGAAAAAATGGTCACCGATCGTCACCCCCGGATAGATCACCGTATGAGGCAGCAGCGTGGCGTGGTCGCCGATGGTCACATCGGCAGAGACGACCACGTAGGCGCCGATATGCGCTCCTTCGCCGATGGTTGCGGTTGGATCGATGACGGCTGTAGGGTGAACTCCCGGCGCATACCGAGGAGGGGTGTAAAAGAGCTCGATTGCGCGGGCGAAGGCGTAATACGGATTTGCGGTCCGCAATGTTGCCGCTTCGATCTCTGGAAACTTAGGATCCACCAGCACGGCAGAGGCGCTGGTTGTGCGGGCGGCGGACGCATACTTCGGGTTGGCGACAAAGGTCAGATCGCCAGGGCCTGCTTCTTCGATTCCTGCCAGACCGGTGATCTCGACATCACCATCGCCGACAAGCGTGGCGTTAAGCGCCTCTGCAATGGCTAAGAGTTTCATGCTGGAAATTGTAGAAGTTAGGCGAAAGGTTGGATAGAGCGTTTCCCTGTAGGTGTAGAGCAGGGCTTCCGTATCTATGGCGTTTTCCGCGATGAAAACGCCGCTGCACACTCCTTCCGGGCCTGCCAAATAGGGAAAATGCTCTAATGGATGCGGGGAAGATCGCACGGTGCCAATACCATTTCTCAGGCGGCTGACAGGGAAGGACCGAGACCGGATCTTCAATCTCAGGCTCGCTTTTCTATTGGCATTTGTCGCCGGCGCCACCAATGCCGGTGGCCTCTTTGCGGTAGGTCAGTACACCTCCCACATGTCGGGCATCGTTTCGTCGATCGCCGACAACCTCGCCATCCATCAAGTGCGACTGGCGTTAGCCGGATTGGGATCGTTGGCCTCGTTCCTTATGGGCGCGGCTTGCACGGCGTTGCTGGTCAACTGGGGACGGCGGCGCAATCTGCACAGCCAATATGCCTTTCCCCTCATGCTTGAAGCCATGCTGCTGCTGTGCTTCGGCATCATGGGCAATCGCCTGGTACGGCATGAATGGTTCTTTGTCTCCGGAACGGTCGTGCTGCTGTGCTTCATCATGGGACTGCAAAATGCGATCATCACCAAGCTCTCGCGGGCAGAGATCCGCACGACGCATGTCACCGGCATGGTGACCGATGCCGGCATCGAGCTGGGGAAGTTCCTCTACTGGAGCCGGCATAAAGACGATCCCGTTACCGGAGACATAGCCAAGCTGCGGATTCTTATCGGCCTGGTGGGTCTATTTTTCCTGGGCGGATTGGCGGGAGCGATCTCGTTTCAGCAGGTGGGGTATATCTCGACACTTCCGCTGGCATTTGTTCTGGTGCTTCTGGCGGTGGTTCCGATCACGGATGACCTGCGGCAGCGGCTGCGGTGACGGTCTAAATTCTCAGCAGCCATAGCCGGTGCCCCACATACGCGAAGCTCATGTGGGGTCATCGCAGGGAGCAGAACAAAGGGGTGAGCCATCGGCCCACCCTTTGTCCTGAAAATGCCTGCGTCTTAGCGAACCCGGCTGCTCTCATTGTCGCTGGCGATCTGACCGTCGCGGATGGTGACGATACGATGCGCGAAGTCGGCGATATCCGGTTCATGCGTGACCAGGACGATCGTATTGCCGCGGGCATGCAACTCATCGAGCAGCGCCATGATCTCATCGCCGGTCTTGGAGTCGAGGTTACCGGTCGGCTCGTCGGCCAGGATGATGGAAGGTGAATTGACCAAAGCTCGTGCGATGGCGACGCGCTGACGCTGACCGCCGGACATCTCGTTCGGCTTATGCTCCATACGGGTCCCCAGGCCGACAGACTCCAGCACCTGCTTGGCGCGTTCGATGCGTTCCGCAGCCGGCGTGCCGTTATAGATCAGCGGCAGCTCGACATTGTGGAGTGCCGTCGCGCGGGCCAGCAGGTTGAAGGTTTGAAAGACGAACCCAATCTCTTTGTTGCGGATGCGAGCCAACTCATCATCGTCGAGCTGGGAGACATCATGTCCGTTCAACCAGTATCGGCCTTGCGTTGGCGAGTCCAGGCAGCCGATCAGATTCATGAAGGTCGACTTGCCGGAACCGGAGGGACCCATAATCGCAACGTATTCGTTGTGACGGATGCGGAGGTTGACGCCGCGGAGGGCATGAACTTCCTGCTCACCCATGACGTAGGTCTTCCACAGGTCGTCAGTAACGATGACTTCTCCGTCGTGCGGACCTTCGGCGTTCGGGGTCAGGGTGGGTTCCACTTGGGTCTCCGTCAGCATGTGGTTACTCTCCAATCGTCGTATGCGTGCTTGTACGCTGGCAAGAGGGGAATGGTTCCCCCAATCTACCTACGAGTTACCTACGAGGCGCTCTCGGCGGGCGTCTCCGGAGTATTGTCTCTCTTTACGGTCATGCCTGACTTAAGAGTTCGCAGTACTTTGAAGCGCCCGATTACAATCTCCTGCCCTTCCTTGAGGCCAGAGAGTACCTGAATCTCGGTTGCGCCGGTAACTCCGGTAGCGACTGGGACAAAGCGCACAGCCGGCTTGCCGTTCTTGGGCTCCAGAAGGTAGACCCCCTGGATCGGGTTGGCTTTGAGGCCTGCTGCTTTGGTTGCCGCCTCGGTGGTCTTCTTTGTGGCGGCGTAGATGCTCTCAATGGCCGGGTCGCGCTGTACCAGGGCCTGGATCGGCAGGCTGAGGGCGTTCTCCACCTTCGCCGTTGTGATCTTGGCGGTGCAGGAGAGACCGGGCTTCAGATCGTCGGAGACTTCGTCGAGGGTGACGACCACCTTGAAGTCCTTGGCTTCTTCGGTGCCGGTGGTCGACTGCGAGGTAGCAATGCCGGTGGTGCGCAGCAGCGCCTGGTCGCCTACCTCGGTAACGTGACCTTTAAAGCTGCGGCCGGGCATCGCATCGATCGTCACGTTCACGGTCTGGTCCATCTTCACGTTCACGATGTCGGTCTCATCGACCTTAACCTCCGCGGTGATGACCGACATGTCAGCCAGAGTCATCAGGGTGGAACCGAGGGCGTTCTGAATGCCGGTAACCATGGTCTCGCCCTCACGGACGGGAACGTTGGTGACAAGGGCGTCAAAGGGCGCACGGGAGACGGTCTTATCCAGCGTGTCGAAGTTGGCGCGCTGATTGGCGACCGCCTGCTGAATCTTGCTGGCGGAGGAGTCTGCCTGTGCCTTCGACTGGTTCAGTGAGGCCTCGCGCTGCGCCACGGTCGCAACAGCTACCTCGTAGGCAGCCTTTTTGGCGTCGTAGTCCTGCTTGGAGATGAGTTTTTCCTGGTAGAGCTGCTCAAAACGGTTGTAATCAAAACGTTTCTGAGTCAGATCAGCCTTTGCCTGGATGACGTTTGCCTCGGCGGTCTTAATTGCGGCCTGCGAAGAGCTGAGATCGGTTTTAGCCGCAGCGATGTTCGCGGTCTGGGCAGCAACGGCCGACTCAGGCTGAACGCTCTCGATGGACGCCAGCGTCTGGCCCCTCTTCACGTGATCGCCTTCCTTCACGTAGAGGTGCGTAATGCGGCCGAAGGCGGTGGCGCCGACATTTACATAGGTCTTTGGTTTGATCTGGCCGGTACCGCTCACGATGGAGACAAGCTCCTGGCGGGTGACCTTCGCTGTGGCTACCGGTGTAACGCCGGAACGGCTTTTCGCAATGGAAGCGACGACGACAGTCGCAAGAACAAGGACAACAGCAAGAATGGCAACGATTTTTTTTGCGCTCATGGGCGATTTTCGCGGGAACCTCTGCAGAGCTTCAGTACGCAACCGGATGCGGATTGGTTTCATGGTTTCGAAAAAAGCTCCATGCACAAATCGCATTACCGGTAAGGATGGTGACCATCATACCAGCGGGGCGTCAAACGGATGTACTCCTTGCAGGTTGAGTTCGGTCGAAAACCGCACTAAAATGGGGCGTACAACTCATCGGAGTGTTGTCATCGTTATGAAGACCTGTGGTTTCCTTCTGCTCGGCGCAAGTTTAGTTTTTTCTGCGACAGTCGGAGGAGCAGTCGCCTATGGACAGGACGCTCAGTCCGGTGACAGCAATAGCCCTGCTGCCAAGCCGCAGGTCGTGGAGCATCCCGACCCATTGAAGCGTCGTCTCTCTGACCGCGAGCGCCTTCAGCAGCAGAAGGACCTCAAGAAAGAAATCAAGGGCGAATACAAGAAGTGGCTCGATCAGGACGTCGTCTGGATCATCACGGACGAGGAACTGCAGGCGTTCAAGCAGCTCTCGAATGACGAAGAGCGCGACGCATTCATCGAAGCCTTCTGGCAGCGCCGTAATCCGAACCCGGATTCGCCCGACAACGAATATCGCGAAGAGCACTACCAGCGCATCGCTTACGCGAATGAGCACTTCGCCGCCGGTAAGCCTGGCTGGAAGACCGACCGTGGCCATATCTATATTGCCTACGGCAAACCGGACAGCATCGATTCGCACCCATCGGGCGGACAGTATGAACGTCCCATCGATGAGGGCGGCGGTTCCACCTCGACCTACCCGTTTGAGACCTGGCACTACCGCTATCTTGAGGGTGTCGGCGACAACATCGATATCGAATTTGTCGATACCTGCATGTGCGGCGACTATCACATGACCATCGACCGTTCTGAAAAGGACGCCCTGAAGATGGTTCCCGGCGCCGGTCTCACGCTGTATGAGCAGTGGGGGCAGGGAAGCAAGACCGACCGCTTTACGCAGGGCGGTATGGAGCAGCTTGGTCTCGGACCCCGCAGCTCCATGAACCAGTCCAAGCAGTTCGACCGTCTGAATACGTATGCGAAGCTGATGGCGGCTCCGCAGATCAAATTCAAGGATCTGGAACAGTATCTAACCAAGTCGACCATTCTGAACGGACCTCCGTTCCTCTTTGATGTCCGTACGGACTACGTGAAGGTGACGAACGAGACAGTGCTTGTTCCCCTGACGCTTCAGGTGAAGAACCGCGACGTAACCTTCTCCAACAAGGATGGCGTGTCGACGGGTACGGTCAATATTCTTGGCCGCGTAACCAACCTGAATCACAAGGTTGTGCAGACCTTCGAAGATACGGTCAGCATCCAGGTTCCGAGCGAACTGCTGCCGAAGACCCAGGACAACGTTTCGGTGTATTGGAAGTCGCTGCCGCTGAAGCCGGGACTATATAAGGTGGACATCGCGATCAAGGATGTCAATAATCCTGACCACATCGGCACCTGGAAGCGCAGCGTAAACGTGCCGAAGTTCGACGACGACCGCCTGGCGGCCTCCAGCCTGATTCTGGCTGACAAGATGGAGCGGGTCAGTACTCACGAGATCAGCACCGGCAACTTTGTAATCGGGAATACCCGTATCCGCCCGCGTGTCTCGGCTGGTTCCGGAGTTCCGGTTACCTTCAAGCGCGACCAGAGCCTGAATTTCTGGATGCAGGTCTACAACCTTGGCATCGACGAAAAGAGCAAGGTCAACAGCGCCAAGATCGAGTACCAGATCACCGATCTATCGAATAACAAAGCACTTCTGGATGCGACAGAGGAGACAGCGAAGCTGAATCCGCATGCCGACCAGGTAACGTTGGAGAAAAGTGTCCCGCTTGCCAGCCTGCAGCCTGGCAAGTACCAGGTAACCATCAAGGTGGATGACGGCGTCTCAAAGCAGCAAATTGCTGAGTCAGCGCCGTTTGTTGTGGAGTAATATTGCAGGTCAGGAAGCCGGAAAGCTGCATAGCTGGGCCCAAGGAGCATCGGCGGCAGAGGCAACCTGAAAACGCTGTCCAGGCTGTGTTAAGCAGGGACGCGGATTTTCTGGAATTGGCTGGCGCAGTGTTTCGTGTGTAAGCGCAGTGAAGCGAGTCCGACTCCAATCCGTATCGTTGCTTCTGGTATTGATGCCAGTGGCGATTGGCGTTGCCGTCGCGCAGCCCAAAGGGGCCGATGTGTCAGGTATCGTGCGTGATGCCCAGGGGATTCCCCAGATGGGCGCCCTCGTACAGGCACTTCTGCCGGACGCCACTCCTGCCGGAATGGCGGTGACAGACCTAAAGGGTCATTACGTTATCCGGAATCTCACTCCTGGAAAATATCAGGTACGCGCAAGTGCGGTTTTGTTTCTGCCGTCGATGCGAGGCGATCTTCGTCTTCGCGCCGGTGCTCAGGCCATCGTTAACCTGACGCTGACGACTCTCTTCGAGGAGAGCCGGTGGCTTCCTGCTGAGCGTCGCCAGCCGGACGAACCAGCCGATGAGTGGACCTGGTCGCTGCGTACGGCGGCAAACAGGCCGATTCTGCGCCTGGCAGGCGATCAGGACGTGGTGTTGATCTCTCCTGGACCTGAGGCCCCGCGGCGTGTCAGCCATACGCGGGTTGAAGCAGCCAGTGGAGACGGTTTTGGCCGCGGCGGAGTTAAGAATGCCGTCACGTACGGCGCTGCCAGCAGCGACGGACACGGCACTCTCGTCCGGGCCGGCAGCAGCGCTGTGAGTGGACCCTACGCGATGGGGGCGGCTACAGAAGGTTCGGTGGTTTATCAGCAGCCGGCCGGCATGTTCGGCTATACCCGTACCCGGGTCTCATTCCAGGACCACCCTGAAATGATGGGACAAGGGGGCGCAAGCGGATACCAGGCATACACGGTTGACTCCGCTGAAGTGATGAACTTCGGCGACATGCTTTCCCTGGAAGTCGGTAGCTCTCTCCGCGCTGTACGTATGGGGGCAGCCTCCGTTGAGGCCCGTCCCTTCGTAAAGCTGGCGATGCATCCCAGCGACATGCTGGTGCTGAGCTATCGCATGGCTCGCTCTCGCGAGACGCAGAGCGCGGACGATATCGATGCCGCCGATGCTCCTCTTCCGGTTGCGGTACTACAGGGAGACCGCATGCTACAGGAGCGCGGTACTCACCAGCAATTTGCCGCGACGCTCCGGAATGGTAAAGGAAGTATCCGTACGGCTTACTACCGGGATTCGATCGATCGGCCCATGGTGGCCGGTATTGGGCCTGTTACCGGTTCTCAGCTGGCGCATGGAACCATGCTGGCGGATGCAACGACCGGCACCGCCCGGATGATGGGAGATCCGTATACCTCCGTCGGTTGGAGTGTTTTTGCCAGCGAACAGCTAGGCCAGAGCATCTGGACGACAGTCGAGGTGAATACCGGCGATGCCTTGTCGGTGGTCAATGCACCTCAAACGTCGTCTCAGACGGTCACCAGATTCCGTGCCGGCCGCACGAAATCGGCCGCAATGGGAATTAAGGCGCTGCTGCCAGCTTCGGGGACACAGCTTCGTACGAGCTATCGCTGGCAGAATGAGCAGACGGTCACCCCTGTGAACCTCTTCTCAGCCATGAGCCGTCAGCCCTACCTGAGCTTGTCTGTACGGCAGCCGCTTCGCATTCGCCGCCTCCGGCTCGAGAATATGGAGGCGTTCCTCGACGTTACCAACCTGCTGGAGCAGGGCTATCAGCCGTATCTCTCCTCCGACGGCAGAACCCTCTATCTGGCGCAGTCGCCGCGCATGCTTCAGGCCGGGCTCGCGTTTACCTTCTAATCTCCAGAATCTAAAGTTCTCGTCATTTTCAAGTTTGCTGTTCACAAAAGATAAAGGGCGAGGCCAGTGGCCTCGCCCTTCGTGTATCGGTACCTGAAGATCAGGCGTTGTAGGTGCTCGACGAGACACGGCCGCCGCGGCCGGTCCAGTTGGTGTGGAAGAACTCGCCACGGGGCTTGTCGACCCGCTCATAGGTATGCGCACCGAAGAAGTCACGCTGGGCCTGCAGCAGGTTTGCCGGCAGACGTTCGGTCCGGTAGCCATCGTAGAAGGCCAACGCCGTGGAGAATGCCGGAGTCGGAACGCCGCTCTCGATAGCGTGAACCAGAGCCTTACGCCACGACGCGTGATACTCGTTCAGAATCTTCGAGAAGAAGTCGTCCAGAAGCAAGTTCTCGAGCTTCGGATTCTTGTCGTAGGCGGCCTTGATGTTGCCCAGGAAGACCGAACGGATGATGCAACCACCGCGCCACATCAGTGCGATGCCGCCCATGTTCAGGTTCCAGCCCTGTACCTTTGCAGCCTCACGCAGCAGCATGTAGCCCTGCGCATAGCTGATGAGCTTCGAGCAGAAGAGTGCGCGGCGAACGTTCTCAATAAAGGCCTTCTTATCAGAGCTGTTGTCTGCCTTCGCAGGGCCCTGCAGCACCTTCGATGCGGCGACGCGCTCTTCCTTCAGCGCGGAGAGACAGCGTGCGAAGACGCTTTCGCCGATGAGCGTGACCGGCATGCCGTTGTCCAGAGCGTCGATCGCGGTCCACTTGCCCGTGCCCTTCTGGCCGGCGGTATCCAGAATCTTGTCGAGCAGAGCCTGGCCGTCATCGTCTTTCTTGGCGAAGATCTCAGCGGAGATCTCGATCAGGAAGCTGTCGAGCTCGCCCTTGTTCCACTCGGCAAAGACTTCGTGGAGTTCATCCGCAGTGAGTCCCAGACCATCCTTAAGCAACTGGTAGGCTTCGCAGATCAGCTGCATGTCGCCGTACTCGATGCCGTTATGGACCATCTTTACGTAGTGGCCTGCGCCGCCTTCGCCCACCCAGTCGCAGCAGGGAGTTCCATCTTCGACCTTCGCCGCGATGCCCTGGAAGATCGGCTTTACTGCCGGCCATGCTTCAGGGTTGCCGCCAGGCATGATCGATGGGCCGAAGCGTGCACCTTCCTCACCGCCGGAAACACCGGTGCCGATGTACAGAATGCCCTTGTCGGCGAGCTCCTTGGTGCGGCGGTTCGAGTCCGTAAACAGAGAATTACCACCGTCAATGATGATGTCGCCCTTTTCCAGGTACGGGACGATGGAATTGATGGTCTGATCGACAACCGAGCCGGCCTTCACCATGATCATGATGCGGCGGGGGCGCTTCAGCTTGGAGACCAGCTCCTCGATGGAATGAGCGCCTTCAATGGGCGTACCCTTCGCTTCATTCGCCAGAAACTCATCTACCTTCGACGTGGTGCGATTGTAGACAGCGACCTTGAAGCCGTGGTCGTTCATGTTGAGAACGAGGTTCTGACCCATGACTGCAAGGCCAATCAGGCCGATATCGCATGTTGCTTCAGACATTTCTTCTAAAACCCTTTCAGATCGCTTCTGTGTGCGGGGGATGGTTATTGCATACAAGCATAGTCGAAAGGCAATATTTCTGGCCGAAAAGTGTATGAAAGAAGGATATTCACGAATTGCGTTATCGATTGCGAAGCGCTTTTATCAGAAATACCACAACCCACCGGTGCGATTAGCGTCTCAGTCAAAGAACCCCTTAGAGGAGGCATCCCCAAGTGAACCTGAGTATTCGTCTACTTGTTGCGATGTTTTTACTGCTGCTTCCTGCCTAAGAGGGGCAGCAGCCTCAACAGGATGCCCAGCGAGTACAAGCCGTGCAGCCATCGCCAGCCTGACAGGTAATAGACAGACCGTGCCGGTGGATTCGGGCAGCACGATCAGTGCGGCCAGTATCCGCCGCTCCAGCAGACTCATGTCGTGGCTCGCGGCCAGGGAATCGAGGCGCACGAGATGCATGATGTCCCGTATAGCGTTCCTTGGCTGGCCAATGAGGTGGTCGGCAATCAATTGCTTCGGCAGATTCTTCAAGTCTCACCTATCAAAGCGCAACGAAATCGGAGGGCACCTGCAATTCCGCGGTCTTGAATGTCGTGGGCGCAAATGCAGCCGGTTGCGGCCTCTGCCATAGATGGCAGTCTTCCTCCTCCGATGGTTCTGCGGTCTGCTGCAGTTGTGGCACGCTTCGAGCGAAGGCAAACAACGAGAGAGTGATTCCGTAGAGTCTCCTGTAGGTGTAGTCCAGAGCTTCGACATCCTATGGGCATTTTCCGCAATGAAGACTCCGCTGCATGCCCTTCCGGGATACACGGCAACAGGCTCTAGTGTCCTGAGTCTGAAGTCCTTGCCGTGAATGTTGTCATCCTGAACGTTCGGTGTCCCCAGTGAACTTGTTCGCTGGGGTGATTAGTGAAGGAGCTGCTTCTTCAACGCTTTCGGATGGCAAAGCTGTTCATGATTTATGTTGCGAACTTTAGACTCACCCCACTAGAGGACCGGGTGCATTCTTCGCCAGGTGCTGTTGCTCTTGTCCACACGCGGGAACGAAGATGCCGCCTCCATAGTTGAGAGTGAATCGCATGATTCGGTCGGCATTTTTTTCGAGCAAGTGCGGGGTATACTCAAGAGCCATAGACAGGATTGATGGTGCTTCATAGGGTCTTCAACGCGCTTGGCAACCTCCCCCTCCGGTTGTCTTTTTGGACTGAAGTGGCTCTCGGAGCTCTGGTTGCGTGCATCCCATTTGGCTTGAGTCTGATAATGGCTCCCAACCATCGGTCGCCTTACCTGCTCTCATATCCGGCAGTGATTCTGAGTGCCTGGGTTCTTGGTTTATCAGGTGCGATAGCTTGCGCCGTCGTGTCCGGATGCGGGATTGAGTATTTTATCTTCGCGACGCATCGCATCAATCTCACTCCTGATTCGAGTGGGTGGTTGTTCCGGGAGTGCGTCTTTATCGTTGGGTCGATCTTCGTGGGCAGCCTCACACGTATTGCAGCGCGGGAGCGTGAAGAAGCGAAGACGGTAAAGCTGGAACATGAGCTGACACTCTCGCGGACGGAAAGCTATCTTGCGCAGGAGCACGCCCGCGCCAGCGAGTTAGCCCGAGAGAATCAGGTTCGCATCGAGATGGCGCTTGATGGTGCGAATGCCGGTGTGTGGGAATGGGATATCCAGTCCAATCATGAGATCTGGTCGACTGGTTTCTATCGTCTACATGGCATCGATCCATCGCTGCAGGCCGGTAATGAACTCTGGCGGCGTATTGTCCATCCTGACGATGTTGAGCAGGCCGAACGGGAACTCGAGCTTGCCGTCCAGCGGAAAGATTCCTGCTATACCGAATACAGAGTCGTCCTTCCAGACGGCACTATCCGATGGATTGCTTGTCAGGGAGTCACACAGCTTGATGATGCCGGAGAGGTGCGCGGAATCACAGGATACTGCGGAGACGTAACCAGGCGAAGGCTGACAGATCAAGCACTTTTGAGAACCGAGAAGCTAGCTGTTGCCGGCCGCTTGTCGGCCGCGATCGCGCATGAGATCAATAATCCGCTGAATGCCGCTATGGGGTTGTTGTTTTTGCTGAAAGACAGCGGGTTAAGCCCGGAACAGACTCACCATGTTGAAGAGACCGGGCAACAGCTCGAACGGGTTGTGGAGATCACGCGGCAGACCCTTCAGATGTCGCGGAGCACGTCAAAGTTTGTTGCCATAAAACCCGCGGAACTTGTGAACGCGACGGTGCGTTTGCTTTCCCCAAAGCTGCATCTCGCCAAGATCGCGTTCGATACTGAGACTGAAGGGAACGCGGAGGTTCTTGGTTCTCCTGGTGAGTTACAACAGGTATTTACAAATCTCATCAACAACTCTATTGAGGCAATGCCGCAAGGAGGACGACTTCGCGCCAGCGTACGTCCATCTTGTCATTGGAAGGAACGGGCGCTTCGCGGAGTTCGCATTACGATTGCGGACTCAGGTTGCGGTATGCCGGCTGAAGTCTATCGGCATATGCTTGAACCGTTTTTCACCACGAAAGAAGAGACAGGTACCGGACTTGGCATGTGGGTTGTTTCAGAGCTCCTGGCAAAGCACCATGGTGAGCTGACTATACGCAGCAGCATGCGGCCGGCTCATCATGGAACGACCTGTTCCATCTTCATCCCTTTTGTACCCACTCAAGTTTGAGTTGTCTCGATTTGAGACAGTGACTTAATCTCGGACACCGACATATATCTCTGCCTCCATCCAACTAGACTGTGCGGCGGCAGAACAGCAAGCTTGCTCCGCGGCCGTTCTATTGCCGGCCTGCCGCAGTATGATCAGTGCGGGAGGGAAGGATCGATTGGTGACAACGAGCCCTGCCACCGAAACCGATACGAGACTGGGAGTATCGACACACGCTCTGCTGGCGTTTGCCGGTGGCTACCTCGACGCATTTACCTACATCGGGCATGGCCATGTCTTCGCGAATGCAATGACAGGGAATGTCATCCTGCTCGCGATTGATCTGGTGACCGTCGCCTGGCAGGATGCCGGTCGTCACTTCCTGGTGCTGGTGATGTTTCTGCTTGGTATTGCAGCAGCAAGGCTGATGCGGCATGAGTACATTGCCCCCGCCATTCGTCTTCCGGAAGCTGCAGTGCTGGTGTTAGAGATCGCAATCCTGATGTGTCTGAGCTTTTCTACAAGCTACGGCGCGTCTCTCGGGATATCCATGGCAATCGCATTTGCCGCTTCGCTCCAGGTGGCCACGTTCCGGCAGGTTAACAAGCAGAGTTATAGCTCGACATTTACGACGGGAAATCTGCACACGATGATGAGGAGCTGGCTTGCGTGGCTCGTCGCCGGCCGATCCGCGGATGACCTGCAACAGGCAAAGGTTTTTGCTCAAATCTGTGGGATGTTCTTCTTAGGAGCTGTTCTCGGGGCGTACTGCACCCCACGTTTTCATAACCACGCGCTTTGGGGCGAGTGTTTCTTCCTGCTGGTCGTGCTGGTGAGGGTCGTGTTGGTGAGAAGCAAATACCTCTCCCTCGCAGAGAGGTAGATTGCCATCCAGCAAGCGGATAGCCACATAATCGGAGAAGCTAAAGCATTTCTCCTAAAGGTGTAGAGCGAAGCTTTGACTGTTTGCGCCGTTTTCCTTCGAAGAAAACGGCATTCGCAGATTTATCCAACGCTACAGTATTAGGAGAATTGCTCTAAAGCAACCGGAACATTTACTTTTACGATCACGGTCACGGATTTGTTGAGCTATTCGGGGAGTCAGACGTTCTCGATCGCGATAGCTGCATCCTTCGCCGGCGGCTCAGATACGTTCATCGCCTGACGTTGGTAGATTTGTCTCGCAAAGTACCAGCCTAGCCATGCCATGCTCAGCCACATGTTAATGTGCGAGTGGAGGCTTGATAGCAAAGCAATATAAGACAGGCTCATGATCACAAGCAGGAGTGAATCGAGCTTTGGCTTCATGAGGGCAATGGCGACGAAAGCGATGGATTGGTCGGTGAGCCAAGAGTAGGGTGCAACAGCCAACGAAACCAGCACGAGCAGGGGAATGCGTTGCTCCCAAGACCAATGTTCGCGATGCCTGATGAAATGGCATAACGACCAAATCGAAGCAAGCGCAGTCGGTATCAGTTGGGGCCATACTGCTTTAAGCTTCAACGCGGTGCGGAGCGCTGACCCGAGGGCTGGAATAAACTCATTTTCGATGCCATTGCTTCGAATCATTCGAGCATAGTCTGACCACACCGCGTGATCGAAATAGATCGGCACGACAGAGCACACGACCACCGCAAAGATCATCGCGTAAAGGACGCGATACCGTCTTCGATATATGGCCCAGGCCACTATGGCGACCATCAGTGGGGCAGCCAGATGAGGCTTAATAAGACAAAGAGCGAGGAACGAACCTGCTAAGTAAGGCCGCTGCTCGTTGAAGCGCAGGAACATCGCAATGCCCAGCAAAGGAAAGATCCCCGTCTGTCCCATAACCAGGCAGAGTAGGCACGGGACGAAGCTGTAGCCGAGGAATCTCGTATAAGAATCCCCATCGACGAGAAGCTCTACCGACGTAACCAGGCAGCCGATTAGGAATAGAAGCCAGCAAACGTACGCGACACGAGAAGGCATGAGCCCGATTGGCAGTGTCAGAAATAAAGCGTTCGGGGCATTCCGCATCATCATCACGGGGTAGTTGCGCGGATAGCCAGCATCGACTTCAAGGGAAAAGATGGTTTGCGGATCATAGGGATTACGATGTTCCAGCAACTGCCTGCCGCTCGCCCAATATGAAATGAAGTCGTGGGTTCCTGCATGGCTGCCAGTCAATGAAGTGGCTAAGATCGACCAATTTAGAAGCGAACCGACGACGACCACGGCCAGAGCTATGAAGTAGATGACGCTCGGCTTTGGGGCTACCTCGCTCACGTTGTCAACTCGCCTCAGCTTTCCGGGGAGGGCTTCCACGCTACCATGCGCCCCCCAAAAAATTAAAGGAGAAAATACATGCCGCCGAAGATTTCTCCGCCTGCAGCGCAGGAGCTGGAGGTTCTGGAACTCATCGTTTGGAAAGTTATGAATACTGAATGGGGCAGATGGTGGACGCGGAAGGAATCGAACCTTCAACCTGTCGATTAAGAGTCGAATGCTCTGCCAATTGAGCTACGCGTCCGATGGGTTGTTCTCAGCCCTCGCCGATGTGCTGGCCAGCGCTGAACACTTTATTGACTATAGCACAGATCACACGCAAGACGAACCGGCCCCTGTTGAGAACATGGTGCCGATGGTGGTGCTCGTGAAGAAATAGCAAACGCAGGCCCAGAATGACCGCGGCCCGTAGCTATGCCTCCAGCATGCGGTACAGTGTCGAGCGGCTGATGCCGAGCAGCTCTGCTGTGCGTACCTTGTTGCCTTCGCACTGTGCCAGCACCCCACGCACGTGGCGAGAGATCAGGTCATCCAGACGGACGGGCAGCGAATCTGCTTTCACCGGCGATTCCGGCTCTGGAAGCGAGATCGTATGAATGACAATTCCTTCCTGTTGCATGGCGGCGTTGTTCAGCACGCTCTCTAGTTCGCGAATGTTGCCAGGCCACGAATAGCTGCGGAGTATTTCCATGGCCTCACTCGAGATCTCCATAGCCGGCTTGTGATATCGATCTCCAGCGCGGGAGAGGATGTGCTCCACAAGTAATGGCAGATCTTCCATGCGCTGCCGCAGCGGTGGCACCTCGATCTCGACTGTCGAGAGACGGTAATACAGGTCTGAGCGGAACTCACCGATGGCGGCCTGATGCCGCAGATTACGATACGTAGCCGCGATAATGCGGGTGTCGACCATGCGCATCAGGCGCAGCAGCTTCGCCTGAACGGCGGACGAGGTGTCGCCGACTTCATCCAGGAACAGCGTTCCACGAGCGGCTGATTCCAACGACTCTTCAATGGTTGCAGCAGGGTCGTAGACCAGAAAAGGCTCGTTCGCGGCAGGGCTGAGTTGATGCAGGGTACGCGCAGCAAGCTCTTTGCCGGCGCCGGTTTCACCTGTCAACAAAATGGTGCGGAAGTGTGGCCCAATGCGCTCGAGCTGTAATCTCAACCGCTCCATTGCTGGACTGCTGCCAAGCATCTCGAAGAACCGGGGCTGGGGAATGTATTCCATAACAGACATGGCTCACTTTCTCCATCGGCCAATCCAATGGAAAAGTGAGCCATGTCTGTAACAAAAGAGTTTTCTAAACTTACGCTGTGGTTTTGGCGCAGTAGGTGTCGAAAGCCCGCTGCAGCTCCTGGGCGATAGCGGGAGCAGTCGATGTCTCGATCGCCGAGCGCTGCATCAGGTATACCAACTGTCCATCACGCAGAATGGCGATCGACGGCGAGGTCGGCGGATGTCCGCCAAAGTAACCGCGCGCCTTTTCGGTGGCCTCACGGTCCTGACCGGCGAAGACAGTAATGGACTGGTCCGGGAGAGTGGGGTTCGACAGGGCCATGCGAACGCCGGGGCGCATCTTACCGGCAGCGCAGCCACAGATCGAATTCACAATCACCATAGTGGTGCCAGGCTTGGCCAGGGCTGTGTCCACTTCGGTCGCGGTGCGAGCCTCTGCGATGCCTGCGCGGGTCAACTCTTCGCGCATGGGGATGACCATGATCTCTGGGTACATTATTCGGATTTCCTCCAGATTCCATTGTAAATGGTCTAGAGCTCGACCGGTTCCTGCTCCAGACGAATGCCGAAACGGGTTTCCACACCGGCCCGCAGATGGTCGCGCAGGGCCAGAATCTCCCCCGCCGTCGCTCCGCCGCGGTTGGTGAGGGCTAACGCATGTCTGGTGGAGAGTCCAGCCTGGCCGAGAGTAAAGCCTTTGTGGAAACCGCTGGCCTCCAGAAGCCATGCTGCCGACAGCTTCACACCTCCGGGTGCGGGCCAGTGGGGTACGGTGGCATGGCCGGTGGCGATGGACTCGTAGACCTCGGCCGGAACGACGGGATTCTTGAAGAAAGACCCGGCGGACTGGGTATCCGCATCGCCGGGAATCAGAACCATGCCCTTGGTTGCGCGAATCTTCCGGACCTTGGTCGCAACCTCCATCAGCGAGGGCGTTTCACTCGGCAGAAACGCGCGCTGCAGATCGGCGTAGGCCAACGATGGAGCACCGCCGGGTAACAGCCGGAAGCTCACCGCCGTGACGATATACCGGTCGATGTCCTCGTGATTGAAGCGAGAACGACGGTAGGCAAAGCCACATTCTGCATTGGTGAACACGAGCGGTGTGAGTGTTGCCCGATCGATAGCGCGAACCTGGGTGATGGTCTGCGAGACCTCCTGCCCATAGGCGCCCACATTCTGGACTGGCGTCCCACCCACCGTGCCGGGAATGCCTGCGAGGCACTCAATGCCTTGTAGGTTCCGCTCAGCGGCAAGCTGCACCAGTGCATCCCACTCTTCGCCCGCCGCCGCTATCAACGTGTGGCCCTGCTGCGCGATCCCTTTCAGCGCAATGCGAATCACCAGCCCATCGAAGCCGCTGTCATGTACAAGCAGATTGGAACCGCCTCCCAGGACAAAGACTGGAATACGCTCTTCCCGTGCGAAACGCAGCGCATCAAAGATCTCGGTTTCGCCGCCTGCCTCGACGAAGAGACGAGCCGCGCCACCGACCTTCAACGTGGTGTAGGGTGCGAGCGGAATGTTCTGCTGGATACGCACGGACAGACTACAGAGTAAAGGTTCGTGACCCATCGAGGCTGCGCAAGAGCTGAAGGCGTTCCTCGGCGAGCACCTCCTGCGCCGGTCCCTGAGCTGCGATGCGTCCCTCATGAAGCTTGATCACTTCCGCCTCCAGAAGAAGCGCTTCCGTGACATCATGCGTGACGGAGAGGATGGGAAGCCTGTGCTCGCGCGTCCATTGCTTGAGCGTGAGCAGAAGCTCATCGCGCAACGTCTGCTCCAGCCCGGTAAACGGTTCATCCAGCAGCACCAGGCGCGAGTACCTGGGCATCAGCGCACGGGCTACGCTGACGCGTTGTGCCTGGCCACCGGAAAGTTGTGCCGGATAGCGCTCCAGAAGATCGCCAATACGGAACAGGCGAACCAGATCCTGAAACCGCTCGGCATGGAGCTCCTGTTCCCGCTTGAAATCTCCCGTCGGGAGTTCGCGGCCAAATTCGAGATTCCCTTTGACCGTCATATGTGGAAACAGCGCAGCCTGCTGTGAGGCGAGGGGGATATGGCGTTTCCAGGCTGGTGCACCTCCGCGCAACCCGGCGATGCTGCGAAGGATGGTCGACTTCCCGGAGCCTGACGGTCCGAAGAGTACCGTCCACGGCGAGCGCAGCACCACAGTGACGTCAATCGTGATGGAGTCCAGCGTCGCGGTGATATGTTCGTGCAGCAATGGCTCAGACAAGGCGAGTGCTCCTTTGTCCGGCTCGCCAGTGGACGAGCAACAACGAAACAAACGAGAAGACCAGCAGAAGAAGAGCCGTGCGATTGGCTGCAGCAAAGTTGAAGTCGGCAACCTGATCGTAGAGCGCGATGGAGAGGGTCCGCGTTGCGCCCGGGATATTGCCGCCCAGCATCAGCACGACTCCGAATTCGCCGACGGTATGGGTGAAGGTCAGAATCCCGGCGGTCAGCAACGATGGACGTATCAGCGGCATGGTCACCCGTACAAAGACAACCGAGGGCCGGGCGCCCAGCGTCGCTGCAGCCTCCCGCAACTCTGGCGCGATCGCCATCATGCCGCTGACCAGGGGTTGTACGGCGAAGGGAAGGCTGTACAGCAGGGAACCTATCAGCAGCCCCGTAAAAGAGAAGGCGAGTGGATGTCCGAGAGTCGTTGTGATGACGCGTCCGACTGCGGTCGTGGGGCCAAGCAGCACGAGGAGGTAAAAGCCCAGCACAGTCGGCGGCAGTACCAATGGCAGAGCAACCAGCGCTTGCACCAGCGGACGCAAACGGCTTTGTCCGTGGGACAGCCATGCCGCCAGCGGGAGTCCAAGGCACAGCAGAATGGCGGTCGTGGTGAGAGCCAGGCGGAATGTCAGCCACAGAGCGTCGAGATCCATCGGTGAAGGACAGTGTACCGGGGCTTTTGTGACGGACTCACTTCACCGGCGTGAGTCCCAGGTCAGGGAGGTGCGGCTGAACTTCGCTCGAGAGAAACCAGTTCAGAAACGCGTGAGCCGCATCGCGCTGGGCTGAGCTGCGCAGCACGACTGCTGTCTGCGTGATGGGGTTATAGCTGGCAAAAGGGAAGAGCACGAACGTCCCGGACTGTTTGAACTTCGGGGAGACTGCCAGCGTCTTCGAGATGATGGCAAGTTCGGCATTCCCGGTGAAAGCAAACTGGCCGGCTTGACCTACGTTTTCAGCGCGCACAAGGTGATCCTTGACCTTGTCCTGGAGCTTGAGAGCTTTCAAGGCCTCCACTGCAGCACGGCCATATGGGGCGTGCTCCGGGTCGGCGATCGCAAGGGACTTGAGATTGGATGATTCCAGTGCCGACAGTTGGAGAGGATTGAAGGGAGAACCATTCCGCGTCCATAACACCAGGGTCCCCTTGGCGTAAGCAATCGGGCTGCCGGTATCTGCCAGGTTGGCAGCGACAACCTTCTCCGGGAAGTAGAAGTCGGCCCCCATGAAGACGTCGAAGGGCCCTCCCGGGCCCGCGGAGATGATCTGGCTGGCCAGGATGGAAGAGGCTGCATAGGAGACCAGCAGGTGGACGTTGGCCTTCTTCTCATAGACCGGCCCCACGGCCTCAAGCACCGGCTGCAGATCGGCTGCCGCTGCAATCCGCAACTCTATCGGTTTTGTCTGCCCGAGTACTGGGGGAATCAGGAGCAAGAGGAGCAGCGCTTTGAGCATGGCAGAAAGTTTACGGTACCCTAGAGGTACCGATGAAAGAGAAGTCACACGAGCTTAGATGCACAGGGTGCGGTGCGCGCATTGCCGGTACGGATGCGACCTCCAACTTTCGCTGTGCCCAGTGCGGTGAGCTGTACGAAGTGGTTTACCCGTGGTCGTCCGATGGCGCTAACCTTCCTAATGCGGGTGCGCTCCGCTGGCTGTGGCAGGAACGCCGCTCTTCCACCCTCCCGATCGATCAGAGCGGTGTCTGGCGTTTCCGCGACCTGTTGCCGATTCTTGACGATCCATCCCATGCCGTGACCCTGCGTGAGGGCAATACACCGTTGTATGAGCTGCCTCGCTGCGGGAAGATTGCCGGCGTGGACTGGCTGCTGGCCAAGCACCAGGGCATGAATCCAACGGGCAGCTTTAAAGACACCGGCATGACCGCCGCTCTGTCGGTCGCTGCCGAGCGAGGCTTCAAGGTGGTCGCGTGCGCTTCTACCGGAAATACCTCAGCCGCCATGGCCGCCTATGCCGCGCGCGCCGGCCTTACCAGCATCGTGTTTATTCCCGAGGGCAAAATCGCCTGGGGCAAGCTGTCGCAGTCCATGGACTATGGCGCATTGACCATCCAACTCAAGAGCGATTTCGATGGCTGCGTCCGGATCCTGAATGACCTGGTGAAGCGTTTGCCAATCTACATGCTCAATTCGGTGAATCCCTATCGGCTCGAGGGGCAGAAGACGCCCGCTCTCGAGATGGTGGAGCAGATGGACTGGCAGGTGCCGGAGCACGTGATCGTCCCCGGCGGCAACCTGGCCAATAGCTCCGCGCTCGGCAAGGGATTCGAAGAGATGAAGCGCCTGGGCCTCATCAGCCGTGTTCCGAAGATCTCAGTGATCCWGGCGCACGGTGCAAATCCGCTCTATCGGGCCATGCAGGCGAGTGGCGGAGAACAGCTTGAGCCTGTTGTTGCCGATACCCGGGCAACCGCAATTCGCATCGGCAATCCGGCAAGCTGGAAGAAGGCTGTGCGGATTATCCGCGCTACCGGCGGATGGGTGGAAGAGGTCTCCGAACAGGAGATCGCCCAGGCCAAGGCCGAGATTGGTGCTGAAGGCATCGGTTGTGAGCCGGCCTCCGCCGTGACCCTGGCGGGCCTGAAGAAGCTTACCCGGGACGGGCGCGTTGGACGCGAGGAGCGGGTTGTCCTGCTGCTGACCGGCCACACCCTGAAGGATCCGGAGTACACCATCGATTTTCATCGTGGAACTCTGTTTTCGGACCAGGAAGCTTCTTCGTTGCGAAAGCCGCCGATCGTGCTGGAAGCTCAGACCGACGCGGTTCTCAAGGCGCTTGAGAGCAGCATTCAGTTATGACCGTATCTGTAAGAGTCCCTGCAAGTTCTGCCAACCTCGGGCCGGGATTCGACGCCCTCGGTATGGCGCTGGCCATGTATCTGGAAGTCGATGCGGAGGTCTCCGAACAGACCTCCGTCGCCGCTTCCGGCCGGGATGCGCAACTGTGCGGACGGCTCGAACATAACCTGATCCTCGAGACAATTGGCGATCTTTTGCGGGCGTCAGGTCGCCCTGTTCCGGGCCTTAAGCTGACGCTTCGGAACGATATTCCGCTGGGGCGTGGCTGCGGTTCCTCCGCTGCCGCGATTGTGGCCGCGGTGCTGCTGGCCAATCAGATTGGTGGATTGGGCTGGAACGAAGCTCGCCTGCTGCGGGAAGTCACGCGGATTGAGGGACATCCTGACAACGTGGCAGCAGCGCTGTTGGGCGGGGTTGTAGCATCGGCCATGCAGGTGGATGGAGAAGTCGCGGCGGTTAAGATTGCCGCTCCTGCCGATTGGCAGTTTCTGGTGGCCATTCCAGGCAGCTCGCTCTCGACGGCGAAAGCCCGTGGCATGCTGCCGGCGGAGTACTCAAAGGCAGACGCGATCTTCAACGTGCAGCGTAGTGCGCTTCTCATAGGTGCCTTCGCAGCAGGCCGGGGCGATCTGCTGCGATTGGCCATGCAGGACAGAATGCACCAGCCGTACCGTATGGAGGCCTGCCCCCTACTCAAGGCCCTGCTGCCCCTGTCTGGAGTGAATGGGGTATTGGGTGTCGCACTCAGCGGCGCCGGGCCGTCGGTCCTGCTGGTACTGGACAAGAAAACCGATCCGGAAGAAGTGATAGCGCGGGCCAGACTGCGCAGCGAAGATCCCGAGCTCGAGGTCGTTCTTACCCATGTGGCTGAGGGCGCCAGTGTTTCTCTAAAGTAACCTGTTACCCGGAGTTACTGAAGATTGCTTTACAAGTTTTCATCCCACCAATACTGTCATCTCGTGGGCAGTTCTGGGGGAGGGCTGCTCCGGCGCCCGTTGATCTTTATAGATCCGGGCGCTTCTCCTTTTAAGCTGAAAATAAGAGAGTTTCCGGGCCGGATGAGGGGCTGTGAATCGCAGCGCTGGTTCCAGCATCCTATAATGCGGAGAGAAAAAAGGGAGGAACGATGGCAAACGTAACAGATGTAAGCGACGCGACATTTGAGAGCGAGGTGCTGCAGTCGCAGCAGCCCGTAATGGTTGATTTCTGGGCCGCATGGTGTGGTCCTTGTCGAGCGCTTGCGCCCATCGTTGATGAAGTGGCCACTACCTACAACGGACAGTTGAAGGTAATGAAGATGAATGTGGACCAGAACGCACAAACGCCTGCACGTTATGGCATTCGCGGCATTCCGGCACTGCTGATCTTCAAGGACGGCAAGGTCGCCGAGCAGATTGTCGGTTACGTGCCGAAGGACACCATCGACAAGAGCGTGACCAAGGTCCTGGCATAAGCCACTCTCAATAAGGTTGCTAAGAGCCCGCCCCCGAGGTGGGCTCTTCTGCTTTAAGCTGCGGGCTCTTTGCGTTAAATCGTGACCTTCTTTGCGTTTACTTGGGCTCTAGAAGTAGTGCGCCAGATGGGGGAAGGCGGTGAGCTGCAGAAACGCCTGGCTCGACGGAGGCAGAAGCAGCTCTTCATGTTCCAGCATCCAGGTGTTGTCGTGTGGAATGAAGATGGCATTTAATCCCGCATCAAGAGCCGGGTTGACATCGCTCTTGGGTGAGTTCCCGATCATCCACGTGGAAGCCGCTTCGCAGCCGTGACGATCGCGCAAAGTCAAGTAGGCTTCGCTGTGTTTTTCGGGCAAGACTTCGATCTCATGAAAATACGGCTTCAGGCCGGAGCGTTCCAGCTTGTCGCGCTGTTCCCAGTCGTCGCCTTTGGTGACCAGAATGATGCGATGGCGTGTCGTCAGCTCAGCCAGGGTATCGGCAACGCCGGGTAGAAGTTCAATCTCCTGGGTTGCAATGGCATCGGCAAAGCTGGAGATCTGCGCGTGCGTCTGCGGAGAGACGGGTTCCGTGGAAAGCTGTTCAAAGCAGTTCACCAGGGACTGCCGGAAGCTCTTCAGACCATAGCCGCGTTCACGGATGGTCTCGCGCTCACATGCATTCAGGTGATGGCGTATCTCATCGGGGCTGTACGCGTGGTGGTTCAGCAGTGAGATGAAGCTTGCGATGGCCCGTTCGAAGTAGATGTTGTTCTCCCAAAGGGTGTCATCGGCATCGATCAGCAGCGTCTGACCCAGTGGCAGGCGTTGTATGGAGGTGTCGGGCATACACCGTTCATTGTATCGACCAAAAGTGAAGGAAAAGCTATTCGCGGCCCGGCACAGACGGGGTATGATGGACGCACTTTCACACAAGTTAGTTTGGTGGTTTCTGCCGAAGTGCCGCGGATTGCGATGTTCTGGATATGAGTTTTGAGACAGGAAGTTTTGTTGGCCCGTACCAGATACTTGGGTCCCTCGGACGCGGCGGCATGGGTTCGGTATTCCGTGCGCTGGATACCCGTCTTCATCGCGAAGTCGCGTTGAAGGTACTGCATGAAGATCTCTCCATGCCGGGGATGCATGAACGTTTCCTGCGCGAAGCACGTGCCGTGTCGGCGTTGAACCATCCGAATATCCGCACCATCTTTGACATCGGCGACCACAATGGCGATCCCTACATGGTGATGGAGCTGCTCGATGGCGAGACGCTGCGCGACTCCATCGATCGAGGCCCTATGCCGGTGGCAGAGGTGCTGGCCTACGGGATTGAGGTCGCCGAGGCTCTGGCTGCGGCGCATGCCAAAAATATCGTCCACCGCGATATTAAGCCGGCAAATGTTTTCCTGGTCCCTCGTCCCAGCGGCGCCTGGCAGGCGAAAGTTCTGGACTTCGGCCTGGCAAAGATTGAGCGCATGACAGGGCATTCACAACACACGCAGGATCTGACGGTCACGGGATCAACGGTCGGCACGGTGGCCTATATGTCACCCGAACAGGCGCGCGGGGAACAGCTCGATACGCGATCCGATCTCTTTTCGCTAGGCGTGGTCCTGTATGAGATGGCGACAGGATGTGTGCCCTTTGATGGGGCGACCAGCGCCGTGATCTTCGTCAACATCCTGAGCCACGATCCGCCGGCGATGAAGAGCTTCGGAGCGAATGTTCCCAAGGACCTGGAAAAGGTCATCCTGAAGCTGCTGGCGAAAGACCGTAAGAACCGGTACCAGAGTGCAGGGGATGTCGCTGCGGCACTTGAGGAGATTCGCGACGGAGGCAAGAAAGCCCCGTGGATGCAGCGATCCAAGCCACCGGTGAACGATCCTGGCGATCCCCGGTCGGTCGACCGGCGGATTCGCCGGACATCGAGCCCACCCGTACCAGGCGGCCGGCGGGAGAACGATCTGCCGGAGCGCATTTCCCAGCCGTTTATCCCTCCGTCAACGATAGGCGTTCCGGCCGCGTCGCCGGAGCAGGCACGTACCTCTGGTCCAACCGACGCAACGGAGATCAATATTCCGGCGGCAGGCTGGCGTCCTCCAGCTCCCCATTCGTCACAAACCTCCGCCCATCATGCAGAAGACAAGACGGCAGCCGTCGCTGTGGCCTCGGGGCAGAGGTCAGCACAACGGCGGGCAGCGTCGGGCTCAGGGGTTGTAGCCGCAAGGCCGCGTGCCTCTTACGAGAGCGATGTTGAGGCCGAGCCGGAGAAGAAGAGCAGTAAGACGCTGCTGTTCGTGGCTGTCGCGGTTCTGGTGATCGCTGCCGGAGCGTTTGCATTCTTCAGATTCCGCAATAAGAGCGTGGTCTCCGATGTCATGACGCCGGGACAGGCGGTGATGGTGACCGCCATTCAAAACGACACCGGTGATAGCACTCTGGATGACTGGGTTGCATCGGCTGTCGCGATGGAGCTGTCGCAGTCTCCGTCGATCGCGTATCGCGGTCCTGAATCCTTTCGCGCTCAGCTGAGCGGAGACGGCGCCGCGAGTCAGCCCGTGGACGAGGCAAAAGCGCGGCAGGTCGCGACTGACTCCGGTGTTCCGGTCTTCCTGTTTGGCAGGGTCGCCAGCAGCGGAGCCGGCTATGACATTGAGCTGACGCTGCATGAAACGGCTTCGAATCGTACGCTGGCAACGTTTACCGACAGGGCTGTCAGCAAGGAGCAGATCGGTGTCAGCCTGGATCGCCTGGCCCAACCGCTACGCGCCGCCCTGGGAGAATCGAACGCTGACATCCAGAAGACGAGTGTTTCGTTCAATAGCCTGTCCAGCTCCTCGCAGGAGGCCTTGCGGGAATACGCTCAGGGCGAGATCGCCCTCAGCCTGTGGCAGCCGGCGCTGGCCATGCAGGCCTATGAGCGTGCTGTCGCCGCCGACCCGGCATTTGTACAGCCTGCGCTGAAGCTGGCGCTGTTGTATGAGGCTGTCGGTGCGCATGACGCAGCCGCCGCGGCAGCACGTTCTGCCGGCGCTAACGCGGCCAAGAGCGGGCAGCGCCTGGCTGCACTGTCAGCGCTGGCCCAGGAGCTGTTCGTCTCCGGCAACCTGCCGAAGGCATCCGAACTCGCAAAGACGTATCTGACGGCCTTTGCGAGCGACCCTGATGGCTTCCGGCTGCAAGCTGTCTTGGATCGAAAGATGGGACGCTGGGCAGAAGCCGGGCAAGCGGCTCAGGAGGGTCTGAAACTGAATCCGAGCGATGGCAGCCTGTATCGTGAGGCGGAAGTCGCGATGACGGCACAGAACCGCTATGAGGCGGCTCTGGAACTGGAACGCCAAGCCGTGAAAGCGGGCTCGAAGCACAGCGATCAGGAATTGCTGGCGGCCTATCTTCAAGGGAAGGATGATCTTCTTGCTGCACAGATTGAACTGGCCAGGCAGCACCCCGATGCGTTGACTGTGGCTCCAGCCTATGCAACCTATCTGGATAACACTGGAAAATTGCAGGCCGGAGCAGCCGTATGGCGGCAGGCGATTTCTTCCGTATCCCAGAATCCGAAGTTGGCTGCCGTAGCGGCGACCTTTGCAGGCCAGGCAGCGTTGGATCGAGCCTTGCTCTCCGACTGCGGCGGCGCAAAAGCCTTTCTTCCTTCCGCAACGTCGACCGCTCCCAGAGCGGCGTACTATGCAGGTCTGGCAGCTGCGATGTGCGGTGATGAGACAGCAGCGCAACAGCATCTCAGCGCATTGAACAGCCAGCAGGGGACGGCAGCAAAGGAGTACTTCGCGCCTGTGGTCACCGCGGCGATTCAGTTGAAGACGGGCCAGCCCGCGGCTGCACTTGATCTGTTATCGAAGGCTAAGGCCTATGACACGATAACCATCGGAGCCTACCTGCGTGGCCTGGCACAGGTTGCGACCGGTAAGCCTCAGGTCGCGCTTATCGATCATCAGGTTCAGTTGCAACATCGCGGTCAGTCGCTGCTCACGGGCGGTACGGTCTATCCAGCGGCACAGATCGGCCTGGCCCATGCGTACGATGCCATGGGAGATCACAACAACGCCGCGCCGGCCTATAAAGCGTTTGCGACGCTCTGGAACGACGCCGATGCGGGCTCACCCCTGCTGATGGAAGCGAAGGCTAAAGGACGGTAGAGCATTTTCCCTGTAGGCGTAGTGTAGGGCTTCCGTATCTATGGGCGTTTTCCGTTGATGAAAACGCCGCTGCACGCCTTCCATGAGAAGGCTGTACATCGTCAAGTATCAGGTGAAGAAGCCTGGAACTTTTTGATGTCGGCTTCGTAACACATGGGCATGCGATTCCGTTTCCCTCTTCACATGGTGATTGCCCTCATTTGCATTGCGGCACCATGCCAGCAGTTACCTAAGCCCGCTCCCTTTCCACTTCAGATGGAAACGCGCATTCCGTTCGCTCCAACTGCGTTTCCCAGTGAAGGTCATACCTACCTTTTCTATGAGATGCACCTCACAAACTTCATGCCTTCTTCTGTGTCCCTGGACCGCATTGAGGTTATCAATCCTGACCTACCAGCCCAACCAATCGCGGTCTTTGAAGGTCAACGTCTTCAGTCCATGACGGTGCTTCTGACCTCTGGAAAGCCGGCTGTACCACTGCAAGTGGCGGGAGGTCAGACCGTCATAGTCTTCATGTCTATTGAGTTTGATGGAACTGCAAAAGTACCGGAACGGCTCGCTCATCGAGTCGTAGCTTCGGGGTTAGCAGCAGAGGGCGCTATCGTTGAGACACATCACACGCCTTTACAAGTACTCGGGCCACCTGTGGAAGGGCCAAGCTGGATAGCGGATGACGCTCCAGATAGCGACCCCGACAATCACCATCGTCGTGGGGTACACGTCCTCAATGGTCAGCCGGTCATCGACGAACGCTACGCGATCGATTGGCAAAGAGTGCAGAACGGGGCTACATCTTCCGGAGATCCGACGAACAAAAACTCTTACTTTTCTTATGGGAAACCTGTACTCGCGGTTGCGGATGCCCGCGTCATTGCCACGAGAGATGGTCTACCGGAGAACATCCCGGGGCACGGAAACGCATTCCATCCCGCCATACCAATCACACTCGATACGATCCCGGGCAACTTCATCACCTTGGATCTTGGTCATGGACAATACGCTTATTACTTCCACCTCCAACCAGGAAGTATCCGAGTAAAGGTGGGGGAGCATGTCCGTCGTGGGCAAGTCCTCGCGCATATTGGTGCCTCCGGAGATGCCCGCGAGCCTCATTTGCACTTCGAGGTCACTACATCTCCCAAACCACTCACCGGTGAGGGCATTCCGTATGTCATTGAGCGCTACACCCTCATGCCCGCAGAGGGTACTTCAAGCGCGCGGTATCGCATACACGAACTACCACTGAACAAGCGTATTGTTTCTTTTCAAGGGGTCTCCCATGATTGACAATAGCGTATGGCTGAAAGGGCAGTTGGCAAACGGTACAGTTACTTAGACCTTTTGCTCTTGTCCCCTAGTCTCTGTCGCCGCCCTTCCATCCGCACTCGAAAATGGACTTGATGTATGCCCGATGCACGCTAGGTGTTACTCGATTCAGCCGGTGCTGACACCTGTTCCGCGGCCTCGCTCTCCATCCTTGCGGATGGGAGTTGCCAAACCCGCAGACGCAGTTCCGAACTCGGCGCTTCAACGATTGCTCTAGACGCCTAAGCGCGAGTTTCTGCGCGGCGATCGTGGTACCGCAACTCGATCATCGTGCAGTCGTCCGTCGGTGGAGCTCCGTTCATAAAGCGCTGCACGGAGTCGAACATCTCTGTCATGGACTCAAACTGAGATGCGGCGCCCTCAAGCCGGTCATCACCGAAGAACTCACCTTCGGGATTTTCGGCTTCAGTCACTCCGTCCGTCACCAGGATCAGGCGGCTGTTCTGCGGCATCTTCAGATAGGCGGTCTCATACTCGGCATCGGGAAGCAGGCCGACGGGAAGATTGGTCGCGGTGAGCTTCTCAACCACTCCGTCTCCCACCAGGAGGGGCATGACGTGGCCGCAGTTGATGTACTGCAGGTTGCCGCTCCTGGTGAGCTTCAGCACGATCATGGTAGCGTATTTGCCGATGTCCTTGGCGCAGATGAAGCGGTTGCACATGCGTGCGACCTGCTCCAGCGGCTGGCGTGCAGCCAACTGGGAGTACACCAGTCCCTGAAGGGTAGAGGCGAGAAGCGCTGCGGAGACGCCTTTCCCGGAGACGTCCGTGATCACGAGCGAGACGCCGTCTTCATCGACCACGACATCGAAGAAGTCTCCGCCCACGTCTTTGCACGGTACGTTGCGGGCATTGATGCGAGCGTACGGGATGTCCGGAATCTGCACGGTCATCAGGCCCTGCTGGATCTGCGCCGCGATGTTCAGCTCCTCACGATAGCGGCGGGCAGCTTCTTCCGCGCGGGCGAGCGATGCGTTTTCAATCAGGGACGCTGCTTCGCCGGCGATCGTCTCCAGCAGGCCGCTATCGACCTCGTTGAGAGCACCCGCCTTCAGGCGACTGTCGAGATAGAGGATGCCGCGGACCTCTCCGCCGAGCTCCGCCTTGCTGTCTTCGTCGCTGCCAAAATCACCGTGACGGCTCCGAAGGGGAATGCAGATTACGGTGCGGATGCTGCCGGCAACCATGGAGTCAGACATCCCGCCATCGAGTGAGAGCGTATCGGTGACGATGAATTCGGCGGCGGTGCGTGTCGCCTGCTGGATGGCCGACTGAGCCACACCGCGGTCATCGGCAAGCTTCTCCCCGGCGAGTGTGAGTCCGACGGCCATCGACATCTCGCCTGTCCCCGTGTCGCGCAGGTAGACATACCCGCGCTCCATCTGCGTCAGGTCGAGCGTAATCTCGACGAGCGACTGCAGCACCTCCTGTACGGCGCCGACGGCGTTCAGCTTCCGGGCAGCCTCCAGGAACCAGCGCAGCTTCTCCAGGTCTGAGCCTTCGCTCGGCATCGCGATGGACTGCATCTGGCCCATCAGGTCTTTCAGGCTGGCCACATCGCGGTCCGGTTTGCCGAAGCGGAGCAGGGGGCCGTCGGAGGAGCCAAAACGAAGCTTGTCTCCGGCGTTGAGCTGCTGTGGACCGGCCATCGGATCCAGACGGCGGCCGTTCAGATAGGTGCCGTGGGTGCTCCGCAGATCCTCGAGGAAGTACTGCCCGTCAATGAAGTTGATCTGTGCGTGCGAGCGCGAGATGAACGGGTGGTCCAGCACCAGCGAGCGGTCGGTGAGACGCCCGATCGTGAAGGGCACATGGTCCAATGTGCGGGGAACACGGTTGCTGCGATCTTCCAGCAGCATCTTCATGGGAACAAAGGTGCTCTCGGCCATGGTCATTGTGCTTGAGCCGCCAGTGTAGCAAAGCTTAGGGGGCTTCGGCTGACCGAGTTTGTACTGTCTGTTGTGGACCGCCTGCAGGAGAGCCATCTGGCGGAAAGGTGTACCAGGCAGGAGGACGGTTCAGGGAGCGATGGACGGTATGCAACAGCTCCCCATCGGAGGTGTCTCCGCTCAACTCCCAGATCATCACTCCGCCAAGTCCATGTTTCGCAGCGTACGCCGCCTTGTAGCTGAGCGAGGCGGTGTCTTCAAAGGTGAAAAACGTATCCCCGTCGTACAGCCAGGGAGCGTGCGAGAGGCGATCACGGTAGAGGACGTATTTGCCCTTCATGCTCCGGATGCGGTGATAAGGATAGTCTTCGCTGCGGATACCTGGTCCATCCTGAAAGAGACCGTGATTGTCGCCCTCCGGAACCTTCCAGCCGTATCCGTAGAAGGGCATGCCCATCAGCAACATGTGTGCCGGGACACCGGCGGCGATGTAGTCGTTCATGCCGCGGTCGATGCTTCCGCCCGGATGTGCCGGATCGCGGAAGAGCGGTGCGATAAAGCCGGAGCGCTGCATCCAGGGACCGGCATAGTCATAGTACATGACGCCCACCTGGTCGAGGTAGGGAATGATGGATCGGAAATCGACCCCGCCGAGCATGCGCGGCGACGGACCGACCGCGATAGAAAGCCTCAATCCCGGTCGTACGGCGTTCATCTGTTCCCGGAATTCTCGTAGGAGCTCGTGGAAGTTTTCCGCGTCTTCCTGGTGAGGTGACTCCCAGTCGATGTCGAAGCCGTCGAAGAGGTCCGATACATTGATGCCTTCCGCGAAATGGCCGCGGATGAAGGTATCGATACAGGAGTGGACAAATTGTTTGCGGACCGCGGGTTGAGCATCCGCGGCGAAGTCAGCAGCTCGGCCTTCCAGAGAGATGAGCAGCTTCAGGTGCGGATACTTCCGCTTCAACTCCTGTATCTGGTGGAAGTAGCCATGGAAATGCGATGCAGGATCATCAGCGATGCCATCGACGCTGTTTGCGGCGTTGAAAACCGTATTCAGGTCGGCATTGGGATCAGCGACGGAGCAGTGACCCTCTTTGACGAAGCCCTGTGCATAATTGATCTGATCCAGCAGCCTGGCGCTGCCACTCTGATCAAGGGCTTTTACGGAATAAGGTGTATCGGCATAAAGCTGCCACTGAGGAAAGTAGCCGACGACGAGGGGCCTCTGCCGTGTGACCTTGTGCCGGTGTACGGGCGCTGCTTGAGCGAACGAGAGCAATGTCCCAAAGATCAAGAAGACCGCGGCAGATGGACCCGAAATACGCACTCTTCCATCAGACGCGCTGCCGCTCAATTTGGGCAATACGGCGAGGTTAAAAAGAACGGCCTGCGCGGATGAGACGCAGGCCGTCATGGCGTGGTGTTTGTATTTAGAACTCGTACTTGACCGCGAACTGAATCAGACGTGGCTGATACGAGGGAAGTGTCGAGGTGAGAGCTCCCAGGGTCGTTGTGGAACCGAGCCCGGTAACAGGGTTGCTGAAGTTGGCCTGGTTGGCGATGTTGAATGCCTCGGCACGGAACTGCAGGTGAGTTTCACGATAGACCGCGAACTCTTTGAACAGCGACATATCCCAGTGCCGGAAGTGCGGTCCGTGATATGGGTTACGGCGTTCATTGCCTACGTCGCCCGCGCTCTGGGCAGAGAAAGCGGAAGCCCGGAAGAACTGCATGGCTCCCGAGAAGATGGGGGTGATGTTCTGGAAGGGGTCTCCATTGACATTCGGCCGGTCAGCCGAACCACCGGGGCTGGTGCCGCTGACATTGGTCGAGTTAAGAACGGTGAACGTCATACCAGTTGACCAGAGATAGAGGACGTTTGTACGCCATCCGCCGAGAAGCGCGCCACGAAGTCCGTGCGCTCCTTTGCCGAAGGGCAATGCATAGTTACCCGTAACGACAATGCGGTTGCGCACATCGAGATCGCCATTGCCATAGTCATCGAACTTCTGTGTCGCCAACACCTGGCCGACGCCGTTTCCGCTCTGTCCATTGATGTTTGGAGCGTTATCGAGCAGATGAGCCCAGGTCGTGTTGACGTTGAAGCCGAGGCCATTGTGGAAGCGGCGCTCGATGACAGCCTGCAGAGAGTGGTAGGACGAAGCGCCCGTGGCATAGCTACGGGTAATCGTCGTGACTCCCGGCAATACCGAGTAGTAACGGCGCAACGTTTGTGAGCCGTTCTTGTTTCCCAGCGGTGCACGGTTGATGTCGAATCCGGTGGAAAGATGGCGGCCCAACTGCCCGACGTAGGAGACGGTCAAGGTATTGCCCTTGAAGTCTTTCTGCGCCGTGAGGTTGAACTGTTCCAGGTATCCGGAGCGGAAGTTGTAGTCAACAGTTGCAGGGATAGAGCCGACGAGTGCCGATTGGGCGGTGCTCGGGTTCTGGTTTGGCGATGGCATGCCTTGATTGAACCGAGTAAAGGCTGTACCGCAACCGCTGGTTCCGTTCGCTGCCTGAACGGAGGAGCAGTTGCCATAGATCGCGATGTTCGGTGGGTTTTTCAGGTTTACCGGAGACATGTAGTTGCTGGGGAAGAACGCGAGGCCAAAGCCGCCACGGATGACAAGGCTTGGAGCCGCCGTCAATGCAAAGCCTACGCGCGGCGCAAAGTTGGAATAGTCTGTTTTGACATTCGCCGTGTTGCTGACACCATTGACGCCGGCCTGCACGATGGTTGCCGTCGTCTCATCGAAGTTGGAGATGTGATTTTTCTTTTCGGTGAAGGGCGTATAGATGTCGTAACGAACACCGAGATTGAGGGTAAGGTTTTGACGTACGTGCCAGTCATCCTGGACATATACGCTTGGCTCCCAGGTCAGGTACGTAGGCGGATACAGGTTGTTGTTGCGTGTAGCCGCCGAGAAGATACCCATCAGCAAGCCAGGAGCGCCCATACGGAAGGTCCAACTGCCTTCGCCCTGGTTGTCCTGCAGGTTTAGCGCGATACGGCGGATGCCCGCGGCGCCAAAACGGAAGCTGTGGTTCCCGCGGTTATAGAAGATATTTCCATTGAGCTGATAGCTGTTGTCCTTGTTCTGCAGCGGCACGAAGTTGCTGCCGCCTCCAAGGCCTGTTAGCCCCGTAGGCAACGCGACCGCAAGGCCTGAGGTCAGTTGACTGATATTGACATTCGGCTGGCCGAGCTTGGTGTTCGGGTTGACGCCATAGTTCAGCGGATACGATGCGTTGTTGATATGGGTCCACGCCGCGCCGACATTCATCAGCATGTTTGAGGTAAAGGTATGCGTGTAGATCACCGCGGTGTTGCGTGCGATCTGTGGAGCAGATCCGAATCCATTGCCGGTCTGTGGATCGATGGCGAATCCATTCACGCTGGAGATGGGAAGTGATCCAGGTGAAAATGTGAAGATGTCGTTGACGATGTACTTAGCGAAGATCTGGTTGTTGGTGTCGAAGTGATAGTCGACACGAACGTCGTACACCGTAGAGTACTGTTGCTGGTTTCGCGTTCCGACGTATCCGTTTTTACCCGTGTTCGGTGAGGGATAAAGTTTGAAATAAGCGAGTCCAACCGGGTCAATGTAGCTGCTCGGAACAATGTTGCCCGCGATAGGACTGCGAAGATAACCAGGTGACGCCGGGTTTGGATCGTAGACGCAGCCAGTGGTGTGCGACTGCGTCGGATCGACCACGGTGGCCGCGATGGTGGCGCATCCCGACGCCGGGATTGCATCGGAGAAATCTCCAGGGTGCGCGAGTTCGTAGGCGGTAGGAACCGTCAGGTTACTCGGCAGGCCTCCCTTGATCAGACGGAAGAACTCCGCATCGCCATGGAAGAAGGCCTTGTCTTTGAAGATCGGCCCACCAAGGCTGCCGCCGAACTGGTTCTGCCGCAGTCGTGGCTTCGCAGCCTGAGCTCCGAACTGATAAGCGTAGGCGTTCAGCTTGTCATTGCGGAAGAACTCATACAGCGAGCCATGAAAGTTGTTGGTGCCGCTCTTGGTGATGACGTTGATCAAACCGCCGCCTGCTCTGCCGCCGTCAGACGAAAAGCTGTTGGTCAGAATGCGTACTTCCTGAATGGAATCGATCGACGGACGTACGCCAATCGTGCCGATGACACGTTCGTTGTTGTCGAGGCCGTCGACGAGCTGGTCGTTCAGAACCTCAGACTGACCATTGATGGAGATCGAAGACGAAGGGCGGCGGTCATCCGGACGATTGCCGCTGTTGATGCTGTTCGGTGCGCCCTCGGTCGCTCCTGGCATGACTTGTACGAGGTTGATGAAGTTGCGGCCGTTCAGAGGCAGATCCTGTACGGCGCGCTCTGTCACGTTGCCTCCGACAGAGGACGCATCCGTCTGCAGGATCGGTGCGGCGGTAGTGATTTCCACGGTTTCATTGACGGCGCCGACAACCAGCGCCGCGTCAGCGCGCCGGCGATCACCTGCGGCTACTGTGACGTTCTGGATGCTGATGGTTTGGAAGCCTTGCACCTTGATGCTGATGTTGTAGGTGCCGGGGATGAGGTTCGGAACGGTATAGGCGCCAGACTCCGTTGTTTTGGTGTCGACAGCGATGTTGGTCTGCGTGTTGGTTACGGTGACGTCCGCATTTCCAACGGCGGCTCCGGAAGGGTCAGAGACGGAGCCCACGATCGTAGCTGTTGTGTCCTGTGCGGTAGCCGTCGTCCCGGAGAAGACCACGATCACTGCCAAAAGCAGGGCGATCCATAGGGAGTTTGGTTTACCGCGAAAGAGGAGAGATTTTCTTGATATATCAACTGGCCGAAAGAGGTACAGGTTCATCTGCAAGTGCCCCCAAGTGGGTTAGTTTTTTTTGCGGAGAGAATAGAAACATCTATACGAGATACTTTGCAAGTAGATTTTTTATTGAAACGGTTCGGCGGCGCGTAACCCCTTTTATTTTTCGGCTATTGATTTATATAAAAATCAATTCAACCAAGGTGTGGGCTGGCGCGTCTTTGTCTGTGAGGTCCAACGGCAGGCGGGAATCTTTATACGGGCCAGAGATTGTTGTGACTTGCTACAATTCCGCCGACCCGATTTCTTCTTCCAAAGAGCAATCAAGACCCAATACTGAAATGCAATCAATGGAGATGTTTTTCCGATGAACGGATTCAATCGTAGGGATTTCTTTCGCACCGCTGGCGCCATGGGTATGATGGGCGGCCTCGCGGAGATGGGGCTGGCCGAGCCCCTCGGTGCCAGACCGATGGTGCACGAGACAGCGGCTCCGGCTGCCTGGGAAAACGACGCACCCAAGCACTCCATCAACTTCGCTGTATGCGGTATGAGCCACGACCACATCTATGGCATGGTGAACGCCATTACCCGTGGCGGCGGCAAACTGGTAGCGTTCTATGGCTCCGAGCCCAATAAGGTAGCGCGCTTCAAGAAGCAGTATCCGGATGCAAAGCAGGTGGAATCGGAAGATGCAATCCTGCACGACCCTTCCATCCAGCTGGTGATGAGCTCCGCCATTGCGAGCGAGCGTGCTCCGCTGGGCGTTCGTGCGATGAAGGCAGGCAAGGATTTCCTTTCCGATAAGCCCGGCATTACGACCCTGGAGCAGCTTGCGGCTGTTCGCAAGACCGTAAAGGAAACCAAGCGGATCTACGCCATCATGTACAGCGAACTGCTGGAAGTGAAGTCAGCGATCAAGGCTGGAGAGCTGGTGCGGCAAGGCGCCATCGGCCAGGTGATCCAGACGATCAATATCGCTCCCCATCAGATCGTGCAGGGCGGTGGCGGCGCCAATGGTGGCGCTGATCCGCGTCCTGACTGGTTCTGGGTTCCGGAGCAGTACGGCGGCATTCTGTGCGACATTGGCTCGCACCAGGTTGACCAGTTCCTGTACTACACCGGCAGCACCAGCGCGGAGATTGTAGAGTCTCAGATCTCCAACATCGCTCATCCGGAGCACCCGAAGTTCCAGGACTTCGGCGACATGGTGCTTCGCGGCAATAAGGGTTTTGGCTATGTTCGCTTGGATTGGTTCACCCCCGATGGCCTCGGCACCTGGGGCGATGGCCGCTTGTTCCTTCTGGGAACCAAGGGCTACATTGAGGTGCGTAAATACACCAATGTCGGCGTGAACAAGACCGGCAACAACCTATTCCTGGTGGATGGACAACAGCAGCGCTATATCGATTGCAACCAGGTATCGCTGCCGTTCGGTCCCCAATTTGTGGAAGACATCGTCAATCGGACGCATATCGCGCAGGACCAGGAACAGGCGCTGCTGGCGGCTGAACTCGTGATCAAGGCGCAGATGCAGGCCAAATGGGTCAAGCTGACCTAAGGAGATAAGGATAAGAATGAAGTCGACACGTCGCGATGTTTTGAAGATGGGCAGTCTGGCGGCCGCGGGTCTCATGGCTCCGGGAATGGCAATGGCAGCAGGCCCCGCCCCCCTGAAATTGGGAATTGCAAGCTATACCTTCCGTAAGTTCAAGCCGGAAGAGTTGATCGGCTTTATGAAGCAGATCAAGACGCCGTATCTGAACCTGAAGGACGTCCACCTTCCCATGACGCCGGAAGGCGCCGCTGCCAAACAGGCGGAAGCATATCGTGCTGCAGGCCTCAAGCTTACGGGCGCGGGTACGATCTACTTCCCGAAGGACGAGGATGAAGATATCCGGCAGAAGTTCGAGTACGTAAAGGCCGCCGGTATCAAGCTGATTATTGGCTCGCCATCGCACGCTGCTCTGGAACGTGTCGAGAGCTTCGTGAAGAAGTACGACATCAGCCTCGCCATTCACAATCATGGCCCTGAGGATAAGGAGTGGCCGTCGCCGCACGACATCCTGAAGCTGATTGGAAAGATGGACAAGCGCGTCGGTTGCTGCGTTGACGTGGGCCATGCCATGCGCGCTGGCGACGATATTCCTGCAACCTTGCGTGAGGTTGGCCCGAGACTGCTCGACATGCATATGAAGGATCTGGCCGATGGGAAGAAGAAGGAGAGCCAGTGCGATGTGGGCGACGGTGTGATGCCGGTGCGTAAGATCTTCGAGACCCTGATCGCGATGAAGTACCAGGGTGATGTGGATCTGGAGTATGAGATCAACGGCGATAATCCGCTCCCGGGTGTGCTGAAGAGCTTTGCGTTTATGCGCAAGACCTTGAACGAGATGGGATACAGCGCCTAGCGCAATTCTCCTAATACTGTAGTGTTGGATAAATCAGTGAATGCCGTTTTCTTCGAAGGAAAACGGCGCAAACTGCAAACACTCCGCTCTACACCTTCAGGAGAACTGCTCCAGCGCAGGAGAGAAGTTATGCTTACACGTCGTGAATTTTCAAAATTAGTGACTACAGCCGCCGCGGGCGTTGCGGTGAGCTCCACAGCAAAAAGCTATGCTCGCGTGATCGGCGCGAACGAGCGGGTGAACTTTGGTGTGATCGGTCTGAACAGCCGTGCCTATGCCCACCTGTCGGCGCTGACCACCAACAAGGCAAACGCGGCCATTACCCACGTGGCCGACGTGGACTCGGTGATCCTGCAGAAATACGCCGGAGAGACAGAGAAGTCGATGGGAGCGGCTCCTAAGGCGGATAAGGACTTCCGCAAGCTGCTGGAATCGAAAGACGTAGACGCGATCACTATTGCGACCCCAGACCACTGGCACACACCGATTGCTATTTTGGGCATGCAGGCCGACAAGCACGTCTACGTTGAAAAGCCCTGCAGCCACAATCCGCACGAGGTCGAGCTCCTGGTTGCCGCGCAGAAGAAGATGGGCAAGCAGGTGCAGATGGGCAACCAGCAGCGTTCATCGCCGCACTCGATCGAGATCATCGACAAGATTCACAACGGCCTCATTGGACGCGCGTATTACGCCAAGGCCTGGTACTGCAATACACGTAAGACGATGGGGACGGGTAAGGTGGCCCCGGTGCCGGCGACCCTGGATTGGGATCTGTGGCAGGGRCCGGCTCCGCGCCAGCAGTATAAGGACAACGTTCATCCTTACAACTGGCACTGGCTGCGTATCTATGGCACGGGCGAAACCCTGAATAACGGTACGCACGAAGTGGATGTTTGCCGCTGGGCGCTGCAGACCGTCTGGCCGCAACGCATCACCGCATCCGGTGGACGCTATCACTTCAAGGACGACTGGCAGTTCTACGACACCCTGGTGACCAGCTTCGAGTACGACGACAAGATGATCTCCTGGGAGAACATGAGCACGAACGGGATGCCTCTCTATAACCGTGATCGTGGCTCGGCCATTCACGGCACGGAAGGGACCGTCATCCTGGACCGCGATGGTTATGAGGTGCATGACCTGAAGGGCAAGCTTGTGAACGAGTACAAGATCCCCAAGGACAAGAAGACATCGAGCGCCGACCTGGTCGGACGCGACTCGATGACGGACCTGCACTTTGCCAACCTCATCGACGGTATCCGTACCGGAGCCAAACTGAATTCGCCGATCTGGGACGCCAGCACCTCGGTCGCGATTCTGCTGATGTCGAACATCGCGTGGGAGCTCAACCGCGAACTGAAGCTCGACACCAAGACCGGCGCCTTCGTCGATGATGCAGAAGCGACGAAGATGCGCAAGCGCGAGTACGAGAAGGGATGGGAGCCGCACATCTAAACAGTGTGGCTTCTTCGTGCAGCGCCAATAGAAAACGGCCCGCGAGTATCTCGCGGGCCGTTTTCTATTGGTTGCGGAAGCTTTAGCGCGCGAGCCAGCTTACCTTCACAGGGGCCTGCAGCCGCTTGGACTGGGTTGCGAGATAGCTGTTCCAGGTAGCGAAGTCAGGCATGTCATCCTGTGACCAGCCGGAGCCTGCGTAGTAGTCGATAGCAACGCCGGAACGGGCCGTAAAGAGCAGAAGAGCATCGCCGGGTGTCTTGCCCTGCATGGGTACATTTTCGTAGCGATAAGGCTGCTTGCCGGAAAGAATAATACCTGTAGCAAAACGTCCGGCTGATGCTGTTTGAGGTGTATCCCACACAGAGAGTGCGGCGCTTTCAGGCAGCTGCTTGATCTCGGTGTCCTTATGCGTACCCAGGCCTGCGGCTGCGGTGATGGTTCCACCTCCGTCGAAGGTAAAGGTCGAGCGCATATGGTTCAGGCGCGTGCCGGCGTCGAGCGTAACCCGCTTACTCTCGCTGACGGTCTTTGTCCCCGCAGGCCAGGGAGCGTACTCCAGGATGAAGTCGACACGGATGGGGCCGGTGGCCAGAATCTTCGAATGGGTGAAGTTCTTCGAATTCTCCAGCTTGCCATCAACCCAGATGCCAGTGCCGCCGCAACCGCGGGCGGGGCCAACCTCATAGGAGTCAAGACCATCCCCGTTATCGTGGTGATAGGACAGGGCAGGGTTGTGCGTGCGCTGGGCTTCCTTGTCGCGGGCATACCAGGCGGTGCTGACGAAGTTCGGCACGCGCTTGGACCAGACGTCGATGCCTGACGTGATCTCTCCGGTCGCCTGCAGCGCAGGGCCGTAAACGCGGTGAGCGACCAGGTTGTTCTCCCACACGAAGTCATCCATACGCTCGGGAACATCACGCGCCGTCACTCTGGAGGCCATTGCCGGGGCGTCCTCTTCTACAGCAAGATCGATGCCTGTGGCGGTTCCGGGAGCAACGTCGTCAAGGATCAGAAAGCGATCGGGTGCTCCGCCAGGAAGGGAAGCATAGACCTGGGTGAGAAGGCGCTTGCCGGTGAGACGGTCGCGTGCGACGAGCTTCGCGGGATCGATCGCGATATGGCGCTTGACCTCCGTGAGCGGTAGGTCGAGAACTTCATCACGACGAGCGTCGCTGGTGGGGTTGTTGATCTGGAGCACAGCATGCGTCTTGGCAGCCGGTGCATACCGCACCAGTTCAGAGCCGGCGAGGAGGAAGGCGCCTACGCCGTAGACGTAGCTGGAGGTGGCAGTGAACTGTCCGGGAGCTGCTCCGATGGGCTGAATCGCGCCCAGGCGGCCGCTCTCGAAGACATGCTTCACCATCGCGGCCCAGGCGCGCTCGACGATAGGAGCGTACTTGGCGCGGGGAAGAATGCCTTCATTGATGCCCCAGGTCATGGCGTAGGTGAAGAAGCCGGAGCCGGAGATCTCGTCCTGCTCATAGGCTGTCTGGTCCAGCAAACCCGTGCGCCACAGGCCGCTGGGCTGCTGCAGGCCGGCGATGCGCTCCGCCATCTCCTGGAAGAGCTTCACGTACTGCGCCCGGGAAGGGTCGTTCTTCGGCAGCGCCTTCAGCACATTGGCGGTGCCTGCGAGCACCCAGCCATTGCCGCGGCTCCAGAAGAGCTTCTTGCCATTGGCTTCCTTCTTGTTCAGGAAGGTGCCGTCGCGGAAGAAGAGGCGTTCTTCGCGATCGTAGAGGTGCTCTTCGGTAAGCTTCCACTCCTGGTTCATCTTGTCGATGTAGCGATGGTCTCCGGTGATGGCAGACATGCGGGCCAGGGCAGGCGGAGCCATGAAGAGAGCGTCGCACCACCACCAGAGATCCTTTGCCGGGTCGGCAGGACGCTGCAGCAGGCGATCGAAGGTGGCGCGGGCATCGGCGATGCGCTTCGGATCCGCGTGCTCCTGGTAGAGCAGCTCATACGATTGCGCGATGACTTCGTCGTCAGCATGGAACTGGCGGTTGGCCCAGAGCTTCCACTGAAACTGGTTGAAGAGCGTTACCAGGCGGTCATGGTATTTGGCATCGCCGATGATGTCGGTAGTCGCGAGCAGGCCAAGGTAGAGCGGCCCATAGGTCCAGTCCTGGTTGTACTTTGTCTCCGAGTACGAGAGTTGCCAATCAGCAACCTTGCGCATCGCCTTCTGAATTGCGGGCCGCGTCACCGCACCGGAAAGATCCGTTGCCAGAGGCCCGGCATCGGGAATCGTATCGCCTGCAGCGGCAGAGATCGCAGGGCCGGTCATGGGCTTCTCCTGCGCTGTCAGCGAGGTGCACAATGTGGCTGCGAGCAGAGCCGCAGCGGCTTTATTGAGATGCATCAATGTGTGTTCTCCAGTGTGAGAAATGCGGGTTCAATACCTTCAGCGTGAACTGATGCGACGACCGGACCGGTACGCCGCAGGCTGATCTCTGCGCGGCCGTTATAAAGCTGCACGACACGCGATCCGTTGGGCGTTCCAAGGTTATCAATCAGGGCACCATTACCGGCAAGGGAAAAACGAACGACAGCACGAGAGTCGAGGCAGGAAACTCCGGTGGCATCCAGCATACGGGCCTCGATGGTCACGCGGTCGGGCCCACTTTGTACGGTGCGCAGCGCCAGCTTCGCGGGCTTTGACCATGCTGCGATCTGATACTGGAAGTGGACGGTGTCGCTCACCGTGGAGGAGTTGCTCTTCGCGACGGCGCGAAGTTCGTTCTCTCCCTCGCGGAAGGCCAGATCCCAGCGCAGTCCGCTGCACGGAAAATCTTCCGGTGCCCGCTTCTTGACGCCGACCGACTTACCGTTGAGCCACAGCTCCACCTCGGTGCAGTTGGAGTAGATGCGGACCATGCGCTGCTGCCCCGCCTTACCCCAGCGTACGGGCCAGTTGTGTCCGTAGATGCGGACCATCGGCTCTTTCGTCCAGTAGGACTGGAAGACGTAATAGCCTTCCTTGGGCGTGAGGTCGCGAGTGATGACGCCCTTCTGGTTAACACGAGGCACGGGATTATCGACACGCAGAGGCGTCGTGAAATCCTTGAACACCCACTGCGCGGTGCCAGTGAGCCAAGGGAGAGACTCCTGCGTCTGCAGATACCAGTCGAAGAGGTCGCAGGCGTAAGTCTCGCTCCACTCGCCGTCGCGCGACATACGTGGAGCACCGCCGGTGAGTTTGTAGTCGAATCCCTTTTCGGCGGTGCCGCGGCCGGTAAGGATGTGCGCCAGCATGGGATCAGGATCTTCCGCATGGCGTCCTGCATGGCTGTCTGCGCCCCATTCGGCGTGGAAGAAGAACGGAGTCGCAGTCCGCGCCTTCTCCAGCGCTTCGCGATACTCAACGTAGCTCCCGCTGTACCATCCTGCCCAGATCGAGGGTGAGTAGACATCGGGAATGTCCTTCGCGAAATCACAGCGCCGGAAGGATGTAAGACGTGAGGGATCCTGCTTATGCGCGAGGTCACGAAGCTCGGTCATGTACGCGCGAATCTGAGCGTGGTCTTCTCCGCCGGGTTCGCTTGGCCAGTCATCTTCATTCCCCAATCCCCAGAGCAATACAGAGGGATGGTTCCGATGCTGGTCGATCATGATTCGCATCAGATCAAGGCCACGCTGGCGGAACAGAGGACTGGTGATGCCACTGCGGCACCAGGGAACCTCTTCCCACACCAAAATGCCTAGCTCGTCGCAGAGATCGAGAACAAGGCGTGACTGTTGGTAATGCGCCAGCCGGATGAAGTTCGCTCCCATTCCCTTGATCAACTCGAACTCTTTACGAAGCGCTGGTTCCGGAGTCGCCGCGGCATAGCCGGCGTGGTCCTCGTGCCGTTGCGTTCCACGCAGCAGCAGACGCTCGCCATTCAGATAGAAGGGGCCATGTTCCTCGAAGCGTGTATGACGAACTCCGAAGCGATGCCCGGCAGATGTCGTTCCCGAAGCAGACTGCAGTGTGACGTCACAGCGGTAAAGGCGAGGTGTTGACGGCGACCAGGGCTGTGGTGACGACAGCTCAAACGAAGCCAGCTCGGTCTCGCCATTCCAAGGAGTGCGTTGCAGCGATTGCTGATGCACTGTCTTACCGGCCGGATCGACGATGGCGAGTTTGATATCCACCGTGCCGGAGATCGGCTGCGGTGCATACAAGCGGGCCGTCACCGCGACATGCGCTGCTTTGCCGGGCTCGAATGCCACGGCGGTATGGACAGCCTCGAGTGAGACCGCCGGCACGTAGAGGAGCGAGACATTGCGGTAGAGACCGCCATAGAGCGTGAAGTCGCTCAGGTCAGAAGGCATGCGATCGAGATCGCGTCCGTTATCACAAAGAATCGCGAGCTGGACCGCCTTGCTGTCTTTCTGGCGTCCACAGGCGTCGGTGATATCGACCATGAACTCGTCATAGCCGCCGACGTGTTCGCCAACGCGCTCCATGCCTATATAGACTGCGGAGCTTTGACCGGCCCCTTCAATATGCAGCAGCGTCCGCCCTTGGGGATAAGGGTTATCGATGGCAAGTTTTCTACGATACCAGCCTTGCCCACGATAGGCGGGGGTATCAGGGTCGCAGCCATCATAGGCATTGAAGCAATGAGGAAGCGTAACCTTTTGCCAGGTGACCAGCTCTTCGCTATGCCATACCTGAAATTTTGGATCGAGCGGGCCGCGATAAAACTCCCAGCCGTCGGTCAGACGCTGAGCCGTTGCTTGTTGTGAGTGACTGTCCTGCAGAGCCGAAGCCAGAAGAGGAGTCTTTATGACTCCGAGGCAGGCAGCGCCTGCGAGAAAGGAGCGTCGCGTAATCGTCATTCGTTCTTTTTGCCGTATCAGGCTTTTTTACGCTGTTGCGACGGAAACCAGAGCAGCGGTTGCCGTACGGGATAGTTGCGGATGATCTCAGCGTCAGACGGGTCTGGATTCAGGGTCTTCCAGAGAGCAAGGTATTGGGACTGATTGCATTCGATCCCAGCGAAGAGAAGTCCTGGAGAGCGCACAGGCAGAGAATCGAAGTGCTCGACATCCTTCTTGTATGGCCAGGAAGACTTGTCTTTGAGATACGGATAAAGGAACTCCGCAGCCTTGCAGATCCCGCGGCCGTCGGCCAGCTTGAACTCGTAGAGGTTTTCGCTGCTGTCGCGCAGCGACTGGCATAGCATCGCAGCCACATCGAAGTTGAAGATGGAGTAGCTGTACGGCTTGGTCCGCGCCAGCTCCTTCGGGAAGCTGCCATCGGTGCCGAGCTGATCGAGCATAAAGACCGTCTTGTACTGTTCGGCGACTTCCTGACGAGTCTGTTGATCGTCGATCAGGCGAGCGAACTCCGCAGCCTGCAGCGCCCAGCAGACGGCGTGATTGTTCAACGTCTTCTTTTCGGCGATTCCTTTTTCACTCGTCTTCAGCCAGCGCAGGTAATCGCGGAACCACGTATGTAGTGCCTGCTGATCGGCAGAGCTCATGACTGCGGGAGCAATATGCGATGCAGCCCGCGCGACCTCGACCAGGTGCAGCGTGTCGATAATGCCGAAGTTGCGGCCGGTGGTTACGCCGTGAACACCCTGCGAATACTCGAGGTTGGTATTCATGCGCGTCTCAGGCGTGATGAACCAGGCGCGCAGGTGAGCTGCAGCATGATCGGCATAGCGGCGCTCGCGTGTGAGCAGCCATGCTGCTGTGAGCGCCGGCACCTGCAGGGAGAGCGCGATCATCGCCTTGCGGTGGTCGTTGAAGTTATTCGGATTACTCTGGCCGTCACGGTTGATGTACGGCCCGTTCGGGTTAGCCGGGTTGGGCCAGAAGTAGTCCGCTTCCGAGAAGAAGTCGTGCAGTCCACCCGGAGTTCTATCTGAAGGAAAGGACGTGATGGTTGCAGGTTTTAGAGCAAGGTAGTTGCGGGCGGCCGTCATGATGCGCTGACGGTCGGTGCTGGCCACCAGGTCGTAACCGGCAGCGTGATGCTGTGCCCAAAGCCGGGCCGGCGGCAGCTCAAGTAGAGCTGCCGCCGTAGCGCCGGTGCAGAAGGCACGGCGTGACACTTCCATGATTGCGTCTCGCACGTAATTGCTCCTGTGGTTAGAAGAGGATTCGTCCGCCAATCTGAATCTGACGGGGCACGCCGTAGGCGCCGGTGATCTTGCCGAAGTTACCGGAGTTGAGCGAGGTGGTCGGATTGTTAAGATTGACGAGGTTGAAGACGTTGTTGACCTCGGCACGGAGCTGGAACTTCACCGCTTCATAGACGCCGAAGTCGCGGAAGAGCGCGGCGTTGATGACACGGTTTCCAGGGCCGAAGAAGTTGTTGCGGCGGGTTGTGCCATCCAGTCCGCCTGGACCGACACCCGCGGGGCACGTAGCCGTGCTGCCGGTATACGAGCAGAATGCAGCAGGGTTGAAGTAGGCACTGATCTTGTCGGCCCGCGAGCGTCCGCGGGTGATCCCTACATCGGCATTGCCGGAGAGATTGGCACGGTCAGAGGTGTAGCCATCGAAGTTGTTATCCACTCCAGTGGTCACGCTGAACGGTGTTCCGGCGTTGAGTTGTGCAATGCCGGAGATCGTCCAGCCGTTCACCACTTCACGCACATAGCGTGGCGAGCTGGTGAAGAAGGCGGGCTTCCAGATTGCGGAGATATTGGCCTGATGACGCAGATCGGTATCGCTGCTGCCGTACTCGTCCTGAATGCGGTTGAAGTCCTGCGCGGTGCCGATGACAGCGCCGCTATTGTTCACCGAGGCGCTCGACAGCGTCTTCGACCAGGTGTAGAAGGCCTTGACCGAGAACTGATGGCTCAGACGTTTCTCGCCCGTGATCTGCAAACCGTGATAGTTGGCCCGCTGTCTAGACTGGATGAGATTGATGATGCCGAGACCTCCCTGGATGGGACGCCGGGAATCATAGTTGCTTGTAGTGCTCGTCGTCACGCCATTCACTGGATTGGCGGCAGTGGCGTAGATCGGGTAGTTGATATCCGGAGCAAAGGGAACATCATGGCTGAACGAACCGACATAGCTGACAGAGACAGCGATCGAGTTCGTTACCTGCTGCTGGACGGAGAAGTTGGTCTGATAGACGTACGGCCACTGATAATCCAGATCGATGCCCTGAACCTGTGCCGGAGCGATGAACGGACGCGGATTCTTCGGGTCATAGACATAGGGATACGGATTGCCATTGGGGAAGGAGCGTGCATCGCCGTAGATATCCGTCATCGACTTGATGAAGCTATAACGATTGCGGACAGCAAAGGGCTGGAAGTTCGAGACGCCGTTCCACTCGTTGCCGGAGACAGAGCCGAAGAAGAGGCCGAAGGCTCCACGAACAGCGGTGCGGCTGTTGCCGAAGGGATCCCAGGCAAAGCCCACGCGAGGCGAGACGTGATGCCAGCGTGTCGCGACGATGCCGCGATCGACGCCCTTGTCGCCGACGACCAGCAGACCGGTCGGAGCAGTGGGATAGATCGTGGACTTCTGCCCGGCGACGAAGGTTGACTGACGGTCCTTCGGATCGGTCGGCGAGGTCTGTACATCCCAACGAAGACCCAGGTTGACGGTCAGGTTGCGGAAGATGCGATAGTCGTCCTGGGCGAAGATGCCGCTGAACCAGGAGCTATCGGCAGCCTGGACAGGGGAGTCCTGGTTCATCGTTGCCGGAAGACCGGCGATGAAGTCGGAGATCTCCGCATTGGTGCGTGCGGTGGCGCGCTGGAAGGCGAAGACGCCGTAGTTGTTCAGGTAGGTGTACTGCAGATCCTTATTCAGCGAGGTTTCAGCACCGAACGAGAAGGTGTGTTTGCCGCGGGTGATGCTGACAACATCACGCAGCGAGTAGAAGTTGGTACCGGTGACCGGACCGCTGATGGCCTGGGCGGCGGTGAAGTATCCGCTGACAGTAAGCTGTGGCAGCATGGACGCGCCCTGGATGCCGAAGCTGGAGCCGAAGTCGGTAAGCGACAGTTGCGGCGTGTTGATACGGCCACCGATCATGCGGGTGTAGTTCAGCCATATCTGGTTGACGACATTCGCCGACGGCGTCCAGGTATCGGAGAGGTTGCCGTTCTGCTGGCGATAGACAAAGTTCTGGCGTGACCAGTCGATATTGCCGCCGGGGCTCTGCTGCTGATTGCCCGCCGTATTGAAATACATCCCCTGCAAACGATGAGTGCCGATCTGATGGTCGACTTTGATCAGGAACTCGTCCGTATTCAACGTGCTCGGAATGATGCCCTGCCAGCGATAGGTCGTACGGCCCGAGGCAGTGTCGATGCCGGTCGCGTTGGGAAGAGGAATGCGGGCGAGAAGGCGCTGTACCGTTGGATCAAGTTGGCTGGATGCCAGCTTGTTACCCGGACGGGGCGTACGCGTGACAGGATCGCAGACAACAAAGACGACACTGGAGCTATTGCTGGGGCAGCTGGACGGAGTGCCGCTCGCTGGCAGGTTAGCGCTGAAGTCACCGGCACGCTGGGCAGCAGTGGGGACAAGGGCGCCGTTGTAGGTGCTCGATGTGATCTGGCGCAGACCGGCGTAGGAGCCGAAGAAGAAGGTCTTGTCCTTCCAGATAGGACCGCCGAGCGTTGCTCCGAACTGGTTGCGGTGTAGAGGAGCCTTCGGACCAGGAGCGCTGAAGGCCGGAGCGGCGGCGAAGTTGGTCTCACGGTGGAACTCGAAGATGGATCCGTGGATCTTGTTGGTGCCGCTCTTGGTGACAACATTGACCAGACCGGAGGACATACGGCCGTACAGGGCGTTGTAGTTGTTGGTCTGGACGTTGAACTCGCGCAACGCATCCGGGTTGGGCAGCACGTTACCGGTATTGCGGATGAAGGTCATGTTCAGTCCGCCATCGAGGTAGTAGCTGACAGAGCCGACGAAGTTATCGGTTCCGCCGTTCATGTAAACCACCTGCTGGGGATACCCCAGCGTATTGACGTTGGAGCTCGACTGGACACCCGGAGTGAGGGTGAGCAGGTCATAGACGTTACGGTTGACGATCGGCAGGTTGTCGACTTCCTGGTTGGTGACCGTGCGGCCCAGGGTCGCGTTCGAGGTCTCAACCAGAGGAAGCTCGTTGGACGAGACGTCGACGGTCTGTGTCGCTTCGCCGATATTCAGGCTGGCGTCGAAATGTACTTCGGCATTCAGCGTCAGTACGACCCCTTGCTGCTGCTTGCTCTGGAAGCCGGCTGCCTCAACCTTGAGGGAATAGGTGCCGACTGGAAGGAAGTCCAGACGGTAGGCTCCGTCCGAGCCGGATGTGACCTGACGGGTGAATTTGGTTTCCTGGTTGATTGCTGTGACCTGGGCGCCCGGGATGACCGCACCGGATGTGTCCTGGATATTGCCGACGATCGTCGCCGTGGTGAGCTGTGCCTGAGCGATCCCTGCGACAAGCAGGAAAAGCAGCAGCAGTCTGCCGAACATCTTCATATGTACCTCCTAAAGCGGCCTGGCGTTTGAACCTGTGCATGTGCCAGAGCCCTCCGCCACGCAGCGGAACCCGCCTTCTCACCTCTTGTCAGGGTGTATGGGCAAAGCAGCGCCCACCTTCGGTTCCCATGAGAACGACTTGCAAGTGACTCACGGTTTGTATCCAGGTGTTGGCTTGTAAGTGGTTTGTATGGAACGGGATGGATATATTGTTGCAGCTTGTTTCAAACGTCGGGACGCGCCCTCTGCGATTGCCGTATGATGAACTCTGCCCCGGAATATGAGCACTATGAAGACAGATTGGGCGGCTTGGCAGCCGGTCACCGCGCAGGATCGAGAGACCGTTCTGCGGGAGATGGAGTCGATCCTCGCCAGCCCTCACTTCTGCAACAGCAAGCGGTATCCGGCATTGCTGCGGTATGTGGTGGAGAGTTCGCTGAACGGAAGGGGAGACCTCAAAGAGCGGACGCTGGGCATTGAGGTTTTTCAACGTCCGGCGGACTACGATACCAATGCCGATACGATCGTCCGCTTTACGGCCGGTGAGGTTCGGAAGCGGCTGTCGCTCTACTACCGCGACCATCCAAACGACCGTATGCAAATCGTCCTGCCGACGGGATCGTACACACCCGAGTTTCTTCTTTTGGAAGAGGATCCGGCCGGCACTCCTGTATTAAAGGAGAGACCAGCTACAGCTCTTTCAGTGGACCTGCTTCCGGGACCGGACGCGGTAATCACTAAGGAGTCTGCGCCGTCGTCGTCCAGTTGGCGCGGTCGCAACTGGATTGCAGGCGTCAGTCTGCTACTGCTGGCAACATCTGCGGTCAGCATATGGCGTTTCCGGCCGCACCGTGCAGATGTGGTCGATCAGTTCTGGCGGCCGGTGGCAAGTGAAGGACGCAGCACCCTGCTCTGTCCCGGAGGCGTGGTCTTCGCTCCCGAGCGAGCATCGGGAGTGGCTACCGCAGGCAAGGATATCCAGTATCCGTTCGTCTCGATGCAGATCGCGACGTCGATAGGGCAGCTCGGCGGTCTACTGCAGCGTGAGGGCGTCCGGTACGAGGTGCAGTCGTCAGTCGCGCTGCCGTTGACCGAGCTGCGAGACCGTCCGGTAGTTCTGCTTGGTGGATACAACAACGACTGGAGCATCCGGCTGCTGTCCGATCTGCGTTATCACTTCAGCACCGAACCAGAGGGAACGATTCTGGACGCACAGGATCCCTCAAAGCATTGGGAGCGTGACCGTACCCGTTCCTATTCGAGCGCCGATGACTATGCCTTGGTCGCCCGCTTCCGTAATCCGACTACCGGAAATATTGTTGTGGTGCTCGCAGGTCTGGGACGAAACGGTACGGAGGCCGCGACCGAGTTCGTAAGCAATCCCGATTATCTGGAATGGCTCAAGGAGCGGATCGGTGATGGACTTGGCCAGAAGAATATCGAGGTCGTGCTGAAGACCAGCGTGATCGACGGAAAGACCGGAGCGCCCTCGGTAGAGGCTTTTCATACCTGGTAGGCAGACTGCATTATTTTGTTGTCGAGGGCGGGGCGAACATTCTCATGACAGGTAACAAGCGAAAGGGCCACCGCATCGCGGGGGCCCTTTCGCTTAGCAGTACGGTTAGAAGTTGAACTTCGCCGCCGCCTGGAAGATACGTGGATCGTAAGCGGCGGTGGCGTTACCGAATGTACCCGAGCTCAAAGTAGTGGTGAAGCCACTTCCGCCCGACGTCCCAAAGAATGGATGGTTGAAAACGTTGAAGCCTTCGAGGCGCATCTGCAGCTTCAAACGTTCGTATAGCTGGAAGTTGCGGCTCAGTGAAAGATCCAGGTTGTAATACTTAGGCCCTCGGAACGCGTTGCGGCCAACGTTGCCGAAGGTACCGACGGCATTCTGCGTAAACGCCGCCTTGTTGAGATAAGCCAGGTTTGCTTGGCGCTGAATGTGGTTGTGGGTATAGACATCTACGCCTGGGACATAATTTGGGCGGTCACGCGATTGGCCATTTCGTGAATTGTCGATGCCGCTCATGATGTCCATTGGAACGCCACTCAAAATGCGGATAATCGGAGACAGTTGCCAATCGTTCACAACGGCGCGAGCAATTGGGTTGAGTGATTTGAAATTGCTGGAGGCGACGATGGACGTGTTGAAGATATGCCGTACATCGAAACCGCAGTTGGCACGGTCGCCACGAGGATTGTAGGGGTTCTGATTGACGATGCCTGCGACGTCACCGGGTGCGTCTCCCACCGAGATGCAGTGCGACCAGGTGTAGTTGGTCAACAGACTGAAGCTGTTCGACATACGGTGCTGAATGGCTGCAATGACGCCGTTGTAGTTAGAGTCGTAGCCATCACTGATGAATGTCATGGTTGGACTGAAGTACGCCCCCTGCGCCGGGTTGGAGAGCGCCAGAACGGTACGCTGAGCGGCGTTGCCAGTCGTGGAGCAGGCGGTGCCGGTACCGGGCGATACTGTCAGAGCTCCGCATGAGCCAGCCCCCGTCCAGGTCCCGGGAATGTAGGCAGCAGGATTGATTGCTCGACCCAGCCAGAGGTGTGCGTTGTGGTTGCCGAGATAGCTGAGAGACATCATCCAGCCGCGGCCAAGGTCCTGTTGGACCGATGCAGTCCACTGGTAGATGGTTGGGGTTCTGATGTTCCTCGGAAGCAGAACGTAGTAGGCGTTGGTCGGGAAGATTGCAGAGGCATCCGGCGGGAAGGTTCCGGGGAATGGATTGCCGCCCTTGTAGTTCGCATACGGGTTAGTGAAGTCCACCGGCCCGGTGACAGCAATTTCGTTGACGAACGGCGGGCTGGAGGTCAGGCGCTGCGAGGTAAACAGGTTGGGGGAGTCATACATGATGGCTGAGCCCGCGCGAAAGACCGTCTTGCCGTTGCCGATGGGGTCGTAGCTGATAGAGAAGCGTGGCGAAAAGTTGTTCCAGCGGTTGTTCGTGAAGCTCTTCGGAACGCCGTTATCGCCGTAAAAGAAGATTCCGGCCGGCGCGTTAGGAAAGACGGTGCTGTGCGTATTCGCATTGAAGGCTGCCTGATCGAAGGTCGAACCGCGCCCGAACTTATCGGTTTGGTAGAGCATGGGTTCGTATCGCACGCCGAGGCTGAGTGTCAGATGGGAATTGAAGTGGAAGGTATCCTGTGCGTATAGAGAAAAGATGTTCTGACGATAGGTGGTCTGTTGCTGACGGCTTTGACCGAAGCTGTTCTGCTTTCCTGTCAGGAAGTCCATCATCGGTTCGCCGGCACTGGTGCTTGCTGCTGTAATGCCGGGAACATACTGTCCGCCGCTGGCCGCGCCGCTGAACGAGAAGTTTCCGTTCTGCAGATAGCCGGCGTTAGTGTTATCGCCGGTCCGGATGTACTCACCGCCCAACGCGATCTGATGCTTGCCCTTGATCCAGTCCATGTCATCGGAGAAGGTCTCGGTGTTGACATTGAAGAATCCGGGCGAGCAGGTGCCGCAGCCGACAGAGAACTGGTTCGTGACCGATAGACGCAGGTCAGCGGGCACGTAGGCATACATGTTCACGCCAATCGTGCGCGCATTGATGCCTCCCGCTGTCGGTCCACGGTTATTACGGCGGCGGGTATAGCTGGCGTGAAGGCTGTTAACCAGGTGCGGCGTGAGGGTCAGTGTATCGCCCAGCGTATAGGCCATTACCCGCTGATTATTACCTGCTGTTGTGGTGATGAGCAGGTTCGTGGGCGAGTAGTAGGCCGGGGCGTTGTAATTGGTGACAAACGTGCGGAAGAAGAGATTGTGGTTGCTGCCGATGTTGTAATCGAATCTTCCGATGTACTGGTCTTCGGTGAAGTTTGCCGGAATAGCGACGCTGATGACGCCAGTGGTCGGATTGGCCAGTGAAGTGGGAAGATACTTAATCAGGTTCAACGCTGTCTGTGACAGGCTGCTGGTCGGGATCTTCCTGTAGTTCGCCAGATTGGGATTGGTGTTGATTTTCGAGTTTGTGGCTGGGTCGTACAGATTGCCGTTATCCGCGATGGCGCGACCGCATTGTGCGCCGACGGCGGGCATCTGACTGAAGTCGCCCGCCAACTCTGCCGCAGTGGGGATGCAGGAGTTCGTGGCTGCGCTTACCTGACGATTGCGAGTGCCTTGGTAGCCGAAGAAGAAGAATGCCTTATCGGTGACGACCTTGCCGCCGATGGTACCGCCAAACTGATTGCGTTTTACTGTGTCTTTGATACCGGAGAAGAAGTTCGTCGCATTCACAATGTTATTGCGAATGAACTCAAAGGCCGAGCCGTGCCACTGATTGGTGCCGGAGCGAGTGACGGCGTTTATAAGGGCGCCTGGGTGAAGTCCGTTACGCGCCGGCAGTGAGTTCGACTCGACCGAGAACTCCTGCAACGCATCCGGGAAGGGGAACGGCAGATTCACATTGGTGAAGTTGTCGGTATAGCCACCACCATCGAGCAGGTAGTTGTTGTAGTTACCCTGCGATCCAGCGACTGAGATCACGACCGAAGTGATGTAGTTTTTCGAACCGACCATGTCGCTGCTGGGTGCAACCACGGATCCGCCTGTGAGCAGAACCAACTGCGTGGCCTGGCGGCCGTTCAACGGAAGCTCTGTGATGCGCTTCTGGTCGATGACCTGTTTGTATGTTGCCGATTCTGTTTCGATAGCAACGCCGGATGCTGCGACTTCCACCGTTTCGGTGGAGGTACCGACACTGAGTGACGGGTTGATGGTGATGCTGCTGCCAACTTCAAGAACGAGGCCTGTCTGGGAGTAGCCCTTGAACGACGTCGCAGAGACGGTCAGGCTATAAGGGCCGGGAGGAATATTGGGAAGGGAATAGCGGCCTTCGGTATCGGTGACGGTGTTACGCGCGACCTTGGTATCGGTGTTGGTAATTGTTACGTTCGCACCGGCGATGGCGGCGCCCGTGGGATCGGTAATGGCCCCCTGAAGACTGGCGGTACCGCCGGTCTGTGCGGGGAGCGTGAGTGTAGTCACGAAGAGAAGAAGGAACGCAAAAATACACGTTATCTTACGTCGTTGGCCAAAAGTCATACAAAGCTCCTTGACGATATTTTGGTCAGACCAATTGGAGGGAACATGATTGATCGCTGCCAAAATTCGGAGGGAACTATAGGGGGCTGAATGGACGAGGGTCAATGAAAATTTTGTCCCTCTATTGGATTTTTTCCTTTGATGGAACGCGTAGAAAAGAAAGCTTTTCGAAATACTTGAATTTATCGAGGTCGAGCAGTCCCCAGCGAAGAGAAATGCTGGATGTGCGACAACTATTCTCAGACTTGAAAAGGCATGACCAGCGTTGTGTCGGGTGACGATCTAAGGTCTAACCAAAAGTTCGAGACCAGAAGAAAAGTAGCCTACTTCGTTCGAACTCCGCCCTTTTTATCGAGAGAGATCCATTCGCTTGACGTCGAGCAGTTTGGACTCTACTATCACGATCATGATGCGTCGCACCGATCGACGTTGTTGTTGCTCCCGCTAAGCCCTTTTTGGCTTCCGGCAGGTTGAGCACGCACGTTGTTTTTTGAGCGGCACTTTCTTCCTGACATCTGAATCAATTGTTTCTCTGGGGCGACGCCGTGTGCGCACGCTGCCTGGAAGCATCATTCCGGCCGTTCAGGCCCTCTAACTTGATTGCTGTTTGAGAGGAAAATCATATGTCTTTTCCGCAGATTCGTACCCAGATGCGTTTCATCGTCGCAGCCGCCGTTTTGTCCCTTGGCTCGTTGAGCGCTTTTGCAGCGCAGATCTCACTGAAAGCAGATCTGGCAGGTTCGCATGAAGTGCCGGCAAACGATGTCGCCGGTACCGGCACGCTCACCGCAACCCTCGATACGGACACAGGCGAGCTGAAATACCGTGTGACCTTCAAGGACCTGACCGGACCAGTCACCGCAGCACACTTCCATGGACCGGCAGCCGAGGGCGTCAATGCAAAGCCACAGGTTCCAGTCAAGGCAAACCCGATTGAGAGTCCATTGGAAGGTACAGCAACCTTATCGCAGGAACAAACGAAAGATCTGCTGGATGGTAAGTGGTACTTTAACCTCCATACCGCTGCGAATCCGAGTGGCGAAATTCGCGGTCAGGTCGTAAAGGAATAAGCGCACAAGCCGAGTAAGGAAGTAGCAGGCAAGGAGAGAACCGTGTCACGGTTACATCTGCTGCAGCAGGATCGATCGAGGCGTTCGTTTCTCAAGGGCGCGTTTGCTTCCGCGGTTGCCGGCTGCTCGCTGCCGGCGCTGGCGGTTCCGGCAAAGATGTCGTCCGCACATGCGCGCAACGATTTGTTGCACGGCGCCATGGAAGCTGCACGATGGATCCGCGCCGGAGAGATGAAGTCATCGCAGGGAAAGTATTGGCTGCCCGAGCCGATTCACCCCAGCCGCGAGCTCTCGGCGGCGCAGAGCAGAAACATCCGTCGGGGAAGCGCGGGCATTCTTCTCTTCCTTCTTGAAATGTATACAGCCACCGGAGACGCCACTTACCTCGATGACGCGGTAAGTGGCGCTCGCTTTCTCTCCGCTACCTGGCCACAGATGCTGCGAGCTCCGGAGGTGACCCCTGGGACGCGGCACTCGTTCTACGATGGCCTGGCAGGCGTGGGGTTTGCGCTGACGGAAACCTGGCGGATCAGTCAGGAGACATCGATTAAACATGCGGCAGAGGCCGTCACCGGTCATCTGAGTGAGTCAGCCGTCCGCGACAGTGATGGGGTTAGCTGGTCAGAGACATCGAGCATCGCGGGCGACAGCAGTGTGATCCTCTATCTGCTGTATGCCGCGCAGACGCTGGATGACTCCGGCTACCGTCATGTAGCAGCGCAGGGGGCCGACAGATTAGTCGCCTTGCAGGATTCGGGTAAAGGCGTCCATCTGAGTGAACTTCCGTCCCGCCCAATCCAGCAAACGGACGGAACGTATGTTCCCAATTTTGAGTATGGCGCCGCAGGCATCGCCTACACGCTCGCTCGAGCGTATGAGGATACCGAAGAGGGTGACTATCTGCAGGCGGCTCGCGAAAGTGCGCTTCGTATTGAACGCGTCGCCTGCCGGCAGAAGGAAGGCGTTCTGATTCCGTATTGTCTTCCTGCGCAGTCGAGCACTTTTCAAATCGGCTTCAGCCAGGGAGCGGCCGGAACCGCGCGCCTGTTTTATCAGCTGCACAAAGTTACCGCCGACAACGCTTTCTTTCAGATGTCGGAGAAGCTGGCCGACGGCATCCTGAGCGCATTACAGCGCCCGTTGACGACGATGGCGCCGGAAGAGAATGCGCTCTGCCAGCACTCGGGCAAGGCCGGCGTAATGGAGTTCCTGCTGGGGATGGGGAAGGTGACACGGGATGCACGATACGGAGAAGCGGTGGATCGTATCGGGCAGGAGACCGTTCAGATGATGGACTTCTACGGTCACCGCAGCCGTTGGTATGACAGCTACAGCCACGTTCCTGCTCCGTTCGATACGTGGGAGACTGGATATTCGTTTGGTGCTGCAGGGATCGGAAGTGCGCTGCTGCACGCCTCGGTCACCGCTTCCAGCGGTTGGCAGGCGATTACGTGGCCTGATAATCCGTTTCCACTGAGCTCAAGGCTGTAGGCCGGCTAGAGCATTTTCCCGTGGGTGTGATGTAGGGGTTCGCATCTATGGGCGTTTTCCGCAATGAAAACGCCGCTGCATGCCCCTCCCGGAATACCCAGTAACAGGAAAAATGCACAAGAGTAGCTTCTTATCTTGTCTTGCAGCCGCGCTGGTAGACCTGCGGTTTCTTCCACTCTTCGTTGGTGGCAAGCAGGATGCACTCCTGGCCTGTTTCCGTGTCGATGCGGTAAGTGATATTGCCCTGGCGATAAACCTGGTATTTGCCCGAGCCGGCAAATCGTGAGCCGTTTACGGCATTGGGCTGCTGAGAGTCCGTCAGAGGTGCAGAGGGCTGAATGGCGATTGGCTGCGTTGAGGAGGAAGGCGCGGCAAAGGTTGTCGTCGGTGTCTTCGGTTTTTCAGGCTCAGTTGCGGCAGGAGTCGCTGTCTGGGTATTTCCGTCGTTGACAGAAGTAATTTCGCCGTTCGCCATGGAATGGGATTTGCGCCAGTTGGTATAGCTGACGTAGCCAAACCACAGAAGAAGAATTGCGACCGCGGCGGCGATAAATTTGCGAGCCATAGGATATCTGTCTCCATCATGCCAGAGGGCAGGTGGCCTTTGTCCACGGGGTGGAACCTACTTGAGGACCTCTTTTCTGTCACTTATGCCAGGGTGTGTCATCAAGTGAGCGCCAATCAGCACCGTGGAACGGATTTTTCTTCAGGCTGGGGGAGAGTGGAACGAGGAGAGAATCGTAGCCGGCTGCTGGAATGACGAAAGACAAAGGGCGCGGGAAAATCTGTGCTTGATGAAACGCCTGGTTCCAGCAAAGGCGGCCCCAAAGGCGTAAACTAGCGACGTGCCTAAATACTCCGTCGTCGTGCCGTTTCACAATGAAGAAGAGAGCGTCACCGCGCTGTATGACCGTCTGAAAGCGGTGATGGAGCAGGTCGGTGACAGCTTTGAGCTTGTCTTCGTGGACGATGGTTCGCGCGACCGCACTTACCGTCTGCTGCGCGAGGTGGCTGCGGTCGACAGCCGGGTCGTTGTGGTCAAGTTGCGACGCAACTTCGGCCAAACCTCGGCGCTGGCTGCCGGGTTTGATCATTCCCAGGGAGACTTCATCCTCTCCATGGACGGCGATCTGCAGCATGATCCCGCGGAGATTCCGCTCTTCCTCGCCAAGCTGGAAGAGGGATACGACGTGGTCAGCGGATGGCGCGCACGCCGCCTCGACAATGTTGTCATGCGCCAGATTCCGTCACGTATCGCTAACTGGGCGATGGCGCGCCTCAGCGGTGTAGAGATCCACGATTTCGGCACGACCTTCAAGGCGTACCGCCGCGAGTTGATTCAGTCCATCCCGCTCTATGGCGAGATGCACCGCTTTATCCCCGCACTCGCAAGCTGGTATGGCGCCAGCATCTGTGAGTTGCCGATTAAGATCAGCAATCGCGAGCATGGCAAGAGTCACTACGGCATCTCACGCACGATCCGCGTCTTCTTCGATCTGCTGACGATCCGTTTCCTGTTGAAGTACATGACCCGGCCACTGCACTTCTTTGGCCGCATCGGTCTGGCGGGGTTTGTCACCGGGGGAGCCATTGCGCTCTGGCTCGCCGTGCTTAAGCTTTTTCTGCACCAGCACATCATGGCCGCACATGGACCGGCGATGGGATTCGCCGGTGTGCTCGTCCTGGCCGGTATTCAGATGATCGGTATCGGTCTGCTGGGCGAACTGCAGGTGCGCCACTTCCATTCGACGCAGCATCGCGCGCCGTATGCCGTGGACCAGGTTATTCGTTCGCGCTCGTCTGAAGAGTCTCTGATGCAGTAGTAGTGGACAGGATGCGGACGGCGTAATTGCCGTCCACCGCCACGACTTCTGCTTTTGCGATCTCTTTTCCTCCGGCAAGGATGCGGACAGGTTCGTCGAGCGTCCTTTCCAGAGAAAATACATCGCCCTGGGTGAGTTCCAGCACCTCTCCCAACGGCATGTTTCGCGTGCCGAAGCATAGGGTCAACGGCAGGCGCAGGTCATGGAATTTTTCGCTCATGTCGTCTGCGCTTTCATCTGGAAACCGGACAGACGAACACCAAGCTGGTCTCCCACCCGTTCAAAGTCGACCATCGCCACAAATACCTCGCCGGCACTCAGGGGAACATCGTGGTTGGTGGGCCAGTGGCTCACAAGGATCTGACCTGGAGCCAGTGCCATCAACCCCCCAAGGGAGATATGAGGGAGAGGGATCGAGACCGAGAGTGGCACTGACAGGTGCGCCAGGGAAGTCCACTCTTCCGGAGCCGGGTTCTGCTCGCTTGCTCCAAGTTCGGGGGAGCCGGGGTGTTCGGTCTCGATTACGCTTTCCATACCGGTAGCGGAGCATGTGCGGTGCCATTCCGCCGATTCAGGTCTTAGGTGTCCTTAATAAGAGATCTCTCAACTTCCCGGTCCAGACATGGCCCTTCATGTGTATCGGTATGGGCATGGGCACGACAAACTCCCCCACAACACTTAACCTGGCAACCCGGAAGACGATCACGAAAGCGCAGATGCAGGCCCTTCAGGAGCTGAACCAGGCGTTTTCACGAACGTTCAGCCTGAGTCTCTCCGCCTGGCTGGGGGCCAACGTCCAGATCAGCATGATGGGTGCCGAGCGCCAGGTCTTTACGACGCTGCTCGAAAATATTGATGTCGACCATACCTACTTTTCCTTCTGCCATTTCTCCCCCGTGGAAGGCGCAGCCATCATTTCAATGGAGTTGAAGTTGATTGCTCCCGTGATTCATCTCGGACTGGGAGGAGTGGACATGGACGAGATTGAGGAGCCCCGCGAGCTGACCGATATTGATGTCGCCATCATGGACATTCTGATGACCCGTCTCTGTGGAGAGTTGAATCAGCTCTGGGCCCAGTGCGGTTTGCGCAGCGAGTATGGTCAGCGCATTCTTCCCGCTACCCTTGGCAGACTTTTTCCCCGTACTGAAGATATGCTCTGCGTCACCTACCGGATGCACATCGGCAACATGAGCGGTGTGATGCAGATCGCTCTGGCGACTGCGGTCAGCGAGACAGTGCTGCGCGAACTGGTGCGGCAGGACAGTAAGAGGGTACAAAATCCGGCGACACGACAGATTCTGCGTTCGCGCCTTTCCAACATGAATATTGAGGGCGCGCTCGAAACCCTCCCCTTCAAGGTCACCGCCCAGGAGATCGTCGGCCTGGAGCCGGGCGCCATCGTGCGCACCGGCATCAATGAAGGCACAGACTTCCTCTTTGTCATCTCTGGCGAACGAGTTTGGACGGCCAGTGCAATCGCCGTAGGCGAGCGCCGAGGCGCTCACCTTATCGACCGGCGGACTGAATAACCGTCTTCGCGGTCGCTACGTTTTCAAACCGGTCATACACCCTCACCGCAAGGGTGTGTTCAGCCGCGGATCCGGTTACCGGCAAGGTAAAGTCGTAGTGCTCCGTGGGTGAGTCCGACAGTTTGCCCGCAGGTTCCAGATATTGCCACGGTCCCGCATCGAGGGAATACTCGGCGTGATCAATGGCTGAAGTGGCGTCGGTTGCTTCCAGTAAAGCGTGAATCTGGTTATTCGCCATCGTTGCCGTCAACTGGCCGGGAACCGGAGGCGTGGTGTCGACTTCGAAGCGCTCGCTGACCCGTTCTCCCATGAGCGTCTCACCGGGATTGTGGCTAGGCGCGTCGGACGCGACCACCCGCAGCGTATAGCCTCCATCCGGAAGCTGCGCCGCGTCCCATGAGTAATACTTCTCGTTGACCCGGTCTTTCAGCAATCTCCAGGTAGTCTCGTTGTCCCCCCGGTAATAGATCGAATACATCAGGTCGTCGCCGTTATCGTCATGGGACACCCACCGGGCGGTGATCGAGTTCTTGTCCTTCTGTGCGATCAAAGGAGGGTTCGGGTCCTGAGGAATGACGAAGCCGGGATTCGCACTCGCGCGCGGGAAGGTGATCTGCACCGTCTGCCCTTGTCCCGCAGGCTGCGGGTTCATCCGGGCTCCGGTCTGCACGACCAGGTCATCGACCATTGGAGCCAGGTTTTTGGGAAGGTAGTTCAATGTCACTGAGTCGATTCTGGAATCAGGACTAAGTACCGCCTTCCATTGGGCATAGCGAGCGTTCGTTGAAGTGGAGGGTTTGGTATTTGGAGTGATCTTTGTCCAGTCGGTCCAGTTGATTTCAGGGTTCTCGACATTCCCGGAGCGGAGGTAGAGCTCCGCTGCCTGGGAGCCTCGCAGCTCGATCCGGCCCCACTGCGCAAAGATGCCGGCGTCAAAAACATCGGATAGGTACGTATTACTCGCTGCCGGCTTGTCTTCCAGGCGGAACAGCCGACCCGAGTTACTGGTCGCGATGTAGACCCCTGTCGCGGTCGGAGCGAACGACATGGCCTGAGAGGCGTCGAGGTGGGCGATATCCGTGAAGACGCCTGGAACTGCAGGATTCGTGGCATAGATGCGTCCACGATTGCCGGTGGCAATGAGTAGCTGGCCGCTGCGCACCGTGAGGGCATAGATCACATCTTCGCGTAGCGTGAGCAGCCGGCGCGGCGTTCCATCCGGAGCGATCTGGTAAATCTCTGATCCCTCGGGGATCAGAGTGTTGGAGGAGGCGGCGTTGGCTGAGCCGGGAAGAATGGTGACCGAGACGGCCTGATTCCCCTGTACGGGAAGGGGAGGAAGATTGGGGCTGCGTTTGTCGCCGACACCGGCGGCATAGAGCATGCCATCAGCCCCCAGAGCCAGGGCTGTAATCTCGTGCCGCGGTGCGTCATAAATTGCAAATGGCTTCTCACCCGGCTTGATGCGGTAGATCACACCCGCGCCATCGGAGCCCGCATAGAGTGTTCCGTCAGGACCCAGCAGCAGGCAACGAATATGCTGGTCGCCGGACCTGAGCAGGAGCTCGGGTTTCCCGCCGGGAGTCAGCTTATAGATGGTTGCCGGCGCCCCAGTAGCGACATAAATGTCGCCCTTTGGGGACAACGCGATATCCCACAGATACTTAGGTTTCTCGGGAAGAGCGGCCGTATCGAGGACCACCGACGACTGGCCGGGGCCATCAATCCGATAGATTTTGCCATCCGGAGAGGTCGCGGCATAGAGCTTTCCATTTGCGGCGACGCGCACCGCCTGGATAGCCATTTCTTTTGTTTCGAAGATTTTTTCGGAGTTTCCTTGACCGTCTACTTTCAGGACGGCCGCAGTTCCGCCAGAGAGAGCCCCGCTTCCGAGATAGGTATTACCGGCGGTATCTACCGCTGTGGTCCAGAGGTAGTTGCCATCGCTGGTAAAGACGAGGCGAGTAGACGGCGCAGGCAACAGGCTGCCGTCAGAGCGTATGGCGACTCCGCTCGGTTTGCCGCGTTCGAATTCGTCATAGCGGGACTGTGTCCACTGACGTGTTCCTTGAGCGCTAAGTGTGGTTACAGCAGCAATTTGCAGGAGAGATAGAATCTTTAGCTTCATTTAGCGGATGTTCAGGGTCAGAACCTGGGAACCGGTCAGGGCGTTATCGGTGGGGGCTGAGCCGGCTTCGCGCAGGCTTTCTCCGTTGAGGTTCATACGCCGCGAGTCCTGAAGCGGCTGGTAGATGTTGGCGATGGAGAGTGGGACCTGGGGTAGCGCCTGCGCGTTGACGACTGCTTGAGCTGCGTGGTCCAGCACAGTCACGTAAACCCGGTCGTTCGGATGCCGCTCATTGAGCTGCGTGATGGTGTCGCGTAGCGAGAGCGATGAGGGGAGTTGCTGGGCGAGCAGACGATCGAGCGTCGCTCCATCTGAGATCAGAATGCGTACCGGGCCGGGGTCGAGCGTCGATGGCAGCTTTACCGGGATACGAATGATTCTTGCGGCGCTCTGGTAGGGGGTGACTGTCGTCTCGACAGTAATCTCATCGCCAGGGGAGGCTTCGACGACGCTGAGGCGGGCTGCTTCCAACTGGGCCGTGCGGCGACCGGGAAGCGTCTCGACCTTCAGGTTCAGACCGGTGATCGTTGGCTGTTCGGCCGGAGAGTTGTAGATGGGTTGGAAGCGGTCATTGACGGCGAGAGCGGCAACAATCGCAGCGGGAGCGAGCTCAGTCTGCGCGGCAACAGTGGAGAAGCTTACCGGAGGATAACCTGCGAGGCTCATCGTTCCACTCACCCGGTAGGAGAGCTCCGACGCGTAGGTATTGGTTCCATGGATGGCCTGATAAACCGAGGCCAGAAGAGCCTGCGGAGTGAGCTCCCGGTTATTGAGGACCCGGAAGTGCATTGCCTTGCCACCATTGAGTGCAACCGTGACGGGAATCATCTCCGCGGTCTGGCCGAACTGACCGAGGATGGCCGATGCACGATCCTGGGTGAAGGCGCCAACGGTCTCCGTCGTATTCACGATCTTGAAGGAATTCAAAGGCGACGAGAGAGTGGCCAGCACCTGGGCCTTGGTCATCGGCATGGAGATGTTGCCGTACTGGGTGATCGGGTGACCACAGGCGAGCAGTTGCTTCGGGTCGACATACGTGACCGTGCATGTGCCGGCGATCGAGAGATCTCCGTCGACCAGAATCGCGGAGACGGCCGAACCGGGCACGATCGGCTCCGGCTGTTTCTCTCCCGGCGACGCCGAACCGATGCCGGCCACAGGGTTCAGACCCAGCGAGGTAAAGCGATCCCGGAACAGGGCCACCGTGTCCTGTGAGAAGCCAGTGAAGACGAGTGAGGTCTCCATCGGGACAATCTCACCTGAGGTGGATGTTGGCCGAGGCGTAAGATCAGAGGCTCCTGAGGTGGTGGCCGGGGTCGCAGGAATCACGGGGAGAGCAGAGTTGCGCACCTGCAGCATCTGCTCAATGGGCGTGATGCCGGCGATGGGTTCCTTACTGAACTGACCGATGCGGTAGCTGAGCGCACCCAGGAGTTTGCCATCGATATATACCGGCGACCCGGACATACCGGCAACTACGCCGGTGTACTCCGGTTTTGCACCATGCAGCCGCGCGAGGATCATGTCCTGTCCTGGGCCGATGGCGTTGCGGAGCAGGCCGAGGATCTCAACATCCATTGGCTCAGGCGTGATCCCCTCGAAGACCGTCCATGCAGTGGCATGCTGCCCCCGATGGACCTCTTTGAGCGGATAGAAACTCGCGGACGTAGGAGGGACCCTGGCCGCTGATTGGCCAATTGCGGTCAGCGGGAGGGTGACCAGGACGAAAGCTAGAGCGGCACGAAACATCGGCTTAACTTAAAGAGCAGTGTACGAGATTCGACGGATGGTTTTTCAGCCAGTTAGCGAAGAAGTGTCATAGGTAACTTGACGACGAAGTGTAATAGGTAATGCTCCCGTGCGTCTGTACAGGCAGAAAACCGGGATGGACCTGGCGAAAAGGAGAGCCCAATGCGTTTGAAATGTGACAATTGCCCCTGCGGCAGCACCTGCACCTGCCCGATTTGCAACTGTGTCAGCCGCCGTTAGACCTGGAACCGTCCGCGGAGGGGCGTGATTCGTTCCTCCGCGGTCCCGGCGCTGGCGGCAGGAGTTTGATGACACACCCTCGCAACAGGAAAAAGGCTCTAATCCAATATTTGTGATGACTGATACAAATCTGAATACGCTTTTGTCGCATAGACAGCAATTCCTGGGGTTTGTGCGCCGTCGCGTCCAGGACCAGGCGCTTGCCGAGGACCTGCTGCAGGGCGCCTACCTCCGTGCCCTGAAGTCCGAGGGAACACCGCAGGATGAGGAGTCCGTGGTGGCATGGTTTTATCGGATTCTACGCAATGCTGTCATTGACCAGTACCGTCGTAAGACGACGGAGAGCAAGGCGCTTTCGGCATGGGGGAAAGAGATGGAAGCCGAGGTGGTTCCAGCTCCCGAGCTTCGAAATGAAATCTGTGCGTGCCTTAGCAAAGTGTTGGATCAGCTTCCAGCAAATTACGCGGATCTACTGAAATCGGTCGATCTTGGGGAGCAGCCCTTGCAGCAGTTTGCGGCAGAACAGGGAATCTCGGCTGGCAATGCCGCGGTTAGGGCTCATCGGGCAAGGGCGTCGCTGCGGAAGCAGTTGACCAGGACCTGTGGCGCCTGCTCCGAGCATGGCTGCATCGACTGCACCTGTCGCTCGCGGAACATTTCTGTTTAAAGCTCGTCTACATGGATGGAATACTCCGTCTGCCCGCGGTACACCTTTGAGTGGCGAGTGGAGTAAAGTCGATATCGATGAACATGCGAGATCTCATCCGTTTGGCAGTTGCTGCAGTTTTGGGAATTGTTTTGTCTGCAGGTACAGTCGTGGCGCAACAGCAGCCGACAACGCCGGCGCCCACAGGAGATGACAGCGGCCCGGTACAGCAGAACGACGGCATTGTGCTGAAAAAGAAGCAGCCGAAAGATGACTCGGCGCCTCCTCCCCCTGCTCCCGCAGAGGAGAAGATCAAGAATCCAAAAGGGTTGGATCTTCCGGTCATCCGCGTCAATGTGCCAGTGGTGACCGTGGATGTAAGCGTACTGCTCGACAAGAACCGGCAGTTTGTTCCTGGGCTTAAGGCAGGGAACTTCCGCATAACCGAAGACGGCGTTCCGCAGCCGGTCAACGATCTACGGACGATGAAGGCTCCCATCACGGCGGTGATGCTGCTGGAGTTTGCCTCGAACAACTGGTACTTCATCCAGGACATGCAAAATACGGCTGCGGCCTTCTTCCGTTCCTTGAAAGAAGATGACTACATTGCCGTCATCACCTACGACCTCCGTACCCGCATCCTGACTGACTTCACCAAAGACAAGATGATGACGCTACAGGCGCTGCAAACCCTGACGATTCCAGGGTTCAGCGACACCAACCTCTTTGACGCGCTGTACGAGACGCTGGACCGCGTAAGCCGTATCGAGGGCCGCAAGTACATCATCCTGGTGGGCAGCGGACGCGATACCTTCTCCAAGATTAACCTCGACACCATTCTGAAGAAGATCAAGGCAACGTCGAATGTCACCATCTTTGCCATCGGCACTGGCCAGTTAGTGCGTACCATGGCAGAGCCCGGTATGGGTGGTATTCAGAGGCTGGACTATCTGCAGGCCGACAACCAGATGAAGACCTTTGCCTCGATGACGGGCGGCCTGTCGTTCTTCCCGCAGTTCCAGGGAGCATTGCCGGACATCTTCGCGTCGATCAACGATTCCATCCGCAACCAGTACGTGCTGAGCTATAAGCCCTCCAATCCCAACCAGGACGGCAGCTATCGCAAGATCAAGGTGACGCTGGTCGATAACGAGGGCCAGCCGCTGAAGATGGTCGACGAAAAGGGCAAGCAGCTCAAGTACTCCATCATTGCACGTGATGGTTATACGGCACGGAGAGAAGTTGAATAGTTGAATAGTTGAATAGTAAAAACCGAGTTGCCACAGTCGATTGTGCAGCACGCGAATAACTATTCAAGCATTCAACTATTCAACAATCCAACCGCCTTTTAGCGCTTCCTCGGCATCGTGAGATCCAGATCCGTCGCGGTCATCTGCTTGGTGAGCAGAATGATCTGACCGGTGTGTTGCTGCAGATGACCTACGACCAGGTAGATGGCTTCTAACTTGGAGACGGCTCCCCAACTGCCTCCTGGTTGCGGGTCGGTCATCGTCATCAGGTCGTCGTGAGGCAGGCCGGCGATGACACTGCGTGCTTCTTCCAGAGTCGTGTCGAAGATGCGCAGCACGGTTTCGCGCGGCAGACGAATGGCGAGCGAAAACTCTTCGTCACGCTGACGGATATCGGGGTCTCCGGCGACGCCATGCATGATCCACTGGCGGATGTTCCCGGCCAGATGCAGCAGGAGATTAGCAACTGAGTTCTCATAGTCGCCGCCTCGTTGCCAAAGCTGATCGTCGGTGAGCCGGGCAATGCAATCGTGAATGTTCTTCACCGCAAGGCCTATGCGGCGTTCTGAAAAGGAGAGGAAGGTTCCAGCGAGGTCCTGTGCCATACCTTCCATTTTGCTTCATGCAAGACGGCGGAGCAGATTGCGTGTCAGTTCCAGGGTGCCTCCATAAACAACGTGAGCAGCCCAGTGTTGCAGGTGCGCTCCTGCTGGAGTCATGTTCGGAGGAGGAGACAGCCTGAAGGCAGGTACGGCAACCTCATCTGCACCGAGAAAGAGCAGGGTGCCAAAGGCCGTTCCACCGCCCGTGGTGACCTCCGGAGCAAGCTCTGCTGCGACACCGTATACCGCTCCCATAAGCGTGCCGAAGGCGTAGTGCACCGCCTGTCCAGCATGCCTTTTCTGATCGTTCGGAAGCCGGGTTCCTATGGCCCGGGAGATATGGCGGGCTACTTTTTCCGTGGAGTCTTCCTGCTGCTGTTCCTGTTGTTCCTGCGCTACCCGCTCATGCGCGATTGCCCACTCTGACTCGCCTTCGGCAAGTTTCTTTTGCTTCTCGATGGCTCTCTGTCCGGCTGCCGCAAATTTCTGAAACTGATCCATGACAAGGGTTGCGGCAACACCGGCAGTGGCGCCAATCAGAAGCCCTCGGCCAAGATTAGGTCGATTCGACATATTCCATCTCCTGCGGGAGATGAGAGGACAGAATCGTGTCCCGGGTTGCTAAGGGCACGCTCTAGAGGATTTTCCCTGTTGCCGGATATCCCGGAAGGCGTGTGCAGCGGCGTTTTCATTGCGAAAAACGCCCATAGATGCGGAAGCCCCTCCTCTACACCTACAGGGAAAATGCTCTAGTCAGCGCCATAGATGGTCTCAAGCAGCTCTACCGTGAGTTTGCGGAGTGGTTTCATCAGCGGAAGTGTAGAGACCTGAATGAGTCTGGTGACAATAGGCAACGACTTTTCCAGGAGCTTGAACGTGCGCCGCTGCGAAGGGCTTTGATCGTAGACCCAGTAAAGGATGATGCCCATCTGGTAGACCCAGAGCACAGCCGGGAGGTGGTGCGCCAGGTCGGCTGGGTATTTCACTTTATCGGCATCGAGTGCCTGCTGGAAGCTTTGAATATCGCGCTCCCGGATAGCGCGAGAGTCGTCGCTGAAAGGTGAGAGCGAATGGCCGGGGTTGGTATGGGCTGCCAGGGCTGAGAGCAGCGAACGGTTCGGCCGGAAGTGCTCGAGCTTGGTTGTGATGAGGGCATGCAGGCGGGCTTGAAGATTTTTATGTTTGCGAGCAAGTACCTCGGTCAGCAGAGGCTCGAGCTCCGCCTGTGATTGAGCATAGAAGGCAAGAACAAGCGCGTCCTTTGAAGCGAAGTAGTAATACGTTGCTCCCAGGGCGACGCCAGCTCCAGCGGCGATCTCGCGCATGGTGGTTTTCTCAAAGCCCTGTTCGCGAAAGAGGGCGAGCGCCGTGGAGAGGATCAGCGCCCGCGTCTCTTCGGATTTTTGCGTCTTGGTGATCATTGTGTGTCAGTCTGCGGTTCTGCCTGCTGCGGCGCAAAGCGTTGAGTGTAGTATGCCTGCTCCGCGGGTGTCCTGGGGTGACGCGCGGCTTTCCGCGCGCGGTTGAAGAGAAAGATGTTGAAGAAGTGCATCAGGCCCAGAATCAGCAGAACGGTTCCGATCTTGGTGCTGATCAACTCAATGGCCTGCTGCACATTTGTGACCGGATTGCCTTCGCGAAGAGCCAGCGTCACATAGCCGATGTTGATGAGATAGAAGCCGACGACGAGGAGATGATTTACGGAATCGGCCAACCCGGTATTACCGTGAAAGGCGTCGAGTAGAAAGACGCGGCCATTCTTATGAAGGGTCCGTGCGACCCAGACGACAGTGACAAGGCTGAGCAGCAGATAGGCGATATAGCAACCGACGAGATACATGGGTTTGGTTCTCCTTTCGGCGCGCCTTACTGAACGCGTTCAGTTTAATAGATGCGGCCAGGGAATGCTAGGGTCGCAAAATTTTGAACAGGTTCAGGATTGCAGGGTGGGACGGTAGAGCGTTTCCCTGTAGGTGCAGTGTCGGCTTCGGCATCTATGGGCGTTTTCCGCAATGAAAACGCCGCGGCACGCCTCTTCCGGGATACCCAGCAACAGGGAAAATGCTCTAGCTGGGGACGTGAACCCACTGCATTCCGGCAGCCTCGGCGGCCCGGATGCCGGCGTCGGCATCCTCGAACACGAGACAATCTACTGGCGCGACGTTCAGCCTCGCAGCGGCGGTCAGGAATGGTTCGGGATTGGGTTTGCCCTGCTTGTAGTCCTCAGCGCCGACGATGACAGGGAAGTAACTCAGCAGGTTAAGCGTGGTGAGTGTACGGCGAATGGAATCGCGCGGAGATCCGGAGACGATGGCGAACGGGATTTTGCCGAACTGCGCATGGACATGCTCGAGCACCGAGGCTACGGGTGTGACCTGGTCCAGCATGCTGAGATACAGGTCTTCCTTGCGATGGGCAACCGCGGCCGGATCGAGCTTATAGCCGAAATGCCGATTCAGATTCTCCACCACCCCGATAAGGGGAACGCCGCCCCAGGCATAGAAGAGATCTTCCGGAAAGGTACCGCCGGCCTCTTCCACGGCCTGCGTCCAGGAGACGAAATGCAGCGGCATGGTATCGGCGATGGTGCCGTCCATGTCAAAAAGGTAGGCTTTGAAGTTTCCGGCTGGGAGGTCGAGAGAATTCGTGTCCATACTCTATTTTGCCGTCCCGAGCAAATCTTCCAGCAACTGCGCGACGCCATCCTCCGCATGAGATGGCAGAACGCGCCATCCGTGCCGGCGCGCGAGAGCAAGTAAATCCGGTGGAGCGTTGGACATTAGAGCTGCGCTCCCCGCGGTCTGCAGCATCGAAAGATCGTTCCAGTTATCTCCGACCGCGAGCGTCTGCCCCATGGGAAGATTCAGGCTGCGGGCGAGCCGCTCCAGGGCAATGCCTTTGGAGCATCCTGCGGGAAGAATGTCGACGATGCAGAGATCGCGCTCCGGATACTCCGTGCGATGGATGGCGACGCGAGCTGTGTGCAGCCGTTCGTGAACGTCGTGATTGGCGGAGTAAACATGCTCATGTGCGAGCAGGTGAGCTTCGGCCTGCTGCATGTGTTCGATGGTGCCGCAGAGCATCGCCTGGATTGGCGAATCTCCGGTAAGGGCATCTTCGATCGGGTTGACGTGGGAGATATAAGGCTCGTTGGCGACCATCCAGCGACTGATGGACTGGTGCAGATGATCGAGGTGTTCAACCACGAGGGCGCCGCGGGCATCTTCGCCATCGGGGCCGACAAGGTCGAAGGTGAGAACCAGCGTGTTGCGGAAATCGGCGAGATGCTGTGCGAGCCAGAGTGACGTATCGCGGGCAAGCGTGGAGCGATGCAGCAACTCGTGGTTGAAATTGCGCAGCACGGCTCCGTTGGAAGAGATAAGGGTATTGTGCGGCGCCAGGCCGATCTCACGCAGCACACGCAGCGCGTAGCAGTGCCGCCGGCCGGTAGCAATAGCGATGTGAATGCCGGCTTCCTGGGCACGAAGCAACGCATCGATGGCGCGCTGCGTGACTTTGCCTTCCGGCGGAAGCAGGGTGCCGTCAATATCGATCGCGATGAGGAGTGGTGATTGCTGCAAGCGAACTCTCTAGGTAGGGATGCAGTCCGGCTCTTTGACGCGAGCCCTGGACTTGGTGGTAAGGGTGATGGCGGCCATGAGGATCAGCATGCCGCCTGTAATGCCGGTAGGCCCTAATCTCTCTCTCAAAAGAGTAACTCCGAGGATAGAGCCCATGAGCGGCTCCATGTTGAGAAAGACGCCGGCTTGCGATGCGGGAATATGGGCGATGCCGTAGTTCCACAGGAAGGTGGAGGCAGCCGTGCATAAGAGACCGCTGGCGGCGAGAGCGAGCCAGGCTTTCAGAGAGATGCCATGCACCGGAGGCAACCCATACATGGCAGGAACAATCACGCAGAGCATCAGCATGCCGCTCATCAGGCCGTAGGCGGTGACCACTAGTGCGGAATGGCTTCCCATGAGCCGTTTGTTACACAGAACCCAGAAAAGAGCGATCAACAGCGAAAGAACCACCAGCAGGTCGCCGGCAAGCGTCGGATCGCCTGCGGCATGACTGTGGCGTCCTCCCGTGGCGATCAGTGCCGCACCGGTGGTAGAGACGGCCAGAGAGGTCCATCCGATCCAGTCAAGACGCTCGTGTGCAAAGAGAGTAGCCCCAACGGCCAGGATGACCGGCATCATGCCCACCATCAGGGCGGCATGGGAGACGGTCGTGAGCGAGAGTCCCTTGAACTGCAGGAGGAATTGCAGCGGAATCCCGAGAAAAGTACCGAGCAGCAGCGTTCCCCATTCGGAGCGCGAGAGCCCTGGCCGCCGTGTCAGCAGGACGGGAACCATGGCCAGGGTGGCGAAGAGGAAGCGATAAAAGACCATGTGCCCGACGGCCATCTCGGCCAGGGCGATTTTGCCAAAGTAAAAACCCATGCCCCAGAAGGTGCCTGCGCTGGCGCAGGCTAGGAATCCTGAGGCTCGGCTGTGTGAAGGGGCCATCTCTTCAATGTCGCACACGGGAGGGGAGTGGCGGGTAAGAGCGTCGTTATGAAAGAGTGGGAGTCACACGCAACGATGCAGATACGATGGGCCAATGCGATCTCGGGAATAGAGCATTTTTCCCGTAGGTGTAGTGTAGGGATTCGGCATCTATGGGCGTTTTCCGCAAGGAAGACGCCGCTGCACGCCCCTTCCGGGATACCCATCAACAGGAAAAATGTTCTAGCCGTGCTCTGTGTGCATACAGCTCTGTTTGCGCAGGTTCAGATTCCATTGCAGCCGCCAAGGCCGCAGAAGACATCACCAAACCAGCTACAGGTCCCAAAGACGCAAAAAGCAGACCTCCGCTTCGACTTGCCGGGTGTGATGCTGCCACAGGCCAGATTCCTTCTGGATCGCACCGTCTACCAGACCATCGACTTTGTCGATGAGCGGCATCTGTTGGTAACCTCTCCGGTCAAGGAGCTGCTGCCGCGCATCGTCGATGATCCGGAGACCGATGAAGACCGGGTGGTGAAGGCACAGCTCATCGAGCTCCCCTCGGGAACCGTTGTTGGTGAGACGAAGTGGCGCCTGCACGACGGATGGCGCTATCTCTGGCGGCTGGGCCGGGGACAGTTTCTGTTGCGAATCCGTGGACGGCTTTCAACCTTCTCTCCTCTCGAAGCGCTGAAGGTGGACAGACCGTTCGTGGACAACGAGCTCCTGATTGCAGAAGGGGCGTTTAAAGGGATTGGTATCAGTCCGGATGGGACCTTTCTCCAGATCGAGATGCAGGAGCAGGCTGATCCCCTGAAGGGCGATCCCGGCAAGTTGAAACAGCGTCTGAAGACGAAGGCCATCTTTGCGGAGCAGGTAGAGAAAAATGGATCGATCGTCTATCGGGTTCGCGGAGACGCAGACTTCGCCGGCGCCGCTTCGGTTCCCATGCTCTCTGCCGGGCTTTTGGATCTGGTGCGAGAGGACAGTCAGCACTGGGGATTTGAGTGGAAGCCGTATGGTAGCGGGCAGGTGGTGGACCTGGCGGGGCTGGAGACCAGTTGCCCTCCTGTGGCGGCGTTTGTCAGCGGCTTCGAGTTTATTGGGTTAGGGTGCCGCGGCGATGTGGCGCACTCCGAAATCGGGGCCTTTGATCTGGAAGGAAAGGCTTTGTGGTTAATGGTGCTGGCTGGGGAATCCAATTCGCCGGCCATGAAAACCGCAGCTCAGGCGGGCCGCTTTGCCTATAGCCGCCTTTTGACCATTATGGGAAGCGGTCCCAGCTCCAACACGCCCGAAACGGTGCAGGGGCAGGAGATTCAGGTCTACCAGACCAGCAGCGGACGTCCTCTGGCGAAGATTCTTGCCGTTCCTCCGCAGCAAGCGGGCCTCAACTTTGACCTGTCGCCCGATGGCTCGCGCCTGGCCGTCGCAGAGGGACGGACAATTGAGATCTTCAACCTGCCGCAGCCGACGGCACAGGAGAAGAAGGAGCTTCAGCACTCCCTGACTGTGGCGCCCCGCCCGGGAGAGGCGAGAATCCACCTTACCGGTGGTGATGGAGATAGATAGGGAAACGCAAAAGCCCGCTCCGGAGAGCGGGCTTGCAGAGAGATCGAAACGGCTTAGGCCTTCTTGACAACCTTCTTCGCCGGCTTGGCCTTGGTGGCGGTAGCAGCCCCGGGAGTGGTGGTGGCCGCGGTCTTCAGGCGGGCAGCCAGACGGCTCTTGTAACGGGAAGCGGTGTTCTTGTGCAGCACGCCCTTCTGGACAGACTTGTCGAGCACCGAAACGGTGGCCTTGAATTGCTCAGCGGCCACTGTCGCATCGCCGGTGGCGAGGGACTCGCGAAGCTCGCGGAGTGAACCACGCAGCTTGGATTTGTTAGCGCGGTTGACCGCAGTCTTGCGCTCCGTCTGACGTGCGCGCTTGAGAGAGGAGACGTGATTCGCCATCGATAAACCTTTTCTTTCAACCCGGTTGTCGGGGATTTGGGGAGAGGCTGCGGCTACTCACGCGCCACATTCCCTACGAGGTTTAAGAATACGGGAATTTGATATAAGGTGCAAGGATTAGGGTGTGTTATCGGGCGCCTAGAGGGAGAGGGAATCGCAAATGGTGCGTGTCGGGGTGCAGGCGGATCTTCCGGAGGAGTTGCTGAAGCTCTTTCCGAAGAATGGCATTGAGCTGGTAAGGCTTCCGAAGGACCTGCGGGAGACGGTTGAGGTCGAATTCTGGGTACTCCCCTTCAATCGCTTCGAAGCCGAGGGCCAGATGCCGTTTGTGCAGGGTGTGAAGGTGATGCAATCTGCCATGGCCGGCGTCGATTGGGTCCTTCCCTGGAGGCGCGATGGCATGATCCTGTGCGACGGACGCGGCATCCATGATGTCTCGACCAGCGAGTGGGTGATGACGGCCATTCTGGCCTCACTGAAGTGGCTCCCGGTGTACGCCAAGGCTCAGGAGGAGAAGAAGTGGGTCGGCGATTGGAAGTTGCGCAACCCCTTCGTTACTGAGAGAACCCACACGCGTGGACGCTATCGCGTGCTCAGCGAAGAACTTTGGGGCCGGACGGTATTGATCGTCGGCTATGGATCGATCGGAGCGGCAACCGAAGAAAAGTTGAAGGTCTTTGGTGTGAAGAAGGTGATCCGTGTCGCTCGTTCCGCACGCACGGAGCCGGTCGAAGTCCACGCGATCAGTGAGCTGGATGCTCTGCTGCCGCAGGCGGATGTCGTGGTGCTGTTGTTGCCGCTCACGGCGGAGACTCAGGGGATGTTCGGACGGAAACGCCTGGAACGGTTACAGGAAGGGGCACTGCTGGTAAACGCCGCCCGCGGACCGATTGTGGTGACTGAAGACCTGACGGCGGTGCTGGCGGAAGGGAAGATCCGCGCCGCGCTGGACGTAACCGATCCGGAGCCTCTGCCCGACGGGCACCCTCTATGGAGCGCTCCCAACTGCCTGATTACCCCACATATCGCCGGCTTGACACCGAACTTCATGGAACGCGCATTCGGCTTTATCGGGAAGCAGATGGAACGGTATTTGAAGGGCGAGCCGCTGGAAAACGTTGTGGGGGACGCCGGATACTAGACAAGCGTATGGACCCGTTGCCCCATTCTTTCGCCATTAGCGAAAGAATGGGGCAACAAGCGAAGCGAGCCGCTTTTTGCTATTTCTCGACGCAAACTTTACGCGATATAGTCTTCCGGCTGCGTCTGATCGGTTCCCTTGCACAGCCCCAACGCATTGAACAGGGGTGTAAGAGCCAGGGCGAGGGCAAGATTCACCAGCAGCGCCGGAATCGCAGCATAGATCGTATACGTCTGTCCAAAGAGATGTAGCGGATACGCCGAGCTCTTCAGCTGCAGCGACCATGCCATCCATGTGCCCGTGATCATGCCTGCTCCCCACCCGGAGAAGAGGGCCCATGGATGCAGCTTGCGGGTGAAGCAGCCGAGCACCACTGCAGGGAAGATCTGTCCGATCCAGATACCGCCAAGCAACTGCATCTCGATCGCGTAAGAAGAGGAGGCCAGAAGCACGAAGATCAGCGCTCCGAACTTGATGACCAGAGAGACGATCTTGGCCGTATTGGACTCCTGGGCAGGAGTCAGATGACGGCCAATGACCTCCGCCAGCAGATTACGGGTAAAGAGATTGGCGGCAGCGATCGACATGATGGCTGCAGGTACAAGGGCGCCGATGCCGATGGCAGCGAGGCAGAAACCTGAGAACCAGCCAGGAAACATCGAAATAAAGAGCGTCGGGACAACGGCGCTGCTATCCAGCGTGCCGGCAGCGGTCTTTGGTGCAATGCCCGCGGTCAGTGCGACATAGCCAAGCAGCGCGATCAGCCCGAGAAGGAAGCTGTATGCAGGCAGCAGAGCGGCATTGCGGCGAACGACGTTAGCGCTCTTCGCGGAAAGCACACCAGTGGCAGTGTGCGGGTAAAGCATCAGCGCAATGGCCGATCCGATGGCCAGCGAAGAGTACGCCAGGTATTGCGGCGGCTTCAGCAGCAGAGAGCCTGCGGGCTTATGGGTTGCAAGCGCTGCTGCGGCCGTAGAAAAGATGTGTCCATAACCGCCGAGCTTGAGCGGAAGAACAATGATGGCAGTAAAGACCATCACGTACAGCATGATGTCTTTCACGATGGCGATGACAGCCGGCGCACGCAGACCCGAAGAGTAGGTATAGGCGGCAAGGATGATGAATGCCGCGACCAGCGGCCATTCGCCATGTACGCCCATGGCGGCGATCACCGCCTGCATACCGACCAGCTGCAGCGCGATATATGGCATCAGCGCCAGGATGCCGGTGACGCCGATGGCGATGGTCAGCGCACGGTTCCCAAAGCGTCCGCGGACGAAGTCGGCGAAGGTGATATAGCCGTGGCGATGGCTCACAGCCCACAGCCTGGGCAGGACCATCATCATGTAGGGATAAGCGATGATCGCGTATGGCACGGCGAAGAAGGCCATGGCGCCGCCACCGTAAAGCGCCGAAGGAACGGCGATGACGGTGTAGGCGGTGTAGAGGTCGCCACCGATGAGGAACCAGGTGATCCATGTGCCGAAGCTGCGGCCGGCCAGGCCCCATTCTTCAAGCGAATGAATGCCGCCATCCGGACGCCGCCAACGGGCAGCCCAGAATCCAGCGAGCGTGACAAGGACGAAGAAGGCGCAGAAGACGGCCAGGGCGGTCGTATGGATAGTCGCAGGCATGGGTACAGGGTTCAGGGTGAGGGTACAGGGTGCATGCCCGGCGGTGCAAGCTTAGGGTATGCGCTCGAGCTCGATTGCTTCACCACCCCAGCTTGATGGATCGATATCCTCAATGGTTTGGGTGAAGTCCCAGACCTGGCCGAAGGGATCCTGCAATGTACATTGGCGTTCGCCATACATGTGGGTCTGAGGATCTCTTAGCGCAACCGCTCCATGCGCGACGGCGTTTGCAAAGAGTTCATCGATCCGGTCAGTACGCACCATGATCGAGACGCTCCGCGCAGGTTCGACTTCAGCTTGATGCAAGATGATATGACCGTCCGAAGCATGCATCTGGATGCGATGGTTCCCGCCGACGCGCAGGCGTTCGCGAAATCCAAATGCCGTTTTCAGCCACGATGCTACTGCCACGATGTCCGAATAGCGAAGTACTGGAATCACCGAAGAGGGAGGAGCAGATCGATTGGTCATGGTTGTCAGCGCAGGGTTGAGGCGCCCGGGGTGTTCCATTCGTTGATCACGATACCAAGATCGTTGAGCGTTTGCATTGCCTTTTCCATATTGCGGCGAATGGTCGGCCGCACGGCGAGCGGGGCGTCATGTGCCTCTTCGATGGCGATGACGCGGCCATAAGGCCAGGCATCGCGAGGGATGGCATTGAGCGCCGCGGGAAGATCGGCAACGCGGATGGTCAGCTCCTGCTTGCGTGCGGCTACGGGCCGGATCATCGTGCCCTTAGCGTACTCAGAGGGGTTTGCGTCTGCCATCAGCACGTGAAGCGAGACCATGTTCTCCTGCACGGTGATCGCCGGGTTCTCCCAGTTGGAGAGGTCCTGGATGGTGAGGTAGCGGTTCTTCGAAGGAGGTGGGATCTCGCGGTCGAGCTCAACACGGATCTCTTCCATCTGCTGACGGTTGAGGGTGCTGCCCATGCCAAGACTGGCGGCCGAGGCACTGCTGCGGCAGCCGTTAAGAAGAGGCAGGGAGAGGGAAACGGCAAGAAGGGCGACGAAGGGCTTCAACACAGTATCTAGCATAGCAAGGCCGTACAATAGAGCCTTATGATCAAGGGTTTGACGCTGGTGCGGAGCGTGCCTTCCGCCAAGGATTTTGAGCGGTTGACGAGCCTGTTTGAGGGGCTTGGATTCGAGCCCGGAAAAGGCTGGGAGCTGGACCGAGGCAAGGGTGCTCCGTTCCGGGCGCCGCTGGGAAATATCGAGTTTGTGACTGGCAGAGAGCCGAAGGCGCCGCCGCTGCTGGTTGAAGTAACCCAGCTTGATGGTGTCTACGAGGCCGTAAAGGCATGGTCCGCGGCAAATGAAGCGCCCGCCCCGACTGAGATCGCTCTACAGCCCTGGAAGTCGCGCCTGTTTACCGCAGAACCCGTCAGTGGCATGACAATCGGCTTTTGGGAGTGGGACGATCCGGTGAAGGGCAAGCCGGTTGCTATCGAAGGCGACCTGATTGCTACCGGGATGAAGTTCGCCATTGTGGTGGCTCGCTGGAATGCCGTAATTACCGATCGCCTGCTGCAGGGCTCCCTCGATGGGCTATTGCGCAGCGGCGTCAACCGCGGGGATATTGAGATCGTTCGCGTTCCGGGCTGCTGGGAGATTCCTTCGGCATCACGTACGCTCGCGGAACAGAAGCGTTTTGACGGCATCATTACGCTGGGGCTGCTGTTGCGCGGCGAGACCGCGCACTACGAGGCTATCTATAACGAGGTGGCGCGGGGAATCGGCCAGAGCCAGCAGGAGACAGGGATTCCGCACGCCTTTGGTGTGCTGACCTGCGAGACCCTTGAGCAGGCGCTGGACCGTGCCGGCGTCAAGGCAGGCAATAAAGGATTTGAAGCAGCGATTGCTGCCATCGAGATGGCGTCGATCCGCAAGAAAGTGGGTGCCTGATGGCAGCAGGAACACGTCGTAAGGGCCGCGAGATGGCGATGCAGATGCTCTACCAGAGCGATCTGGGCAAGCAGACTCCGGAACAGGTCCGCAAGGTCTTCTGGAGCTCGCGGGAAGAAAAGGAAGTCGATGAGGAGGCCCGTGGATTCGCCGAAGATCTCTTTCGCGTTGCCACGGAACGGCAGGACGAGATCGACAAGCTGATTGAGGGGCATTCAGCCCGCTGGAAGCTGGAACGCATGGCCGTTGTCGATCGTAATCTCCTGCGGATGGCTACCGGCGAGTTGCTGGCTTTTCGCGCAACGCCTGCAGCGATCATCATCAACGAGGCACTCGAGATCGGACGCAAGTACTCGGCTCCAGAGAGTATTAACTTCCTGAACGGTGTGCTGGACGCGATCGCAAAAGAGGTTCTGGAGAAGCGGTTGCAGTAGAAAGACGTAGTCCTACAGGAGTGGAAAAGTCGACCGCAAATAAGAAACGCCCGGAACCTTCCGGGCGTTTCTCTTTGGGAGCATGCTCCTGGTTATTGGAAGGTACGCGGCTTGGCAGCGATCAGGTCAGGCACAGAGTACCCGCTGCCGCTGAAGGCCGGAAGCTTGGGATCGAGCTGGCGGGTATCGCTGTAAGCCGTCGTTCCCTTGGTGATGAGGTGCACCTGGTTGTCGCCTGCCGTGCTGACGAAGAAGGTTGCGTCATCCGCACTGAACACACCACTTACCGGGGCGGTCGGCGCGGACTTGCCGGAGGTAGTGGCCAGTGCAATGTTCGAGACCGTGTTGGTGGAAGGGAAGTAGGCCGGAATGACAGGCGACCCAGTGGCGCCGGCCGAGTAGGTTACAAAGGCCACCGACGAGTTCGAGGCTGGCACGATGCTGGTAACTGCCGTTCCGCTGGCGGTTGTGGCATAGGTGTTCAGGGTTTTCTGTGTGAAGTTGGGAACAGCACCACTGGTCGTGGGGCAGGCTCCTCCTTGCGTCGAGCCTCCGATCGGCATGGAGACGCCGATGTCGGTGATCTGAGGAACACCAGAGAGCATCCGTGCGCCAAGGATATGGGCGCCATCGTTCGTCGCGGCGACGCGATCCAGAGGAGCTGCGACCGTGCTTGCAGTGCCTCCTGCGATGGGGAAGTACTCGATGGAGCTGACGGAGGTGCCGGAGTAAGTGGTCTTGTGGCAGTACGTGTGGCCGACAGTGGCTGTCGAGCCGGCGAAATAAGCGCCGACCGACGGTACGGTAACAGCGACATCGTTTACGGCCGTCAGACCGGAGTTGTCGATAACGTGCCAGCCAGCAGGCGTGGAATACGTGATGAGCTGGTTATCCGCCGTCGTGATGTACACGGTTGTGCTGTCAGTTGACCAGGCAGCACGAGTTGCCACGCCGCCGTAGCTAGAGGCGACCACACCCGCTGAAGTGTACAGATAGATGAGCTTACGGCTTGGATCCGTGATGACGACCGTACCTGAGTCCGGCGAGACCGAGATCACCCGGCCTGAGATGGAAGTGTCTTCCTTAGTGATGGCGTTCGAGGTCGCATTCAGCGTAATGATCTCGTTGCTGGTGCCCAGATAGAGAGCAGCGCCATCGGTAGAGAGCTGCATCGAGTTCGGCACGTAAGGCAGACGAAGCGTCGCGCCCAGGTTGCCCGTCGTCATGTCGATCTGGGTGACGTATTGCGACTGCGTGCTGGCCAGGTAGAGATAGTTGCTGCTCAGGCCGGTCGTGGTGACATTGATGTTATTCGACGCGACGGGCTTTCCATTGCCGAAGAGGCCCACGCGGTCCGTCGGGGAGGGATTACACGTCGGCGGCAAGCAGAATGCTGTAATCGCCGCGGCGCCCGGGAAGGTCGGGGTCACGGAACCGGTGGCCGCCGGAATCGTACGGGGTGTCGTGGAGACGTAGGTCAGCGTCAGGTTGGTGAGTGTCGTGTTGTTCTTGTCGAGCACCGTTGCCGTAATTGGCTGAGTGGTGTTCGGGTTGACATTGACGCTCGTAGAGCTGCTGCCCGGGATGTTCAGGGCGATGCTGGTCGGCGGGCAGGTGGAGAAGTAGCCCGCCGTCGAGGTCGCATTCGAGATGCTGGCCGTAATGAGGGTCGATCCAGGCTGAGCGGCGGTAGCTACGCCATTTTCATCGATGGTGACGATGCCGGAAGTCTGTGCCGCAAAGGTAAATTTGCCGACAATCTTGGGGTCAATGGTATTGCCGGACGTATCTTTTGCATCAGCCGCGAGAGTGATTGCTTTCCCTTGCGATACGCAATCCGTCTGCGATACCCCCGTCAGGGCCACACTGCCGATGATGGGATGCACATAAACAGTAACCGTATTACTGGTAGCCCCACCCGCGCTGGCCGTAACGGTCGCGGTTCCGGTAAGGGTGGTGCTGTTGCAGTAGGTGTAGTCTGCAATGCCGCCGGCGCTGTTGCGATTCCAGCTTCCGGCACAGAGGCGTCCGGTGGACGGATTCACGTCGACCAGCGTGTGCGTCGTATCCGAGCTCGCATAGGTGAAGTTGCTGACGCTGACACTGTTGCCTTTGCAATCAGTGGCGCTGGCGGTGCCAACGCTGCCCATCTGTCCACTGGATAGAGAGACGCCGGTCAGGCGGGGTTCAAGGTTAATGGTGGTGATCTGGCCGGTCAATATACCGGAATCGCCGCCGTTGCAGTAGACGGCACTGCTCTTATTGCGCGAGCATCCCGTGATCGAGACACTGACAGGAATAAAGAACATCACCAGAAAAGCAAGAAGAACAAACCGCCGCATTCAACCTCCCCGTTCGGCAGGAATCTGCGCCGAACGGTCCATACCGCCATTGCTTGGAATTCCTAAACTTCAGTGTAAAAGGTGACGGGTAGAGCGGCAAATAGTAAGCAGCATGTCTTCTTCTTGAAAACATTGCCACCATGAGTCTTTCGCCAAATCCTTCGCACCCGTGTTGGTGTTGCGCCTGGAGCATTTTTCCTGTGGGTGTGATGCAGGGCTTCCGATCTATGGGCGTTTTCCGCAGTGAAAACGCCGCTGAATGTTTCTTCCCGAATACCCAGCAACAGGGAAAACGCTCTGATCTCTATTGCATTGCGCTGCTTGAATCGGTTTTTGCGGGCATCTTTTCTTCAAACCAGCGCAGAGTCCGCTCCAGCCGGTCAGTATTGTGTCCTGCATCGGCGAAATGATGACCTTCGCCGGGGTAGACGATGAGCTGCGTGGTCACTCCCAGGTCGCGCAGCGCATGCCACATCTCAAACGACTGCGGCATGGGGCACTCCCCGTCGGAATCTCCCACGATGATCAGGGTCGGGGTCTTTACATTCTTGATGTAGTTGATCGCCGAAGACTTGGCATACACCGCCGGATTGTCATAAACCGACGATCCAAAGAAGGGAATCATCCACTGGTCGATGGAATTTTCACCATAGTAGCTCTGCCAGTTGGAGATGCCGGCCCCGGAGACCGCCGCCTTGAAACGATTGGTCTGGGTGATGGAGAACATGGTCATAAATCCGCCGTAGCTCCAGCCCATTACGCCGACGCGATCCGTGTCGACGGGAAATCGCTTCTCGACGGCATCAAGGCCTGCGAGGATGTCGCGCAGATCGCCATATCCGAAGTCCTTGCGGTTGGCCTGGGTGAATGACTCGCCCTGACCATAGGAACCGCGCGGATTGGGTTGGAAGACAAAGTAGCCCAGGGCTGAGAAGAGCGCCGGCTCTCCCCCGTATCGGGAAGTGATCTCAGAGGAGGGGCCGCCGTGGACCGAGACAATAAGGGGGTACTTCTTACCCGCATCGTAGTTGGCAGGCAGGGTCAGCCAGCCCTGTACATCGAAGCTCTCGTTCTTCCACTCGATGGACTCAGCCTTACCGTTCAAGGGCTTCAACGTGTCGTTAAGGTGCGAGATTTGCTTCAGGTTCTTCATCTCGCCCGCCCAGACCTCGGGCGCCATATTCAAAGACTGGCGAATGAGCGCCATCTTTTTGCTCGGGATGGAAACAGAGACCGACATGGCCGATTGGCCGGAGCCGATCGACTCTGGCAGCGTGAGGTGATAGATCGGCATGTCCGAGCCCGAGGTGGAGAGGATCCCCAGGTGAGCCTGTCCGCGCTGGTGTTCGCTCACCACAAGGTGGGTGTTGTCAGCCCAGTCGATCCAGGAAGGAGTCGATTTGCGCCCTTCCGTGATGTTCCGGGCATCTCCACCCGTCGAGGGAACGAGGTAGACATCGCCGCCGTTCGAGCCCTCGTCGGACATGAGGCCGCCGATAAAGGCGATCGTCTTACCGTCGGGCGAGAAGCGGGGAACTGCGATCTGGAGTCCATGGAGCGGCCCTGGAGCCTTTTGAGAGTCGACAACGACCGAAGGAGGAGCGTAGTAGGCGGTGCATCCCTGCCCATCGCAGGCTTCTCCTGTTTTTTTGAGAGACAGGTTATAGAGTTTGGCGACCCACCAGTTGTTTTCTCCTGGAGGATTTGCCGCGATAAAGGCGATGTTCTGCGAATCGGCAGACCAGGAGAACTCATAGACATGCAGATTGGCAGGTGTGACGGCGTACTGCAGCCTGTGGTCGACAAGATCGACCTTCTCGACCCGCTGGATCTCGATGCCATCTTCGCCGATCACACCGGCTGGCGGCTTCATCGCCGAGGTGGCTCCCGCAGTACGGGTGGCGTTTTCGACAAAAAGAAAGGCGACAGAGTGTCCGTCGGGAGAGAAAGCCGGTTTGGTAAGTGCTCCCTTTAGTGTGGTGAGCTGCTGGAAGCGGTTGTCGGCCGCTGTCCAGAGGTAGAGCTCCCACTGCTTCTGGCGTTTTCCGTCTGGCGAACAATTTGAGAGAAAGGCGAGCGTCTTTGAGTCCGGACCCCAGGTTGGGCTCTTGCTGGCGCAGGCGGGCTTCAGTTCATTGCCGCCGGGCGAGAGAATACGGTCTTCTGCTCCGCCATTGGAGGTGGAGAGATGCAACTGATCACCGGCCGTGCCAGGCGCCACCCAGGCGACATAGGTGCCATCGGGGGACAGGATGGAAGCTGAAGGCGTCCGGACCCGGGCGAGGTCTGCAAGCAGTTCCGGGATACGGGAGCTCTGCTGCGCTGGTAGAAATCCGGCAGAGAACAGAATGGCGGCGGCGATCGTACGCATACGTCTCAGAATAGTGGTTGGGAACCGGAAGTGGGAATGGTTCATATTCCGTTTATGGAAGAGAATCAGTTAGACGCTCCGAGCGTCTCTTGAGAAAGAGGAACTCCTTTTTGAAAACAACTCTGGCACGTTGTACGCGATTCGTCGGTTCCATTGTGCTTGCGGGCGGTCTAACCCTTTCACCGGCGGTACATGCAGAAGAAGTGCCTTCTTCTTCTTCGTCTCTTCCGGACTCCCCCCAACCGCAACAGCCGGCAAAGGTGCATTCGGACGATGGGCAGCAGACCAAGCGGATTCTCGGTATCCTGCCCAACTTCCGCTCGGTATCGGCGGATCAGGTCCTGCCTCCGCTCTCGCCGAAAGAGAAGTTCAAGCTGACGGCGCAGGACAGCTTCGACTACTCGGCATTCGCCTATGTCGGCATTGTGGCTGGGGTTGGGTTCGCGCAAAACTCCTATCCGGAGCTTCACCAGGGCGCTGCAGGATACGGACGCTACTACTGGCATAGCTTTGCCGACAATGTAGGCGGCAACCTGATGTCAGAGGCGGTGGTCCCGACGCTTGCACGGCAGGACCCGCGTTACTACACACTGGGTCATGGTGGGCTGGTAAAGCGCACAGGCTATTCGCTTTCACGGCTGGTTGTGGCGCGTACCGATAATAACCACCGCACCTTCAACTTCGGGGAGGTGGTCGGCAATGGCGCCGCGGCGGGAATCGCCGATCTGTATTACCCCGGCCGGGAACGGACCTGGACCAAAACTGGCCAGCGCTGGGTGACTGCAGTCGCGCTGGATGGAGTGAGTGACCTGATTAAGGAGTTCTGGCCGGACGTTAACCACAAGCTCTTTCACTCCCACTGAAAAACGGTGCGATGGCGGTCGGCTGTCCGGCGCCAACAAAATTGACTCTTTTTACACTTCTTGGTATTGTTTGGAGGTTCCGCGTATTTCCGGAACTCGTCCGCGTGTGGGCAGAAGTGAGCTCCGGGCGGCGGGTAGGGCAGGAAAAGCTCTGTGCGGGAGGGATCACTGGGAATAACCGGTGGAAAACCCTGTGCGAAATTCCGGATAGAATAGAGATATCGCAATGTTGAGGCCAATGGTCTTGGCGGATGCGAACCCCTCGATCGAGCCTGCGACACCCTCCTCCCGGGATGGGCTATGTGGGCCGGAACAGCGAAACGGAGTCGGGCTGGTCTGCAGGCTGCTTTGAGTGAAAGCTCAGGGTGTGTTTGCGGGCGGAGAGACCTGGCCACCGTCGACTGTTATTCGCTTGGTTGGTTGGTTGTGCCCTGTGGCTGCGGTATTGGGCCGTGGGTAAAAGGAATGCGAAGCTGTGGCTTCGTCCAGGTGCCTGGAAATGGTGTCTGGAGATTTTGCGCGAGCGCGCAAGGTTTGGTTGGACGGCGGTTCTGGGGCTTATTGCGGGCTCCGGACTTGCCGGTTAAGTAGTTTGGAAGCGATTTGCAAGGAGTTTTAGAGTGCCTACGTTTCATCAGCTCGTAAAGAAGGGCCGCACGGCGCCCCGCTACAAGACGGCCAGCCCTGCGCTGCAGGGTTCGCCCCAGCGTCGTGGAGTCTGCACCCGTGTGTACACCCAGACCCCGAAGAAGCCGAACTCGGCTCTGCGTAAGGTGGCTCGTGTCCGCCTGACGAACGGAATCGAAGTGACGACGTATATCCCGGGCATTGGCCACAACCTGCAGGAGCACTCGATTGTGCTGATCCGCGGTGGCCGTGTGAAGGATCTGCCGGGTGTTCGTTATCACGTCGTACGCGGCACGCTGGATTCGGTTGGCGTCGCCAATCGTAAGCAGAGCCGTTCGAAGTACGGCGCCAAGCGCCCGAAGGCCGCTGCGAAGTAGTCGTTGAGTGTTAGCTGCTGAGGGTCACGGATGTGGCCTGAGGCAAAAAGCCTGGTTGCTTGAGAAGTTGACGGCTCCAGGGGAAGAAGAGGAAGAGAAGGAATGCCACGTAAAGGTCATATCTCGAAGCGGGAAGTTGCTCCGGATCCGGTGTATAGCTCCACCCTGGTAACGAAGTTTGTGAACAGCATGATGTGGGGCGGCAAGAAGTCGACTGCCCAGAACATCTTCTACGAGAGCATGAAGAACCTCGAGGCCAAGGGTGGCGATGAGGCAATCAAGCTGTTCAAGAAGGCCGTGGAGAACGTGAAGCCCCTGCTGGAAGTGAAGAGCCGCCGCGTGGGCGGCGCCAACTATCAGGTGCCGATCGAAGTGAACCCGGAGCGTCGTACTTCGCTCGCAATCCGCTGGCTGGTGACCTTTAGCCGTTCGCGTGGTGAAAAGGGCATGGTCGATAAGCTGACCGCCGAGCTGCTGGATGCGGCTAACGGTCGCGGCGCCGCGATGAAGAAGAAGGAAGACGTTCATCGCATGGCTGAGGCGAACAAGGCCTTCGCTCACTATCGCTGGTAGTTCCGTCTGCGGCGGGTAATACCCGCCGCAGGCAAGAAATAAGAGTCGTACCGGTGCAGCAATGTGCCGGAGTCAAGTAGGAAGCAACCGCGGGCGAAAGCTCGCAGAAGAGAAGAACTAAAGTGGCACGCACGATCTCGCTGGACAAATGCCGCAACATCGGCATCATGGCCCACATCGACGCCGGTAAAACGACAACGACGGAGCGCATCCTGTTCTATACGGGTGTGAACCATCGCATCGGTGAGGTGCACGAAGGCACTGCGACCATGGACTGGATGGAGCAGGAGCAGGAGCGCGGCATCACGATTACCTCGGCCGCGACGACCTGCTTCTGGAATAAGTACCGCGTCAATATCATCGATACCCCGGGCCACGTGGACTTTACGGCTGAGGTGGAGCGTTCGCTGCGCGTGCTGGACGGCGCGGTCGCCTGCTTCGATGCTGTTGCCGGCGTACAGCCTCAGTCGGAGACGGTGTGGCGTCAGGCTACCAAGTACCGCGTTCCGCGTATTTGCTTCATCAATAAGATGGACAAGAACGGCGGCGACGCCGAGCACGCAACCCAGACCATCAAGGACCGTCTGGGAGCCAAGGCCGTGATGCTGCAGATTGCCGTCGGCGCCGAGGCGAACTTCAAGGGTGTGGTTGACCTGGTTGAGATGCGCGCCATTCTGTGGCACGACGAGACCATGGGCGCCAAGTACTCGGTCGAAGAGATTCCCGAGAATCTGAAGGAGAAGGCGACTGCCTTCCGCAATCAGCTCATCGAGACAGTTGCCGAGAGTGATGACGTTCTTCTGGAGAAGTTCCTGGAAGGTCAGGAGCCGACGGTCGACGAGCTGAAGTCTGCCATCCGTAAGGCAACGATCGGTATGCATATCTTCCCGGTTCTGATGGGTTCGTCCTTCAAGAACAAGGGTGTGCAGACGCTGCTCGATGCTGTGGTGGACTACCTGCCGAGCCCGCTGGACGTTCCTCCGATTGAGGGTATTGATCCCGACAATCCAGAGAAGAAGCTGATCCGCAAGTCGGATGACAACGAGCCGCTGGCTGCTCTGGGCTTCAAGATTATGACCGACCCGTTTGTCGGCCAGTTGATCTTCGTCCGTGTGTACTCGGGCGCTCTGAAGGCCGGCGATACCGTGCTGAATCCACGTACCGGCAAGACCGAGCGTATCGGCCGCCTGCTGAAGATGCACGCCAACAAGCGTGAAGAGATTACGGAGATCCTGGCCGGCGATATCTGCGCCGCCGTGGGTCTGAAGAATCTCGTCACCGGCGACACTATCTGCACAGAGAAGAGCCCGATCGTTCTCGAGTCCATCGACTTCCCGGATCCGGTTATCTCGGTTGCGGTAGAACCGAAGACCAAGAGCGACCAGGAGAAGATGGGTATGGCGCTGGCGAAGCTGGCGCAGGAAGATCCCACCTTCAAGGTGCACACGGATCCTGATTCGGGTCAGACCATCATCTCGGGTATGGGCGAGCTTCACCTCGAGATCATCGTCGATCGCATGATGCGTGAGTACAAGGTCGAAGCGAACGTCGGTAAGCCACAGGTTGCGTATCGTGAAACGATCCGTCAGCAGGCTGAGGCGGAAGGTAAGTACATCCGTCAGACCGGTGGTTCGGGTAACTACGGCCACGCCAAGATCCGTATCGAGCCGAACGAGCCTGGTAAGGGCTACGAGTTCAGCAACGATATCAAGGGCGGCGTGATTCCGAGGGAGTACATCAAGCCGATCGACCAGGGAATCCAGGAAGCGCTGCAGGGCGGTGTGCTTGCCGGCTTCGAGATGGTCGATATCAAGGTCTCGCTCTACGACGGCAGCTACCACGACGTCGACTCGAACGAAATGGCCTTCAAGATCGCCGGTTCCATGGCGTTCAAGGAAGCCGCCAAGAAGGCCAAGCCGGTACTTCTGGAGCCGATGATGGCTGTCGAAGTAACCGTGCCCGAGGACTACATGGGTACCGTGATCGGCGACCTGAACTCCCGCCGCGGACGTATCGAGGGCATGGAGATGCAGGGCGGCCAGCAGGTGATCAAGGCGACGGTTCCGCTGTCGACCATGTTCGCTTACTCGAACAACCTGCGTGGATCGACACAGGGACGCGGCAACTTCTCGATGCAGTTTGCACACTATGAAGAGGCTCCGCGCTCGGTATCGGAAGAGATTATCGCCAAGGTACAGGGCAAGCAGTAAGCCTGAAGTCAAAGACAGATTCAAGGATTCTTAGAAGCTAAGGACGGAGAAGAAGATGGCGAAGGARAAATTTGACCGGTCGAAGCCGCACGTAAACGTGGGAACGATTGGACATATCGATCACGGTAAGACGACGCTGACGGCAGCGATCACGAAGGTCCTGTCGAAGCACAATCCGAAGAACGCGTTCCGTTCGTTTGACACGATTGATAACGC
>NZ_JBFRFJ010000008.1:0-401506 GCF_052114765.1 Terriglobus sp. 2YAB30_2
CTCCCACTCCACTGCAAACCGGGCACGCTCTTCCAACACTCCGCTCGCTCTCCAAGGCATGCCAGACTTCTACACGCCTCCGCTCGACCTCGCGAAAGTGTTACCTATGTCCCCGGTCTAATCTGTTACCCATCTGCCCGGTCTGTACCTTGTTAAGGGCACGGCTTCAGCCGTGCCGAACCAAGCAGGAAGATAAGCGGCTTCAGCCGCTGAGGTACGGTTTTCCCCTTGAAACGCAGGTGAATTTGATAATCGTTATCAAGGACTAGGCCGCATCTCGGCCGGTGATTGGCCATCCGCCGTCTCCCTCTGCTTACGTTTCCTGTACGCCACGGTCTATCTGAATGAGATTGATTTCCTGACTCCGGAGTCAGAGATAGATGCGAACAGAAGTTTTAGGTGCAAACGTCGTTTCTCCGATGGGAAGCGGTATGGGAGCCAGTATCGGGCTCCGCCGGGTAGAATCATCCGCAGCCATGGCAAAGGCGGCTGCAACCCGGGCGGCACGAAACAGCGGTCGGCTGACACAGGCCCAGATGGATGCCCGTGCGCAGCAACGCGCTGAGGACGACGATCTGATTCGGGCGGCGCAAAGGGGTGACCGCGCCAGCTTCGATCAGCTTGTCCGCCGGTATGACCAGGCGGTGTTGCGGCTGGCGCTGCACATGCTTGGGAACGAGCAGGATGCGCAGGATGTGCATCAGGAAGCGTTTTTGAAGGCCTACCGGCACATCCATAACTTCCGCTTCGACAGTTCGTTCTATACCTGGCTGTATCGCATCGCGACGAATCTCTGCCTGGACGCTTTGCGCCGGCGGAAGAGCCGCCGGGAAGATCCGGCGACGGTGCTGGATGCCGCCGGGGAGGAGATGGACCTGATGGCGAATGTCTCCGACGAACGTGCGATGGCGAATCCGGCACGGGAGTTGGAGCGCAAGGATATGGGCGAGCGGATTATGGCTGCACTGACCAAGCTGACGCCGCGCGAGCGCATGGTGTTTGAGTTGAAGCATTACCAGGGTTTGAAGCTCCGGACGATCGGAGAGATGTTGAATACCACGGAAGAGACGGCAAAGAACACGCTCTTCCGTGCTACCCGAAAGCTGCGGTTGAATCTGGCCGAGCTTCGGACTTAGAACGGGAAGTTTGCGGTACCCAAGCGGACGCACGGTTGAGCCATTGAGACGATCCGCAGAAAAGCAGTTGAGCAGTAAAGATTTTGAGGCTGGTAGAGGTAGAACGCAATGAAGTGCGAATCGGCACAACTCGAGGTCGTCCTGCTCGCATATGGCGAGTTGGCAGACGACAGAATCCCGGAACTGGATGAGCATCTCGCAGGCTGTGAGGTCTGCAGGCAGGAACTTGAGTCGTTGACGGCGATGCAGGATACGCTCGCCGCCTTTGAGCTTGCCGAGCCCTCACCCAACCTGCTGGCACAGGCACGCGTAAAGTTGGATGAGGCCCTGGACGCTGAACCTGCCCCGGGCCTTCTGGCACGTCTGCGGATTCTGGTCATGGGCAGTCTGCATCATGTGCAGGCAGCTCCGGCGCTGGCTGTCTTGCTGGTGGGTGCGGGGTTTGTTGGTGGCTCGGCCATCAGCAGCTACCAGGCGGCGCACGTTCCCAAGGCCACTCCGCCGGTGTTGATGCAGCATTCGGCCGACTCCACCATCGCCAATATCAGCTCTATTGTTCAGACACCCGACTCCAAGCAGGTGCAGGTCAACTACAACCGGGTTGTGCCGGAGACGGCGCAGGGTACTCTGGACGATCCGCAGATCAAGCAGTTGCTTCTGATGGGCGCGAAGAACGGCATCAGCAACGACGTTCGCGACTCCTCCATTGCGCTGCTGGCCGAGGGATGCAAGGCCGGTCACATCTGTGACGAGGACAGTGATCAGAAATCCGGTAAGCCGGGATCGACTGTCCGCGACACCCTGCTGGTCAGCCTGCGGTACGACCAGGACAGCAAGGTCCGCATGAACGCCCTCCACGGGCTGCAGCGTTACCTGGCCACCGACCAGCGGGTCCGCGATGCGGTGCTGGAGTCGATCATGAACGACCACGACCCCGACGTCCGCATGCAGGCCATCAATATGCTGGAGCCAGTGCAGGCAGATTCCTCCGTACGACAGGTCTTGCACACGGTATCCACTACGGACGACAATCCGTATATACGGAACGCATCCATGAACGCTCTTGAGAGCGTCAGCCAGATCCAGTAATCCCCGATGATGACGAGTACGCCATCCGTCTCGTCGAACTGGTGTGAGGAAGAAGTTTGTACTGCCATGAAGTACTCTCCGGCGCATAGAATCTCTCGCCTGACGATCGTTGCCGTTGCCCTGGCGACCGGCCTCTGCACAGCCGCAGCCCACGCGCAGGAGTGGAGCGACCAGGCCCCATGGCGCCTCGTGCTGGCTGCGGGAAACCGCTCCGCGCAGGGCTATCTCGGCGTGGACTTCCGTGATCTTTCGCAGGACCAGATCTCATCTTTGAAACTGAAAGATGGCCGTGGTGTCGAGGTTGTCATGATTGACCATGACGGCCCGGCCTGCAAGGCAGGTCTGCGGGAGCACGACGTCATTCTGCAGATGGACGGGCAGGCGATCGAGAACGAAGATCAGTTGCGCCGCATCTTGCACGAGTCGTCCCCGGGCCGCAGGATCGGTCTTGTGGTCAGCCGCGACGGCCAGCAGCAGACCTACCAGGTAACGCTGGCGAATCGCAGCGAGATCGAGCGCAAGGCCTGGAGTCAGCACTTCGTGGTTCCGGACCCCGCGATCGACGGCGCCGGTTCCTCGCGCCGCGAGGAGAGCTCCATCGCTCGCCTCGGCGACAAGCTGCTTCCCAGCCCTTCGGTAATCTTTGGCCTGCCGCGTATCGGCGTCACGCTTGATCCCATGGAGCCGCAGCTCGCCGAGTTCTTTGGATCTCCGAATGGCAAGGGTTTGCTGGTGCGGAATGTTGAACCCAACAGCGCTGCCGAACGCTCCGGCATGAGGGCGGGAGATGTGGTGCTGAAGGTCAACGGCGTTGCCGTGGCTACACGCAATGATTGGCTGCGCGCGTTGCATGATGGCAAGTCCAAGCCGGTTTCCGTGACCATCCTGCGCGAGAAGCGGGAGCAGACCCTGACGGTCCATCTCGAGGATAAGAAGAAGGGTGAGATGGACGACGATCAGGACCGCCGCCACGCTATGCTTTTTCAGTTTGCTCTGTAAAACATTTTGTCAGTAGTACAACAAAAGGCAGCCTCAACGCTGCCTTTTGTTGTACAGTCGTGTATGTACAAATTGCTCCGATGCTATTCGAATGGGACGCTGAGAAAGAACAGAGCAATCGCAAAAAGCATGGGTTAAGTTTTGCGACGGCTGCCGCAGTTTTTGACGATCCTGATGCAATATCGGAACAGGATCGGATCGTAGACGGCGAGGAGCGATGGCAGACCATTGGCTTTGTACTGGGTCACTACATCGTATTGGTGGTCCATACCATTCGCGAAAAAGATGGCGAAGAAGTTATTCGGATTATCTCGGCGCGAGAGGCGACGAAAGGAGAGAAAAAGCGATATGTCGACGCGAAATCAGAAGATGTCTGAATCCAATCGTACCGTTCGATATGAACGAGTTCCTGGCACACCGCTGACTCCGGCGCAGGTCCGCGAACTTGAAGCGTTACGTAACCGCAACGTGGATACGTCCGATATCCCTGAATGGACTGACGAGATGTTTCGTAAGGGGGAACGCGGCCGCTTTTATCGGCCAGTGAAAGAGCCTGTAACGGTTCGCATCGACTCCGATGTTGTTTTCTGGCTGAAGTCTCAGGGGCGGGGATACCAGACCCGCCTGAACGCACATCTGCGGGAATGGATGATCTCCGAACTCAAGACAACGAAAAAGCCTGCGAAGCCTTCACGTAAGCCAGCGCGAACATCTGCTGCATCTCGTTAGAGTTTTCTACAACACTGACATGAAGTTCACCAGATCCTGTTTTTCCTGCTCAGTGAAGTGAGCACTGAAGCGCTTGTCGTAGAAATCGACGACCTCGTGCAGGTTCTTCGCCGTACCCGCGGTGAAGTACGGCGCACGCGCCGGCAGGCCACGGAGTTGCTGCATGACGAAGGAGCCGACATCCGCGCACTTGCCGGTGACCAGTGCGCGTCCGGGATCGTTGGTGTAGATCACGCGACCGAGGTACGGATGCGGTGTCGCGTCGGCGTTGCAGGTGATCTTGAAGAGCGGTAGCTCCGGGCGATCGCCGATCCATCCCTTGATGCTGGTGCCGATGTCGGCCCATGCTCCCTGGTTGCTGACTCCAGTAAAGCGCTCGTTGTGGCAGGTGGCGCAGGTGCCGTCCATCACCTTGTGCCCGCCTACGTGTTCCAGGTTGGCGGTTTCACCGATGTGGAAGGTGCGTGTGGAGAAGATGCGGCTGCCGCGCAGGACTGACTCGCGGAAGACATCGCGGGGAGTCGTGCTCTCCGGACGGCGGTAAGGCCAGTCGTCGACGGCCAGGAAACGGGCGAGGTTGCGGTCGGCGACGGCGTGCAGATCGTCCGGGCGGGTCCGGCTCATTGTCCAGGGTCCGAGGACATCGGCAGAGCCGACTTCGGTGAGGTCGCCGCCGGTCTCGTCCCGGCTTTGGGCGACAAAGAGCTGCTCTTCAAACTCGACGATCTGGTGCAGGTCTTCTGGGGAAAGATTGCCGCTGCCCTGCTCGTGCATGCGGACGGCATCGATGGCCTGCTGCTCCAGCGTTGCCGCACGGCTGTCGGCGGTAAAGGCTCCTCCGGTCAGGAAGCGGAAGTTGCCCACGATGCGAGGGCGGCGGTAGACGGAGATGGTCGGCCGGGCCGACTTCAGGCCATAGACCGTGTCGGTGTTGCATCCGGTGGGATCGCGCAGGACTTCGATGGTGAACTCCGGCTTTACGCCGGGGGCCGGCCAAGGCTCATAGATACGGAAGAGACCGTGCTCCAGCAGTAGCGAGTGCGAGCTCTTTTCTTTCTGCGGCAGGATGGGGCAGTTCGATCCGTCGACTGCTGCAAAGACGGCATCGGTCCCGTGGGTCTGCAGCCAGCGCTCGTTCAGCCGTTCGAGGTTCACGCTCATTGCAGCCGAGGGCTGGTGGCAGGTGATGCAGGCGCGGTCGTTGTTCCCCAGTTTGGAGAAGAAAGCGTGGTCGCGGGTACCCATCGTGCCGCCGGTGTTGTAGACCAGAATGTCGCCGGAGGAGTCGCGAAAGAGGGCCGCCAGCGGCATCTTTTCGCCGGTATTGGCCTCCCACCAGATGGGTGAGCCGCCATACCCCTGGGCAAGCAGAGCAACGAGGGGAACGGCGACGGCAGCCGCGGCCAAGAGCGCGAAGGTCTTCTTCATAAAGCGATTCCTCACACGGAAGAGATCACAGATGACCCGGTACAGATTGTGAATGGGTGGTTTCAGTATGCCATCGGATTTGCCTCCGGGGAGCACCAAAGAGCTTACGGAGAACCCAAAAGAGTCTCTAGGGGGAGGCCAAAGGGTAAAATAGAGGAGGTCACCATGACACAGTCCGCCACGCAGAAGAATCCGCGGCCCATGCCGCTCCGCCGCCGCGTAAGGGGCGCTGTGCGCCGTGTGCGCGAGCTGGGCTCTATTGCCCATGCGCTGCTCTCCACCGGCCATCCGTACATGGCGCAGATTGTGCCCATGCGCCGCTGTAATCTGGCCTGTGCCTACTGCAACGAGTACGACGATCACTCGAAGCCGGTACCGCTGGACGAGATGCTGCGCCGTATCGACGACCTCGGCCGCCTGGGCACCTCGGTGATTACCATCTCCGGCGGTGAGCCGCTGCTGCACCCGGAGCTGGACCAGATCATCGCGCGTATCCGCAAGACCGGCGCCATCGCCGGCATGATCACCAACGGCTACCTGCTGAACGCCGAGCGCATCCAGCGCCTGAACAAGGCAGGTCTGGATCACATGCAGATCTCGATCGACAACGTCATGCCCGACGACGTCTCCAAGAAGTCGCTCAAGGTGCTGGATCAGCGCCTGGTGTGGCTGGCGGAGCATGCCGACTTCCACGTGAACATCAACTCCGTGGTCGGCGGCGGCATTCAGAATCCGCAGGATGCCTACACCATATCGCAGCGTGCCCTGGGACTTGGTTTCAGCTCGACCATCGGCATCATCCATGACGGCGACGGACAGTTGAAGCCGCTGGGCGGAGAAGAGCGCAAGGTGTGGGACGCGGTCCGTAAGCTGACGCGCCGCAGCTACTCGCGCTTCAACCATTTCCAGGAAGCCATCGCAAACGGCGAAACCAACGATTGGCGCTGCCGCGCCGGCGGACGTTATCTCTACGTCTGCGAGAACGGCCTAGTGCATTACTGCAGCCAGCAGCGCGGTTTCCCCGCGACTCCGCTGTCGCAGTACACCACCGCGGATGTAAAGCGCGAGTTCCTGACAGAGAAGACCTGCAGCCCGGGCTGCACCATCAGCTGCGTGCATCAGGTCAGCTACATCGACCACTGGCGCTCTCCGCAGACCAGCCAGACCAGCCCGGGTGCTCCGGCAGGTCATGGCGAGCTGGTGCAGATTCAGTAACGGCTCAAGCGGTACTGCGAGAACGCTCCTTTCGGGGAGCGTTCTTCATTTTTGCGCTTTGTCCGGAAAGCTTCCTTTGCGAGGGCGCGCTGCATCCAACGCCGTCATGATCCGTAAACTCAAATCCGGCGAATTCCGTATCTACAGCCGCCACGCCGATAAGAAGACGGGCAAGCGTAAAAATCTGGGCACGTTTTCAAGCCGCGAAGCAGCGGAAAAGCATGAGCGTGCGATTCAGTTTTTTAAGCATCATTAGTGGCCGTATCGAGCTCTGGAGAGCCTCGTTGTTGCCCCATTCTTCGCGGTTTTATCGCGAAGGGTGGGTCCCCCCGGCGAACTCGTTCGCTGGGCCTTAGAGCATTTCTCCTGTTGCTGGGTAGCCCGGAAGTGGAGTGCAGCGGCGTTTTCATTATGGAAAACGCCCATAGATAACGAATCCCTACACTACACCTACAGGAGAAATGCTCTAGCGTGGGGTATCTCGCTATGCGCGACCGCTTTTTAGAGCACGGATAGAGAAGCAGATTTCTCCGCTCCCCGTTGGTCGCTACGAAATGACAAACAAAAAAGCGATTCGAACGCAGCTCGAATCGTCACTCCAGGGAATCAAGTTCGCCGGGACCCCGAACGTCCCACCCATCGCGATGCGATGGATGGGGCACCCAGTGTCTGAGGAGGGAAAATTATTGCTTCTCCAGGACGATGTGCGTCGCCTTCTCGGTGACGACCTTCTCCGTTATAGAGAAGCCCAGCGACGGTAGATCGATGCCGAGGAAGAGTGGTTCGCCTTTGCCGAGGAAGACAGGCGATACCGCAAGATGAATCGAGTCGACGTGCCCGGCGCGCAAGTACTCGCGCACCGTCGAAACGCCTCCGCCAATCTTTACGTCCTTGTCCTTTGCGACGGCCTTTGCGCGTTGCAGCGCTTCTTCGATGCCTCCGGTGACGAAGAAGAACGTCGTGCCGCCTTCCATGACCAGGGGCTCACGCTCATAGTGCGTCAGTACAAAGGTTGGTGTGTGATACGGCGGGTTGGGTCCCCACCAGCCCTTCCAGGAGTCATCCGGCCATGGTCCGCGGATCGGCCCGAACATGTTGCGGCCCAGGATAAAGGCGCCAAAGTTGTCCATCGCGCGATGGGCGAAGCTGTCGTCCACATCCGTGGAGCCGCCGCCGTCATCACTATGCATCGCCTTGAAGGTCCTGGTGTGAAAGAACCACTGAAAGATGTCAAAACCGCCCTTGCCCAGCGGATCGTTGAGACTCTGTTCCGGCCCTGCACTGAAGCCATCGATGGACACTCCAAATCCTGCGACACGAACCTTCGACATCAGCCCTCCCTAATGAGGCATATGGTGCGGCATCATGCTATCCGATGCGGCTGCCGGAACGTGAGATGCAGCCATTTGCAGGGGGAATCGCCACACGGTATCGTGTCTCTGCCGGGAGGAAGCATGCGTTACAGCCGCCGGGCCTTTCTCGCAAATACAGGAGCAGTCGTGGCAAGCGCTGTTCTCCCAGCGATGGCAGAAGCTGCCCCGCAGATCATCGATTCCCATGTTCATGTCTGGGTTAAGGATCCCCGATATCCGTTTGCCGAGGGAGCCAATGTGCCTGAGGGCGTGGACGCCTCGGTCGAGACGCTGCTGCGGCGCATGGAGGCCAACCAGGTCGCACGCACGGTCCTGATTCAGGTGTCCCATTACAGGTGGGACAACCGCTATCTGGTGGATTGCCTTACGCGCTTTCCGGGAAAGTTTGCCGGAGTCTGTCGCGTCAATCCCGAGGCCCCGGATGCCGCGGATCAGTTGATCTACTGGGTTTCACAGGGCTGCGACGGCGTGCGCTGGAGTCCTGCTGCCGATGCCTCCGGAGACTGGATTCGCGAACCGCGCATGTATTCGTTGTGGGCTCAGTGTGAGCGGCTGCATGTACCTATGACGCTGCTGCTGCCGGCTTCGCGGCTGCCGGACGTGCGTCCCTTGATCGACAAAAATCAGGGACTTACGGTCGTGATCGACCATATGGCCGACTGTCCCATCGGGGATACGGCTTCGCTTGCTAAGTTATTGGATCTAGCTCGTTATCCGCAGGTTTTCGTCAAGATCACGCACCTATGGTCGCTCTCGAGACAGAACTATCCGTTCCGCGACAGCTATGAGATGGTGGCGCGAGTCCGCGATGCCTTCGGTTCACAACGCATCATGGGCGGCACCGACTGGCCCATCAAGACAGAGCTTGCAAGTTACGAACAACGGCTGGCGCTCTATCGCGAAGAGATCCCGTTTTTCAATGCGGAAGAGCGGAAGGATGTTCTCTACCGCACCGTGCAGCGGGTGTGGCCGTCGGGCCCGAAGTGAATTGTGCAGCGTCTTTACGGACGGCTTATACTTTTCCGCATTCGGTCGGGGGCGACATGAAGTCACCGATATTGAAGACGGGCTACGGCAATCGCATCTTCCTTATGTTTGCTGCCAGGCGGCATACGTTCGACGAACAGGCGTTTCCAGCGAAAGAAGGGGTTGTATGGCCTATCGTCATCGCGGCACTGTTTGTCTTCGGCGCCGGCGTTATCTTCTTCACGCTTCTCAGTTTTTTCCGACACACCCTCCGCTAATAGGATTTGCCCTGTGAGCGCCATGCAGAGCTATCGCGGATATGTCGGTATGCCTCTGGGGATATAGAAAAGGCCGCCCGACGGGCGGCCTTTTTCTTGTGCGATCTGAAAGCTACTTCTTCGCGACCTTCTTGGTCTCGGCGGTGCTGCTGCCGGCCTGCGCCTTGGCGTTCTGGATGGCAGGCTCGATCTGTTCAAAGTCGGAGATCTGCTGGAACGCCTTGTCGGTGACTACCCAGATGGTCGGGGTCTGGTTGATGCCGATGCGGTCGCCCAGGGCACGGTCGGTCTTGACCTCGTTTGCCAGCTCGCCTTGCGGATCGACGACAAAGGGGAGCTGTTGTTTGCGGTCGGCCAGGAACTTCTGGGTGGCCCGCAGCAGGTCGTCCTTGCTGGCAATCATGTTCTGGTTCTGGAAGATAGCCAGACGGTACTGGTCGGCGATGTTTTTGCCGTTGGGCAGCTTGTCCTGCATGTAGCGGGCATAGACAGCCGCGTCAAAGCTCCAGATATGGGCTCCGCCCAGGGGGAAGTCCTTCATGACGACGGGGACGCCGTATTTCATGCCCAGCTCGTGGACGAGGGGGTAGGCGCGGGAGCAGGCCGGGCACTCCAGGTCGACAAACTCCCAGATGGCCACCTTGGCGCCGGCCGGGGGTTTCAGCATGGAGGTGTCTTTGAAGGTCGTCGAGGGCGCCTGGCCACTGACAAACTGGGCCATTGCCGGCACGGAGGCGGCGGTGGCGGTGAGGGCAAGGGCGAGCAGGAGCTTGGGTGTGCGCATCATAATGGGTTGGTTAAAGGACGTCGCCGAACAGCCGGGGCGAGCAAGCTGATTTTACTCGTTTTTGCCGCCGGGAGAATTTTGCGCAACCGTGCACGGGCGGAGACAATCTAACAACAGACGAACGCCTGAAGATGACACGACTAACACGCGCCATACGATCGGTTTTTGCTGCCCTGCCCCTCGCCGCTTCCCTTGTTCTGGCGCAGGACACGACCACAATTCCGCCGATCTCGAACCTTCCGGACGCTCCTTCCGCCTCTCAAACAAAATTCGACGGTGTGCCGATCGGTGTGGCCACCTCCGAGGTCCGGCGGCTGACGCTGGATGAGGCCATCCAGCTCGGCATGGAGCACAATGTGCAGCTCATCGTGGCGCGGCAGCAGCAGCGTTCGCTCCATGGTCAGGTGGGCACGGCCCTGCAGGCTATTACGCCAAACATGTCAATTCAGGGCACGGCCAACCGGGCAGAGATCAACCTGGCAGCTCAGGGTTTCAGCCCCAGCAAGGCAGGGAAACTGCTCACCGCCTTCGGAATTCCGGCATCGGCTATCCCCAGCATTGTGAAGGTCGACACGGTTACGGCGCAGGTCAACCTGCAGCAGTACCTGTTCAATATGCCCGCCATCGAGGTCTACCGTGCCGCTAAATCCCAGCAGCAGGTCGCCGACCTCAATACGGCCACGGTCCGAGGCGATGTGGTGCTCCAGGTAGGTACGACTTATCTCGGCATCCTGGCAGATGCGGCCAACGTCACCAACAATCAGGCTCTGCTGAAGCAGGAAGAAGAGGTCCTGCGCCAGTCGCAGGCGCAGCATGATGCCGGCGTTGGGACGAACCTTGACGTGCTGCGGGCGCGGTCACAGTACCAACAACAGCAGCAGGCGCTGATCAGCGCTGAGAATGCGCTGGCCAAGGACAAGATCTCGCTGAACCGCCTGATCGGCTTGCCGGCAAATCAGCCGATTGAGCTGACCGACATCGTTCCCTACTCCGAGCTGGCGCAGATGGCCCTCCCGGACGCCAAGAACCTTGCCTATCAGCGGCGGAAGGACTTCCTCCGCCTGCAGGCTCAGATCCGCGTCTATGAGCGCCAGCGCCGCGCCATCGCCTATGAGCGCCTTCCCGCCCTGAGCTTCGAGGGCAACTACGGTGTCACCGGCGGCTATATTCCCAATGCGGCTGCCAGCGGCCTGTACCATGGCACCTTCAGCGCGATGGCGAAGCTGGATGTGCCTATCTTTGCCGAGTCTCGCTTCCGGGGCGACCGTCAGGTAGCCGATGCTCAGTTGGAGTCATTGCGGAACCAGATCGCCGATCTTCGTGTCGGCATTGACCAGCAGCTTCGGTCCGCGATGCTGGATGTGACCTCTACCTCTGAGCGGGTGAAGGTCGCGGGATCGAACGTTGAGCTGGCCGGCCAGGCGCTGAGGGACACCATTGACCGCTATCAGGCCGGCGTGGACGACAATCTGCCGGTGGTGCAGGCTGAGGCGCAGCTTGCCGCTGCCCAGTCCCAGTATGTGTCGGCGAACTTCCAGTACAACCAGGCTAAGCTGCAACTCGCCCGTAATACGGGTGTGGTGGAGACGCAATACAAGACCTACCTGGGTAGAAACTAGTTGATTGGTTGAATAGTTGAATGGTGCGTTCGAGCGTAGCTCGAACGCCTTTCCGTTTGTCATTTCTCCGCTTCGCTACGAAATGACAAAAAACAAAAAAGGCTATTTCGAAGGCTCGATCTTCGTCGCTCTATCGTTGACGAAGGTCACGTCATAGGGCTTGCCCAGGTTGTAGTAATGCACGGTGCGGTCGCCCTTCTTTTGGCTTCCGCTCTGGCTCACCTGGCCTAAAGCCATCATCATCATGTTCTCGCTCATGCCGAGCTTGGCCTCATGTTTGTCGATCGCGGCCCAGTTCTCCGCTCCCCAGTGTTTGTAGAGCGTGTGCGGGTCGTCGTAGAAGAACATCTCGTCCAGGTAGAACGTGTACTGGCCGTTTTCGATGTAGCCGACGGTTGCGGCATAGGTCGCTTTGTCGTCCGGATTGGAGAAGACCGCCATGATGGCCGTGCTGTCGGCGGGGATACGCTGCGTCGCAATGACGCTTTTCGGCGGCCGCTGCGTGATCATGTCCTTGATGTCCATCGGCTGCGCACCCAGCAGAGTGCCGGCCTTCTTGCTCCACTGCACCTGTTTGCCGGCGTAGGGGAAGTACTCCATCTGGCCACCGGCGGAGATCCAGACGCGCTTGCCGATCAGGTCCCTGGCGTCCTTCATGGTGCTGGGGTAGAGGTGTTTCAGATGCACCATGTCATCGTCGGTCAGCTTCCACTCGAAGGTGGGTTTCTCAACGACTGCGGTTGCGGCCTGGTGGCGCTGATAGGCGATCATGCCCAGGCGGCCTCCGACAGCGAGGACGACGGCAACGGTACAGCCGATAGCGATCTTCTTCCCGGTCTCCATGCAGAGAAGCTTACTAGAATGCTCTAGCGCATTTCCCTGTTGCTGGGTATCCCGTGAGGGGCGTGCAGCGGCGTTTTCATTGCGGAAAACGCCCATAGATGCGGAAACCCTACATCACCCCCACAAGGAAAATGCTCTATTCCACCGGCTCAGCGACCGTCTGCATCTCGTTGGCGGAGAGCAGTGCCTCGGTCGTCAACTGATCGACATCGCGGAGCGGTTTGAAGAGGATGCTCCATAGCGCCGTGACGGTGACCGATAAAACACCGCCGACGACCACAGCACGCACGGCGCCCAGCCACTGCGCTGTCAGGCCGGACTCGAACTCGCCAAACTCGTTCGACGCCCCCAGGAAGAGCCAGTTCACCGCACTGACGCGGCCGCGCATCTCCGGTGGTGTTGCCATCTGCAGCAGTGACGAGCGGACGACGACGCTGACCATATCGCTCGCGCCTACAACGGCAAGTGCCGCCAGCGAGAGCCAAAGCGACTTCGACAGGCCGAAGAGAATTGTGGCCACACCGTAGATGCCGACACAGGTCAGCATCTTCTTCCCGGCGTCATGCCGGATCGGCCTCACTGTCAACAGCAACGAGACGGTGAGTGCGCCTACCGAGGGTGCGGCGCGCAGCATGCCCAGACCAGCGGGGCCGGCGTGCAGAATCTCCTGCGCGAATATGGGCATCAGCGAGACGGCGCCGCCCAGCAAGACGGCAAAGAGGTCCAGAGAGATGGAGCCCAGCAGCAGCTTTTTGCACCAGAGATAATGCATCCCAGCCAGCACCGTCTTGAGGCTTACGTTCTCCCGTCTGGCGGGTGCACCCTGCGGGTTCACCATGCTGATCAGGATGACGAAGGCGGTGAGTCCCGTAATGGTGAAGCAATAGACAATCGGCGCGCCGCGCAGAAAAGCCAGCGACCCGCTGAGGGGCAGGGTGAACAGAATGCCGCCCAGCGCCGGCCCAGCGACATTGGCGATCTGGAAGAAGGTTGCGCCCCAGGTCACGGCGTTGAAGAAGTCATCCCTGGGCACGAGTTGCGGCACCAGGGCAGAGCTGGCCGGGCCGCTGAAGGCGCGGCCGGTGCCGATCAAAAAGAGAACGCCGTAGATAAACAGGACATTCCTCGTGCCGGTGAGCGCCACCCACAGTAGGGCCGCCGTGCAGACCGCCTGCAGGATGTAGCAGATGCGGATGATGTTGCGGCGGTCGTAGCGGTCGGCGACGTGTCCTGCAAAGAGGGCGAAGAAGATGCCGGGAAGAAAGAGCGCCAGACCGGTGTAGCCGAGGTCGATGGCACGGTGCGTGATCTGGTAGACCTGCCAGGCTACGGCGATGGTCTGCGCTTCGGCGCCCAGAATGCCCACCAGGCGGGCTGACTGATAAAAGCGGAAATTGCGCGAACGAAAGGCGCTGGCTGCCGATCCCAGCCGTTGGGAAGAGTCTGACATTACAGTCCTAATGCTTTCATATCGGCCCTATGGCCGTCATGCTGTGATGTTTTTTCGATATGTCGTAGGACGGACGAGCCGAGGAAATAGTACGCACCGTATCTGCCGCCGCTTTGTGAATAGAAGATTTATGCTGGAGGCATCCGTACCGCTCATGAAGGAGCAATGCCCGTTGACTTTCCGGTCGATCGCTGCCGCCGTATCTCTGTTTTCGCTCGCTCTTCCCTTTGAAGTTGTTGCATTGCAGGCGCAGTCGCCGGAGCCGGTGCGTGCCCGCCATGGCATGGTGGTCAGCATTCAGCACGATGCCTCCGACGCCGGTCTGGACATGTTGAAACAGGGCGGGAATGCCGTAGATGCGGCCGTGGCTGTCGGCTTTGCTCTTGCGGTGGTTTTCCCGCAGGCCGGAAACATCGGCGGCGGCGGCTTCATGCTCATCCGGGACAAGCATGGCAAGACACACTTTCTGGACTATCGAGAGAAGGCTCCGGCGGCCGCCTGGGACAACATGTATCTCGACGAGAAGGGTAACGTCATTCCGCGCATGTCGATCACCGGCTACAAGGCCAGCGGCGTGCCAGGAACAGTCGCCGGGCTTACCTATGCGGAACAGCACTTCGGTAAGCTCGGCCTGGCGAAGGTCATGGCGCCCGCCATCCGTCTGGCGGAAGAAGGCTTTACTTTCAGCGATGAGGAGGTTGGTACGCTGCATAGCGCCAACCTGGCGAAGTTCCCAACATCGCACCGCATCTATCAGCGCGACGGCAACTTCTATACACCCGGCGAAGTATTCAAACAGCCGGAGCTGGCGGCCACGCTGCGCCGCATCGCCGCCGATCCCACTGAGTTCTACAAGGGGAAGATGGCGCAGCAGATCGCCGACTTCGAGGCGAAGAACGGCGGTCTGATCACCGCCGCCGATCTGGCAGCCTATGAAGTGAAAGATCGCAAGCCCATCGAGGGTAACTATCACGGCTACCACATCATCACCTCGCCTCCGCCGAGCTCGGGCGGCATTGTGCTGCTGGAGTCGCTGGGCATTCTTACCGGCTATGACCTGCCGAAGTTCGGCTCCGACCGTAGTGCGGCGCAGGTCAACCTGATCATCGAAGCGTATCGCCGCGCCTTCATGGACCGCGGGGACTATCTCGGCGATCCCGACTTCATGAAGATGCCACTGAAAGAGATGGCCAATCCGAAGTATCACGAGGCCTGGCGCAAGACCCTCGCCGTCGGCAAGCCCACCCCATCGAAGGACCTGGTGCGTCCTGCAGGCTTCATGCCTCCCGCACCCACGGTTCCGCCGGCAAAGGAGTCGACCGAGACCACGCACTTCTCCGTGATGGATTCCGACGGCATGGCGGTGTCCAATACCTACACGCTGAACTTTCTCTTTGGCTCTTCTGTTACTGTCGATGGTCTTGGTTTCCTGCTCAACGATGAGATGGACGACTTCGCCTCTAAGATGGGCGTGCCTAATGGCTTCGGGCTGATTCAAGGTCCGGCAAACGCGATTGCTCCCGGCAAGCGTCCACTCTCGGCCATGACGCCCACCATTGTGACGACGAAGAATCACTGGTACCGCAAGGGCAAGGTACGTTTCGTGCTTGGCTCACCCGGTGGCCCCACCATCATCTCGACGGTGGCCAACAACATCATCTCTATTCTCGACAATCATCTGAACGTACAGCAGGCGGCAGACGCACCGCGCTTCCATCACCAGTACCTTCCCGATGAACTAAGCGTGGAGAAGAAGTTCCCACTCGACGTGGTGGAGCAGTTGAAAGCGATGGGTTACACCATCAAACGTTCCGGCGAGTTCGATGAGAAGAACCCAGGCGTCTGGGGTGACAGCGAGTTGATCGCTGTTGATCCAAAGACGGGAGAGCTGCTCGGTGGACACGATGGGCGGAGGCACTATGGCAAAGCAGCAGGATATTGAGAAGAGTTAAAAGTTAAAGGTTGAAAGTTAAAGCGTTAAGGCATGGGTAGCAAGAACTTTGTTCTTCACCCATGCCTTCGCTTTTTCGCTCGATGTGGCAATGCATTTTGCCTCACCCGCGCGTTAACGCTTTGACTTTTAACTTGCAACTTTTAACTCTTCAATCCATTCCTTGATGTTGGCTCCAATCACATCCGGATGATCTTCCTGGAGATAGTGAAGGCCCGAGCGAAGCTGGACGACTTCGCAGTTCTTCAGGTTCTTCGTGAAGCCTTCTGCGAATGCCGGTGAGATCAACGCGCCTGGATTGCCCACAAACAACAGCTTCGGATAGGTTGATTCGGCGAGTGCTTGGTGTGCTTCTTCCATCGTGGCGTATACATCGCTGGGAGTTCCGGCGATGGGCAGCTCGTTAGGAAAACGCCAGGTGGGGCGGCGTGATTCCGGTGTCGGAAAGGGAGCGCGGTAGACCTCCATCTCTTCTTCGGTGAACTTCCGCATGGTTGCTGCCGGAAGTACGCGTTCGATAAAGACGTTGTTCTCCAGGATCATCTCTTCACCCACACCTGGTGTTCTGAGGCGTTTGAAGGTGTCGATCTGCTCCGGATGGAAGTCGTTCCAGGTGGGCATGGGGCGAATGAACTCCATGAATGCAAGCCCGCGCACAAACTCCGGTTTACGTGCGGCAAGATGGAAGGCAAGAGCCGTGCCCCAGTCCTGCGCGACGAGATACGCCGATGTGATGTTCATCCGTTCAAGAAATGCATCGAGATAGCGGGCATGATCCGCAAAGCGATATTCGATTGCGGGCTTGCCCGACTGCCCAAAGCCGATCAGGTCCGGAGCGATGCAATGCGCTACCGGAGCGACGAGCGGAATAATGTTGCGCCAGATATACGACGATGTCGGGTTCCCATGGAGGAACAGAGCCACTGGAGCTCCAGGAGTTCCTGCTTCGCGGTAGGCCATGGTCGAGCCCAGAACCTCGACCTGAGACAGCATCACATCACTCAGTACGTTCATCGTTGCTCCTTGAACACGGTTTGAAAGATGATCTTGCGGAAGCGCTCCAGCGCCGCCGGTCCACGCTCAACCTTCATGCGAAGAATGGCTCCCTCCCACGACGAAAGAAGAAACTCAGCCAGGTCAACTGGATCAAAGGTGTTGTCGATCTCTCCGGTCGCCTGTGCCTCGGCGATGCAGGCGGCAAAGGGGATCCGCCACTCCTCGAAGATCTCCTCCAGGCGTTGGCGCAGGGGCTTGCTGTGCGAGACCGTCTCCAGGCTGAAATCGCCGATCAGGCATCCACGGCCCCACTTATCTGCGGCCAGCACGTCGCTGATGATCTCCAGGTAACGCTCCAGCCGCTGCCGCGGGGAAAGCGTCTTGTCACCCAGCGATCGCTGGATGTGCCCCTGCAGGTTCTCGAAGTAGCGGTCAAGGACCTCCTGGGCAAAGGCTTCCTTCGAACGAAAGTGGTTGGTAAACGATCCATGCGGAGCTCCGGCCGCTTCACAGATGTCGCGGACCGAAGCCCCCTGATACCCGGCTTTGAACATCACCTTCAGACCGGCCTTGAGAATGTCCTCACGAAGAGAAGGGCGCATGACAATTCAATACGCTTGTGCGTATTGAATTGTCAATGTTGAAATTTGCCGTTGCCACCTACATTTACTTGGGCCCCTCCGGCCTATGGATGGCTCATCGGTAATTCTCTAGCGCAATCAGCGATCGAGTGCGTCTTTCGCTGCCTTGCTAATGGCGCGCCGAATGGCTCGCCCAGCCATTGAGGACCACATGATCGAATTTCCGCAAAGCCACATCGTCCTCTTGTAGGCTGTCAGCACCTCCGCCTTCACCCCCGCTGGTAGTGGGTGGGCAGCTAGCCTTGGCATGACGGTGAAGCCTCCGCCTTGCCCCACCATGCCCACGACCGTCGAGTCATCCTGTACAGATACTTTGTGCTTCGGCCGGTATCCCAGGGCAGAAAGAATTTCAGGAACACACGAGGAGCAGTTCTCATTCCACAAAATGATCCGGTCCATCGCTGCCTGTCTACCTTTCTCGGGACGTATCAAAAGGTAGTAGTCGAAGCCCAGTACACATGACCGCAGGGAGGCTGGTGGCCTGCCGGTTGTGATACCAAAGTCCGCGTTCCCCTGGACTACCTGCTCCCCTACACCGCCGCCAACTTCGCGCACGATCTGAATGGAGACGTCGAGGTCGGGATTCCGGGACAACAATCCGTTGAGGGCAGGCGGCAGCAATTGGCTGATTGCACTCCGGAAACCCGCAATGCGGATGCTGCCGGACATGGACGCACCTCGGCCTGCCAGCTTCCCCTCAACGGCAGCAAGGGCGTGATGGGCCTGTCGCAGCAAAGGACGCAGGCGCTGCAGTTCTTTGCCTGGAACACAACCGCTCCGTCCGCGAACGACCAACTCGAAGCCATATCGTTCCTCCAACGCAACGATTGCTTTGGAGACAGCCGACTGGGTGATACCAAGATCGGCTGCAACGCTGGTGAAACTCGTTCTGCTGCCGAGCGCCATGAGCAATTCGATCTCGGCTGTGCTGATCTTCTTGTGAGTCACTCCCATTCCATGAGTATTACTCATGGATGAGGCGAGAAGCATGATCCCCAGGATTAGGCATTACAGAACCGGTAACGCTACGTTTGCTTCATGAACGAGTCCATCGGTTTCATTTGCGACTTTGAGGGGAGATGGGTATGACCTGGGTCGACGATATCGGCGCGGGTCCGCGCAGCATACTCTTCATTCACGGGCATCCATTCAACCGCTCGATGTGGCAACCCCAGGTTGATGCGTTGCGCGATCGTCACCGGCTGATCGTCCCCGATCTAAGGGGCTACGGCGATTCTCCTGTCTTACCGGACGGGCCGGTCACTCAGGAACAATTCGCCTCCGATCTGGCGGAGATCCTCGACGAACGGAAAATTCGCAAGGCGATTGTTGTCGGGTTGTCGATGGGCGGACAGATTGCCATGGAGTTCGGACGGCGATTTCCCGATCGTGTGGAGGGAATGGTATTAGCGGCCACCTTTGCAGAAGCAGAGACACAAGAAGGCGTCGCCGACCGCCTCCGAACAGCGGAAAGAATGGAACAAGACGGAATGGCGCTCGTGGGGTGTGAGGTATTGCCAAGACTGATCGGCAAGAGCTCCATCTCGGCGATGCCTCACCTTGCTGCGTCGGTGTACAGCATGATCTGCGCCACCCGCCCACAGTCTGCGGCTGCCGCGGTGAGAGGGCGCGCGATGCGTCGCGACTACCGCGATGCCCTGCGTGGCTTCACCTTTCCGTGTCTGATCGTGCTTGGGGATGAAGACTCTTATTCGTCCGAAGCGCAGGGGCAAGCCATGCAGGCTCTGATTCCCAGGTGCAGCCTTGCGGTCCTGCCTCGTGTTGGGCACTTGCCCAATCTCGAACAGCCTCTAGGATTCAATTCGTTGCTTGAGCAATTCATCACCAGTCTGGACTGAAGTAAGAGTTAAAAGTTGAAAGTTAAAAGTTGAAGCGTTAACGCATAGGCAAGGCGAATGATTCGCCTCACCAAAACACAAAGCGAAGGCATGGGTGAAAGAACAATGTTCTTGCTGCCCATGCCTTAACGCTTTAACTTGCAAACCTTTAACTTTTAACTCTTACTTCAGTGCTTTCTCAACCGCTGCCTGCGCCAGCGGCTCCATCACGGCATATCCGGCGTCATTCGGATGTACGGTCTTGTCCGCGGCGAGATCTTCCTTCATGCCGCCTTCGTTGTCGACCAGGGACGGATAGTAGTTCAGGAAGGTGAGTTTTTCTTTCGCGCAGTACTGCTCGATCCATTGGTTCAGTGTGCGGATCGTCTCGGCGGGCTGGACGTCAGGATTCCAGCCGAACTTCTTTGCCGGCAGCACGCTGGCCAGCACGACGCGGATGTTGTTCGCTTTGGCGATGGCCACCATGCTGGTGATGTTGTCCTGAATCATCTGCAGGTTTTCCGGGCCGGTGTTGCCGGCGACATCGTTAGTTCCCGCAAGAATAACCACAGCAACAGGCTTCAGATGAACGACGTCCTGCTCGAAGCGGATAAGCATCTGCTGCGTCGTCTGTCCGCTGATGCCGCGGTTGATCCAGGGTTTGCCGGGAAAGAACTTTCCGCCGCGGCGTCCCCAGGCGTCGGTGATGGAGTCGCCGTAGAAGACTACCCGCTTTTCGCCGGGAGCCGGAGGCGCGAGCTTGGCATTGTCTTCGCGATAGCGGCTGAGCTGGGCGAAGTCCAGGACGCGGCCCTGCAGGCCGGCGATGGTCTTGTCGGTCGGCATGGAGATCTGGTCCGGTACCGGGGGTTTCTGCACGGGGACCGAGACCGGCGTCGCCGGGGCGGCGGCTTCGGCAGGTTTCACCACCTGCTGTTCCGGTACGGGGTTCTGTTCACTTGCTGGAGCCTGGCACCAGGCCACACCTACACTCAATCCAAGGGCGATTACAGCAAAGCGGCGCATCCCATTCCCTCCACGACTCACCATTCAATCATGTTGCGCAGGTAACATGGTTCTGCCGAGGTGAATCATGAACCAAACAAACCACTTTTGCGCAACCTCGGGTAGGCTATATCGTCAAATGTTCGGATGATTAGGGCCATTTCCACACACGTGTTTCTGGAGCAGCGGCTCCATCCTGGCCTCCTCGACGCCCTCGCGTCCGGGGGAGCAGAGGCTATTGAGATCTTCGCCGCGCGCCATCACTTTGATTACACAGACCGTTCCGCCCCTCGTGAGCTGGGGAACTGGTTCCGCTCGAACAATGTTCTGGCCACGTTGCATCAGCCGCTACACGACCGCGCCCACTGGTCCCGCGACCTGTCGCAGACGGTTAATCTGATCGATCCGGATAAATCCAAGCGCATTCAGGCGATGGACGAGATCAAGCGCTCGCTGGAGTCGGCGGACTTCATTCCCTTCGAGTCGATCGTGCTGCACCTGGGGCAGAAGGGCGACACCTGGTCGCCGCGCGCCCTCGAGAACTCTCTGTCGGCTATCGAACATATAAAGGCCTTTGCAGGTCCCCTCGGAATCAAGACGCTGATCGAGACATTGGACAACGATGTCACCTCGCCGGAACATCTGCTGGAGATTCTGCGCGTTGGCCACTTCGACACCGTGAACATCTGCGTCGATCTGGGGCACTGTCATCTGCGTCCCAACGGCGTGGAAGAGGCTCTGACGCTGTTGGCGGCGCGTATCCGCGAACTGCATCTGCACGACAACCAGGGCGTGAAGGATGAACATCTTTGGCCAGGCAGCGGCGGAATCGACTGGAAGAAGACAGCCGAACTGATCGCCGCCCTTCCACAGGCACCCATCGGCGTTCTGGAGATCACCCACGATCTGCATGAGACGGCCGAGACGGCGTCACAGAAGGCCGTCGAGGCCTGGAAGCTCCTGGGCGTTTAGGAAATCGATAAATTCGGAACACCCACACACTGGGTGCCCCATCCATGGCAACGCCATGGGTGGGAGATTCGGGGTCCCCGGCGAACTTTGTTCGTTGGGGTGAACGATTCGAGCGAAGCTCGAACGTCTTTTTTTCTCTCATCTTGATGGCGGACAGAATTCCAGGGCAGTCACGCTCACGAAATCCGATCCGGTTCGCCTCGCGAATATCCCACCCATTACTCCGTAATGGATGGGGCGCCCAGTTTTGCGGTCGGTTGGGCGGGTTAGTCGGGCAACGAGCCCCGGTGGCGGGGCTAGAATGGAATCCGCAATGAGTGATTCCGCAGTCGCCGCAGCTCCCCTCGCCACTATCGCCTCGCTTGCCCAGCATGAAGGCCAGACCGTCACCCTGCGCGGGTGGCTCTATAACCTCCGCGAGAGCGGCAAGCTCCTCTTTCCCATCTTTCGCGACGGCACCGGCACCATCCAGGGCATTGTGCCCAAGGCGGCCGTGACGGAAGAGGTTTTCACGACCATCAAGCATCTGACGCAGGAGTCATCGGTGGTCGTCATCGGCAAGGTGCGTGCGGATAAGCGCGCTCCCTCGGGCTTCGAGCTCGATGTCGAAAATGTCGAGGTCATCCACCGCATCCCTGAAGAGACGCCCTTCCCCATCTCGCTCAAGGAACATGGCATCGACTTCCTGATGGAGCATCGCCATCTCTGGATACGCACGCCGCGGCAGTCGGCGATTCTGCGGATTCGAGCGACCATCATGCGCGCGGCGCAGGAGTACTTCGATACCAACGGCTTCATCCGCACCGATCCGCCCATCCTGACACCGAACGCCTGCGAAGGAACCTCGGAGCTCTTCGAGATGGACTACTTCGATCAGGAGAAGGCCTACCTGACGCAGAGCGGCCAACTCTACATCGAGGCCACCGCGCTGGCGCTGGGCAAGGTCTACAGCTTCGGCCCGACCTTCCGCGCGGAGAAGTCGAAGACCCGCCGCCACCTGACGGAGTTCTGGATGATCGAGCCGGAGGTCGCATATCTGGAGCTCGACGGCCTGATGGAGCTCGCGGAGAAGTTCGTCTCGCACATTGTGAAGCGCGTGCTCGAAGGCCACCAGGCCGACCTGAAGGTGCTGCAGCGCGACGTCGCGAAGCTGGAGGCCATCGGGGCTCCGTTCCCGAAGATCAGCTACGACGAAGCCCACGCCATGCTGGAAGAGGCCTACAAGAACGGCGCCATCGAGAACCCGCATACCTACGGCGACGACTTCGGATCTCCGGATGAGACCTACATCTCCAGCCAGTTCGATCGCCCGGTGATGGTGCATCGCTATCCGGCGGCGGTGAAGGCCTTCTACATGGAGCCCGACTCAGATGATCCAACCAAGGCGCTGTGCCTGGACGTGCTGGCGCCCGAGGGCTACGGCGAGATCATCGGCGGCAGCCAGCGCGTTTCCAGCTATGAGTTGCTGAAGAGCCGTATCGAAGCGCACAACCTGCCGCTCGAAGCCTTCCAGTGGTATCTGGATCTGCGCAAGTACGGCTCAGTGCCGCATGCCGGCTTCGGTATGGGTATTGAACGTGTGGTTGCGTGGGTCTGCGGCCTCGACCATGTGCGCGAGACGATTCCGTTTGCTCGTACGCTGAATCGGATCTATCCGTAATTGAGTGAGGAGAAGAGATGGCGGAGGTTAGCAAGTCTGGTCGCTTTGATACGACTGCGATTGCAAATGCGTTTCCGAACGAAGCAGCATCTCTTCTCCTCGACCACTACATGACCAATGAGCCGGAGGCGAGCACGCGTATCTTCCGTGTCTACCGTCCAACGCCGGCTCACTTTCATAAGCTGAGTAACGAACATCTCTACGTGATCTCAGGGCGAGGCACTTTCTGGATGGAGAGCCCGGAGCAGATCAGTGAATTCGGCCCGGGGACGTTCCTTGTTTTCAAGAAGGAGATAGTGCACGCGATGCCCGAGATCTTCGAAGGGCCGGTTGTCTTTCTCGCGATCGACACACCTCGCCGCGAGCCTACGGACATTCACTTCGTGAATCCGGAAGACGGCACACCGCAGAGCTTTATTCAGAGCAAAGACGAGTATTGAATGGACAATCGCGCGCAGCGCGAACATCCAAATTCCTCCCGAGACCTGGGTTCCCCGGTTTTTGCCCTTTCCTTGCCGAGGTATCTAACTTTCAACGTTTATCCTTTCGCGATACTTCCTTCGCCTGCCGTCAGGCCGTACCCTCATAAGTGATGAAAAAGAAGCTTCGCGTCGGCGTTTTGTTCGGCGGTCGCAGTGGTGAGCATGAGGTCTCGCTGCGTTCTGCCGCTTCCATCCTGAAGGCTCTGGACCCCAAGAAGTATGAGGTCGTGCCCATCGGTATCACCAAGCAGGGCCAGTGGCTCAATGGTGGAGGAGCCCAGGCGCTGCTGGAGGGTGAGGCGGCGGTGCAGGAGTCCGATGCCGGCGTCACCATCATTCCGCCGGCACCCAGGGTGAAGGCGGTGGAGAAGAAGGCAGGCAAGGGGCTCGCACCTGCGGCTGCAGCCGCCGCAGATGCGCATGGGCTTGATGTGATCTTCCCCGTCCTGCATGGCACCTTCGGTGAAGACGGAACCATCCAGGGCCTCTTTGAGCTGGCGGATATCGCTTACGTCGGCTCCGGTGTTCTGGGATCGTCGACCGGCATGGACAAGGACGCGATGAAGCGCATGTTCCTCGCCGAGGGCCTTCCCATCACGCCGCACGTGACGGTGCTGCGCGGCGAGTGGAGCTCCGATGCGAAGCGTGTCACTCGCAAGATCGAAAAGAAGCTGCAGTACCCGGTCTTTGTGAAGCCGGCGAACCTTGGCTCATCGGTCGGCATCAGCAAGGTGCACGATCGCGGTGAGCTGGCCGCAGCCATGGACCTCGCTGCTTCGTATGACCGCAAGATCGTCATCGAGGAAGGTGTCGGCGGAGCGGGTGTGAAGCCCCGCGAGCTTGAGGTCGCGGTCCTGGGTAATGACCTTCCTGAGGCTTCGGTCGTTGGCGAGATCGTTCCCGACCGTGAGTTCTATGACTACGAGTCGAAGTACGACTCCACCAGCACCTCTGAGCCGGTGATTCCGGCGAAGCTTACCAAGAGCGAAGCGAAGACGATCCGCGAGATGGCCATCGCTGCTTTTCGCGCCTGCGACTGCGCAGGCCTGGCGCGTGTGGACTTCCTGATGGAGCCTGCGGTCAACGCCAAGGGAAAAAAGATCAAGAACCCGAAGATAGTGTTGAACGAGATCAACACGATGCCGGGTTTCACCTCGATCAGCATGTATCCCAAGCTGTGGGAGGCGACCGGTCTTACTTATCCGCAACTGATCGATCGCCTGATCCAGCTCGCGCTGGAACGCGAGCGGGAGAAGAAGCAGACGAACTTCAGCCGATAGTGTTTGTAGTCGGCTTGACCACGAAGACTCCCGTTGCCCCATTCTTTCGCCAACGGCGAAAGGGTGGGGCAACGCGCCATGCGCGACCGCTCTTTTTATTCTCGGTAGAGAAGCAGATTTCTCCGTTCCCGTTGGTCACTACGAAATGACAAACAAAAAGCGGTTCGAGCTTTGCTCGAATACCCATGTCCCTAAGGGGACATGGGGCACCCGTTATGGGTTTCCCGCGAATATTGTGGTGCATCACGTATGCTGAAGCCATGAGCGATGTGGTGCACCGCAACAATGACCAGATGACCAACCCAGAACCCGGCCTGAAGCGCCAGGTGATGAGCTATACGCCGGAGATGATGCTCGTCCGGCACACCATGGAGCCTGGATGGGTCGGCGCGGCGCACTCGCATCCGCATCAGCAACTGGTCTTTGTCATCAGCGGACACATCGTGCTCACCACACCTGACGGCGATCACACGCTACATGCCGGCGACAGCATCATCGTGCCTGGGGATGCCGTGCATCAGGCTCGTGCGTTTGAAGCCAGTGAGGTATTGGACGTCTTCACGCCTTATCGCGAAGACTATGCCTGAGTGCGAAGGCCGATAGCAGGCAGCACCAGCGCAAGAAGGATCGCCGTGTCCTGTTCCGGTGTGCTGTCGGCTTCGCCGTAGAGGCGACGTTCATTCATGCCACGCAGCATATCCATGACAGCCCAGCCGATCGGCTCGAAGTCACGTGCAGGGATCTCACCCGCTTTGACACCCTCTTCGAAGATCCCTACCAACTCCCGCACAGTGGCCTGCAGCAGAGTGTGGGTCTGTTTCCTGTGGCTGCGTTCGCGGCCGAGTGTTACCAGCATGCGGTAGACATTGGGCTGCGTCTCCCAGAAGCTCATACGGATCTGCAGCAGGACGCGCAGCCGGTTCGCTGTTCCGATCACGTCGTCCAATGCCTCGCGGATGCGCTCGCGCTGTTCTTCGATCGCCTGCGACACTGCCGTCTCATAGATTTCTTCTTTGGAGGAGAAGTAGAGGTAGAGCGTCCCTTTGGCGACCTTGGCTTTCTCGGCCACATCGTCCATGCGGGTCTCCGCAAACCCCTTCTTGCCAAAGAGTTTCAGGGCGGCATCCAGGATCTCGGAACGGCGGAAGTCCGTTAAAACCTGGCGGCGGGATTTGGGTCTAACGGACACTCAAGCCAAGCTAACATAATGAATCCCGGCCGGGTTGCACCTCTCTAATGACTAGTCAGTCATTTTTATGACCAACCAGTCCGTATGTGCTGCTTGGTGTGTTGCCGCTGGTGTTGTTGTTGAAGCGGCCGCCGAAGCATATTGGCAAGGTGGAGCTGGATGCTCACTAAGGTTATCGATTGTACTGAGAGTATCGGCAGAGAAGCAGATCTCTCCGCTCCGCGCTCAAACATCAGTGATTTGCGGTCTTGTAGGCGTTGCGCGATTTTTGTTCGCGCAACGCGCGAATGCCTTGCTTAAGGGGACGGCTTCAGCCGTCCCGTATCGGCATCAGCAAAGAACGCGGCTTTAGCCGCTGAGGTCAGGCATTCAGGTCAAGTGCCCTCAGCGGCTAAAGCCGCAAATCTTTCAAGCACTGTTTCGGCACGGCTGAAGCCGTGCCCTTAAGCAGGACAATCGCGGGTAGCGCGATACGCGATTCTTCGCGGTGAAGCCGCGAAGAATCGATAGCAAACCAGATTTCCCCGCTTCGCTACGCTCATACTGACAACCTAAAACAAGACGGGTCGAGCTGGACGCTCATTGACCAAACATGGCGAGAAGGGCGGCTTCATCAATCACCTTCACACCGAGCTCGTTGGCCTTGTCCAGTTTCGACCCCGCCTCATCTCCTGCGACGACATAAGTTGTTTTCTTGCTGACCGAGCCTGAGACTTTTCCTCCGGCTGCTTCAATCATCGTCTTCGCATCCTCGCGCTTGAGTGTTGGCAGCGTGCCGGTGAGTACGAAGGTCATGCCTTCGAGTTGAGAGGTCTTCTGCCGCTTCTCCGCGGTGAAGCTGAAGCCAAGCTTATGCAACCGCTCTACGAGCTGCCGGTTCTTGTGGCCTGCGAAGAACTCATGGATGGCCTCCGCGACCTTGGGGCCGATCTCAGGCACGCGCTGCAGCTCTTCTTCCGTGGCATCCATCAATGCCTGCATCGCTTCATAGTCCTGTCCCCGCGAGGCAAACTCTTCGGCCAGCAGTTGTGCGGTGCGTTCGCCGACGTGACGAATTCCCAGACCCAGAAGAACGCGCCACAGGGGATTCTTCTTTGAGTGCTCAATCTCATCCAGAAGTGTCTGCGCCGACTTCTTACCGATGCGTTCCAGCGTGAGCAACTGATCCATCGTCAGCGTGTACAGATCAGCGACGGAATGGATCAGCGCCTTGCGAGCTACCGGTTCTGCAGCCTCTTCTTCGCCTTCAGAGGGAGCAATCTCTGCCTGACCAAGTAGCTGCGCGACAAGCGCATCTCCAAGGCCTTCGATATTCATCACGCCACGCGATGCGAAGTGCAGCAACTCTTCGCGCAGGCGTGCCGGGCAACTGGCATTGACGCAGCGCCAGTCCACCTCGCCTTCTTCGCGGATGACCGGCTCGCCGCAGACTGGGCAGTGCTTAGGAAACTCAATCTCTTCGGTTCCGCGGGGATGACTCTCGTCCACCTTCACGATCTTGGGAATCACATCGCCGCCACGTTCGACCTGCACCCAGTCGCCAATGCGCACGCCCAGTCGTTGGATCTCGTCGGCATTGTGCAGCGTTGCATTACTGACGGTGGTGCCGCCGATGAAGACAGGTGTCAGACGCGCGACCGGAGTCAGCTTGCCGGTACGTCCTACCTGGAAGCCGACGCCCTTCAACTGTGTCACTCCTGCGCGAGCCGCAAACTTATACGCGATGGCCCACCGTGGAGCCTTGCCGGTAAATCCCAGCCGCGCCTGCTGCGCGGTGGAGTTGACCTTTACGACGACACCATCGATCTCATAGCCAAGATCGTCACGCTGGGTCTCCGCCTTTTCAATGAACTTCAGAACGGTGTCGATGGTCTTCGCGGAGGAGCCATGCATGTTCACACGGAACCCTGCGGTCTTCAGAGCATCGAGCGTTTCCTGCTGGCCCGGCAGAAGTGTCTCGCCGTCGCGCAGCAGGAAGTAGGCATAGAAGTCGAGCCGCCGCTGGGCGACGATGTTTGGCTCCAGTGTGCGGATGGTGCCGGCGGCGGCATTGCGTGGGTTCGCCTTCACCGGCAGACCCGCGGCAGCAGCCTCTTCGTTCATCTTCTGGAAGGCGGCCTGCGGCATTACCACTTCGCCGCGGACTTCGAACTCCTGTGGCATGCCGGCCTTCTTCAGCTTCGCGGCAGAGACCGCAAGCGGTACGCTGCGAATGGTACGGACATTGGTGGTGACATCTTCACCCGTCGTGCCGTCGCCTCGTGTGAGGCCGCGCTGCAGTACAGAGGCTCCATTGGCGGAAGCTCCGTAATGCAGCGCCAGCGAGAGGCCATCGAGCTTCAGCTCGCAGACGAATTCGACTGTCTCGCCTGCAGGCAATGCGGCATGCACGCGGTCGGCCCAGGCGCGCAGCTCAGCCTCGTTGTAAGCGTTATCGAGCGAGAGCATGGGGCGCGAGTGCGCCACCTTGGCAAAGCCCTCTTTGGGACGGCCGCCGACGCGCTGTGTCGGAGAGTCAGGTGTAATCAACTCCGGATGTTCGGCTTCCAGTGCCTTCAACTGATTCATCAAAGTGTCGTACTCAGCGTCTTCGATTTCAGGGGAGTCTTCGACGTAGTACAGGTACTCGTGATGACGCAGGGTCTCACGCAGCGATTCGATTCGGGATTCAACACTCATGCCATTCGCATGATAGAACGGCCGCTTATCTAAATTCTTGCCCGCCGGAGGGAGGTTTCATCCTACAATCGCTTCGCACAGGGGGAAACGTTGATGACTGAAGCTGAAGTAACCTCCACGGAGCCAGGACTCTCGCAGATTCAGCGGGTGATCTACACTTTTACTGCTCCGTCAAAGACATTTACCGATGTTCTCAAGCACAGCCGCAACGTGCTGCTGCCTATTCTGCTGATCTTTATCGGTTCCTACATCTTCACTTTCAGTGCTGCGACCCGTGTCGGATATGACGCCTTGGCTGAAAGCGCCATCAAAGCCAATCCGAAGATGGAAGAACGGGTCCAGGGGATGACCGCCGAACAGGTGGCGACGGTTCAGAAGCAGCAAATGATCGGCATGAAGATCACCGTCTATTCCTTCCCGGTCGTGATGATCATCTTTGGTGCGTTATTTACGCTCTTCTTTTGGGGGACTGTGAACTTCGGCTTCGGAGGCGAAGCCACCTACGGCCGGCTCTTCGCCGTAATGATGTATGGCTCTCTGATCGCTGTTACGAAGTTCCTGCTGGCCGCACTCATGTTGTGGGTGACGGACCCGCCGGAGATCTTTACCTTTCAGGATCCCGTCGGTACCAACATTGGCTATTACCTTGATCGTCACAGCGGCCCGCTCTATGCATTGCTGACCTCGATCGACATCTTCGAGATCTGGGAGTACATCGTGCTCGGAATCGGCTGCGCCATCGTTGCAAAGCTGCCGATTCGTAAAGGGATCATCGCAGTCTTTATCTGGTGGGTGTTGATCGCGCTGATGAAGGTCGGTTTCGCTGCCGCATTCAGTTGAGTGCTCATCGTCAAATTGACCGAGAAACTGGGTGCCCCATTCACGTGTAGCGTGAGTGGGAATGATGTGGCTCAATATCCCACCCATTGCTTTGCAATGGATGGGGCACCCAGAGTATCGGCGCTCCCAAAGACCAGCCCCAAAAAGCGAAGCCGCGAGATTGCTCTCGCGGCTTTGCTTTTACTTTTATGAAAATTACTCAGACCACTTCTTGAAGACCAGCGAACCATTGGTTCCACCGAACCCGAAGGAGTTCGACAGGGCGTAGTCGATCTCCACGGACTGAGACTTCCCAGGAACGTAGTTCAGCTTGCACTCGGGATCTACGTTCTCGAGATTCATCGTCGGCGGAGCGATGCTCTTCTGCATCGCCATGATCGTGATACCCGCCTCCAGGCCGCCGGCGCCGCCCAGAAGGTGGCCCGTCATCGACTTGGTGGAGCTGACCAGCAGCTTGTGGCTCAGCGCGTGTTCGCCGAAGAGGTTCTCGATACCCTTGGACTCCAGGGCATCCCCCAGCGGCGTGCTGGTGGCGTGTGCGTTCAGGTAGGCAACCTGCTCTGGCTTGATGCCTGCCCACTTCAGTGCATTCGCCATGGCACGGTAGCAGCCTTCGCCCTCGGGAGCCATACCGGTCATGTGGTAGGCATCCGAGCTCATGCCGTAGCCGATGATCTCGGCCAGGATGGTGGCTCCGCGCTTCTTCGCAGACTCCAGCTCTTCCAGAACCAGGATGCCCGCACCTTCGCCCACCACAAAGCCGTCGCGGTCCTTGTCCCAGGGGCGGCAGGCGTGTGTCGGGTCGTCGTTGCGGGTGGAGAGCGCCTTCATCGCGGCAAAGCCACCCACGCCCATAGGCGTGATGGCAGCTTCGGCTCCGCCGGCGATCATCGCGTCGGCATCGCCTCGTTCGATGATGCGGTACGCGTCACCGATGGCGTGCGCGCTGGTGGTGCAGGCCGTGGCTGTGGCTTCGTTCGGTCCCTTGGCTCCAAAACGGATGGAGACATGGCCCGCCGCCAGATTCACGATGGAAGCCGGAATGAAGAAGGGCGAGATCTTGCGCGGACCGCCCTGCATCAGGTTGGTGTGCTCACGTTCGATGACATCAAAACCGCCGATGCCCGAGCCGATATGCACGCCCACCATCTCGGCGTTTTCGGGGGTAACCTTCAACCCACTCTGTTGCATCGCCTCGTCTGCGGCGGCGATGGCAAAGTGGATGAAGCGGCCCATCTTGCGGGCCTCTTTTTTATCGATGAACTTGTACGGATCGAAATTCTTGACCTCGGCGGCAAAGCGGACGGGGTGGCCTTCCAGAGGAAATGCCGTAATCTCCGCCATACCGCTCTTGCCGGCCATCAGTCCGTCCCAAACCTCTGCGGCCGTGTTACCGACACCGCAGATCAGGCCCAGGCCTGTTACAACGACGCGACGCTTTTCCACGTGATTCCTTTGGTTACTTCTTCGAGTGCGACTCGATGTACTCGATCGCGTCCTTTACAGTCTTGATCTTCTCAGCGTCCTCATCCGGAATCTGGATGTCGAAGGCTTCCTCAAACTGCATGACCAGCTCGACGACGTCCAGGGAGTCGGCGCCCAGGTCTTCCTGGAAGCTTGCACCGGGGGTCACCTCGGCCTCGTCCACCTGAAGCTGCTCCACAATGATTGATTTCACCTTTTCTGAAACATCTGCCATGAGTTGAGTCTCCTGTCTCTTTCCCTCTATGAATCTTGGTACTGCACAAAACCTGATGCGTCTGCGACCGTACGCGGCCAATTTCCGCGAAATCTTAGGATACGAAACGCCCTGTTGAGTGTAAAACAACCGCGTGCAAAGGAAAACGAACCGGGTTAAAACGGTTCCTCTTCCGATGCGGCCAGCAGGGGGGTAATGTTCCCCAGTTCCGGAAATGGAATCCCGTCAAGGTCGCCCAGGTTGCCTTCATCCATCTCTACGTCCCGCAGGGTCCGGTTGATGGCCCGGGTGCGGATATTCAGGCTTTCGATGGTGTTCTGCACCGTGCTGACCTGCTTTTCCATCTTCGACATCAGGTCGCCAAACTTACTGAATTCATTGCGCGTCTTCGAGAGCACCTTCCAGACGTCGTCGCCCTTTTCCTGGATGGCGAGCATGCGAAAGCCCATCTGGAAGCTAGTCAGAATGGCTGATAATGTGCTCGGACCGGCGATGGTGACGTTGCACCTGGACTGGATCTCAGCCTGCAGGCCGTCGCGGCGCATCACCTCGGCGTAGAGGCCCTCCGTCGGCAGAAACATGATGGCGTGCGGCGTGGTCACCGGCGGCTGGATGTACTTGTCGCAGATCCGTTTGCCTTCGGTCCGGATGGCGGCCTCAAAGGCGCGACCGGCGGTGTGAACTTCTTCCGGATTGCCGCGCTCGTAGGCCGCTTCCAGGCGCTCCCAGTCCTCACGCGGGAACTTGGCGTCGATCGGCAGCAGCGTCTCGCCCTGGGGGCTGGGGAAGCGGACGGCGTACTCCACGACTTCCAGGCTGTTTGCCTTGACTCGGGCATTTTGCAGGTACTGGCTCGGGGCAAGCATCTGCTCCAGCAGCATACCGAGCTGGACTTCGGCGAAGCCGCCGCGTGACTTCACGTTGGTGAAGATCCGGCTCAGGTCGTCCACGCCTTCGGAGAGCTTGGACATTTCACCCAGCCCGGCGTGCACCTTGGTTAACTGATCCGTTACCTGCCCGAAGCTTTCGGTCAGGCGGGTCTGCAGCGTGGCATGCAGCTTCTCATCGACCGTCTGCCGCATCTCTTCGAGTTTGGCGGCGTTGTCGCGGTTCAGCTTGTCCAGGTGCTGGGTATTGCTTGTGCTCAGGTCGTTCAGCTTGGAGTTCAGGCTCTCGCGCAGGGTGGTGGCCTGCTGGTGCTGTGCCTCGGCGAACTGGCCAAGCCGGTTCTGCAGGAAGTCCATCTGCAGGTTCATCGCCTTCTGCAGGTCCACGGAGGAGCTCTTGTTGTCGGCGCGGAAGCTGTCCAGGCCGCCGGTCAGAACGGTGCTGAGCTTGGAGATGCTGGCTGTTACCTCGGTCCGCAGCTCGCTGGCGGCCTTGGCATTGGCCTCCAGGGTGCGTAAGGTCGCTTCCTGGGCCTCTCGCCGGGCATCGCTGAAGCCGTTACGCAGAGCGGCCTCCAGGGCGTCGGTCTTCGTCTCCAGCCGGAGCATCTGCTCGGGATCGACAGCGGGACCCTGCTTGCGCAGCAGCAGCACGAGTACCAGTAACAACGTCAAGCCTTCCAGCGCGGCCAGAGCAATCAGCATTTCGTTTTTCCTTCGCCCTCAGGCTACCATTATTTTGCGGTAAATCCTGATGAGGAAAGCTGAATCCTGATGAGGAAATCAGGGGCAGAAACCCGGAAATTAACCCCGCTCGCGGTACATTAAGCAGGCGAAGCAACAACCACTTACAGCGCAACGGAGCCCCCGCCGATGGCGATGATCGAGTTCGTCCGCAATTATTCCGACCATTCAACCGACCGTGGTTACCAGTTCGAATTCCGCTGCGACCACTGCAGCTCCGGCTATATGTCGAGCTACAAGCCGTCTGCTCTGGGGGCCGCCGGCTCGATTCTGGAGGCAGCCAGCAGTATCTTCGGAGGCTTTTTGGGCGGAGCCCGCGACTCGGCGTACGACATTCAGCGGGCGATCGGGGGCAAGGCGCACGACTCGGCGCTGCAGGAAGCGGTTGCCGAGGTAAAGCAGAAGTTCTCCCGCTGCCAGCGTTGCGGCAAGTGGGTTTGCAACGAGATCTGCTGGAATACCCGGGCGCAGCAATGCGCCGGCTGCACCCCAAAGTACGAGCAGGAGATCATCTCGCAGCGCACCCATGCCCAGTTGCGCGCCTCGCAGCAGCAATTGGAGGACAAGGCCGCGACGACCGACTATGTCTCCGGCATCGACGTACGCCCGGATGTGCAGGTGGAGTTCAATCACGGCAATGCGGAGATTGAAGGCCACGATGTTCGGCAACTGCCTGCCTCCGCCAATCCGGCCGATCCGGCAAAGGCTGCAGCAGCGGCTGCTTGCGCTGCCTGCAATGCTCCGTTGACCGGCGGAAAGTTCTGCGGTGAGTGCGGCGCTCCGGTTGCCCGCGTTTGTCCGTCCTGTGGTGTGAGCGCATCGCCGACTGCGAAATTCTGTAATGACTGTGGAACGAAGCTCAATGGCTGAAAAAGTACGTTGTGGGTGGGCCGGGTCCGACCCGTTGATGCAGGAGTATCACGATAGAGAGTGGGGCCGTCCGGAGCGCGACAGCCGCGCCATGTGGGAGTGCCTGATGCTGGAAGGCTTTCAGGCGGGTCTCTCCTGGCAGACCATTCTTCGCCGTCGCGAAGGCTTCCGTCGTGCCTTCAAGAACTTCGATCCGGTGAAGGTGGCGAAGTTCACGGAGAAGGATATCGAGCGCCTGATGCAGGATGAGGGCATTATCCGCGCTCGCGCCAAGATTGTGGCCACTATCGAAGGCGCGAAGATTTTCCTTGCGATGGAAAAGAGCGGAGAGGATTTCGGAAAGTACTACTGGAAGCTCGCCGGAGGAAAGCCAACGGTCAATCGTACTGGTCGTGTTCCCGCGCAGACACCAGCCTCTGAGTTGATCTCAAAGGACCTTCGCAAGCGGGGATTCAAGTTTGTCGGGCCTGTGATCGTGTATGCCTGGATGCAGGCCATCGGCATGGTCGACGACCACGCTGCACACTGCTTTCGGGCCTAGACGAATCCTGTGTGAGGCAAGAAGCGGGTGCCCCAGGTCCCTAGGGGACCTGGGTATTCGCGCTACGCGCGAACCGTTTTTCTCCGGTGCTTCACCGTATCTTGAGGTCTGGAAAGTAAAGGCCGGGCCCAGGTCCCCTTAGGGACACCACCCCAACGAACAAGTTCGTCGGGGACCCCGGACCTGGGGCACCCAGAGCATGGGTGGCTTGGTTCTTATAGGCACATCAGAATGGCGTCTGCGATGCGTGCTCCCTGCACCGCCGCTTTGACGTTATGTGCACGAATCACATGTGCTCCGGCAAGAATCGCCGCAGTATGCATCGCTACTGTCGCAAACTCCCGATCCCGTACGTCACCATCGAGAAAACCCTTCCTCGACGCGCCGGCCATGATTGGCAGGCTGAGTTCTTTCAGGCTTCCCAGTCCTGCCATCAGCGTGAAGTTCTCTTCTCCGCGCTTGCCGAAGCCGAAGCCGGGATCGACGATCAGGCGATCCCGTGCAATGCCACTCTCTTCGATGCGCTGCTTCAGTTCACGAACAACGGTTGGCACGATCTCCGTCATCGGTGGCAGCGTCGCCCATTCCGACGGTTTGCCGCGGGTATGCATCAGAACGGCGCCGCAGCCCAACGCGCGGCAGGTCGCTGCCATCTCCGGATCCCACAGCAGGCCGGAGACATCGTTCACAATCTCCGCTCCGGCTTCGATGGCCAACCGCGCGGTCGAAGCGCGATAGGTATCCACGCTCACGATTGCTCCTGCCTTAGTCAATGCCTCGATCACTGGGAGAACGCGGCTCTGTTCCTCTTCCCTGCTGACCTCGCCCGCACCACCTGGACGTGTCGATTCACCGCCAAGATCGAGGATGTCCGCGCCCTCGTTCAGCAGTCGCAACCCATGCGCCAGGGGATCGTAGTGGCCTCCATCACTGAAGGAGTCGGGTGTGGCGTTCACGATCCCCATCACCAGCGTGCGCTCTCCGAGTGACAGTTGGCGTGAGCGCAGTTGCCAGAGAAAACGATCTCTTCGTGCAAAGCCCATCGATGCCGATGCTACACTCCGCCCATGCGATTGAGTGGAACGAAGACCTTGCGGCAGCTTTGTGCTGTCGTGACACTGGCTGCTATCAGCCTGCCAGGGTTTGCTGCAGACAAGAAAGCATCGCGCAAACCAACGCTGGCGCAGCAGGTCACTGTCATCCTTGCAGATCCGGCAGTCAGTCGCGCGCATTGGGGTGTCTATGTCTCCACTCTCGATGGCAAGCCAGTCTATGGCCTGAACGACGGGCAGTATTTTGTTCCCGCTTCGAACAACAAGGTCTTCACGACAGCCACCGCTCTCGCATTGCTTGGTCCGCAGAAAACCTTTACGACGTGCATTACCGCAGAAGGAATCTATGCGACGCCCGCGGCGCTGGCGGGTAACCTGGTGCTGGTCGGTGGCGGTGATCCGAATCTCTCCGGCCGTAGCTTCCCGTATCTCTCGCCCTCCCAGCGCCCCAAGCCTGCTCCGCCGGCAGCCGATCCTCTGCAGTACCTGGCGCAGATGGCCGACCAGGTGGCGGCGAGCGGGTTGAAGGTGATCAACGGCGATATCGTCGGCGATGACACCCTCTTTCCCTGGGATCCGTATCCGGAGGACTGGGCGATCGATGACACCGTCGGCGATGACGGCTCGCCGGTCAGCGCTCTGACCATCAACGACAACCGTATCGATGTCACCATCACGCCTGCGACTGATCCTGGCAAGCCGGCGACGGCAAGCTTTCTTCCTGCGGTGCCGTATTACTCCCTGGAACTGCACATCATCACTGGGGCTCCCGGCTCTGCGACACGGATCTCCTCGGAGCGCGATCTTGGTTCCAGGACAGTACGTCTGAGTGGAACAATCGCGTCTGACGCAAAACCCTATATCGAGTCGCTGGCGATCCACGATCCCGCGGAGTTCGCCGCGCTTGCTCTGAAGCAGCTTCTCGAAGCTCGCGGTATCGAGGTGACGGGTAAAGCTGTTGCGCGTCATCGCTTGCCGGTCTCTCCTGCTCCGAAGAATTTCCTTGCTGCTTCGCATGAGCCGCTGGCGCTCGGCGCGGCAAAGCCCGATGCAGAGCCGGCCGGTAAGGTTCTGGCGATCCACGCCTCGGTGCCGTTGATCGATGCTTTGCTGTGGACCAACAAGATCTCGCAGAACCTGCATGCCGAGCTCTTCCTGCATCATCTTGGCGTGGCCTATGGCAATGAAGGCTCAACGGTTGAGGGCGCGCGCGTCATCCGGAGCTTCGTGACGACGCGCGCCGGTGTCGATCCGGATGACTTCGTCCTCTTCGACGGCAGTGGGCTCTCCGGCCACGATCTCATTACGCCACGGGCGCTCGGCAAATTGCTGAGCTACGCGGCCACGCAGTCGTGGTTTGCTGATTGGAAGAGGACACTGCCGATCGGAGGAGAAGATGGAACCCTGGCTGCCCGCTTCCCCAATGCGCCGATGAAGGATCATCTCTATGCCAAGACGGGAACCTTGTCCGAGGCGCGTGCCCTATCGGGATATGTCGATACAGCCGGCGGGAAGACGCTGATCTTCTCAGTGATGGTCAGCACACACTATCCGCGCACCAATGCTGATCGGGATGCCATGGATAAGATCGTCACGGCGATTGCCGCAGCGAACTAGATCCTGGTTTCATGCGCTCCTCAGCCAATCCCCTTACTTCGTTGTGTCGAAGATGGCATTGCCCGCTGGTACCAGCCTCTGGTGCATTTGTATAAACTCGAATTCTCACGGAGAAACCTCTGCCCCATGAAGCAAGCGCTCGCCCTCTCTCTCCTTGCCGGAACGTTGGCTGCCCAAACCGCAACCACCAAGCCATTGCCTCCTACTGTCGAAGCAGCGGAGAACACTGTCTCGGCTGACTCGATTCGTGGCTTCGATCAGTTTCTTGCTGATGACCTGTTAGAGGGCCGTTATCCCGGTCAGCGTGGCGGCGAGCTGGCCGCGAAGTTTATCGCGACACAGTTCGCCAGCTATGGTCTGCGTCCCGGCGGCGACAACGGCACCTATTTCCAGCAGGTGGACTTCACCAGTGTTAAGTCCGACCCGGCGAAGACAACCTTTACGCTTGTGCCAAAATCCGGCGCGCCAATGCCGCTGCGTTTTGCGGAGGACTTTGTCGTCTTCAACTCGAAGCTTGAGCCGGAGGCGGCGATCGATGCACCGATCGTCTGGGTGGGGTATGGCGTCACCGCGCCTGAGTACAAGTGGGACGACTATAAGGGCGTGGACGTAAAGGGGAAGGTGATTCTCTGCATCGTCAACGATCCTCCGTCCGATGACCCGAAGTTCTTCGGCGGCAAGGGCATGACCTACTACGGCCGCTGGACCTACAAGTTTGAGCATGCCGCGGAGATGGGCGCCGTTGGAGCGTTGATCATTCATCGCACCGATCTGGCGAGCTATGGATGGGACGTCGTCCGCAACTCCAATACTTCCGAGAAGACCTTCCTGACGCAGGACAAAGACCCCAAGCTTTCGGCGGCGTCGTGGATCCAGCTCGATATTGCAAAGAAGCTTTTTGAGTCAGCCGGCACAACGCTGGATGCCGAGTTCTCCGCCGCGGCCAAGCCCGGCTTCCAGGCGCGTGAGCTGCCGGTCTCGCTGAAGGCGACGGTTGTGAGCTCCGTCCGTCACTTCCAGTCGCCGAATGTGATCGGTATCTATCCCGGGGTGCTGCGCACGGCTCAGGATCAAGCGGTGGTCTACTCGGCGCATTACGACCATCTGGGTGTAAAGGCTGACGCAAAACCCGGTGAGGACGCTATCTTTAATGGCGCTGCGGATAACGGCACGGGGACGGCCATGCTGCTGGAGATCGCGCGTGCGGTTACGTCCTCGAAGGTGCTGCCGCCGCACTCCATGGTCTTCGCGGCAGTTACGGCGGAGGAGCAGGGGCTTCTGGGATCGCTCTATCTGGCCCAGCATCCTCCTGTCCCACTTGGGCAGATCAACCTGAATCTGAACTTTGACGAGATTCTGCCGCTGGGGATGGGCTCAGAGCTTCATGCGGGCGGTGTGCAGCGCACCAGCTTTTATCCCACGATGGAGGCGGCCGGAAAGAAGTTCGGATATACGATCCCGGCACCTCGGCCTGATGTGAGCGGAGGCTACTACCGCTCCGATCACTTCTCCTTCGCGCATGCAGGTGTCCCGGCCTTTTCGCTCGGCCAGGGCGGGACCTACAAGGGGCATGACAAGGATTGGGGACGCAAGCAAGCTGAGCTTTTCAATCAGAACGACTATCACAACGTGAGTGACAACTTCCGTCCTGAGTGGGACTTCAGCGGGTTGGCGAATCTGTGCCGGCTGGGGATTGAGCTGGGGTATGTGTCGTTGACGCAGCCGCCGATTACGTGGAATCCGGGAGATGAGTTTGAGGCGGCGCGGAAGCAAAGCTTGAGCAAATGAATGATTGAAGAATTGAATGATTGAATAAGGTTCGAGCTGGCGCTCGAACGTGGGGGCACCCCAGCGCATGGGCCTGTCAAAAGCAGGTCCTTCGCTTTGCTCAGGATGACAAGCAAAGTTCGAACGGAAGAAGAAAGCCCCAGGGTCTCCGGGGCCTTCTGATTTATTCAATCATTCCTTCATTCAATTTGTTTCTACGCGAACTGCTCCAAAAAGCGCATGTCGCCGGAGTAGAACTGGCCGATGTCGCCTACGCCGTAGAGCATCATGGCGATGCGCTCTACGCCCATGCCGAAGGCGAAGCCTGAGAGCTTCTTCGCGTCGTAGTTGACGAAGCCGAAGACGGCTGGGTCGACCATGCCGCAGCCCAGCAGTTCGATCCAGCCGGAGTACTTGCATTTGCGGCAGCCCTTCTGGCCGCAGAACGGGCAGCTGATCTGCACGTCGGCGCTGGGCTCTGTGAATGGGAAGAACGAGGGGAAGAAGCGTGTCTTCACGTCCGAACCGAAGAGCGCCTTCATCGCGTGGTCCAGCGTTCCCTTCAGGTCGCTGAAGGTGATGTTGGTATCGACACAGAGTCCTTCGACCTGATGGAAGACCGGCGAGTGGGTGGCATCGGCGGCATCGTTGCGGTGCACCTTGCCGGGGATCACGATGCGGAGGGGCGGCGGCTGCTTCTCCATGGTGCGAATTTGCACCGGAGAGGTGTGTGTGCGCATGAGCAGGCGCTCGCGCAGCGGCTTGCCTTCCTGCCCGGCGATCACCAGAGTGTCCTGGGTATCGCGAGCGGGATGGTTCGGAGGGAAGTTCAGGCTTTCGAAGTTGTAGAAGTCGGTCTCGACCTCCGGGCCGGTGCCGACGGAGTAGCCCATTGCCTTGAAGACGCCGACGACCTGCTGCATGGTCTTGACCAGCGGATGCTCCACACCGATGCGAGGGGAGATGCCGGGCAAAGAGATATCGAGGGATGCCGCTTTCTTATCACTGCCGACGGCAGAGCCACCTTCAAGAGCGGCCTCGATCTCCTGCTTCAACTGGTTGAAGCGCATGCCCAGGGCCTTCTTTGCCTCGACGGGAGCGGTCTTCAGCCATGCATCGCTGACCAGCTTCAGCCGGCCCTGTTTGCGTCCCAGCCACTCCAGGCGGAAGTTCTCCACGGCTTCGGGAGAGGCAAGGGTGGCCGCTTCGCGGCGCACCTCATCCAGCAGGCCGGTGAAGGCCTGGTCCAGGGCAGCTTCGCTGTAGTCGTTCAGTTGCGGAATCAAATCACTCATACGCCGTGTATCAGGATAAATGGCTCCGTTGGGGCGAATGGAAGAATTGAATGATTCAGGTTCCCGCATCATCACGACCGGTGTTGCTGCTGGAGACACCGGTCACGATGATGCGCACTTCAGCCAGCATGACTAGAGGGGAATGATTGCCGAGAGGACGACGATCAGCATCATGGCACCAAGGATCAGACTGCGCCTGTCTTCCAGGGCGTAGACCACGGGATCTTCGTCCAGATCGCCGCGTGAGGCCACCATCCAAAGCCTGCTGACCCACAGGATGATGATCGGGATCAGCAGCCACAGGCGGGTGATGTGCGGATACAGGTTCTGCGCGGTCAGTGAGTTGAGATAGAGCGCCAGAACGACGACGGCCGCGTATCCGCTGGCCGCGCCGAAGGTACGCAACTGCTCCAGATCGCTGACCCGGTAACCGCGTCCGGCGGCGTTGTCTTTTTCGCGGGCGCGCAGGTTCTCCAGTTCTGCAAATCGCTTGGCGAAGGCCAGCGAGAGGAAGAAGAAGATGCTGAAGGCGCCCAGCCAGGTGGTGACCGTAATCCCCGTCGACACCGAGCCAACGACGATGCGTACGGTGTAAAGCATAGAAAGGACGATGACATCCACCAGCATCATGCGCTTCAGCCGGAAGCTGTAGCTGAGCGTCATGGCGGCGTAGATCGCCAGCCACAGAAGGAACTTATGGGGTTGCTGCAACCAGGTGTAGCTCGGAACCGCATGGAAGAGATAGGGAAGCGCAACCGCCAGAAGGACCGAGACTGCCAGGAAGCTGGCAATGATGGCGAAACCGGCCCCTACGCTCAGGTCGGCTGCGGCAAACGGGCGCAGACGTTTGCGCGGGTGCCTGCGGTCGACTTCTAAGTCCAATAGATCGTTGATGATGTAGGTTGCCGATGCGCAGAAGCTAAAGCTCAGAAAGGCGACGGTGGCGCCGACAACGGTATTCCAGCGGATCTGGTGCGCCAGCAGCAGTGGCAGGAAGATCAGGACGTTCTTGGCCCACTGGTGAATACGGATGGCCTTGAGGAAGGCCTTCAGCGCTGGTTTCTTGTCCTCGAATACCCGCACCGGGACGGTGCCGGAGCGCTTCATGGCGACTTTCAAGCGTCCGTGCGGGTTGGCGACCATCGGCGTCTCGCATGCGGCCAGAAGCCTGGCGTCGGGCAGAGCGTTGCCGATGTAGCAGAAGCCCCCAGGGAACATTTCCTGAAAAGCTGTGAGTTTATTTTTTCCGGCCAGATTGATCTTACCGTCGCTGGCCAAAACGCCATCAAAGATACCCAAGTGGCTGGCCACACGGTCAGCGAGAGCTTTCTCGGCGGCCGTAGCCAGATAAATCTTCCGTCCGCGGGCTTTTTCTTCGCGCAGGTACTGCAGGAGCACGTGATTGTAGGGCAGATGCGCGGCATCGAGCATTACGACTGAGGTGACATTTCGTTTGAAGGCGGCTTTGCCCTGGCGCAGCCAGCCGAAGGCCTTCAGAATGCTGCCCGGCGAATGCCGCAGCATGACCATCAGAGCGTCGTGCAGGGTATCGCTTTTTACGAGCGTTCCGTCCAGATCTACACAAAGTGGTACGTCCACTCGCTGGGTTGGAGCGTCTATCGTTTGAAGTTCTACTGGCAAGATCACCGCCTTAGGCTATGGCTCGATTATAAATTCGCGTCAGTTTTGAGAAACCTTCTGCGGGGGTCGTCCGTATTTTGAAGTACGCTTGCACTAGCCCCCAGGACAATTTCCTAGCTCTGTCCGGGGAGATTACCACCCTAACGTTTCAAAGACATCTACATCATCTGGAATAGATTTTAAAGGTCATGACGACTCTACAGAAGCCCGAGCACGAATCGACGCCGGCGCGGCCCGCGCCCGGACACCATGATGCACCGCCTGCGCAAGAGGGGCCCAAAAAGGGCAGCGTCCTCCGCAAGATCATCATCGTCCTGCTGATTGCCGCCTTCGTGGGCTTCTGTGTCTGGAAGATCGTGGATAACCGCAAGAATGCGGCGACGCAGGGGGCCGGTCCCGGAGGACCTGGCGGCGGTCGTGGAGGCTTTGGCGGACCTGTTGCTGTGGCGGCTGCTCGAGTACAGCAGCGCACCATGCCGATCTATTACACGGCACTGGGAACGGTTACCGCCTATAACACGGTGACCATCCGCTCGCGTGTCGATGGTCAGTTGCTGCGGGTGAATGTGACGGAAGGCCAGCAGGTGAAGCAGGGCCAACCGCTGATGCTGATCGACCCTGCTCCGTATGAAGCTGCGCTGGCTGTGGCCGAGGGCAACCTGGCGCGTGACCAGGCGACGGCAACGAATGCCCGTCAGCAGGCAACGCGGTATGACCAGTTGTATGCCGCCGGCGTTGTAAGCCGTGAGCAGGCACAGGCGCAGGAGGCTGCCGCCGGACAGGCCGATGGAGCTGTCAAGGCTGACCAGGCCCAGATCCAGACCGCGAAGGTCAACCTGAGCTATACCCGGATCAACTCGCCGATCAACGGCGTTGTGGGCTTGCGCCAGGTAGATCCCGGCAATATCGTCTCGTCTGCTTCGACTACCGGGCTGATTGTCATCACCCAGATGCACCCGATCAGCGTGATCTTCACGCTACCCGAAGATCAGTTGCCGGAGGTGCTGAAGCGCACCCGTTCCGGGCAGAAGCTGCAGGTGGAAGCCTACGACCGTTCCAACACGACTCTGTTGTCCAAGGGCGCGCTGCTGACCACGGACAACCAGATCGACACCACCACCGGAACGGCCAAGTTGAAGGCTGTCTTCGATAACAACGACAGCGCCCTGTTCCCGAACCAGTTCGTGAATATCCGCCTGGTGCTTGAGAACCGCCCGAATGCGATCGTCATTCCTACGGCAGCCGTACAGAGCGGAACGCAGGGCACCTTTGTGTACGCTGTCAAGAAGGGAAATCCTCCGGCGAATGCTGATGCACCGGCTGGCCCAGGTGGCGCAGGCCAGGCTGGAGGCCAGCGTCAGGGAGCCGGCGGCGGCCGTCGTAGCCAGGGCCAAGGCAGCGGACAGAGTCAGGGTGCGCAAGGTCAAGGTGCGCCGGGCCAAGGTGCGCAGGGCCAGGGCGGACAAGGTCAGGGAGCGCAGCAGGACCCGCACTACGTCGAGATTCGCCCGATCAAGATTGAGGCGACCGAGGGAACGCTGGATATCATCTCCAGTGGCCTCGAGCCGGACGAGATGGTCGTGACGGACGGTGCTGAGCGCTTGCGCAATAACGCGCGCGTCACGGTGCGTCCGGCGAATCCGATGACAGGCGGCGCCATCATGGGCGACGGCCAGGGTAGCGGCGGACGTCGCGGCCAGGGCGGAGCCACCGGGGCCGGAGCTCCCGGTTCTACCGCACCGGGAGGCAATAACTCCGGGCAGGGCCGTGGTGACAGTAGCCGTCCTCGCGGCCAGCGTCCTCAGGGAGGACAACAACCATGAGTCCGTCAAGGCCGTTTATCCTCCGGCCAGTGGCCACCTCGCTGTTGATGGTGGCCATTCTTCTTGCCGGAGCGGTTGCCTATCTGCAGTTGCCGGTGTCGGCGCTGCCCCAGGTGGACTACCCCACGATCCAGACGTTGACCTTCTATCCGGGAGCGAGTCCGGAGGTGATGACGCAGTCCGTCACCGGGCCTCTGGAGCGCCAGTTCGGCCAGATCCCCGGGCTGACGCAGATGACGTCTATCTCCTCGGGAGGCGGATCGGTCATCACGCTGCAGTTCAATCTGAATGAGTCGATCGACATCGCTCAGCAGGACGTTCAGGCTGCCATCAACGCAGCAGGCTCCTACCTGCCCAAAGACCTTCCCAATCCTCCGATCTACTCCAAGGTCAATCCGGCGGATGCGCCGATTCTGACCCTCGCGCTCAGCTCCAGCTCGCTTCCGCTGTCGAAGGTGGAAGATCTGGCTGACACGATCATGGCGCAGAAGATCTCGCAGCTTTCGGGCGTCGGTCTTGTAAGCATCGCGGGCGGTCAGAAGCCGGCGGTCCGTATCCAGGCCAATCCAACGGCACTGGCCAGTTATGGTCTCTCGCTGGAAGATATCCGCACGGCGCTGGCCTCGGCGAACGTCGATCAGCCCAAAGGCGGCATCTCGGGAGCGCGTCAGGCCTTTACCATCGGCGCCAACGACCAGCTCACTACGGCGGTTGACTACAGCAACGTGATCGTTGCCTATCGCAACGGCTCCCCGGTCCGGCTGTCGGATATCGCAAATGCAGTGGACTCGGCAGAGAACCTGTACCAGGCGGCGTGGTGGAATGAAGACCCCGCGGTCATCGTCAACATCCAGCGCCAGCCGGGCGCGAACATCATCTCGGTTGTGGACTCCGTAAAGGCGCTGTTGCCGCGTCTGCGCGAGACACTGCCGAACACGATTCGCATCGACGTGCTTACAGACCGGACGAATACCATCCGTGCTTCGGTCAAGGATGTACAGTTCGAGCTGATGCTGACCATTGGGCTGGTTGTCCTGGTCATCTTCCTCTTCCTGCGGTCGTGGCGCGCCACCATCATTCCGTCGGTGGCGGTACCGCTGTCGATTGTGGGCACCTTCGGCGTGATGTACCTGTTGGGCTACTCGCTCAACAATCTTTCGCTGATGGCCCTGACCATCTCCACGGGATTCGTGGTGGATGACGCCATCGTGATGGTGGAGAACATCGATCGCTATCTGGAGATGGGCGATTCGCCGCTGGATGCGGCGTTAAAGGGCTCAGAACAGATCGGCTTCACCATCGTGTCGTTGACCATCTCGCTGATCGCCGTACTGATCCCGCTGCTCTTTATGGGCGACATTGTCGGCCGGCTGTTCCGTGAGTTCGCGGTCACGCTCGCGGTTACGATCCTGGTTTCGGCAGTCATCTCTCTGACGCTGACGCCGATGATGGCAGCGAAACTGCTGAAGCACCTTCCGGAGTCGGAGAAGGGCTGGTTCTATCGCAAGAGTGAAGAGTTCTTCAACTACGTTATCGACAAGTATGCCGTGGGCGTGCGTTGGGTGCTTCGTCACCAGACCCTGACGCTGTTGGTGACGGTTGGCACCTTTGTCACCACCGTGCTGCTGTATATGTACATTCCAAAGGGCTTCTTCCCGGTGCAGGACACCGGCGTGATTCTGGGTATTACGCAGGGTCAGGAAGACACCAGCTTTACTGCTATGGCCGCGAAGCAGAAGGCGCTGGCATCGGTGGTGCTGAAAAACCCGAACGTGGAGAACGTCTCCTCTTTTATCGGAATCGATGGCACCAATATGACCATCAATTCCGGCCGTATCCAAATCACGCTGAAAGATCGCGAAGAGCGCAGCAGGAGCGCCAGCGAGATCATCCAGGACCTGGAGCCGGAGCTGGACAAGGTCGAAGGCATCAAGACCTACCTGCAGCCTTCGCAGGACCTCACGGTGGAGGATCGCGTCAGCGCGCTGCAGTATCAGTTGTCGGTCGAAGACGCGGACCCGATCGAGCTGCAGAGCTGGGTGAATCAGATCATGGACAAGATGCGCACCCTGCCTGAAGTCACGGCAGTTACCAGCGATCAGCATCCCAACGGACTTGGCGCGCACCTGGTGATCGATCGCGACACGGCATCGCGTCTTGGCGTTACGCCGCAGAATATCGATGACACGCTGGACGATGCCTTTGGCCAGCGGCAGATCTCAACCATCTATACGCAGATCAATCAGTACCACGTGGTGCTGGAGGCGGGACCCAGGTTCCAGCGGACTCCGGACTCGCTCGACCATATTTATGTGAAGAGCTCGAATGGAACGCAGGTGCCGTTGTCGACCTTCACGCATTTCGAGCAGACGAAGACAGCGCTCTCCATCAATCACCAGAGCCAGTTCCCATCGGCGACAATCTCCTTCAATATCCGGCCTGACAAGAGCATCGGTGATGCCGTGGATGCGATCTCGAAGTCGCTGAAGGAGATGAACATCCCTCTTAGCGTGAACACCGAGTTTCAGGGAACGGCGCGCAGCTTCCAGGCTTCGCTCGCGAATGAGCCGATCCTGATTCTGGCCGCACTGATCGTGGTGTATATCGTCCTGGGTGTGCTGTATGAAAGCTATATCCACCCGATCACGATTCTCTCGACGCTGCCTTCGGCGGGTGTGGGCGCCATTCTGGCATTGATCATTGTTCGTGATTCTCTGAACGTGATTGCCTTGATCGGCATCATCCTGCTGATCGGCATTGTGAAGAAGAACGCCATCATGATGATCGACTTCGCTCTGGAGGCCGAGCGTGAGCACGGCAAAACTCCGGAGGAGTCGATCTATCAGGCATGCCTGCTGCGCTTCCGTCCTATCATGATGACGACGATGGCGGCGCTGCTCGGCGGCGTTCCGCTGGCCATGGGGACGGGTACGGGTTCCGAACTGCGGCGGCCGCTGGGAATCACGATCATCGGCGGTCTGATCGTCTCGCAGGTGCTCACGCTTTACACCACGCCGGTGGTCTATCTGTTCTTTGACCGTATCGGACGCAAGTACTTCAAGACGGAGGACGCCGATCGCAGGCTGCGCGACCACGAGCATGCGGTTTCGGCGGACTGAGGTACTTCTCCTATGCATATTTCAGCACCCTTCATCAAACGGCCGGTAGCCACCTTCCTGCTTTCGATCGCTGTTCTTATGGCGGGAGCAGTGGCGTATACGTTTCTGCCGGTGGCTGCTCTGCCTCAGGTCGAGTTTCCGACGATCTCAGTCAATGCCAGCATCCCCGGGTCTGACCCGGAGACGACTGCTTCGGCGATTACGACTCCACTGGAGCGTCAGTTCTCGCGCATCGCCGGTATTACGCAGATGACCTCTGTCTCCGGTACGGGAACGTCGAGCATCATTCTGCAGTTTGATCTTTCTCGCGACATCAACGGAGCTGCACGCGATGTACAGGCAGCCATCAATGCAGCCCGCGCCCAGCTCCCGGCAAATCTTCCGCAGAACCCCAGCTATCGCAAGATCAATCCGGCAGACGCGCCTATTGTGATGCTGGCGCTGACGTCGGAATCGATGACGCCGGCGCAGCTCTATGACGTCGCCGACTCGATTCTTTCGCAGAAGATTGCTCAGGTGGAGGGCGTCGGCCAGGTCTTTGCGGGCGGCTCAGCGAAGCCCGCTGTCCGCGTTGAGGCTAATCCCCGCCAGCTTGCGGCCTACGGTATCGGCCTGGAAGCGCTGCGCACGGCGATCAGTCAGATCAATGTGCTGCAGCCCACGGGCTATCTGCAGGATGACAAGAACCGCTGGGCGGTTTCGACCTCGGATCAGCTTTTCGGCGCCGCAGCGTATGCTCCGCTGATCATTGCAACCGACCGCGGCAATGTATCCAGCGCGACGGCCTCGACTGGTCTGCCCTCGTCCGTGGCCGCGGTCAGTTCGACGACCAGCACAACCACCAATACGGCAAACGGCCCGGCGAACAACGCCAACCGCACGCCGGTGGCGGCATCGAACCAGTCCAGCAGTGCTGCTGCGAACGCGCACGGCATCGTGCGTATCAAGGATGTTGCGACGGTCTACGACGGGATTGAGAACATCCAGACCGGCGGATTTATCGATGGCAAGCCCGCTATTCTGATGCAGGTCTTCAAGTCGCCGGGAGCAAACGTCATTGAGACGGTGGACCGTGTTCTGGCGCTACTGCCCACGCTACGGGCGACCATTCCACCGGCGGTCACACTGGATGTGGCGCTGGACCGCACCACGACGATCCGCGCCTCGGTCAACGATATTACTCGTACGCTGATGCTGACGATCGGTCTGGTTGTGCTGGTCGTCTTCTTCTTCCTGCGTGAGGTGCGATCGACACTGATTCCCTCAGTGTCGGTGCCGCTCTCGCTGATGGGCACCTTCGGCGTGATGTATCTGCTGGGCTATTCGCTCGACAACCTCTCATTGATGGCGCTTACGATCTCGACCGGGTTTGTGGTGGACGATGCCATCGTGGTGATCGAGAACATCTCGCGTCACCTGGAGGAGGGCATGCAGCCGTTCGAGGCTGCAATGCTGGGGTCGGAAGAGATTGGCTTTACGGTGCTCTCCATGAGCATCTCGCTGATCGCGGTGTTTATCCCCATTCTTCTGATGGGCGGTATTGTCGGACGCCTCTTCCGGGAGTTTGCGGTGACGCTCTCAGTGGCCATCATGATGTCGTTGGTGGTGTCGTTGACGACAACACCGATGCTCTCCGCGAAGTTTCTGAAGGCTCATGATCAGCAGAAACACGGCCGCTTCTATCTGTGGGGCGAAAAGTTCTTCAACTGGATGCTGAAGGAGTACGATCGCGGCCTGCGCTGGGTGATCCGGCACTGGATCCTTACGTTCCTGATTACGGTCGGTACCTTCATCCTGAACATCTATCTGTTCACGCTGGTGCCGAAGGGCTTTTTCCCGCAGCAGGACACAGGCCGTATCGGCGGCCAGATTCGCGGTCAGCAGGATACTTCGTTCGAATCGATGCGTCAGAAGATGATCTCGCTCGCGGCGATCGTGCGTCAGGATCGCGCCGTAGACCACGTCATGTCCTTTGTCGGTGGAGGCGGTCCCGGCGGCGGCGCTACGAACACGGCCAATCTCTTCATGGCACTGAGGCCCTATGACGAGCGCATCAAGAATGGCGATACCGCCGATGCCGTCATCAACCGCCTGCGTCCGCGACTGCAGGGCACGCCGGGAGCACAGCTCTTTCTGCAGTCGCAGCAGGAGTTGAACATCGGTGGGCGACAGTCTGCCGCGCAGTTCCAGTACACGGTCACGGCCGATACTGTAGCCGAACTGAAAGAGTGGGGCCCCAAGCTGCAGCAGGCGATGGCGGTTATCCCGGAGCTTCGTGACATCAACACCGATCAGCAGGACAACGGTCTGCGTTACCAACTGGTGATCGATCGCGATAGCGCATCGCGCCTTGGAATTACGCCGTTGATGATCGATTCGACGCTGTCGGACGCCTTCGGTCAGCGCCAGGTCTCCACGACGTATCGCACCCTGAATCAGTACCACGTGGTGATGGAAGTTGCGCCGGAGTTTCAGACCGACGTCGATTCTCTGCGCCACATCTTCGTGAAGAGCACGAACGGAACCCAGGTGCCGCTCTCAGCCTTCTCTCACTTTGAGATGGCCCGCGTTCCGCTGCAGGTGAATCACCAGTCGCAGCGTCCGGCGTCGACCATCTCCTTCAACCTGGCACCGGGCGTTTCGCTCTCCGATGCTACGAATGCCATCGAGCGGGTGAAGAATCAGATCGGCCTTCCATCGACGGTGGTCGGCGGCTTCCAGGGCTCAGCGCAGGCCTTCCAGTCGTCGCTCTCTTCGGAGCCGATCCTTATCCTGCTTGCCATGATCACGGTCTACATCGTGCTGGGCATGCTGTATGAGAGCTTTATCCATCCTCTGACGATTCTTTCGACGCTGCCCTCAGCGGGTGTGGGCGCGCTGCTGGCGCTACTCATTACCAACCTGGAGCTTTCGGTTATTGCTATGATCGGCATGGTGCTGCTGATCGGCATCGTGAAGAAGAACGSCATCMTGATGATCGACTTTGCGATTGCCGCCGAGCGCGAACACGGCAAGGACTCCGAAGGCGCCATCTATGAGGCGTGCCTGCTGCGATTCCGGCCTATCATGATGACGACCTTCGCGGCACTGCTTGGAGGTCTGCCACTGGCACTGGGGACGGGGACGGGTTCTGAGCTGCGCAAGCCGCTGGGCGTTACCATCGTGGGTGGTCTGCTGGTCTCGCAGTGCCTGACACTGTTTACGACTCCGGCGGTGTATCTCTTCTTCGACAAGCTGCAGAAGCGTCTTGCAAAGTTCTTCCCGAAGAAAGCCGCGGCTCCGGCGCATGTGCCGCATCCGGCTCCCGGTGATTGAGAAAGGCAGTTGCTAGTTGCCAGTTGCCAGTTGCCAGTTGCCAGTTGCCAGTTGCCAGTTGCCAGTTGCCAGTTGCCAGTTGCCAGTTGCCAGTTGCCAGTTGCCAGTTGCCAGTTGCCAGTTGGACTGGCCGGGACATCTCGGGTTGCCTGGGTTGGGAGAAGGCCTGGGTAGAGAAGCAGATTTCTCCGCTACGCTGCGAAATGACAAAAAGGAAGAGATCTGGGTGTTTCTGAATTTGTCGACACACCCTGCAGCGGGTCCTCTTAGTCTGTACCTGTCTACCCGTTTCGCCCTTAGTGTTGCTTGATAAGAAGAGGGCAAGCGCGAAACCTGCCCTCTTAGGTTTTCAACTGGAAACTGGCAACCGTTAACTGGCAACCTGCCTTACTTCACTACAGGCAATTCAATAAAGCTCGCCTTGCCGGATTCGTGCCAGATGCGTTGTTCGGCCTTCTTATAGTCTTCGGGTTTGGCGTCGAAGATATTGGGGACGAAGGTCTGGGGGTTGCGGTCGTAGAGCGGGAAGAGTGTTGACTGGACCTGCACCATGATGCGGTGGCCGGGCTCGAAGGTGTGATTGACCTGCGGCAGGTCGAACTTCACTCGTTCGGGCTCGTTGGGCTTGAAGGCTTCCGGCTTCTCGAAGCTCTTGCGGTAGCGGGCACGGAAGATGTCGAGCGAGACCGGCAGCTCGTAGCCCTTCCAGTCGTCAGGAGCACTCTCGGGATAGACGTCGATCAGCTTCACAGCGAAGTCGGAGTCGGTTCCGGAGGTGGAAGCCATCAGGTTCACAACTGGTGTTCCACTGAGGCGCAGAGGCTCTTTGAGCGGCTCGGTGATGAAGGTCAGGACATCGGGGCGGCCATCGACGAAGCGCTGATCGGTGACCAGCCAGGTACGCCAGTGATCTTCCGAAACAGGACGGGGCAGATAGGGGACAGGCTTCGCCGGATCAGAGGTATAGGCCGTGTACTGTTCTCCGCCTTTGGGCGCATCCCAGCTTAGTGTGCCGTTGGCGGTGAGATAGATCGGTTTGGCGCTGCTCTCGCAACCGCTGCCGCAGCTGAGCGGCCACTTGTCGAATCGGTCCCAGTGGTTGGCGCTGGTGTTGTAGATCAGCACCGGCGGTGTATTCGCTTTGGGAGCACCGTCCACGAGGTACTGCGAGAAGAAGGGCATCATGATCTCGCGGCGGAAGTATTGGGTGGTGTCTCCGTCCCAGACGAATGGTCCCAGCGCGCGTCCTTCGCGATTCACCTGCGAGTGGAACCACGGGCCCATCACCAGGTAGTTCATGCTGTTGTTCTTGTCTTTCGGTTCCGTAGCGCGATAGCTATGGATGGCGCCCCACATGTCTTCCTGATCCCACAGACCCTGCAGCCACATGGTGGGAACGGTCAACGGCTTCTCGATGGAGATCTTGTCCAGAGCCTGGGCCTGCCAGAAGCCGTCGTAAGCGGGATGGGACTCAACTGTTTTCCAGTACGGCAACTGGTCCATGCCATTGGCGCGGGCGTAGTCGCCGGAGGATCCATAGTGCAGGAAGGTTGTGTACTGGTCCTCAGAGATGTGTTTCGGAGCACGGTAGGCGCCACCGCGCTGATTGGTCTGGCCGATGATGTAGTCCAGCATGGTCTCGCGGAAGGCGCCGTAGTGGAACCAGTCATCACCCATCCAGCCGTCGGTCATCGGGCTTTCGGGAAGGGCGACCTTGAGGGCCGGATGCGGGTTCAGCAGGGCCATCTGCACGGTGTAGCCCTCGTAGGAAGAGCCGAGCATACCGACACGGCCGTTGGACTCGGGCACGTGTTTCACCAGCCAGTCGATGGTGTCATACGCATCCATGGTGTCGTCGGCGCCGGTGGCGTTGTAGGGACCGACCTGCGGAGGCGTCATCAGGTAGGGACCCTCAGAGCCGTACTTACCGCGAACGTCCTGATAAACACGGATCCAGCCGGCGTTGACGAAGACCTCGTCGGCGAGGCCAAGCTCGTCGATCATATGGGCTGAGTCCTGCTTCCCTGCACCACGCTCGGGCGAGGCGGCATTGCCGGTCGCGATAGGGGTGCGGGCTGCCGCGGCGCGGGAGGCGGCGTTGTAGGGCGTGCGGGTCAGGATTAAGGGCACGTTCTTCGCGCCTTTGGGGATCACGATGACGGTGTAGAGCTTGGTGCCGTCGCGCATGGGCACCATCTCGACGCGCTTGGTGTAGTCCCACTCGGGCTTGGTCACGGTCTCGGCCTGCTGTTTGGGCGGCGTGAACGAGGCGGGAATATCGTTGTGGATCTCAGTCGTCTGCGCAAAGGCGCAGCCTGCGGCAAAGATGGCGGCTGCGGCAAGGCCGTGAAGCTTCATCGTGCGGGTTCTCCTGTGTGAAATATCAGAATATGTCAGAGGAAGAGCCGGATGCCCGCAATTCCTGCGGCTCCGGCCTCGAGGCAAGCTTTGGTGTTTGCGGCGGTGATACCGCCAAGGGCGAGGACGGGAATCTGGCCGGCGGCAAGGCACGCCTGGCGGAGCAGCTCAATACCTGAACCTTCGGCGACCCGTTCGCCGAGGACGGACTTTTCAAAGACCGGCCCGAAGAGCAGGAAGTCTGCGTCAAGGGAGCGGCAGACGTCGTCGGGGGTGTGGCAGGAGACGCTGATGATGGCCTCGGGAAAGATTGAGCGGACCTGTGCCGGGGTCAGTTCTCCCTCCCGGGAGGTCAGGTGAACTCCATGCGCTCCGGCGGCCAGGGCGACGTCCAGGCGGCCGTTGATCAGCAGTCTGGTCCGGCTGCCGGAGAGTTCGGCGAGCATCTGGCGGGCCAGCGAAACCATCTCCGCAGCCTCTAAGTCCTTTTCTCTCAACTGCAAATAGTCGATGCCGGAGTTCGCCCAACGGCATGCCAGGTCGAGGAGGGCAAGCCGGGCGGCTTGTTCCTCTGATGAAACTATCTTTCGATTGGTGATCGCACACCGAGTCATCAAGGTGACAGTCTAACCCCTGTGTTAGCTTAGGGTTTGACAACGTAGAGAAGCGACCCGTCAACGTATAACCAAACGAGCAAACCGGGGATCATCCTTAAGAGCGCATGAGCAGTGTTTACGATCTGATCGTTATCGGTTCCGGCCCGGCCGGTCAGCGTGCCGCCATCCATGGCGCGAAACTTGGCAAAAGGGTCGCACTGGTGGAGAACCGCGAGGTCGTTGGCGGCGCCTGTATCAATACAGGCACCATTCCGTCGAAGACCATGCGCGAGGCCGTGCTGCATCTCTCCGGCTACAACTACCGCTCCATCTACGGCATGAACTACCGGGTGAAAGAGCGCATCACGATGGCCGACCTGGCCTTCCGTGTGCAGCACGTTATCAAGACCGAGATTGACGTGACCCAGGCGCAGCTCTCACGCAATAACATCGAAGTTCTGACCGGTTCAGCTGGCTTTGAAGATCCCACGCATGTCCGTGTGACCAACTCCCGTGGATCGACGGTGTATGAGGCGGCGGCGACGCTGATTGCGACGGGGACCAAGCCGGCGACCTCGCCGAAGGTGCCGATTAATGGCACGACCGTCATCAACTCCGACCTGGTGCTCGATCTGAAGACTCTGCCCAAGACGATGATCATCGTCGGCGGCGGTGTGATCGGTGTGGAGTACACCTGCATGTTCGCCGCTCTCGGCGTGCGCTGCACGCTGATTGAGCGCCGTCCACGGCTGCTGGAGTTTGCCGATCAGGAGATCGTCGAATCGCTCAGCTATCACCTCCGCGACTCGCGCGTGACCATGCGCCTGAACGAAGAGGTGGAGTCAGTGGAATCGATGGAGGACGGCACGGTGGTCGCCAACCTCGAGTCGAAGAAGAAGGTAACGGGCGATACGTTGCTGTATGCGGTCGGACGTCAGGGCAATGTCGATGAGCTGAATCTTGCGGCGATCGGTGTTGAGGCGGATAACCGCGGCCGTATTCCGGTCGATAAGGACTTCCGCACCAAGTGCCCGAATATCTTTGCCGCCGGAGACGTCATCGGTTTTCCCTCGCTGGCTTCGGTCAGCATGGAGCAGGGCCGTGTGGCTGCGGCGCGTGCGTTTGGCGACGAGACGATTCTGTCGAACCCGAGCTACTACCCGTACGGCATCTACACCATTCCCGAGATCAGCTTCATCGGGAAGACCGAGGAGCAGCTTACGGAAGAGGATGTGCCGTATGAAGTCGGTGTGGCCTACTACCGCGAGATTGCGCGCGGACAGATTCGCGGAGATACGACGGGACGTCTGAAGCTGATCTTCCATCGCGAGAACCACTCACTGCTGGGTGTACACATCATCGGTGAGGGCGCGTCGGAGCTGCTGCACATTGGCCAGGCGGTGATGGCGCTGGGTGGAACGATTGAGTACTTTGTGGACACGGTGTTCAACTACCCCACGCTGGCGGAGTGCTACAAGGTCGCGGCGTTCAATGGATTGAATCGTGTGAGCAAGTTGGATTAGGTTTGTGGGAGTTGAGAAAAAGCCTGCCTCATAGAGGCAGGCTTTTCCGTTTTAAGGACACTTAGCGCGAGTTTTCCCCGTGTCGCCGGAGAGGACATAGGTGTGGCACTAGGCCGCGAAGAACCCATGTTTGTTGCCGCGCGGTGCGCCACAAGTCCCGCCGAAATACGGAACCTACATCTTAGCCGGGGCCGCGGCGGTTACCTTGTGACCTGTCGCTTCTTCAACGACCGCAAACTCTCCACCGTTCTGTGACATCTCGAGCTTGAACGTGTACTCGGTATTGGATACTTCCTTGATGGTGACGCGCACACTCATCTTGGCGTCGCCCATCCTGGATTCGGCGGTCCAGTTCCAGGTGTCGCCGTTCACCGTGCCTTTCGCATCGATAACTTCGCCGGCGCTGGTGAACGCATGGTAGGTATAAACCTTCTCATTCGGGTCATATCCCATGAAGGAGGCGCTCTTCTCCGGCCCCATCGGCCCGGTGCCTTCCGCGTGGCACATGACGAAGAAGCCGCCCGAGTACCATTCGCACGTTTCCGTGGAGGTGAACTTACCTCCGGGCATTGACCCGAATGGTTTGGCCTCGCCCTCCACTTTCCAGGTGCCGACGTTATAGTCGAGCTTCTTCAGCTCAGGTCCTGGCTTCGGTGGGCCCTGGGGCGCCTGTGCCCGGAGTGATGTCGCAAGAAGCATCGTGCAAACCGCGACCAGTACTGTCATTTTCTTCATAATCGCCTCCTGAATCGGCCCCGCCGTGGGTGTCGGCGGATAGAACTCATGTTCACGGCGCGGTGGGGCGTGCGAGGAATGATACATCCGGTCTCTAAATTTTCAACAGAACAATCGCTGTCTTGTCGTAGGCCATCGCGTCGTTGAGAAAAAGCCTGCCTCGTAGAGGCAGGCTTTTTGTTTTGGAGCCGATTCTTGTACTACCCGGGTGCCCCACCCTCACAACGTTAGGGTGGGAAAGGAAGCCACATTGGTTGAACAAAAGACAGATTGTTGCCTCCACGCCCACCCTAGCGTTGCGAGGGCGGGGGCACCCGGGTTGGGTAAAGAAAGCAGGTCCTCCGCTCAGGGATGACAAACAGAGAGCGTATGTGCGGGGCTATTCCTTGATCACCTTCACGAAGGCGCCTTCGGGCAGAGTTGCGCCGCCGAGAAGGTGTACTACGCCATCGCGGACGAAGCCGCGGAGCATAGGGTTGCCGTTGGGATTCGGCGGGGCTGTGGACTTGGTCGGGTAGGGCGTGGCCTTCAGCGGAGCTGGCGGTGGGCCGTCGGGCTTGTTCTCGCGTTTCATGCCGCGGTCCATGGCCTCGTTGGCCAGGCGGTCAGCGACCTTGTTCTTGTTGCGCAGGGCGTGGCCGATCTCGAAGCGATCGAGCTGGCGGATGCGGCGCTTGGCTTCTTCCCACATGGGCTTCAGGTCAGGCGAGCTGACCTTGTACTTGCCCTGGATCTGTTTGACCATCAGCTCGGAGTCCGAAGTAACTTTGAGCCGCGGGATCTTGTGTTCGATGGCGTAGGCAAGCACGGCCAGAAGGCCGGAGTACTCGGCGTAGTTGTTGGTGCGGAAGCCGAGGAACTCGCTCAGCTCCGCGAGGACGGTGCCGTCGGGAGCGTAGAGCACTGCCCCGAAGCCGGCGGGGCCGGGGTTACCGCGTGCTCCGCCGTCGCAGAAGGCTGAGACCCAGCCTGCTTCTTTCGTGGCTTCTTCTGTAAATAAACCCTGTGTCTCGCGCATCTATTTCGCCAGTTCCGCCTTCAGCATCTCGGAGACACGCTTGTTGTCCGCATGCAGACCGCTGGCAGCGATGCGCTGCTGTACAACTTTCATGGCTGCGCCCATGTCCTTCGGCCCGGGTTTGTTGCCGGTCTCGGCAAGGGTGGCGATGGCGCCCTGCACCACGGCGAGAACCTCTTCGTCGCTCGACTGCTTGGGCAGGTAGGCCTCGATGATGACGATCTCGGCCTGTTCCTTCTCGGCGAGCTCCGGACGGCCGCCCTTGGCGAACTGCTCGGCGGCGTCTTTGCGCTGCTTGATCAGTGTCGTCAGAATCTGCTGCTCTTCGGCGTCGGTAAGCGCTTCGCGCTTGTCGATCTCCTTATTTTTGAGCGCGGCCTTTGCCATGCGCAACGTGGTGAGCCGCAGCTCCTCTTTGGCCTTCATCGCGGTGATGATGTCTTTGCCGATCTGTTCTGTGATGGCCATATGCCTATCCTTCCGGTTCTAGAGCATTTCCCTGTTACTGGGTACCCGACGCAGCGTGCAGTGGCGTTTTCATTGCGGAAAACGCCCATAAGATTGTGAAAGCTCTGCGTTACACCAACAGGGAAGATGCTTCCACCGTTACTGATTGTAAGACGCGGTCTGCCTGTTCGCTAATCGACACGGAGACTACAATCAAGGCATCATGATCCGTAAAACACGCCTTTTTACGCCCGGTCCGACACCCCTGCTCCCGGCAGCACAGTTCGCCATGGCAGCGGCGGACATTCACCATCGCACCCCCGAGTTCCGCGCTCTGTTCACCAAGGTGCTCTCACAGTTGAAGGATTTCGTTGGTACCTCCAACGACGTGATTCTGCTCTCTTCGTCCGGTTCGGGCGCCATGGAGGCTGCGGTCTCCAATCTGACTTCGCCCGGCGACCGCGTGCTGGTGGTGACCGCCGGTAAGTTCGGCGAGCGCTGGGTAGGCCTGGCCAAGGCCTTTGGATGTCATGCGGATGTTGTCAGCGCCCCCTACGGCCAGACCGTCTCGCTGGATGCGGTGAAGGCTGCGCTGAAGCCGGATACCACCGCAGTATTTGTGCAGGCGACCGAGAGCTCCACGGGCGTGCGCCACGACGTGAAGGGAATTGCCGAGCTGCTGAAGGCGGAGAAGTCTGAGGCTGTGCTGATCGTCGATGCGATCACCGGTCTTGGCACCACGCATCTCGATATGGATGCATGGGGTGTGGATGTTCTGATCGGAGGCTCGCAGAAGGCTGTGATGATGCCTCCAGGCCTGAGCTACCTGGCGGTGAGCCAGCGTGCGTGGGATCGGATGGAGACCTCCAAGAATCCGCGTTACTACTTCGACCTGCGCAAGGAACGCAAGAACGCGGCCAAGGGCGAGTCTGCCTACACGCCACCGGTTTCGCTGATTGCTGCTCTGGGTGCTTCGCTGGACTACATCGCGGGTCAGGCTGATGGCGACCTGAAGGCCGGGCGCACCAAGCTAGTGGACAATGCCGAGACCTGCGCCGCGATGACGCGCGCCGCGGCTGAGGCTCTGGGGCTGAAGCTCTTCGCTCCCAAGGGTTACGAGGCTGCTGCCGCCACCGCGATTCTGCCTCCCGAGGGTGTTGATTCGGGTGTGATCGTGAAGGGGCTGAAGTCGAAGTTCGCGGCTATTGTCACCGACGGTCAGGGCGAGATGAAGGGTTCGCTCTTCCGCATCGCGCACATCGGCTTCTTCGACTACCTGGACACCATCGCCATCATCGGCGCTCTGGAGCAGGTTGCCGTTGCCGCCAAGCTGCCGGTGCCTGGCCTTGAGTTCGGTAAGGGACTCATTGCCGCGCAGAAGGTCTTTGCCGAGCGTGTGAAGTAACTCTCTGTCAGAAGCTTCCGCCGTGGGTATGTCTCACGGCGGAAGCTGTACTCTTCCATAAGCCACTGAAACACTTCGGCTCAAACCCATGAAACGCTCCGCGCACGTTACTGCACCACTTCTCGCTGCTACCGCGCTTGCTCTGCTCACTGCCTGCAAACAGAAAGAGATGCAGCGGTGCGTCGATGAAAGCGGCGTGGTTGTGGACAACAGCCTCTGCGGTTTGCCGCAGCAGCCGGTCTCTAATCAGCCCGGATATATCCCTCACATCTATCGCTATTACTACGGCGGTTGGGGTAACTACGCCCTCGGCACGCGTGTCGGCGGCGGCAGCTATGTTCCGCTTGCGGGGCACAGTTATGGCACCGTCAGCCGTGGTGGTTTCGGCAGCTCCTTTGGCCACGGAGGTGGCGAATGAAGCGTTCCAGCGTCTCTCCTCGCAGTGACTGGCAGCGGATCGTCGAAGAGCAGGGCCTCACCTTTCACACGCTGGAGGATGGCTCGCCGTACTGGGATGAGTCGGCCTGCTATGAGTTTTCGTCCGCCGAGGTCGACATGCTGGAGGCTGCGGCCAATGAGATGCAGCAGATGTGTCTCGCCGCCGCCCAGCATGTCATCGACAACCAGCGCTACGACGAGCTGGAGATCGCGGGCGAGGCTGTGCCAATGATTGAGTGGGCGTGGGAGCAGGAACCACCCGCGATCTATGGCCGTTTCGATTTCAGCTATGACGGTGTGACACCGCCAAAGCTATTGGAGTACAACGCAGACACGCCCACGGCATTGCTGGAGGCCGCAGTCATCCAGTGGACATGGATGGAGCAGGTGCGTCCGGGAACAGACCAGTTCAACTCGATCCATGACCGTCTGATTGCCAAGTGGAAGGACGTTGCTCCGTATCTTTCGAAGCCGGTGTATTTCGCAAGTGTCAACGCTCCGGAGGATCTGCTGACGGCGACGTATCTGCGGGATACGGCGGAGCAGGCGGGCATTCCCACCGGACAGTTGCTGATGGAAGAGATCGGATGGGACAGCGGCCGGCGCATTTTTGTCGATCTGGAAAACCGTCGCATCGACTCCATCTTCAAGCTCTATCCATGGGAGACGATGGTGGAGGAGGAGTTCGGCGCTTCGGCGCTGGAGATCTACCAGGAAGTGAAGTGGATGGAGCCCATCTGGAAGATGCTGCTCTCGAACAAAGGCATCCTGGCGATCTTGTGGGAGCTGTATCCGGATCATCCCAATCTATTGCCGGCATACTTCGCGGATCTGAGCGTGCCGCCTGCACCGGGAACGGTGCGTAAACCGATGCATTCGCGTGAGGGCGCAAATATCACGCTGGTGCGTGCGGACGGAACGGTCTACGCCACCGAGGGCGACTATACGGAGCGGTTGTGCGTGGATCAGGCGCTGGCGCCGCCGGCGGTCTTCGATGGACAGTATCCGGTGCTGGGGCTGTGGATGATCGATCAGGAGTGCGGCGGTATGGGGATTCGCGAGTCTTCTGAGCCGGTTACGGGGAATTTCAGCCGCTTCGTTCCACATTTTTTCCGCTAAGCATTTCCGTGCGGGCGTAGCGTAGGGCTTCCACATCTATGGGCGTTTTCCTCAATGAAAACGCCGCTGTACGCTCCTTTCGGGATACCCCGTAACAGGGAAATGCTTTAAATCCACAGATGTTATCCACCGGAGCATCAGCAGGGTTAATACAACCTTTGCTTGCAGCGGGCGTAGGCTAGGCGCATGATCCGTCGCCTCGCCCTTTTTGGCGCCCTGTTTGTGTGCTCGTTGTGCGCGCATGCCGCTGTGTATCCGAACTTTCCTCCGCACAAGATTGCGGGGAATCTCTATTACGTTGGCGACAGTTTTGAGGCGGCGTTTCTTATCGTGACGCCGCAAGGCAACATTCTGTTGAATGTCGGCGATCAGGACGAGATCAAGCTCGTGAAAGAGAACGTCGCTGCACTGGGCTTCAAGTGGACAGACACCAAGCTGTTGCTCTCAAGCCAGGCGCACTTCGACCATGTGGGAGCTGCGGCGCAGGTGGTGAAGGAGACAGGAGCGAAGTTCCTGGTGATGGATGGCGATGTGGATCTGGCTGAGTCGGGCGGTAAGAAGGACTTTGCTTACTCTGCTCCGAAGTACCAGTTTCCGCCGGCACATGTGGACAAGGTGCTGCATGACGGCGAGTTGGTGCAGTTAGGCGGAGTGAAGTTGGTGGCCCACAAGACTCCGGGACATACGCGCGGTTGCACTACCTTCACGATGCAGGTCAGTGAGGGCGGTAAGAACTACAACGTGGTGATTGTCGGCGCGGGTGGCGCCAACTTTGGCGATGCCGGGTATGAGCTGGTGGGCAACAAGGTGTATCCGCAGATCGTGAGCGATCTGCGTAAGAGTTATGCCGTGTTGCATTCGCTGCCCTGCGACATCTTTCTGGGAGCGCATGGCCAGTACTATGGGCTGGAAGAAAAGTACCCGCGTTCGAAGACGGAAGGTGTGAAGGCGTGGGTCGACTCGGCGGGGTATAAGGCGTATGTGGATGGGAAAGAGAAGGAATTTGAGAAGCAGTTGCTAGTTGCTGGTTCCTAGTTGCTAGTTTTCTACTCCCTGAAGTTCTCTGGCAGAGAAGCAGATTTCTCCGCTCCGCTACGAAATGACAAAAAAGGAAGAAGGGCGCGGCCATAAGCCGCGCCCTTCGTTTTCAACCAGCAACTAGCAACCAGGAACCAGCAACTAGATGGGGAACGTCTTCAGCCACTCGCGGAACTTCGGTCCGAGATCATCGTGCTTGAGGGCGAACTCTACGGTGGCCTTCAGGAAACCGAGCTTGTCGCCGGCATCGTGGCGCTTGCCTTCGTAGGTGAAGCCGTAGACCTTTTCGTACTGCAGCAGGGCCTTGATGCCGTCGGTGAGCTGCAGCTCGCCGCCCGCACCGGGGGTGATGGTCTCAAGCATCTCGAAGATGCGCGGTGTCAGGATGTAGCGGCCGATGATGGCGTTCTGGCTCGGCTGGGTGCCGGGCTTAGGCTTTTCGACCATGTCCTTTACAGCGAGCAGCTTCGGGTTATTTGCGTCGGGGGTGCAGTCCAGGCAACCGTAGGCAGAGATGGCATCACCCTCCACGATTTCGGAGCCCAGGATGGAGGCCTGTGTTTCGTTGAAGGCATCCACCATCTGCTTCATGCAGGCGACGTTGGCATCGACGATATCGTCGGGCAGGATGACCGCGAAGGGCTCATCTCCGACCAGTGCCTTGGCTTGGAGGACAGCGTGACCGAGGCCGAGGGCTTCAGCCTGACGGGTGTAGGTAATCTTTGCCAGCTTCGAGACGGAGCGGGCGACTTCGAGCAGAGCAGTCTTGCCGCGAGCTTCGAGAGAGGCTTCCAGCTCGGCAGACTTATCGAAGTGGTCTTCCATGGTGGTTTTGCCACGGCCGGTGACGATGATGATCTCTTCGCAACCGGCGGCGACGGCTTCTTCAACGCCGTACTGGATCAGTGGCTTGTCGACGAGCGGCAGCATCTCTTTGGGAGTGGCTTTGGTTGCAGGAAGGAAACGGGTGCCCATACCTGCGGCTGGAAAAACTGCTTTACGGACTTTCATGAATGCCATGAGCGAAAAAGTGTCCTTATCGTTACTTGAGTACCGTCATCGTACCAAATCAATTAGGCGTAGACGTTTATATCAATTACGATGCGTCCGGGCTGCATTGCCGTTTGTCCGCAGCGCGAGGATTTTCCGAGGTTTTTGAGCTACGTTGCAGCGTTTCGATCACGAAATCTGCACGTTCGCGGATGCCGACCTTCGGCAGCAGAATGACCTCGTAACCCAGGATTGGGTAAGTCTTAAGCAATCTGTCATATTCGGCTACCGCTTCGTCAAAGCTGTGGCGGCGCTCCGCATCGGTTCCGTAGATCTCCGGCCAGGGAGGCGCAAGAAACACCTGTGGATGGTAACGATGTTTCGGGCCGAGTTCTTCCAGGACAGGTTCGCCAGTGACATGCCGCAGCGCTGAGGCTGCGTCGATTAGTCCACGATCGAAGAAGACCCAATCCTGCGATGGGGCCGCGTCGCAATCAGCGAGAGAGATGGCGATTGCGCGGCGGAGGAACGCTGCCACGTCCATCCATGGCAACGTCAACCCTCCTTGTTCTGTCTCTTCCCGGACAATCCGGCGGCCGGGCTCTTCGACAACGCTGTAGCCTCTGCGCGCGAGCTCTTCGAGGAGCGACGATTTTCCTCCTCCTGAGCAGCCTGAGAGGATTACGAACCGGTACATAGGCAATATCGACATGGAAACGGCATAGTCTCCTTGCCCCATTCTTCGCGATCCTATTGCGAAAGGGTGGATCCCCGGCGAACTTGTTCGCTGGGTTTGGCGTGGGGTATCGCGCTTCGCGCGACCGTCTTTTCTTTTACTCCAACCGATCGTTCAGAAAGATCTATTTAAGTGCTCGGGAGAGTGAAGGCCGGGCCCATGTCCCTAAGGGGACATGGGGCACCCGGTGCATGGGTTATATCGAGTGCGTCGATGCAGCTTAGAGCACTGGAGAGTTGTCGTGGAGCATGCTCTTGCGGATGATCTTGATGGGCACCGGCCCCTGGCGCATCAGGTCGTCGTGGAACTTCTCCAGGCTGAAGGCAGCTCCCTGCTTCTTCTTCACGTCGTCGCGCAGCTTCAGAATCTCCAGCTTGCCCAGCGTGTAGTACATGTAGAGCGCATCCGCGGTGCCGCGCTTGGTCTCCACCATGGCGGAGGCGCGTGACTGGTAGCCCTCCTTCACGAAGAAGTCCACGCCCTGGTCGAAGGTCATCTGGCCGGTGTGCATCTTCAGGCCGACGATAAAGCGGGCGTTGCGGAGAAGGGCATCCTGCAACTGGCCGAGCCGGATGAGCTTCGCTTCGCGGTCATCCTTCGCGCCGGCACCGGGCTGACCGTAGCCTTCGTCCAGCATCATCTGCTCCGTGTAGTGAGCCCAACCTTCGACGTTGCTGGCAGACATGGTCAGCTTGCGGACCTTAGACGGGAACTGTGACTGCCACAGGAACTGCACGTAGTGGCCGGGATAGGCCTCATGCACAGCGGTAGAGATGATGGTGCCGATGTTGAAGCTGGCCATGTGTTCGGCAACGTGCGCGGCGGTCCAGTCTTTTTCAGGCAGGGTGACGTTGAAGTAAGCCTTGGTCGAGTTCTTCTCGTAGGCGCCGGGCGAGTCCATGCTGGCGAAGGTGGTGGCGCGCATGAAAGGCGGAGTCTCTTCCAGGGTGGGCTGAACATCGCTGGGAATGGTGATGATCTTCTTCGCGCGGGTGAAGCTGATCAGCGAGTTGAAGGTGTCCTGAAAGGCGTTCAGCAGCTTGTCCGGAGCCGGGTGAATGTTACCCAGTTCGGCAAGTACTTGCTCGGGTGTTTTGGCGGGATCGAGCTCTTTGGCGATGCGTGCGAACTCAGCCTGATTGGCGCGCATATTGGCCATGTCGATCTCGACCAGCTTGTCCAGCGGCAGGTCGACCATTTCATCCAGAGCCAGCTTCTTGCGGAAGGTCGCTTCACCAAAGCGGAAGTCGCCGTTGGAGCGGGGCAGCAGGTCGCTCTTCAGCCAGTCGCCGTAGCTCTTCAGGGCGTCGATAACAGCCTTGTTGGATTTGGCGAAGTCGGCCTTGGTCTCCGCGTTGGTAGCTTTGCTGAAGGCCAAGGGGACGTCGTTTTCGAAGAACGAGACGATGCCGGGGATCTGCTCGATGGCGATCTCGGTGTAGATCTTCGGAGGATTCTTCAGGTTCTTGCGTGCTTCCAGAAAGACCTGGGGCATCAGCTTCTCGCGCTCTACGGCGGCGCGAAGACGTGTGTCCACGGGAGCGAAGTCGCGACTCATCAGGACGAAGATGCTGTTGGTGATGCCGGAGGAGTAGTTGTCCGGGTTCTTCTCCCACATGCGGATGGTCTCGAGCGAGAGCAGGTTGGACTCGATGTTGTTCAGCAGGACCTGGCGATCGTCGGCGACAGAGCCATCGAGGCCGTCGGGGGGCACTGCTTCAAACTTCTTCTGCCACTCGCGCATGGATTTGATCTGCGTCTGAACAGCGGCGGCGGAGTAGTCTTCGAGGCGGCCGTCGTACTGGTGGAAGCCGGCCTGGGTGCCGTAGGTCGGCGTGAAGTTGAAGACGTCATCGAAGTACTGGTCGACGTAGAAACGGAAGGTCTGCTGCGCTCCGTCGGAGGAGATCTTCTGCGCGGGTGCGGCGGCGGTAGTCATAGCGGCTCCGAGAGCGAGGATGGCGAGTTTCTTCATCGGTAGAAGTCGTCCTGAGGGAGTGGTTCCTTGCTGCATTGCAGTTTACTGCGGGGAGGCAGTTGCTGGTTGCTAGTTCCTGGTTGCTGGTTGGGATCGCGCTTTGCGCGATCGGTTTTTATCCTTGCTGCACAAGGAAAAGTAAGGGTAGAGAAGCAGATTTCTCCGCTCCCGTTGATCGACCACCCCAACCAGCAAGCTGGTCGGGGACCCCGGCGCTACGAAATGACACACAAAAAGACGGATCGAGCTAACGCTCGATACTCCCACATAAGCTTCGCGTATGTGGGGCACCCGCCGATATCCCACCCATCGTTTAGCGCAATGGATGGGGCACCCAGTGTATGGGTTACAGATTTGTTGACACTCCCAGCTGCGGGTTTTGGTCGCTGCTACGCCGGGCGGAGGACCAGTTGTTCCAGCAGGGAGCGGGTTTCGGCCAGTACGTCTTCCGCTTTGGCGGAACTGAGCGGCCAGCGCAGAACGCCCTGGGGAGAGAACTGGGCTCCGCGTTTGGCGTAGCGGGCTACCAGCTTCATCAGCTCGCCTGGGTCGATCATGCTCTTCGGATCGAAGCGGACGTGCAGCATCTCTACGTTTTCCTTCTTCCTGGCGATCTCGATCTGCGTGCGCTTGCGGTCGATCTGGGAGACGCAGAGACGTTCCGCCGTCAGGCGCAGCTCAGCGGCGGAGAGCAGGTTGAGCACGGAGTCGGGCAGGGTGCCGTAGCGGTCGATCAGCTCGGCGCGGACGTCTGCGAGTTCAGCATCGTTGGCGGCCCCGGCGATGCGTTTGTACATGCGCAGGCGCTGATTCTCTTCTTCGATATAGTCGCTGTCGATGCGTAGCGAGATGCCGAGGTTGAGCTGGACGGGCTGACGTTCCTGCTTCTCCTCGCCCTTCATCTTGGCGACGGCTTCTTCGAGCATGGAGGTGTACATCTCGAAGCCGATGGCTTCGATGTGGCCGCTCTGCTCGCCGCCAAGCATGTTACCTGCGCCGCGCAGCTCCAGGTCGAGTGCGGCGATCTTGAAGCCTGCGCCGAGGTCGGAGAACTCTTTCAATGCGGCCAGACGGCGGCGGGCTACTTCGGTGAGCTCGGTCTCCGGTGGAATCAGGAGATAGGAGTAAGCGCGACGGTTCGAACGGCCTACACGGCCGCGGAGCTGGTAGAGCTCGCTGAGACCGTGACGGTCGGCACGATTGATCAGGATGGTGTTCGCCAGTGGGATATCGAGGCCGTTCTCGATGATGCTGGTGGCTACGAGTACGTCGTACTCGTGATGCATGAAGGCAAGCATCACGCGCTCAAGCTCGGCTTCGCCCATCTGTCCGTGAGCGACGACCACGCGTGCCTGCGGCGTCAGCTCGCGGATCCGCGAGGCGATATCGTAGATAGTTTCGACGCGGTTATGGACGAAGTAGACCTGGCCGCTACGCTCGAGCTCCATCTCGATGGCCGTGCGCACGATCTTCTCGTCGAACTTGGCGACGATGGTCTGGATGGCCATGCGGTCTTTGGGCGGCGTCTCGATGACGCTCATATCGCGCAGACCGACGAGCGACATGTGCAATGTGCGGGGGATAGGCGTGGCCGACATGGAGAGCACGTCAAGATGCGCGCGGAACTGCTTCATGCGTTCCTTGTGGCGCACGCCAAAGCGCTGTTCTTCATCGACGATCAGCAGACCGAGGTCCTGGAACGCCAGGTCCTTGGAGAGCAGGCGATGGGTGCCGATCAGGATGTCGATCTTGCCGGCGGCGGCGTCTTCCGCGATCTTCTTTTGTTCCTTTGCGGTGCGGAAGCGCGAGATCATCTCGACGGTGACGGGGAACTTGGCGAAGCGCTTCTTGAAGCTCTCGTAGTGCTGGAAGCTGAGCACGGTGGTGGGTGTGAGCACGGCCACCTGCTTCGAGTCCTGCACGGCCTTGAAGGCGGCGCGCATGGCGACTTCGGTCTTGCCGTAGCCGACGTCGCCGCAGAGCAGGCGATCCATGGGCTGGGTTGTCTCCATGTCGCGCTTGATGTCGGCGATGGCGGAGAGCTGATCGTCGGTCTCGTTGTAGTCGAAGGCGTCTTCGAACTCGCGCATGAGGTTGCTGTCCGGCGAGAAGGCGAAGCCCTGCGCGGCTTTGCGCTGCGCATAGAGCTTCAGCAGCTCGTCGGTCATGTCCTGCATGGCCTTCTTGACGCGCGCTTTGGTCTTGGCCCACTGCTGGCTGCCCAGGCGGTTGAGCTCGGGAGCCGGACCGGTATCAGTAGAGCGGTACTTCTGGATCAGGTCGAGCCGCGTGAGGGGGACGTAGAGCTTGGCTCCCTCGGCGAACTCAAGGATCATGAGCTCGAGCGGAATGCCATCCTGATCGATGGTGCGCAGGCCCTGGTACTGGGCGATGCCGTGCTCCACGTGGACGACGTAGTCGCCCATGGCGAGGTCGCGGAAGTCGGAGACGAAGGCGGAGGTCTTGGACTTTTTGAAGGTGCGCCGCGGAGCAATGTCGGCTTCGTCCTGCAGGTCCTGCGCTCCGTAGACGACGAGTTGGCGGGCGGTGGCCTGGTCGAGGTCGAGGACGTGAACGCCGTTCAGGATGGCGGCGCGGACGATGACCGGTGTGTTCGCGCTGCCGGAGAGGTAGGTGGTCTCGTCGTAGATGGTTGCCGAGCCGCTGCTGGTCTGTGTGCGCGAGCCGATGCGGTACGGGACCTTGTACTCCTGCAGCAGGCCGGCGAGGCGCTCGACTTCGCCCTGGTTGGGAGCGGTGAGAACGATGCGCGAGTCCTGGTTCATCAGGGAGCGAAGCTGTTCTACGAGAGCAGGAATCGAGCCGTGGAAGCGGGTTGTGGGCCGGGTGGGTATCTCGATGCCGCTAAGGGCGTCGACCTGTGTGTCCAGCACATCGACGGCGCCGAGCTGGTCGAGCTCGATGCCGGGCATGCGGCGGACGCGGTCTTCCAGGTCCCAGGGTGAGAGATAGATATCTTCGGCGCGGACCAGCGAGCCGATGGCAGCGCGGTCGTGTGCCTGCTCCAGCTTGTTCCACCAGCGCTCACCCTGGTTTTTGACCATGGCGGGCTCTTCGACGAAGACGCGCGTGGTGGGGCCGAGCAGGGCGAGGAGATCGCTGTTGGCTCCGGCGACCGGCGCGTAGAACTCCCATCCGGGGAAGACGGTGGCTTCGCCGTAGGTGGTGCGGAGCTCGCGGGGCTGCTCGCTGCCCTCCAGGGCTGCTCCGGCCTCGCCTGCGCGGGTGAGGCGGTTATTGATGGCGGTCAGGAGCTTCTCAGTAACCGGAGTTTCGGTAAGCGGCAGCAGCAGGGCTTCTTCGAGTGGAGTGGAACTGCGCTGGGTTTCCGGATCGAACTTGCGGATCGTCTCGATCTCGTCGCCGAAGAAGTCGATGCGGACGGGGCGATCCTGCTCGGGCGAATAGAGGTCGATGATGCCGCCGCGGTGCGTGACCTGGCCGGGCATCTCGACAACGTCGACGCGGGTGTAGCCGACGGAGAGCAGGTGTTCAAGCAGCATCTCTGGGATATGCTCTTCGCCGCGGCGCAGATGCAGGGCGAGGCCGGCATAGTGCTCGCGGGAGAAGAGGCGCATGCAGGCCGACTCCATGGGCGCGATGACCAGCTTTGCGGTGCCGCTGGCGATCTTCCAGAGGGTGGCGGCGCGCTGCTCCTGGATCTCGGCGTGCGGCGAGAGGTTCTCGAAGGGGAGTACGTCGTGCGAGGGCAGGCGGAGGACGGTTTTGGGGTCGAGTGCTCCGGTGAGCTCACAGGTCTCGATCAGGGCGCCGTGCAGGGCTTCGGCGGCCTTGTTGTCGGGGACGATGACGAGGCAGGGGGTGTGGCTCGCGCGGACGAAGTAGGGCAGATACAGGGCGCGAGCGGTAAAGGTGAGCCCAGAGACACGACGACGCCCCACACCGGCACTCAGGTGGCGGCGCACACGTTCGTACGGCTCAGTATGTTCCAGTTCCGCAAACAGCTCGCGGACAAATGGAAGAATCATCTCTTTCCAGTGTAATTCGCTCAGTGGTGATGTGCAGACGTTTGAAAATGAGCGATTTAGATAGATTGGCCGGTCGGCTAAACTCGGTCTATGGATCAGAGCTCTCCGGAAGAACAGTGGCCTGCCCTTCAAAGCGATGACAAGGATTTCTTAGCGGAGCTCATGAAGATCCTGACTGCTCGCGTTTCCGGTGATCCCTACAGCACTGATGGAAGTTTTGCTCAAAGTCTGGAGGCGCTTCCTGTTGGACTTAGAGCCATGGCCGCAACACATTGGCTTGATGTGAGCCTGACGCTCGACAGCATTACATGGCACTTCGGCAATTTCGGTGAACCCGGACTAGTGGCCCAGACGGAAGAGGGGCTGCTTGAACTAGGCCTGCCGGAGCTAGGGGCCTGTTTTCACGAAGCGGCTGAATTGATGATGCCTCTACTGCACCAGCGAATTTCGGAAGAAGATCCGAATGGACTATTGAAGCGGAAAGGTCTGCGGAAGGTGGCGGATAAGATCAACAAACGGGCGTGGGGGCTCGACTCCTCTGAACATGACAGGTCGGTAATCTATAGCGCCTGGGTTCGGTACGCCCGGACACATCCCGAGCGCGTCTTTGGCTCCTAAGTTGATAAAATTTGGTTCTGATGCCCACAGCTAGCGCGCTTTCGCCCGAGGTTCTCGCCAAGTACCAGCCCGTGATCGGGCTTGAGGTCCACGTCCAGCTTCTTACCAAGACGAAGGCATTCTGCGGCTGCGTCAATCTCTACGGTGGCGAGCCCAATACCCACGTCTGCCCGGTCTGCCTTGGCCTGCCCGGAGCTCTGCCTGTGTTGAATGAGCAGGCGGTAGAGTTTGCTGTCCTGACGGGAGCGGCACTGAACTGCAAGATCAACCCGGTCAGCATCTTCGCGCGGAAGAACTACTTCTATCCGGACTCGCCCAAGGGCTACCAGATCTCGCAGTACGATAAGCCGACCTGCGAGCACGGCTATCTCGATATTCCAGACGGCAACGGTGGCCTGAAGCGTATCGGGATCACCCGCGCGCATATGGAAGAGGACGCGGGCAAGAGCATCCATGATGGTTTTCCGGACTCGGTGACGCGCAGCTACATCGATCTGAATCGCTGCGGCACGCCGTTGATCGAGATCGTTTCGGAGCCGGATCTCCGTTCGCCGCAGGAAGCATTTGATTACCTCACGAAACTGAAGGAGATTCTGCTGTACGCCGGCGTCTCCGACTGCAACATGGAAGAGGGTTCGCTGCGTTGCGACGCTAACGTCTCGATCATGCTGAAGGGCGCAGACAAGTTTGGCACCAAGGCTGAGGTGAAGAACGTCAACTCGTTCCGCTTCATCCGCTCGGCGCTGGAGTATGAGATCGAGCGCCAGGTTGAGATTCTGGAGTCGGGTGGCAAGGTGGCGCAGGAGACGCGTCTGTACAACTCCGCTGAGGGCGTGACCTACTCCATGCGTTCGAAGGAGCAGGCGCATGACTACCGCTACTTCCCAGAGCCGGATCTGCCACCACTGCTCATCAGTGAGGAGTGGAAGAACGAGATTCTGAAGGGCCTGCCGGAACTGCCTGAGGCCAAGCGTACGCGTTTGATTGCGGAGTACGGCATTACGGAGAAGGATGCGGAGACGCTGACCGCTTCGGCGTCGTTCGCGGATCAGTTCGAGGCTGCGGCCAAGGCATCGAAGAGTCCCAAGCGTGTTGCCGCGTTGATTACCAGCGAACTTACTGGCCGTTTGAATGCCGCCGGTCTGGAGCTGGAGCAGTCGCCGGTCAGCATGAAGGGCCTGGCGATGGCGGCCGACCTGGCAGAGAGCGGTGAGCTTTCGAGCAAGATGCTCAAGCAGTTGCTCGATACAAGCTTTGAGAAGGGTGAGGATTTCCCGGTCGTCTACGAGCGTGAGAAGCCGCAGCAGATCTCCGATACGTCGGTCATCGAGAAGATGATCGATGAGGTCATCGCCGCCAATCCGAAGCAGGTGGAGCAGTTCAAGGGCGGCAAGACGACTGTTTCGGCCTTCTTCGTCGGTCAGGTAATGCGTTTGTCCAAGGGACAGGCGAATCCTGCGTTGCTGAATGAGCTGGTGATTAAGAAGCTCAACCAGTAGACGCGCATCCAAAGCAGGTATGCGGCGTATCTGTTGCAGTGTGGCTTTCTTACGCGGTGCGGCGTTTGCGGTTGTCTCGTGTACGCTGATGGCGGCTCAGACCATGGCTGCTCCTACATTGCCGAACACGGTGCCGCTCTCGCAGATGATGCGGGAGCTCTCCGCTCAGCCTGGCTTCACGGAGAAGCTGCTGGCTGCGATCAACGGCGGAGAGAAGGCGGGCGCGGTGCTGACGCCGAAGCTCTTCGATCTGCTGCGCAGCCTGATCCTGGGAAAAGACTGGAGCGGTCTTGACCGCTTTCCCGGATGGACGATTGGCCGTGTTAACGGCACCGTCGATCTGGGAACCCGGATCTTCGGTGAGAAGCTGAAACCTGCAACGCGAGCCCTTGCGCAGTGGGTCACGCTGGGACCGTACACCCTTGAGGCGGCGGAGACGGAAAACCTCGACAAGCCTTCTGACCGTGGTGAGTTGAAGGCGGAGGTCACCGACCTTGGTGCGGAGGTCACGCGGGGCGATGGGCCTGATCCGAAGCTTGCTCCTCTGCATGCTGAGAGCCAACGTCTGGCCGAGGTGTTGAATCGCCTATCTCTGAACCGCCTCGATGATGCGCAGAGTTTCAGAGCAACCTTCGGTGGACGCACTGCAGATACGCCGGAAGAGTTGATCGATGCGCTGGCTGCGAGCGGGTACCGGATTACTGTTTCGGACGTTCGTTACTTCGCCAACTTCGGACACTTCCATTACAAAGGCCAGGATGTGACGATGCCCTTCTTCCTGGACTCACAGCTTCTGGTTCCTGCCGATCACTGGTGGCAGCGAAGGCGGCATCTCCTGGTGCCGGTTGCGCATGCGGAGTACGAGTTGATGGTAGAAGGGCCGCGTCTGCATGCGGATGTGACCTTCTACTTCGGTATCGATGGCCGCGCGGAGTTTCGCACCAACGATCTGTTGAATCAGCCGTGGGTGATGGGCCGGCACGCGCATGAGTATGAGGGTGCACAGGCGCGCGAGGTAATCCGTCTGCTGGGCGGCTTCACGGCCGCGTATGCACGGCTGCATCTGGCGAATCCTCAGCTTCCTTTTGGTGGGTATTACACGCTGGGTGTCTGCCAGGATGCTGTTTCCGCGATTGAGTTGAAGATGACAGGAAAGACGACTCTCTTCCCGAATACGGCGCAGACAGAGTTCTTCAACGATGCGAAGGATGCGGAGGTGAATGTGTTGATGGCTGCCATTCCGAAAGACCGCGACGGTGTGGCGCCTTCACCCGAACGTGTCTTTGGATCGTTGCCAACGGCAGACTTCAGCATCATCACTGTTCCTGGCTTGCGGGAAGATGTGCAGCGCAGTTATGCGGCGCATCAGCGCGGTGAGCTCACGAGATCGCCTGGTGTGTGGCAGTGGGTTCTTGAAGGCATTGCCTTCATCGCGTCGATCATCCTGTCGCTGTGGGGATACAGAAGGTATCAGAAGATGCTGGAATGATGGACAACTCTCTTTCAGGTTGCCTGACTCTTATAGCGCGGGAGGATAGTTTCATTATGGCAACCAAGAAGGCAACGAAGAAAGCAGCGAAGAAGAGTACGAAGAAGGCCGCCAAGAAGAGCACCACACGGAAGAGCACGGTGAAGAAGGCCGCCAGAAAGGCAACTAAGAAGGCTGCAAAGAAGTCGTCTACGCGGAAGTACTCTCCTTCGGCGGGTAAGAATGTCGAGACCGAGATGCGCGCAATGAAGGCCGGCAAGCTGAAGAGTGGCCGCAGCGGCAAAAAGGTCACGAGCCGGAAGCAAGCCATCGCGATCGGACTTTCAGAAGCCCGCAAGGCGGGTAAGAAAGTTCCGAAGAAGCGTTCCTGAGTTCTGTCTTGCAAGAGAAAGCCCGCCGGTAAGGCGGGCTTTTCTTATTTCTTATCGGAGGTTGTTGTGGCAGCAGGCGCCGGCGTGGAAGAGGTCGAGTCGCTGCTGGTGGTGGTGCTGGACTCAGACTTCGCCGCACCGCCACTCTTCTTGGAGGAAGAGTAGAGATCCGCGTACCATCCGCCGCCCTTGAACTGCACCGCGGGCGCTGTGATGGTCTTCTCCAGACGGCCACCGCATTGCTGGCACTCGGTCAGCGGCGGGTCAGAGAACTTCTGGATCTTCTCAACGTACCGGCGGCATTGCTGGCACTCGTATTCGTATAGCGGCATAGTTAGATTTTACCCAGCTCCACCAGGCGAACGCTGACGATAGCCTCCACCTTGCGCAGTGCGGCCAGTGCGTCATTGGCGGCTGCGGCGGAGGGTACATCGATCTGCACCACGGCCAGGGCCTGACCCTGCGGAACGCTCTGCGAGCGGACGTTGCGGCCCAGGGCGAAGTTCGCGATGTTGATACGGTGTTCGCCGAGGATGGTGCCGATGCGGCCGATCACGCCCGGGACGTCGTGATTGCGGATGACGACGAGCGTGCCGGTGAGCGGAGCCTCGATGTCGATGCCGTCAAAGCTCAGCAGGCGCGGCGAGCTGCCATGCAGCACCGTTGCAGAGCCGGAGGAGACGCCACTGGCTGAGTGCAGCGTCAGCTTCAGCACTGAGCCTGCGCCGCCGGAGGCGAACTCTTTCTTCTCTTCCTGCAGGCGGATGCCCCGTTCCTGCGCGACCGCGGCCGCGTTGATGCGGTTCACGTTGTCGCTATCGGCAAGAATGCCGCTGATGGAGGCGTTGCGAACCAGCTCGGTCTTGCCCTGTGCCAGACGGCCGGCGTAGTTGATCTGGATGTTCTCCAGGTTCCCGGGGGTGGCGTGCGAAAGGAAGGCTCCCAGGCGCTCGGCCATCTCCACATAGGGAGCGACCTGCTGGTACTCCTCATGCGTGAGCGAGGGGAAGTTGACGGCGTTCTGCACGACGCCAAGCTTCAGGTAATCGCGTACCTGCTGCGCAAGCTGAATACCGATGGCTTCCTGGGCTTCATCAGTCGATCCGCCGATGTGGGGCGAGAGGATGACGTTCTCCAGGCCGTGATATGGAGACTCCTTCAACGGCTCCTGCGAGAAGACGTCGAGGGCAGCGCCGCCGATCTTGCCGGCTTGAATGGCTTCAGCCAGAGCGGCATCATTGATCAGCTCGCCGCGGGCGCAGTTCACAATGCGAACGCCCTTCTTCATGGTCGCCAGCGAAGTGGCATTGATCAGGCCTTCGGTCTGCGGTGTCAGACCTACGTGCAGCGTCAGGTAGTCGGCCTTGCGGAAGACTTCGTCCAGAGGAGCGAGGCCGACGCCGTTCTCGCGTGCGATGACGGGAGCAACGAAGGGATCGTAGCCGATCAGCTCCATGCCGAAGGAGCGGGCGCGGCGCGCCACTTCCTGGCCGATGCGGCCCAGGCCGATGATGCCGAGGGTCTTGCCGCGTAGTTCCTGGCCCTGCAGGGTCTTCTTGTCCCACTTGCCGGCGTGCATGGTGGCGTTAGCGCGAGGGATGAAGCGCGCCATGGTGATCATCAGGCCGATGGTCAGCTCTGCCACGGCGATGGCGTTGGCTCCGGGCGTATTCATTACTACGATGCCGCGATGGGTGGCGGCATCGGCGTCGATGTTGTCAACGCCCACACCGGCACGGCCGATGATGCGCAGCTTCGGAGCGGACTCCAGCAGCTTGGCGTCTGCCTGAACGGCGCTGCGGACGATGAGAGCATCAGCGTCCGCGAGCTCAGCGGCAAGGCCATTCTTGATCTGGTCCGGCGTTACGATCTGCCAGTTGGGCTCTTCTTGAAAAACAGCAAGGGTAGCAGGCGAGACTTTTTCGGCGAGGACTATCTTCATGACAGCTCTATTTTACTTGGCCGGCCGCCCGGACCCCGGATGATAGGCTGGGACACGCCATTTGCGCGTCCCATGACCAAGCGTCCGCTCTTTGCCCTGACCATCTTTCTCGGCGCCTTTCTGCTGTTTCTTGTAGAACCTCTGGCTGCCCGTCAACTGCTTCCTTCCCTTGGCGGAAGCTCTGCCGTCTGGATCACCTGCCTGGTCGTCTTTCAGCTTCTTCTGCTGTTCGGCTACAGCTATGCCCACTTGCTGACGCGGCTACGGATCCAGCGTGGCGTGCATCTTGGCCTGTTGGCGGCGGCGGTGCTGCTGGCCTTTGTCTCGACGGCTCCGGAGTCGCCGACGGCATTTTCGCACCCCATTACGACCATCTTCCTGGCGCTCGGCAGCAGCATCGGTCTGCCGTTTCTGCTGCTTTCGGCCACCAGTCCGCTGCTGCAGGTATGGCTGGCGAAGAGCGAAGGGGAAGGCGTGCGGTACCGGCTGTTTGCGCTTTCGAACGTCGGCAGCCTGCTGGCGCTGCTGGCATATCCCGTCCTGATTGAGCCGCATATGTCGCTGCACACGCAGCGTATCTCCTGGGCTGCGGGATTCGTTGTCTATGCCGCGCTCTGCGCGATGCTGGTTCCGGCGAGCGGTAGTGGTGTGGTTACGGAGGAAGCGGCCCAGCCGGTAGCCCGTCCGGCTACCGGAAAGCTTGTGCTCTGGTTCCTGTTGCCGTTTGCTGCCTCCATGCAGCTTGCGGCGGTGACGGCGCACCTCTCACAGGACATTGCACCGATTCCGTTGCTATGGATTCTCCCGCTCTCGGCCTATCTGCTCAGTTTCATTGTTGCGTTTGAATTCGGGCAGTTCTACCAACGTGGTCTGGTGATTCGTTTCCTGGTCGTCTTTCTGGCGGCGTTGGCATACACACTTACGAAAGAGGGAGCTACCTTTCCCATCTGGCTCAGCATCAGCTTCTACTTGATTGAGCTCTTCCTGGCCTGCTACTTCTGCCATGCCGAGCTTTATCTGCATCGTCCGGAAGACCCACAGCAGTCGACGATGTTCTACCTGATGCTCTCGGCCGGCGGAGCCGCGGGAACCTTCTTTATCGGCATTGTGAGTCCGCTGGTCTTTGCGGCGAACTACGATCTGGCGATCTCCTTCTTTGTCACTGCGGCGGTCGCCGTCATTGCGTTGTGGCAGGGGGGCTGGGCGCAACGCCTTCTGTGGGCGACGGCGTCGGTGCTGCTGCTCTTCCTTATCGGGAAGGAGTACCAGGCGTTCCAGGCAGGAAGCATGGCCCAGGTCCGCAACTTCTACGGTCCGTTGCGCGTGACGCAGGGAGCATTTCCTCCGGCGAGTGTACTTCGCACGCTCTACAACGGAACGATTAAGCACGGCACGCAGATCTTCACTCCCGATCATGCGCGGGTTCCGGTCAGCTACTATTCGCCCGATTCCGGCATCGGCCTGGCAATGCGCTACTGCTGCGTCGGCCGGCCGAAGTCAGTGGGTGTGATTGGGCTGGGTTCAGGTTCTCTGGCGGTGTATGCGCAGCCGGGTGACCGCTATCGCTTCTACGAGATCAATCCTGCGGTCGAGCCGATTGCTCGTAATCTCTTTACCTATCTCCGCGATGCTCCAATTCAGATTCCTATCGTTGCCGGAGATGCGCGGATCTCATTGCAGCACGAGGCGCCGAACAACTTCGACATCCTGGTGATCGATGCGTTCTCCGGCGATGCGATTCCGCTGCATCTGATCACGACGCAGGCACTTGGGTTGTACCGGAAGCATATGGCTCCGGGCGGCATTATCGCGTTTCATGTTTCGAACCAGTATCTGCATCTCGCACCGGAAGTAGCCGCGCTGGCGAAGACGGCTGGTCTGGATGCGGTGCTGATCAGCACTCCGAATGATGAGAAGAAGGGGTATTACAGCGCGACATGGGTACTGCTGACGAATCGCAAGGATTTTCAGCAGGAGACGGATGTGGTGATTGCGCGGTCGAGTTTTCCGGAGATCAAGGCAACTGCGTGGACGGATGATTATTCGAGCATTTTGCCTTTGATGAATTGGGGGAAGCGGTAAAGAGTGCCATACCCTGGGTGCCCCATATCTGCGAAGCAGATGTGGGCATTCGCGCTATGCGCGAACCGTTTTGCTGATTACGGTTGAGAAATCCCACTGGACAAACGGATCGAGCGGAGCTCGATACTCCCACATCTGCTTCGCAGATATGGGGCACCCAGGGTATGGGGAATTGGGCACCTGTGGCATCCTTGCCCACCCTAGCGTTGCGAGGGTGGGGCACCCGATTGATAGAAGGGGCTTGCTTACTTGCGGATGTAGCGGCGGCCTTCTATGCGGTACTCGCCGGAGAGGACTCGCTGCAGGGCTTCCGCGTAGGCCTGGTGTTCCTGTTCCAGAATGCGGGCTGCCAGTGTGTCGTGCGTATCGTCGTCGAGGACCGGCACGGTGCGCTGCACGATGATGGTGCCGTGGTCCACTTGCTCGTCCACGAAGTGGACGGTGCAGCCTGCGACTTTGGCACCGTACTCCAGCGCTTGTCCCWGTGCGTCCAGGCGCGGGAAGGCGGGCAGCAGTGAGGGGTGGATATTCAGAATGCGGTTCGGGAAGGCCGCGATGAACTCCGGCGAGATGATGCGCATGTAGCCGGCCAGGCAGATGAGGTCAACCTTGGCCTCCTGCAGCGCCGCGATCATCTGGCGATCATGCTCCTGACGCGGAATGCCTTTCGAGGGAATCGCATAGGCTTCCAGGCCCAGTTGGCGGGCGGCATCGATTCCAGGCGCGTCTGCTTTGTTCGAGAGCACGAGCACGATCTCACAGCCGTGCAGGGAGCCATTGTTAATGGCTTCCGCGATCGCGAGAAAGTTCGATCCCCGTCCGGAGAGAAGAACACCGAGTCTGGTCATCGAGGACGTACGGCTCTTAAGCGTAGCTAACCTTGCGGTCGCCGCGAACGACGCGGCCGATCACATGGAAGCGCTCATTGGCGCGGTTCAGAATGGCCTTGGCCTTCTTTACCTTGTCAGCGGGAACGACGCAGATAAGACCGATACCCATGTTGAAGGTGCGGAACATCTCATCCTGCTCGACCTGGCCCAGCTCCTGCAGGTGCGTGAACAGCGGCGGCACCTGCCATGAGGTGAGATCGATATGTGCTCCCATTCCCTTGGGCAGCACACGTGGAAGGTTCTCGGTAATACCACCGCCGGTAATGTGCGCCATGCCGGAGACACAGTCGGCCGCGTGCAGCTTCCTGATGATGCCGAGGTAGCTGCGGTGCGTCTTCATCAGGGCAGCGCCGGTCTTTTCCTTGATGGCGCCGACGTACTGATCGGCGGTGTATCCCGCGACTTCAAACAGCAGCTTCCGGGCCAGCGAATAGCCGTTGGTGTGCAGGCCGGTCGATGGGAGACCGAAGAGTACGTCACCGACTTGAGTCTTCTCACCGGTGATGATGCGGTCTTTGCTGACGGCGCCGACGATAAAGCCGGCCAGATCATAGTCGCCCGGCTGATAGAACCCCGGCATCTGGGCGGTTTCGCCACCGATGAGAGCGCATCCATTAGCCTTGCAGGCGTCGGAGAGACCGGTGACGATCTTCTCAACGACATTGCCTTCCAGCTTGCCCATCGCCAGGTAGTCCAGGAAGAACAGCGGTGTTGCGCCCTGTACAGCGATATCGTTTACGCAGTGATTGACCAGATCGCCGCCTACGGTGTGATGGATGCCGAGCTCGAAGGCGACTTTCAGCTTGGTGCCTACGCCGTCGGCGGAGGAGACCAGCACCGGATCCGGAAACTTGCTCAGGTCCAGGCCAAACAGGCCGCCAAACGAACCGATCTCTGACAGGACGTTCTTGTTGAAGGTCCGGCGCGCTAACAGCTTGATCTTATCTTTGGAGCGGTCTGCTGCGGAGATATCCACACCGGCATCGGCGTAGGAGATGGGGCCTGAGGACTTCGCGGGAATTGGAGCCAAAGATGCGCCTTCCAAATGGAAAATAAAACAGCAGGAAGTCTAGAGTTTATCAGGATTGATGGGGAACGGTGGCCAGGGAACAGACGCATTTTGCTGGGTTGATGTGTCTCATTCTGAGACATCCACTTCAATTTTCAGCTGATTTTACGTGTCTAGTCCGATGAAACGCTCACGGAGGCCCGGCTCCGGAAGAGGGCAGATTTCGTATCGCCCTGCGAGATGGTAACGAATCCGGGCGACCAACCGGTAGACCGGGTCGCCTAGCCACGACGGAATCGCCATCAGAAGGCGTCCAAGGATTCTCCAGGGTCGCGTCAGCCGCAGCATGACCTGTGCGACCGCCTTGGTGCGCAGGAAGATCCGCTCTTGCGGAGTGAGGGCATGTTCCAGCACGACGACGGAGTTCAGGGTCGCGGCGGTAATTCCGTACCGCACCAGCAGCTCCGCTCCCAAGGGGGAGCCAAGCGGTAGAAACAGGAGGCGGCCTGTGAGGTCGCGCTGCGCGGCAAAACGCACAACTCCGTTACAGAGGGCGCATACGCCGTCGTAGAGCAGGATGTCCCTGCCCGCGAGCCGTTGCTGTTCCTGTGCGGTCATCGTCCGAGCCTCCTTCCGCCTTTCTATACTGAATTAGATGACTCGAGTGCTGGAAATGTCCCGTTCGCTGCAGCGTCGTGCCGAAGGTCTCTTTCCCGGCGGTGTGAACTCGCCGGTGCGCGCCTTCCGTTCCGTGGGCGGCGATGCTCCCTTCCTGGAACGCGCCCAGGGTGCCTATCTGTATGACGCCGATGGCAATCGTTACATCGACTATTTCGGCTCCTGGGGACCGATGATCCTGGGCCATGCCGTGCCCGAGGTCGTGGATGCCATTCGTTATGCCTCCGGCCGCAGCGCCAGCTTTGGCGCCTCGCATGCCGGTGAGGCCGAGTTGGGTGAACTCATCCGCACGGCAGTTCCATCGATGGAGCGGATGCGCTTTGTCAGCTCCGGGACAGAAGCGACGATGTCGGCCATTCGTGTCGCCCGCGGTTTTACAAGGCGCCGCTACGTCATCAAATTCGAGGGCTGCTATCACGGCCACGCCGACGGTCTGCTGGTGAAAGCGGGTTCCGGCGTCGCTACCTTTGGCATCCCTGGAAGCGCCGGCGTTCCCGATGAGGTTGCACACTTCACGCTGGCGTTGCCGTACAACGACATCGCTGCCGTTGAGGCGGCGTTTGCGAAGCATAAGGGCGACATCGCGGCCATCATTCTGGAGCCGGTTGTCGGCAATGCCGGCACGCTGATCCCTAAGGCTAGGTATCTGGAAGCATTGCGGGCGCTCACTGAGGAAGAGGGCGCTCTGCTGATCTTTGACGAGGTGATGACCGGCTTCCGCCTGGCGCTCGGCGGAGCGCAGCAGCGCTTCGGCATCAAGCCCGATCTCACCACCATGGGCAAGATCGTCGGTGGAGGTCTGCCGGTCGGTGTCTTCGGCGGACGTGAGGATGTGATGAACATGCTCGCTCCGCTCGGTCCTGTCTACCAGGCAGGAACGCTGAGCGGCAATCCGCTGGCGATGGCTGCGGGATCGGCTACCGTGGGCCGTCTGATCCGCGAGGCGGGAACGATCTATCCGCAGATCGACGAGACGACGCGTCAGGTTGCTGAAGGCGTGGCACGGGTTGCTGCGGATGCCGGTGTCCGGCTGACGACGAATCGTGTGGGAAGCATGTGGACCTGGTTCTTCACTCCGGATGCGGTGGAGAATTTTGAGGATGCAGCGAAGAGCGATACGGCTGCATTTGGCCGGTTCCATCGCGCCATGATGGAGGAAGGTGTGTGGTTGCCGCCTTCGCAGTTTGAGGCTGCTTTTATTGGTTTGGCGCATGGTAAGGATGAGGTGGAGAAGACGGTTGCGGCGGCGCGGAAGGCGTTTGCTGGGGTTTGATGTGACCTACTTGCCTGGGTGCGACGGCCTCGCAACGCTAGGGTGGGCGGGAAGTCACGAATCTTAAAACAAGCTACCGCTCAAGCGCTGAAGGCGCGTTCTATACCAGCCTGGGGCAACGCCCCAGGTTCGCGATTGAAGAATCTGGAAGGGCTGAAAGCCCGCTCTATAGATTTTCATCTCAATGCGTGGGCATTCGAACCCGCCCTAGCGTTGCGAGGGCGGGGCACCCTGGCTAGATGAGAATCGCGAAAGACGGTTCGCGCGGAGCGCGAATGCCCAGGTCCCTAGGGGACCTGGGGCACCCGGTGTATGGGCACTTTATGCGGTTGTGGCCGCGGGTGTCTTTGGTTCCATGAAGAGTTTGCCGACTGCCATCAGGATCAGCAGAAGTATGGCGCAGAGTGTGAAGACCTGGCGGGTGCCGGTGTGTTGTGCCAGTAAGCCTGAGAGGATCAGGCCCAGAATCTGCGCGGTGAAGATCATCGACATCAGCGTGGAGCCGACCCGGCCCATCAGGTGGTGCGGCGTCTCCTGTTGAATCATCGTCTGTGCCGGAATGATGATGCCCGCTACCGACAGGCCGATCACCAGGTTGCCGAGGATGCATGTGGCCAGATAAGGAATACCGGCAAGGATCACCAGACCTATGGCAATTCCACTCAGGCCGGCGTAGACCAGCACCGTGTTCTTCATCTTCTTGCCGAAGGTATTCAGCAGGTTCATACCCAGCAGAATTCCGGCGCCGATGGAGGCGGAGGCCGCTCCGAAGGAGCGCGGGGTGGTGGCATGCAGCACGTCGCGCACGTAAACGGCGATGAGCGGACCGAAGCATCCCAGCACGAACATGCCGGAGGCCAGTGCAAGGATCACGAACAGCAGCGCCTTATGATGCACGATGAACTGGATGCCCTGCTGCATGTCATGCAGTACGCGTGCGACGCCGGTCTTGGTGGTCTGGTGTTCCGCCGCCACCGGCGGACGCTTGATGGTGATGCTGGCGATAAAGCCGGCGGAGACCACGAAGCTGATCGCATCCACGATGTAGCAGGCCTTGGCTCCCAGAGCCGTTACCAATACGCCAGCGGCCGCCGGACCGATGATGCGCATGACGAACATAACCTGCTGCATCAGTGCATTGGCGGAGCGCAGGCCGTGTATCGGCACGGCTGTGCGGAGAGTGACGCCCTGTGCCGGATTGAAGAAGCTGGAGACGATGGAGATGGTGGCGAGAATCAGGTAGAACTGCATCGTCGCCCCGGCCCAGATCAGCAACAGACACAGAACCGCGCGTGAAAGGTCGCTGGCGATGAGCGTTCCCTTGAGTGACCAGCGGTCGACGAAGACACCGGCCACGATACCCAGAAGGGCAATCGGCAACTGATAGGCGATCTGCACGCCGGTTACCTGTTGCGCCGTGGCATGCAGGTTGAAGGTCAGCACACTGATGACGGCGAACAGCGCAAGAAAATCGCCGAAGTTCGAGACCACCTGGGCGTACCAGAGCCGGCGCATAGTGTTGATCTTCAATACCTCACGCATCGACATCGGTTCCGGGTGAACGTGCGGAGGCGCCTGTGCCTGGGTCTGCGTGCTCATATGGGTCTTTCCTCTAAAGAGCGTTTTCCCTATTGCTGAGTATCCCGGAAGGGCTGTGCAGCGGCGTTTTCATTTCGGAAAACGCCCATAGATGTGGAAGCTCCACGTTACTCCTATAGGGAAAAATGCTCTAACGCTAGAACGTGGATGCCGTGAGGAAATTGTAGGAGCTTAAACCCAAATTTCGGGAGTGACAAATGTCAGGTTCCTGATATTTCTTTCCAGCAACAGAGAGGTAGCTTCCACGGTGGGCATGCGCTTGGCTCCCAGCCCAAGATGGCTGCCGTCATGCAGTAGAAGGTTGGAGGCGCGGCCTTTCTTCCGATTGGCGGCGATGCCCCTCTCCAGGCGCTCCAGAAGTTGCTGCGGCGATGCGGGATTCCAGTCCTGCGCGGCGACATTCCACTCCACGGGGATCAGACCGAGCTCGCGCGCAATGCGAAGCGTGGCGGGGCGGCGGGCTCCGAAGGGAGGACGGAAGAAGCGGATCTTCTGTCCCAGGGTTTGCTCCAGGATGTCGTTGGTCTCGGTGAGCTGACGCCGTGTCTCTCGCGATGAGGTGATGGCCAGGTTCGGGTGGGTGAGGGTGTGATTGCCGATCAGGTGTCCGGCAGCAGCGACGCGCCGCGCCAGCACCGCTTCTGCTTTCACAAAGCTGCCCACCATGAAGAAGGTCGCATGGACCTGGTGCTGCGCCAGGATGTCGAGCAGCCGCAGTGTTGCATCAGGATTGGGGCCATCGTCATAGGTGAGTGCGGCCTGTCCTGGGTCTGACCCGGCAATGAGAGTGGCGCCATAGAGCTGGGATTCCGGACGATAGGCTGCGTACACAGAAACACCGATGCCAGCGGCAACCGCCGCTCCGGCAAGTACAGGGGAAAGCATGCCTCTTAATAATGCTCTTTGGAGACGTAAGCGCGGTAGGGAACTGAGGTGAATCCAGTTACATCGGTTATTGGGATATGGATATATCGAAATGGAAGAGCCCTGCCATGTGCTTCGTTCGTTACTTGGCGCGGTATCCGGCGGGTGATATTTTGCTTTTTATTCGCCTTTCTGGAGGGTTTCGTCATGCTGTTCGATTTGCCCAGTTACATCGCCATTGAAGGTCCCATCCGTGTGGGGAAATCGACCCTGGCAGGCATGCTGGCTGAAAAGATGGAGGCGCATCGCGTTACCGAGCCCGAAGACAATCCTTTTCTCGACCGCTTTTACCGGCAGGAAGCGGGCATAGCCTTTGCCACCCAGATGTGGTTTCTCGAGGCTCGGTATAGCCAGTTACAGGCTGCGGAGCGGAAGGCCGGCGGTGGTCTTGTGCGCCAGAGCGTTGTTTCCGACTACATCTTCGAGAAAGACAAGCTCTTTGCCTGCTTGAACCTGGGGGACGATGAGCTGAAGCTCTATAACCGCTTTTACGAGCCCATGCGTTCTAACCTTTCGACGCCTGACCTGGTGATCTACCTGAAGGCGACGCCCGACGTGCTGCGTACGCGACTGAAACGAAAGGGCGTTCCTGGGGAACGTGCTGTCAGCGAGGAGTACCTGGAGACGGTGATCGAGGCGTATGAGCACTTCTTCTCCCGCTACACGGCCAGCGATCTGCTGGTGATCGATACCTCGCAGATCGATTTCGTGCACAATAATCGGGATCTGCAGGCTCTTTTCCGTCGCCTGGATGCTCCGGTAAAAGGGACGCAGCATTTTCTGATGGTGGGATAGGCGCGATTCCCTTACAACTTCCACCATGGGACAGTGGTCCTAGAGAATAGGGCTCAGTACTCCATCGGGAGTTTGTTCCCATCAGGAGTTCTCAAAAGACATGTTCGATCGGGTTTTGATCTTTCTGATGGGGATGCTTCTGTTCCTCGGCTCGAGTGCGGCGCAGCAATCACCGACACCCGATACTCCGGGCGCGAGCGAAAGTTCTGGAACGCTGCTGAAGGTTCAGATGCAGGAGCGTGTCAGCTCCGCGGATGCCCGGAACGGTCAGGTACTGCGCGGTCAGCTTACCGCGGCCGTTACTCTCGAGGGCCGGACCTTCGCTGTGGGAGCTCCGGTGACGGTTACGGTGGTTGCCGTTGCCAAGGCAGGGGAGATCGACAGCGCGGGAGAGCTTTCGCTGCAGGTGGAAGCGGTTGGGCAAGAGGAAGTGCTGAGCGATGTCATTGTGATCCTGGGCAAGAAAGGCACGAACGAGCTTGGGGACGCGCCAGCCAAGGGAACTGAGGCTGTGGTGGAGGCGAAATCCGTGCTGACGTTCCATGTTTTTCCGCTGGGGCTTGCGTATCGGGAGCGTCAGGCCGGGGCAGGGAAGAGGTTGGAGTTGGCGGGGGCGGTCGGTACAGGTCAGTTGTCCGTGGAGTAGATCCGGATCTCGCTTCGCGAGATATCCCGCCCATCGCTTTATCACCCAACGAAGTTCGTCGGGGACCCGAATATCCCACATCTCGGCAGAGCCGAGATATGGGATATTCGGCACCCGGATTTGTGGCGCTCTAAAAGCAGGTCCTTCGCCTGCGGCTCAGGATGACCGCTATAAAACGAAAAGGTTGCTACTTGTTGGCGTTTACGTAGGCGAGGACCTCTTCGGCGTGGCCTTCCGGCTTTACTTTGGGGAAGATGTGCAGCAGTTTGCGGCCGGGGCCGATCAGGTAGGTGGTACGTTCGATTCCGGTTACCGGCTTGCCGTACATGGTCTTTTGCTTGATGACGTCGAAGTAGTTGCAGATCTTCTGGTCGTGGTCGGCCAGGAGGGGGTAGTTCAGGTCGTATTTTTCGGCGAACTTCTTCTGTGCCTTCACGGTGTCGCGGGAGATGCCCAGAACGACCACGCCCGCCTTTTTCAGCTTGTCGATGGCGTCCCGGAAGCCGCAGGCTTCGATGGTGCAGCCAGGGGTATCTGCTTTGGGGTAAAAGAACAAAACGACAGGTTTGGGGTCAAAGCTGGAGAGGGTGACCGGGTTGCCGTCCTGATCGTTGAGAGTAAAGTCTTCGATAACGTCGCCTGCTTGTGGTGGCATGGATGCAAAGGTACAGCGCCTGCGGTCTGAGCCGCAAGGCAGGGCTGCAAGGTAGCGGAACCGCGAGATTGGCCGTCTTATGAGTGTGATGAAAGTTTCCAGAGGAATCGGATTCGCCGCCGTGGCGGCGATGGTGGCTGCGGCACCCGCCCAGATGCACCGTGTTGCTAAGAAAGACAATGTCACCCGTGCGATTGGCGTCTATGAGTGGACCGGCGACGATATCAAGAAACCGCTGGCGAGCCGCCTGGTCCCTGTCTCGCTCTTCGTCGACGGAGATTATCAGGATGCCGGCCTTTACCTGGCGCGGCCTGTCCCCCTGGCACTGAGCACGGACGTTGTGTATGAGCTGCAGGACTCCGGCGAGCCCAAGGGATTGCTCGACCTGGACTTCGCCCGCAACCTGAAGCCGGACGCTGCCGTCAGCAGCGTGTACGACCAGGGATGGATGGGATATGGCAAGTGGCAGCCTTTACCGGTGGACAAGCCGAAGGCTCCGCAGAAGGTTGTCCTGGAATCCACCGACAAGGATGACAGCCGTCCCAAGCTCGGCCGCAAGGATAAAGATAAGAAGGACAAATCGGACTCGAAGGATAAGAAGGACAGCAAGAACGGCAAAGATAAGGATCAGAGCGGTGTCACTGGCGTCGGGGACGATCCATCCGACGACGCCGATCGTCCGACGCTGAAGAAGCGCACGGAGAAGGAGAAGCGCGACGCGATCAAGAACGACACTGCCAACGTGCAGACGCTGGGGGATCTGAACGACGACCCTGATCGTCCGAAGATCATGCGCGGCAAGCCGGCGAAGCTGGCCGAGGCGCCGCAGCTGAGTGGCATGCCGGCCAACCTGCATCAGATCGTTGCCGTGAGCGATGCCGCGTCGCGCGAGATCCACGACTTCACCTATCGTTTCCGCGATCCTTCAGAGAAGACAGAGATTCAGACCAAGCTGGAGAAGGTGGCCATGTCGCTGGTCGCTCCGCCTCCGGCTGCTACTCCTGCGCCGATCAAGACTGGTGGTGTGAGCCGTTCGACCGGAGCGCGCAGCAAGCTGAAGGCGGCTCCGGTGGCTGAGGCTCCGGCTGTGAAACTCGCCGATGAGAAGTTTTCCGCCTTTGAGCTCAGCTATAACAGCGCACCGGTCTTTGTGCTGGAGGCTCATACGAATGGTGAGGGAGGGGCGCCGGTGAAGTATGTCACGGTGGTTGCGCAGAATGACAGCTTCGGCGAACCACAGGTGGCGATAAAGACGGTGACCGATGCGATCCACATGGATACAACGCCGCGGATGCATCTGGTTGGTGTTGTGGACGCGGAGGCATCCAATCGTGCCAGCCTGGTGATGGAACTGCGCGGAGAGCAGGCGCGATCGTTTGCGATGTATCGCGTGATCGGCGGGCAGGCGACGAAGTTCTTTGAGACTGGGGCTACGCAGTAAGGGTTGGCGTGAATAGAAAACGTTCCGCAGAAATGCGGAGCGTTTTTTTGTTTGTCATTTCGTAGCGAATGAAGAGAGCGGAGAAATCTGCTGTTCGACCGATGTCTGGTGGGAGCAGCGGGCTTCAGCCCGCTGATAAAGGCATAAAAATAAATGGGCTTTTTCCTGATTAACAGAGAAGGCCCAGGGCTAAAGCCCGTTTCTATATTGAGTTGATAGACCGTGGGCTGTAAAGCCCACGGCTCCCACCGGTTCGAGCTTCGCTCGAATAGTTCACCCGGCGAATCAAGTTCGCCAGAGTCCGCATTCCCACCCATCCTGCTACGCAGTTATGGATGGGGCGCCCAGATTGGTGGCGGTACTATGTCTGGCGCTCGCTGGCTTCGCTCAGGGTGACGCGCAGCTCGACTTTCTTGCGAGCGCGGAAGATGGTGACTGTCACCGTGTCGCCTGCTTTGTGGGAGTTCATCACGTCGGAGACGTCCTGCTGGCTGGTGATCTCCTGTCCGTCGATGGCGACGATGAGGTCACCGCCGATCATTACCGGAGTATTGCCCATGTAGGCGCGCTGTGAGCCGCCTTTCAGTCCGGCGCGTTCTGCCGCACCGCCGGGGAGCACCCGCTCCACCAGGACGCCGTAGTCGGCCGCGAGGCCAAGCTGGTCCGCGATGTCCGGGCCGATGGGCAACGTGACGACATCGAGCGCGGGGCGGCGAACGTGGCCGTAGCGGGCCAGGTCATCAACGAAGGCGCGGGCAGTATTGATGGGAATGGCGAAGCCGATACCTGCGCTCTGGTCGCTGCCGTTGGAGGCGATCATCGTGTTGATCCCGATGACCTCGCCGCGTGAGTTCAGCAGCGGTCCGCCGGAGTTACCGGGATTGATGGCGGCATCGGTCTGGATGGCGTTGTCGATCGCCGCTCCTGTCGGTCCACGGACGGAACGAAGGGCAGAGATGATGCCGCGCGTCATGGTTCCGTTCAGGCCAAAGGGATTGCCGATGGCGTAGACCTTCTGTCCAACGACGATGTTCTTGGAGTCGGCCAGGGTGACAGGAGCCAGGTTCGGCGCATTGATCTGCAGCAATGCGAGATCATGGCTCTTATCCACCTGAACTACGTTGGCCTTGTACTTGTGCTTGTCGCTCAGCGTGACTTCGATGCGCTGGCCATCCTGAATCACGTGGTTATTGGTGAGGATGTGGCCCTCTTTGTCGATGATGAAGCCCGTGCCCATGCCTTGCTGTGGGACCGGGCCGTAGAAGAAGTCGAAGGCCACGGTGGTGGAAGTAACGTTCACCACGCTGGGCAGCGTCCGCTTATAGACGTTGATATTGTTCTGCTCTTCGCTGTCGAACTCCGGCGCGGCGTTGGCGACGGTCATGTGAAAGTTACCCAGAGGGCCATTGACTGCAGTTGTTCCATTTCCCGGTAGCGACGGGAAGGCGCTCTTGACCCAGTTACCGATGGCTCCTGACGGGACCATGTAGTTGGTCAGCAGGTAGAAGCCGCCCACGAGAAGGAGCACGAGCAGTATGCGACGCATCTTCATATAACTTCCTTTACGTTTCCTTCGCCTGTGAAGTTCAGGCTTTAGAAGATTCTAGGCCCGGGAGAGCTATCCTCGCGAGGCTGTCTTGAGCGCCTCCCACACCTGGACGATCTGGCGGCGTAGACCTTCCAACGTGCCGTCGTTGCGGATCAGGAAGTGAGAGCGCTGCATCTTTTCAAAGTCTGACATCTGCGCATCCATGCGGCGGCGCGCATCGTCCACCGTCGCTCCCGGTTGCCGCGCCAGAAAACGTTCGATGCGGAGCTGTTCCGGCGCATAGACCAGCACAATCCGGTCGAAGCGATCGCGCAGGTTGCCGTGTTTCGTCTCGAAGAGCAACGCGGTTTCGACGACGCAGACGGCTTCAGGTTCGCGCTCACCGATCTCCGCCATCCATGCGGCCTGGGCTGCGATGGTTGCGGGATGGACGATGGCGTTCAGCTCTTCGACGCGGCCGTCGGCGAAGGCGATCTTTGCCAGCCGAGTGCGGTTCAGGGTGCCGTCGGCGGCGAGTACTTCCGCGCCGAAGTGTGCCACGATCTGGTCGAAGACGTTCTGACCAGGCTGCATCAGCCGGCGGCCGACCTCATCGGCCTGGATGACGTGTGCCCCGAGTTCGACAAGCATGGCGGCCACGGTGGATTTGCCACTACCGAGGCCGCCTGTAAGTCCGACACGAAGCATCGTTACACGCCCCGGCGCTGCCGGGCTGCGCGGACGGTATTCTTCATCAGCATGGCGATGGTCAATGCTCCTACGCCCCCGGGGACCGGAGTATAGGCTCCGCTCACGGCAAAGGCGCGAGGATCGACATCACCGACGACGGTATATCCTCGCTTGTCGAAGCCTGCGGCGCGAGTTGTGTCGTTGGGGAAGAAGTTCTCCATTTCGGCGCGATCGTTCACGCGGTTGATACCGACGTCGATGATGGTCGCGCCGGGCTTGACCATCTCTTCCGTGATGAAACCGGGGCGGCCGATGGCAGCAACCAGGATGTCAGCGTGGCGGGTGTAATTCACCAGGTTGGCAGTCTTCGAGTGGCAGACGCTGACTGTTGCGCTTGCGTTCAGCAGCATCATGGCAGCGGGCTTGCCGACGATATCGCTGCGTCCTACGACAACAGCGTTGGCTCCGGCGATTGCGATCTTGCTGCGCACAAGAATCTCAATGATGCCTGCAGGTGTGCAGGGAGCAAGTGCGGGTTGACCTGACTGGAGCCTGCCTGCGTTGACGGGGTGAAATCCGTCGACGTCTTTCTGTGGATCGATCGCTTCAAGCAGCTGTTTGGTGTCGACCTGCTTTGGTAGCGGAAGCTGAATCAGGATGCCGTCGACATCCGGACGCGCGTTCAGTTCCGCGACCAGAGCGAGCATCTCTTCGGTAGTCACGGTCTCAGGTGGCGTAATCATCTCACTGCCGATACCGAGTTCGCCGCAGGTCTTTACCTTGCTGCGGACGTAGATCTCAGAGGCAGCGACATGGCCGACCAGCACGACAACCAGTTTGGGGGTAATGCCGCGCGCAGCCAGTTCTTTGGCTTCAGCGGCAACTTCGTTCTTAATCTCGCCGGCAATGGCGACTCCATCCAACAGCTTGGCCACGTCTTTTTTGTCTCCATAACAATCGTACCGGGAACCGGGGTTGCCTGTTGTGCGTAAGAAAATGTCACAAAAGGGTTACAACTGGTTACTTCAGATGCTGCAACTCGATGGCTACAAAAGCGTCTAATCAAACAGGTGGGCAGGAAGATCACGAAAGGGGCGGAGAGGCAGATGGCACAGGAGATAGAAAAGGGCATCGAGAAGTTCACGGAACAGGACCTCGCAGGCCTGCGGAACGACCTGTTGCAATCAGGGCTGGATAGCTGGCAGGCAGGGGAGTTGATTTCCAATTTCCTAATGGGTCGCGGCTATGGCGTATCGAATCAGGCGGCACGGAATGCTGCCACACGCATTGAATCCGCTTCCTGTTCGATTGAGTGCATGCAGCGCGAGTTGGAGCGTGTTGCACTGGTGATGTAATTCAGGATTGATGTTATGAAGTAAAAGCCCGCGACTTCGCGGGCTTTTCTTCGTTTTGAGAAGAGAATCTTTTTATTCGTACTTCAGCGTGGTAACCGGGTCGAGTTCCGCAGCGCGGCGCGCAGGTAACGTGCCGAAGATTACGCCAACGATGACCGATGTCAGCAACGCAACCACGGCCGACATCCAGGAGTGAGGGACCTTGACGGGTGTCAGGAAGGTGACAGTGAATGGAATCGCCAGGCCGATAACGGTGCCGACGACACCGCCGGAGAGTGAGAGAAAGACGCTCTCGGTGAGGAACTGCATCAGGATCTCGCGCCGGGTGGCGCCGAGGGCTTTGCGAATGCCGATCTCACGAATACGCGCCTGCACATTGGCCAGCATGGAGTTCATAATGCCCACACCACTCACGATGAGCGTGATGGCAGCAGCTAATGTGAGTACGATCGTCAGCATGGTGGCGATCTGACCCATTACGTGCAGCACCTGCGTCAGGGTAAAGGCGGTATAGACGCTGGTGGGGCGATGGCGAGCCTTGATGATCTCCAGAATGCGCTTGGCGGCCGGCTCAACCTGGGAACTGTTGGCTACGGTAAAGAAGATCTGCTTTACGCTGTCCGTACCCTGGAAGTAGCGGGCGACTTGATAGGGGATCAGGATGGTCTGGTCGCTGATCTCTGATTGGCCGAAGGTCTCCACGCTTTCTTCGAAGACGCCGACGATCAGGAAAGGAATTCCGCTGACGGTCAGCGTGTTGCCGATAGCCCCTTCCGAGCCGCCGAAGAGAGAGAGCGCCAGGGACTTGACGATGACCGCTACTTTGGCGTGGGAGGTGGCGTCCTGATAGTCAAAGAAGCGACCGCGCAGCACCTTCAGATTGCGTACCTGTTTGTATTGCGGCGAGACGCCCAGCAGCATGGCGTCTTTGGTGAGGCCGCTGCCCATGCTGATGCGGTCGTGGAACTCCAGCATCGGCGAGGAGGCGATGATGCCGGGTACAGCGGCTTTCACCGCATCCATATCGGCATTAGTCATGAAATCCGGGGTGGAGGTATTGTCGGGCCCGGCGACGCTGCCGCCGTTGAACTGCATCTCGATCATGTTGGGGCCGATCGAGGAGATCAGGTTCAGGGCGTAGTCCTTGCCGGTAAGACCCAGGGTGACCACCAGGATGATGGAGGCGGACCCAATCACCATGCCCAGCATGGTGAGCAGAAAGCGGGCCTTGCTGGCTCTAAAGCTGTCAATGGCAAGGTTGAACGTCTCCGAGAACATCAGGGAGGTCTTGGCAGACTTCAGGGTGCTCTCAAAGGTTCTAGCCCGTTGCGCCGGGCGCGCCGGAGATGAAGCTACGGTGGCCATATCCTCTTCTCATTAGAGCACTTCTACCTGAAAAAGGAGCACGAAAAACGGGCGAAAATCGCACCCGGAGGGGCGGGCTTGGTATGCTAACCCTCAGCGCACCTGCCTCAAGCGGAGGGATGTGTGAGTGGTTGAAACAGGCGGTCTTGAAAACCGCTTTGGGCGAAAGTCCAACGGGGGTTCGAATCCCTCTCCCTCCGCCATAAGAAGCTTAAGTGCGTCCTGAGTTGCCCCGGGATTTCCGGAATTCTTCTCAGAAACCAACCTTTCCGGCGCGCGCTTTGCTTTACACGACCAACAATCTAAGAATTAAGTCGACCCGAGTTGTTCTACCTCCGGTCTTTCTGGAAGAAGAGATGCCCGTCACTGAGCGGGCCTCAGCTACCGTTTTTGACGCGCGTCGCCAGGTCGTCGAGGTTCTCGACGGCATCGACGATCGTCTTGTCGTGGTGGTCGGGCCTTGCTCGATTCACGACCCCGATGCCGCCCGTGAGTATGCCGGGCTGCTGCGCGAGGCGATTACGGAGCTCTCGGACGAGCTGATGATCGTAATGCGGCTCTACTTCGAGAAGCCGCGGACCACCGTCGGCTGGAAGGGCCTGATCAACGACCCGTACCTGGACGAGTCGTTCCGCATCAATGACGGCCTTCGCATCGCGCGCCGCCTGTTGCTCGATCTTGCGGAGATGGGCGTACCGGCAGGCACGGAGTTCCTGGATATGATCTCGCCGCAGTACGTGGCGGATCTTGTCACTTGGGGCGCGATCGGAGCTCGTACGACGGAGAGCCAGGTGCATCGCCAGCTCGCCTCCGGACTTTCCTGCCCGGTTGGCTTCAAGAACGGCACCTCGGGCAATGTGCAGATCGCGATCGATGCGATTCTTTCTGCGAATCATCCACATACGTTCCTGGGAACCTCGGATACGGGGCAGTCGGCGATTTTGCTGACCTCCGGAAATCCGGATTGCCACATCATCCTGCGCGGTGGCCGTCAGACGACGAACTTCGATGCTGCCTCGGTTGCTTCTACTGCTGAGCAGATGGAAAAGGCCTGGGTCAAGCCACGCATCATGATCGATTGCAGCCATGCGAACAGCGGCAAAGACCACCGCAAGCAGGGCGCCGTCTGCCGCGATGTTGCCGGACAGATTGCCGCGGGCGATAGCCGCATCATGGGTGTGATGATCGAGAGCAATCTCGTCGCCGGCACTCAGCCGCTCGTCAATGGCAAGGCGCAGGTGTACGGGCAGAGCATCACGGATGCGTGTATCGATTGGGCCGAAACGCAGGTCCTGCTGCGCGATCTCGCCGGAGCTGTGCGTGAGCGCCGAGTAAAGAAGGCCGCCGCCCAGCCGGTAGCGGCCGCCGAGTAAAGAGCGCCGAAGACGTCAATTCAGACCAATCATGGAGTCCTGATCTCATTGCAATAGAGATCAGGACTTCGTGTTCGCGTAGGTCTCTTTGCCTAGTCCGGCCTTCTTGATGAAGTGAAAGAATACCTCCATCTCACTTTGGAGGCATTCGAACCCGTGACCAAGAACCTTATGCGCGCCGCGCTGGCTTTGCTGCTGGCTGCACCTTTCACCGCTCACGCCCAGAACAAGGCGGTCGACTTCAATCCGAAGATGCCGTTCTCCGACGGCTTCATCGCAGGGAACACGCTGTATGTCGCCGGTCAGCAGGGACCGGACGATCATGGCAAGGTGACCGGCACCACCATTGAGTTCCAGACAGAGCGCACGATTGCCGCTATTCAGCGCGTTGTCGAGAAGGCCGGTTTCAAGATGACCGACCTGGTCAGTGTGACGGTGTATGTGACCGACCTCAATGACGTGCCCAAGATGAACGAGGTCTATAAGCGCCTGATGCCAAACCCGAAGCCAGCTCGTGCAACAGTGAAAGTTGCGGGTCTGATCGGCGATGCCAAGATTGAGATCTCGGCGATTGCTGTGAAGCAGTAGATTCCTAAGAGAATTCGATTTGATCAACGCGAGTGCAGGACTTGCTCTAGGGGGGGTATGCACTCGCGTTTCTACTCTTCGGCGATATAAATCCGTCGCCTTATCGAAATGGTCTTTAGCCCTGGGCTTCTCCTACCCATTCAAGTAAAAGCCCAGGGCTAAAGACCATTTGTTTTAGGGTGTCATATCAGCGGGCTGAAGCCCGCTGACCACTCCAGTCAGCAAAGCTGGCTGGGGACCCCGCTGCTCCCACCGGATGGTTTGAACCACCATGCTACGTGCCGCAGAAGGTTTTGCTGACGTACTCTTCGGGGCGGGCTGGTGTGGCGTAGCGTTCCAGGTCTGGCCGTTCGTCGTAGGGCTTCGCCAGAACCTGTAGTAGATCTTCGAAGGGTTGGAAGTCCTGCTTTTCGGTTGCTGCTTCCAGTGCCGCCTCTACCAGGTGATTACGCGGGATGTAGATAGGGTTGGTGCGGCGCATCTGTGCAGCGCGTTCTTCGGCTGAGAGATTCTCCTGCGTCAGGCGTTGGCGCCAGCGCGGTTCCCACTCATCGAATGCTGCCGGGTTGGTGAACAGGGCACGGACAGCGGCATTGCCTTCCGTGCTGGAGGCGGCATCGCAGAGACGGCGGAAGGTCAGTGTGTAGTCCGCGCGTTGTTCCATCATGCGATTGAGCAGGTCCTCGATCAGGATTGTGTCGCTCTCCTGCTCTGTCATCAGTCCTAATTTCTGCCGCATGCCTGTGTTGAGCGCGGCTTCATAGTGTTTGCCGAACTGTTCCAGCGATTCATATGCCGATGCGAGTCCGGCTTCATCGCCGCCCTCTTCTTCCACCATGAGGGGAAGGATCGTCTCTGCAAGACGCGCCAGGTTCCAGTGCATTGCGTTTGGCTGATTACTGTATGAGTAGCGGCCCTGGTGGTCGATGGAGCTGAAGACCGTGCGCGGATGATAGGCCTCCATGAAGGCGCAGGGGCCGTAGTCGATGGTCTCTCCGGAGATGGAGGTGTTGTCTGTATTCATCACGCCGTGAATGAAGCCGATCAGCATCCATTGTGCGACGAGCTTTGCCTGACGTGTGACGACTCCATCGAGGAATGCGCGATAGCGGCGTGTCGCGGTTGCCGCTTCAGGCGCGGCAGCCTCCTCCGAATAGTGGCGTTCGATGGCGTAATCGGCAAGTCTACGGAGGGCGGCAACATCTCCCTGTGCAAAGAAGTATTGAAAGGTGCCGACGCGAAGATGGCTTGCGGCAACGCGAGTCAGTACGGCTCCGGGGAGCGCGGTCTCGCGAAAGACTGCCTGGCCGGTGGTGACTGCGGCGAGCGATCGCGTTGTCGGCACACCCAGCGTGGCCATGGCTTCGCTGACGATGTATTCCCGCAGGACGGGTCCGACTGCCGCGCGTCCATCGCCATTGCGCGAGAAGGGAGTACGGCCCGAGCCTTTGAGCTGAATGTCATAGCGGATGCCATTCCGTCCCACGACCTCGCCGAGCAGGTTTGTCCGGCCATCGCCGAGCTGCCGCACGAAGTATCCGAACTGGTGGCCGGCATAGGCCATCGCGAGAGGTTCTGAGCCTTCGGCTACGCGACTGCCTGCAAGTACAGCGACGCCCTCCGGGCTGGCCAGGGCTTCGGCATCCAATCCCAGCAGATCGGCAAGCTGGAGGTTCAGCTTTACCAGCCTGGGTGTGGTGACCGGAGTGGGTGCAACTCGTGCGTAGAAATTCTCCGGCAGCCGGGCATAGCTGTTCGCAAAGGGAATGCGAAGGGGCTTCAGGTCGCGATCCTCGGTCAGGCTCATCGTTCTATTTTCCCTGATCTACGGTGGGCGTGTTTTATGGGCGTTGGTGCAATGCTTGGTTGGGGAAGCCGGGCCTTGGCGTACAGCAGGTTTCGCTGAAGAGTTATAGAGCGGGCCTTCAGCCCGCCTTCAGCCCTTTTTCGTCACTATGGCCTGGTACCTGGGGCGTTGCCCCAGGCTGGTATAGAACGCGCCTTCAGCGCGTAGAGCCTACTGCAGGTCGACTAAACCGCGCTGTAGTGCGTAGATGGTGGCCTGGGTGCGGTCGCGGGCGCCCATCTTTTCCAGGATGGAGCTGACGTGGATGCGGACGGTCTTTTCGGCGATTCCCAGCTCTTCGGCGATCTCGCGGTTGGAGAAGCCTTGTGTGATGCAGGTCAGCACTTCGCTTTCGCGTGGAGTGAGGTCGACCGAAGGCATGCGCTCGGCCAGGCGATGGAGAATCTCTTTGGGGATGTAGCGGAGGCCGCGGCTTACGGTGAGCACGGCATTGGTGACCTCTTCTCCGGAGGCGTCTTTGGTGAGGTAGCCCATGGCTCCGCCACGCACGGCGCGGTAGATGTCTTCGCTGCCGCGATAGGCGGAGAGCACGATACATCGGGCGGTGGGGAAGTCTTTACGGATATGCTGCAGCACCTCGAAGCCGCTCATGCGTGGCATTCGCAGATCGAGCAGAACGACGTCCGGCGTGAGCTGGTGGTAGAGGTCGATTCCCTGCTGACCGTCACTGGCCTCGCCCACCACTTTGATCTGAGGATGGGTTGAAAGCACAGAGTGCAGCGCCATCCTCGCGAGGAAGTGGTCTTCAATCAGGATGACGCGGATGGGGTTCATAGGCCGATCCACCGGATTACATCTGTGTCTGACAAGCGCCGCGATGGGTCAGGCGAGTCGTATGGCAACACGACGGAGACTTCAGTGCCTCGATTGAGCGCGCTCTCTACGTTGAAGCGTCCGCCGATTTTGCGCGCGCGCTCCTCCATCACCAGCAGGCCGAAATGCCCGCGCCGGGTCCCGGTGCGATCCTGGGAAAAACCAACGCCATCGTCGTGAATCACCATTTTTAGTGCGGATTCATCATACCGTAAATGCACAAGGATAGACTTCGGCTGGCCGTGCCTTAGCGCATTGGAGACGGCCTCCTGTCCAATGCAGACAAGGTGATGCACCGACGCCGGAGGCAGCAGAATCTCCCGCCCCTCGACTGCCATGCGAGTCTCCACATCGTCCTGCTTATAGTGCGAGCTGATGGCCTTCGACAGAGCCTGGGACAGGACTCCTGTGACCTCGTCGGTATCCCGCAGATCCCAGATAATGCGCCGTGCCTCTGCCTGGCAGTGCGAGACCATGCTGCGCGCCATGTCACAGGCGCTCTTCGCATCGGCGAGCTCATGGGCATCCCGGTCGAGAGTGCGCGAAGCCGTTTCGAGCTGCCATGAGATGGCGGCGAAGCCCGCCATCAGCGTGTCGTGACACTCGCGCGCGATGCGGTTGCGTTCCTGCAGCACGATGCCCATGTTTCCTTTCACACGGCGGATCCGGCGCGTGTACAGGTGTGCTCCGAGGAAGAAGACAAGCATGCCGACCAGCAGATAGAAGGTGTAGGTGGCGTAGAAGTGTGGCCGCTGGCGAACACTGATGGAGGCGACGGGAGTCATCCATGGATCGCCGCCGACGCGTGCCTGCACCTCAAAGGCGTAGGTGCCAGCCGGGATGCGGCGATAGCGTGCATAGCGGGAGTGGGTGGTCACCCAGCCCGAGTCATAGCCTGTCAGGCGATAACGGAACTCCGTCTGCGAGGGGTTGGAGAGGCGGCTGGCGTCGAAGCGGAAGTTGATCTCGCCCTCTGAGGGATCGATCACGACACGGTCGCCGGTCAACAACGATTCGGCGCGTGTGTCATTTCCGAAGGTCCAGCCGGTGATGCGGGCGGTTGGCGGAGCCATGGTCGCGGTTTCGGCGAACGGAGTTGTCCGCGCGAAGCCTTTGCTGGTGGCGAAGTACATTATTCCGTTGGGAAGGCGGGTTGCGGAGGGACGCGACGGGCCGCTGCAGTCGGAGGAGGGCATGCCGTCCTGCTTGATGAATAGCGTCGAAGAGATGCGCTGAAGTTTTCCGGTCGACAGATCGTTCAGGTCAGAGGCGAGAATTCTGACGACGCCCTGCGATGTGCCCAGCCAGAGATGTCCGTGTGCGTCTTCCAGCATGTTGTAGATGGGCATGGATGGAAGCCCGGCGTCGTTGGGCAGGGGGAATGCCCGGTCGCCCGCGATGCGGGAGAGTCCGCCGGTGCGCGAGCCGGCCCAGACGTTTCCGTGCGAGTCCAATGACAGCGAGAGCACATAAGGATGGGGCATCTCGCGAATTGTCTGGACTTGACCGTCGGCGATACGGAACAGACCGGTACTGGTCGCCGCCAGGATGGAGCCATCGGTATCTTCCAGCAGATCGGTGATGAGTTTTGAGGGAAGGTAGGTCTCGCCTCCGGTCGTTGCAGGAATGCCGCTGCGGAAGTAGTGAAGGCCGGTGTAGGTTCCAACCCATAAGCCTCCCAGGCGGTCGGAGTGCAGGACGCTTACAGCGTTGACGGGAGACTCAATCCCGAGCTGGTGGTGGCTCCAAGTCTCTCCGTTGAAGGAGTAGATGCCATCGAACCAGGTTCCCACCCAGATGCGGCCGTGCTTGTCTTCCGTAATGGTTCGGATCGGCGTCCTGACGGGCATTCCGGGAATGTGGACTGGGGCAATGACGCCGTTGTGCTGACGAAATACGCCTTGTCCCCAGGTGCCAAGCCACAGGTCTCCCTTGCTGTCGCCAAAGGCGACGGCAGAATAGGACGGCTTGAAATCCGGAGCCTGCAGCATGGCGAAGGGCGCGCGCCGCCATCGGCTAAGGCCTCCGGTCAGGCCGCCGATCCAGAGGTTGTCTTCGTCATCGACAAAGAGGGTGCGGACAGTGTCATCCGGCAGACCATCTGCCGTGGACCACCCCGATGCGCCTTCGCTATTCCAGCGAAAGAGGCCGCTGTTCTTGGTGCCGATCCAAAGGTTGTGTTGGCGATCGCTGACCAGGATGGTGACCTGGGTGTCAACCTGCATGCGCTGCGTGAATGTAGGTTCCTGGCCGGCGCGTTCCGTCGCATCGAGAACCGCATGCATGGTGCCGAGCCACAGATGGGAGGTTCGGTCGCGATACACGGAGGTGGGCTCGCCGAACTGGGCGGGAACTGGGACACGCGTTACACCGTGGCTGGTCCGGTGAAAGAGTCCTGACGAGGTCACGAAGTACATGCCGCCGTGCGTGTCTTCGGCGAAGACCGTTGTAATGTCGCCGCCGATAATGCCGACGTCGGGAACCGTCTCAAGTTGGTTATTGCGGTAGCGCAGAATGCCATACTGGGTCGCGATCCAGAGGGTTCCATCGTGGTCAAAGACCATCGTCCGGATGCGCTCATTCTCGTGGCCGGCGGCGCTGCTGATGTTTACGGCGCCGGTCGCCGTCTGATGGATTACGCCGGCGCCATCGGTGCCGATCCACAGGTCGTCTGCCAGGCCGGGGAGCACGGCGTTGACGGCATCGATGTTCATCGTTGCCGCATTCGGCATCGCGAGGCGCTGGAAGGTCTGGCCGTCGAAGGTGGAGACGCCGGAGAAGGTCGCCAGCAGCAGGGTGCCATCGGCCCGCTGCGCGATCATGCGCACATTGCTTTCAGGCAGGCCGTCCTCAACCTGCCATTCCTGTTTCTGGTATTCAGCAAGGCCAATCGGCGCAGTTGTGGGCGTCGCCTGTGGAAAGGCGCGGGCAGACAGGAGAACGAGGGTCAGAAGCAACCCAAAGGTACATCGACGAAACATGAATGATGCCTGTTACTACGGCAACATATCTTCGATCAGATCGCAAACAAATCTTTACGCGACGTTGACCCGAACTTCATCCTGCGGCAGAAGCAGGGGAACTTCGGGGTGGACAAAGAGCCAGCAGACGCCGCCAATCATGGCGAAACCGGCGGCGACGGCAAAGGAGACTGTCCAGCCGAAGTGCTGGGCGATCCACGGGGTCAGGGAGGCGGTGACGGCTCCGCCTAACTGCCCGCCCATGTTCACGATCGAGGAAAAGACAGCCGACCGGCGGCCGGCGATGTCATTGGAGGCCGACCAGAACGAGCTCTGCGAGATATAGAGAGCGCCGGCGCCGAAGGCAAGGATGATGCCGGCGACCAGGGGACTCTTTGCCCGCGAACCCAGCAGAAGGAAGACGCCCGTCAGGAACAGAGCTCCGGTTGCCAGGTAGCAGCGCCCGATGCGGAGTCCTTTGGTTCCCGAGAGCCAGTCGCTTGCTGCTCCGCCTGCAAGACAGCAGAGCGTCATCGACAGGAACGGAAGCATGGAGATCTGGGCGCTTGCCTTCAGATCGACTCCGCGTACCTTCGCCATATAGAGGAAGAACCAGCTGAAGTAGATCCAGGAGATATAGCCGAAGCAAAAGTAGCCCATCATCAATGCCGGAAGATCACGGCGGCCGAAGAGTTGGCGCCAGGAGAAGGAGATTGGCTGGCTGGTGCTGCTACCGTTTCCGTTGCCGTTGCGAAGATAACGGTCAGGGCGTGCCGAGAGGCCGACTTCAATCTCCTGCAGTTCGGTCATCGAGAGAGAGGGATGCTCATTCGGCGTGTCACGCGAGACAAACCACCAGACCAGGCCGATGCCTGTACCGAGCAGCGCGCTGAAATAGAAGGCGGCGCGCCAGCCGTCGTGGGCAATGATCCAGTTCAGGAGCGGAGGCGTGAGACCGCTGCCCGCGCCTACGCCGGCGAAGATCAGGCCATTGATGATGCCGCGCTCGCTGACCGGGATCCACTGGGCGACGAACTGGTTGGCTGCCGGGTAGACCACGGCTTCTCCGGCGCCCAGGATCAGGCGGATGGCGATCAGGAAGAAGACAGCTCCGGGCAGGCCGGTCGGCAGTACGGCCACCATTAAGGTGGCGACGCCCCACCATAAGGTGCCGATGGTCAGAACGCGGCGCGGGCCAAAGCGGGCGGCCAGCCATCCCGCGGGGATTTGAAATCCTGCATAGCCGATCAGAAAAGCGCTGAAAATGAGTCCTAGCCGCTGGTAACCGAGTCCGAACTCCTCGCTGATCTGAAGTCCGGCGATCGAGATATTGGTGCGGTCAAGGAAGGCAATCGCGCTCAGAGCGAACAGCAGAACTGCAAGAAAAAAGCGAATCTTATAGACCTTCCCAAAACTGACCATGTGGAGTAACAGCATACGAGCCTCTTGCAATGAACGAAATAGGTCCAATGTCTTACGTTAATGCGGGGCAAACCACCCATGACAATCACATGAAACGGAGAGAACAATCGTGGAATTCCATATACAGGCGGTAAAGGCTTTGCGGAACAAGTTTCTGATTCAATCGGTGCTTCTGCTGGCGTCCTGCATTACAGCGGCAAACGCTCAGCACTACGACCTCATTGTGCAGCACGGTCATGTCATCGATCCGAAGAACGGTATCGACGGAGTGATGGACGTTGCGGTGCTGGATGGAAAGATTGCCAAGGTAGCCAAATCCATCGCTGCCTCTGAAGCGGTAAAAGCCGTGGACGCCACGGGCCTTTACGTTACTCCCGGTCTGATCGATATCCACGCGCACGTGTATGCGGGCACCGGCGAGCGCAATTCGTATGCAGGCGACAACAGTCTCTATCCTGACGGCTACACCTTCCGCGTCGGCGTTACGACCGTCGTGGATGCGGGTGGATCTGGCTGGCGGAACTTTGAAGACTTCAAGGATCGCGTGATTGATCGTTCCCACACCCGCATCCTTGCCATGCTGAATATCGTCGGCAGCGGTATGCGCGGCGCCAAGTACGAGCAGAACCTCGACGATATGGATGGCGAGGCCACCGGAAAGATGGCTCAGAAGTACCCGGGCTTGGTCGTCGGAATTAAGAGCGCGCACTTTGAAGGCCCCGAATGGAAGCCGTATGAGCAGGCGGTGATTGCCGGCAATATCGCAAAAATTCCCGTGATGATCGACTACGGCGCCAACCGCAAGGAGCGGCCGTTGTACGATCTGCTTTCGAAGGTGCTGCGTCCGGGCGACATCTATACCCACATGTATTCGGGTTTGCGCGGTGAGCAGGATGCTACCACCGGCAAGACGAGCGAAGCCCTCAAGATCGGCCGCAAGCGTGGCATCTACTTCGACGTGGGTCACGGCGGCGGAAGCTTCAACTGGACGGTTGCGGTGCCGTTGGTGAAGGAAGGGTTCATTCCGGACTCCATCTCGACGGACATTCACATCACCAGCATGAACGCCGGCATGAAAGACCAGTTGAATGTTGCCAGCAAGATGATGACGCTGGGCCTCTCGTTGCAGGAGGTCGTCAAGGAGATGACCTCGAATCCTGCCAAGGAGATTCAGCACCCTGAGCTTGGCAATCTCACAGAAGGCTCGCCCGCCGATATCACGGTCCTGCGTTTGGAGACTGGGAAGTTCGGCTTTGTCGATATGAACAACACGGTCTATCCGGGCACGAAAAAACTTGCCTGCGAACTGACCGTTCGTGACGGCAAGGTTGTGTATGACCTGAACGGCATCTCGGCCGATCCATGGAATGGAAAAGTTGTCACTCCGGCGCAGGCGAAGCGCTTTACCACGATGCATGTTCGCCCGGAGAAGCCTTCCGTAGCCCACTGAGTATTTATGGGCAGTAGGTCAAACGTCCTAGCTATAGCCCTGTCATCAGGCTGATGACAGGGCTATAGCAAAAGGCACATTGTTGTTATCACAAATCTTTAAAAAGTAAGTAAAACCTGTCGGCAAGAGACGGGAACAAGCGAAGGGCCGATTTTTCGGGATTTGGTTTTTTGGATATGAAATTTAGCTTTCAGGAGGCACTGCGTGAGGAAGTCACTGTTGTTGCTTGTTGTTTTGCTGTTCGTGGGAAGTTTTGCGTCTGCACAGGTATCTAACAATACTCAACTTGTTGGTACCATCACGGACCCGAGCGGCGGAGTTGTTTCCGGCGCGAAGATCACTGCAACCAATACCGGCACCCAGGTCCAGTATGAAGGAACCACCAACGCGGAGGGTTATTACACCATTCCGTTCGTCGCTCCTGGAACCTATGACATTACCGTAGAGCAATCGGGCTTTGCGAAGACGGTCAGCAAGGGTGCGATCGTCATCCTGAACCAGTCCGCCCGTACGGACATTACGTTGAAGGTCGGCGATGTCGCGAGCGTGGTTCAGGTCACCGCCGACACGCCGGCACTCTCCACCGACGATGCGCTGATCGGTGACACCGTGGAGCGGGCAAAGGTAGAGAACCTGCCGATGAACACCCGCCGCGTAATGGACCTGGCGACGACGGCTTCGAACGTGATCATCGGACCGAAGACATCGTTTACCGGTGTGCCTCCGGGCGCTAATTACATCGGCGCCGGAACGCGTGAGGTGGCCAACTCGCTGACGCTCGACGGTATCACGATCATGAACTCGCTGATCTCGTCGTCTCCTGTGACACCGAATCCTGATGCTATCTCGGCGGTTCAGGTACAGAGCGGTAACTATACCGCGCAGTATGGCGCCTATATGGGCATCCACATCAACTCGGATACGAAGTCCGGTACAAATTCGATTCACGGCACGGTATATGACTATCTCCAGAACGACTACTTCAATGCAAAGCCCTGGCTTGCTGCGAAGGGATTGCGTACGCCGTTCATGCGCTTCAATCAGTTCGGTGGTGTGGTCAGCGGACCTGTGGTGATTCCGTTCCTCTACAACGGCCGCGATAAGACCTTCTTCACGGGGTCATATGAAGGCCTGCGTCAGTATCAGCAGATCTCCAGCGTTACAACGGTTCCCACACTGAAGATGCGCACGGGAGATTTTTCTGAGTTGCTTCCCAGCCTTCAGCTCTATAACCCGACGAACCGTACGACGCCTTACGCGAACAATCAGCTTCCCGTGTCTGCGGTTGCGGCAAAGCTGATGCAGTATTATCCGAATCCTACGAATTCGGCGCTCACCAACAACTTCAATAGCTATGTGCCTCTCACCATTGAGCAGAACCAGACGCTCAACCGTGTTGATCACAATATCGGCCAGAACGTCCGTCTGTTTGGCCGCTTCCTCTGGCAGAAGTTGACCTATGTCAATGGCAACGCCGTCGCCACTTCATCAGCCTACTCGCCGACGATGGACCGCAATGGTGTGATCGGTTACACGCACATCATTACGCCGACATTTATCAACGATCTGCGTGTTGGCTTCAATACGCTGACCAGCGATGTAAACAACCAATTCGCGCAGAGCGGACAGAAGAGCGCCGGTACGGCGCTTGGAATCCCTGGCTTCACGGCTGACGTCGATAACAATAACCCCGGTATTCCTACCGTCACGGTGACCGGCTATGCCGGCCTCGGTTCTTCCGGTTCCAACTGGAAGCAGGATGACCGTACCGTACATGCCTATGACCAGATCAGCTGGACCAAGGGTAGGCACACCATCATGGCCGGCGCCGATATCCGTCGCATGACGATCGGCCGTGCGGCGCAGAACGATCCTCGCGGCAACTTCACGTTCAGCGGCCGTTACAGCACGCAGTGTGTGGCGACAACAGATCCGACGAAACCGTGCGCGAACGCAGTTTCGGGCAATGGTCTAGCTGACATGGTGTTAGGCTACGCGGCGAGCATCGTTACACCCACGTTCCAGCTGAAGGGTTCGGTCGGTAGCTGGCGCAACGGCTACTTCGTTCAGGACAACTGGCAGGTCACCCCGAAGCTGACATTGCTCTACGGTATGCGTTACGAGCAGCCAACCATCCCCTACTCGCTGAATGGTTATGCCCGTATCCTGAACTCCACCTATACCGCGTTGATTCCATCCAGCACTGCAACCACTGGTACGGCCTTTACGCCGACGCCCGGCTTCCAGTTCACCAGCGCCAACAACAACCTATGGGCTCCGCGCCTTGGCTTTGCCTATCGCGCGAACGACAAGATTGTGGTGCGTGGTGGCGGCGGTATCTACTACAATCCGAATCACTTGAATGCGTTTACGCTGGCCAGCGGTAACTATCCTTTGGCGAACAGCACCACCTATACCGCGAATACCTACTTCTCGACCAATACCTTCACAAATCCCAGCGGTGGATCAGCCGGTGCAGGTGGCTGTAACCCCAATGTTGCGGGAACCTTCTGCAACGCGTTTACAGACGCCGCCAGCCTGCCGACGCCTCGTATGTACCAGTGGAATCTTGATTCTGGTGTCGAACTCTGGAAGGACGCAGCCTTCGAACTGCAGTATCTTGGCTCTCGTTCGATTCACCTGGACTACTCGTGGCAGCCGAATACGCCGACTCCTGGGGCAGGCACGATCAACTCGCGCCGTCCGTACCAGGGCTTCGGTGCTATCCGCCAGATCACCAATGGCGGATGGTCGACTTACAACGGCCTTACGTCGATCTTCCGTCAGCGTCTGAATCACGGGCTAACGGCGAATCTGTCGTATACCTGGGCTCACAATCTGGATACCTCCAACGATGCGAACGGTGGCGGTTATCTGATGAACCCGTACAACATCAAGGGTGACTACGGCAATTCGAACTGGGACATCCGTCACCGCTTCGTCGGCACGGTGCTGTATCAGTTCCCGAACTTCGCCGGCCACAGCTATGCGGTTCGTACGGCTCTTGGCGGATGGCAGGCAAACGCTATTGTTACCCTGCAGACCGGCATGCCGTTCAACGTTGGTCTGTCGTCTGACGTTGCGAACACCGGCACCAACGGTATTCAGCGTCCGAATTTTGTGAAGCGTGTAGCGAACACTTGCTCTGGTGACTTCGTGGTCAAGAACGGTACCAGTGCAAGCTGCCTCGATGCCACTGCGTACGCCACTCCGGCGTCCTTCACGTACGGCAATCTGCACCGCAACGATTCGAAGGGAGCTGGACGCGAGCTTGTGAACTTCTCGATGTTCAAGAACTTCCAGGTCTATGAGCGTCTGCAATTCCAGTTCCGTGCAGAAGCCTTCAACGTGTTAAACCACGCAAACCCCAGCAATCCGAATAGCTCGGGCAACCCTCAGCTTGGTACTGCGAGCTTCGGAACCATCACCAGCACCCAAACCGATCCGCGTGTGCTGCAACTGGTGGGCAAGATCAACTTCTAAATGTTGGAACTCCCTCTTCGAGGCCGCTGGTGCAAGCCCAGCGGCCTCATTTTTTCGTTTAGTGTTGTCGAACAGGAGTAAATCAGCATGCGTATGCGTAGAACGTTATTGTGGGCAGGAAATGCCTTTGTAATCGTGGCGGCGGTGGCGCTGCTGGCCATGAAGCAGGAGACCGTGGTTTCTCCGGAAGAGCTGCAGAAGAGCCCTGAGTTGGTTCTGGACGGCTATCGGCATGTGGAGGCCGCTTCCGTCTCTGACGCGGTCGAGCAGGTGCTGCATGAAAAGCGCTACATGTCGCACAAGATGCAGTCGATCTTCCCGACCAAGTTCGTCGGAACGGCATTGACGGTGCAGCTCCTCAAGCAGGAGAACAACGATCCGAATGCGTTACAGGGCATGCTGCAGGCGATCGACAGCGGCGGCAAGGACAGTGTCTATGTCATGCAGGTGCAGGACGGCGCGGATATCGCCGGCATGGGCGGCCTGATGGGTACGGCCATGTGGTCGCGCGGATTCTCCGGGGCGGTGATTGACGGTGGTGTGCGCGATCTGCCGCAGTTGAAGCGCATCGGTTTTCCCGTCTATGCCACTGGCGTAGTGCCTTCGACCTCAGTCAGCCATTACCGCTTCGGTGGGATGAATGTTCCGGTCGTCTGCGATGGCGTGAAGGTCAATCCAGGCGACATCATTTCCGCTGACCAGGACGGGGTAGTGGTGATTCCGAAGGACAAGGCGGTCGAGGTGCTGATCCGCGCGCAGAAGCTCGATCAGACCGAGCATGCCATGTATCCCTATATCGAAAAGCTGCACTCGATTGTGGCCGCAGTGAAGGAGTTCGGACGCATCTAAACAAGCGTCCAAACTCCCTAGGTCATCTGCCCGATGACATGATTTCCACTTGCCGTTTCAAATAGTTACACACCGAAGGTGACATGCCTGTTCGTGCTGGAAAGGGGACTTCCTTTGCCTCGCCGTGCTGATGATCGTTCGATAAGCCGCCGCCGCCTGTTGGGCGCTGCTGGCGCTACTGTGGCCGCCTCTCTGCTTCCACCCTCTGCCATCGCCGCTACTACGGTGGCGGAACCTGCGGTGGACTACTACGACAAGCTTGGCGTTGCGAAGATCATCAACGCCGCCGGCACCTATACCTATCTGACGGCCGCGGTGATGGCGCCTCCAGTACAGCGTGCTGTGGCCGCGGCGGCGCATCATCCCGTCCGTCTGAAAGATCTTCAGCGCGCCTCGGGTGAATACATCGCTAAGCGCCTGAAATGCGAGGGCGCGGTGGTGAGCTCCGGTGCGTCAGCAGCGCTTACGCTGGGCACCGCTGCGTGCGTCGCGGCCAAAGGAAATCTGAAGTCGAATGAGATTCCTCTGCAGGCGCGTGAGCGTGGTTACGAGGTCATCGTGCAGAAGAAGCATCGCTACGAGTATGACCATGCGATGCTGATCTGCGGTGTGACCATCCGCGAGGTAGGAAGCCTGGAAGAGTACAAGAGCGCGTTCAGTGAACGCACGGTGATGACCAACTACTTCAACTCCGCCGGACCGGAGTCGGAGCCCGGAATTATCGATCGCGAGACCTGGCTGCAGGTTGCGCATGAGCATGGTGTGCCGTGCCATTTGGATGCCGCCGCCGATGTTCCTCCGATTTCGAATCTGTGGAAGTACACGGAGATGGGCTTTGACCTGGTGTGCTTCTCTGGTGGCAAGGGACTGCGTGGTCCGCAGAACGCAGGCCTACTGCTTGGCAAGAGGCATCTCACTGATCTTGCTCTTGAGAATGACAGCCCCAACAGCGACGCTGTGGGCCGGGGCATGAAGGTTGCCAAGGAACAGATGGTCGGCATGGTTGCGGCTGTGGACTGGATCCTGGAGCAGAATGACGAGGCGATTCAAGCCGAGAGCATGCGCCGTATCCGCACCATCGAGGCGGCCATCAAAGGAATTCCCACGGTGACCACCGTGGTGAATGTACCGCCGGTCGCCAACCATGTGCCGCATCTGCTGATCAAGTACGATCCTGCGACGGTCGGTATCAAGCCGCTCGAGGTAGCAGCGAAGCTGCGTTCGCAAAAGCCGTCGATCGAACTAAGCCCGGCGACCGGTGTGCGTGGACGCATTGAAGGTGCGGATGAGAATACGATTGTCATCGGCGTATGGATGCTGCAGCCGGGCGAGGCCGAGGTTGTGGCCAGCAGCCTGAAGCAGGTCCTGAAATCCGCGAAAGCCTGAGTTTATCCCCAAGGAGAAAAACAGTTATGTCGACAAAGACCAGCCGCAGAAACCTGTTGAAGAATGCAGCCGCAGCCGCCGGAGCGATTGGCGGAGCCGCTGTTCTGACTGAGAGCGCGCATGCTGCGGCCCCTGAAGCTCAGCAGAAGAAGTCGTATGGCCAGCCGCCGAAGAACGGAGAGGCTCCGCTGTTCAGCAGTGTCGTCTCCTACGGCAACCTGGTCTTTCTTGCCGGTGTTGGCGCTCACTTCCAGGGAACGATTGAAGAGCACACCAAGCACGTTCTTGACGAGCTCGAGAAGAACCTCGCAAGCGCAGGCTCTTCCATGGAGAAGGTGCTGAAGGTGAACGTCTACCTGAACGACATCAAGGACTGGGAGCGCATGAACACGGTGTACAAGGGCCGCTGGGGGAAGATTCCTCCGGTACGCACGACCATTGCTCCGGCCGGCGGCATCCCTGGCAATTCGCTGGTCGAGATTGACCTCATCGCCTATATCTAACCAAATCGAACGAACCATCAGGAGAGGAAAAATCTTATGTGTGCGCTGCCGAAACTGCGTCCTACGCGACGCGATCTACTCAAGCAGACCGGAGCTCTGTCAGCCCTTGCCGCGGTATCGCCGCTGGTTGCCGCTGGAAGTGCCGAGGCCCAGGCAGCGCACTCCGCTCCTTCTCATGCTGTCACCTTCCAGCCCGGAACGCTGCAGGACAACGTTTTCACCAAACTGGGTGTGCGCCCCATCATCAACGCGCATGGCACGTTTACCATCATCACCGGCTCGCGCTCGCTGCCTGAAGTGAAGCAGGCCATGTTTGAGGCCTCGCACTACTACGTGCATCTGGATGAACTGATGCCGAAGGTTGGCGCCGAGATCGCGAAGCTTGTCGGCGCGGAGCATGCGGTGGTGACGACCGGCTGTGAAGCGGCGATTGCGCTGGCAACGGTCGCTTGCTTCTGCGGCACCGACCCGGAGCTCTCGCAGACCTTCCCGTACAAGCGCAAGAAGAGCCAGGTCATTATCCCCAAGCACTCCCGCAATCCATACGATTTCGGCGTCCGCATGACCGGTGCAGAGATTGTGGAAGTGGACTCGGCCGAGGAGCTGCAGGCAAAGCTCACCGACCAGGTGGCGATGATCTACATCCTCTCGGGCCCGGCGGCGGAGAAGGGGCCTCTCTCGATTCCTTCGATCTGCGCGATGGCAAAGGCGAAGAACGTTCCCGTCTTTGTCGATGCTGCGGCGGAAGAGCCGCTGGTTCCGAATATCCACCTGCAGCACGGCGCGACGCTGGTCGGCTACTCCGGCGGCAAGTGCATGCGCGGGCCGCAGGCTGCCGGCATGATGATCGGCCAGGCTGATCTGATTAAGGCAGCGTGGTTCCAGGCTTCGCCACACCATAACTACGGACGTGCTTACAAGGTCGGTAAGGAAGAGATCATGGGACTGCTGGCCGCGGTGCGCCAGTGGTATAAGCGTGACCACGATGCCGAGCAGAAAGCGTGGAAGAGCTGGCTCGATCAGATCGCGGACAAGATCAAGGGACTGCCGTCGGTTCGCGTTGAATATCTTGATCCGGAAGACCTTTCCAACCGTTCGCCCCGCCTTCGGGTTCACTGGGATGCGAACCAGGTGAAGATTACGGGCACCGAGCTGTTCAAGCGTCTCGACGAAGGCACGCCGCGCATCATGCTAGACGGCGGCACCGGCGTTCGCCCGGACAAGATGGAGAGCTCGTTCACCATCATGCCGTACATGCTTGAAGCCTGGGAGATTCCGATCATCGCTGATGCTATCCATGAGGCGATGACCAAGCCTGGTCATTATGAGAATCCGGTCATCCCGACCGGCGCTGCGCAGGTTGACGGTAAGTGGGCTGTTTCGCTGAAGTACACCCGCGGAACCGCGGAGCAGACCTTCGATCTGCAGCAGAGTGGCAGCGATCTTAAGGGTAAGCAGGTTGGCGCTATTTATCAGGCCGATGTGACGGGCAGCATTCATGGCAACGATCTGAAGCTGCATGCTCGTATGCCGGTGAGCGGTCATGAAGTGATCTGGGACTTTACCGGAACGGTGCAGGGAAATACTGCTTCGGGAACGGTGGCTCTGGGTGAGTACGGTATGGCGGAGTGGAAGGCTGTGCGCGCTTAGCAAGCCAACGATTTATCGGTTTCGAAAAGGATAGGGCCCATAAGGCCCTATCCTTTTTGTGGCGTATATCAGCGAGCGGCTAAGTCTCCAACCGAGCTTGACCTAGGGCGTATCGACAAGCGACCACTGTGGAGTTATAGAGCGGGCCTTCAGCCCTTACTTTTTCTATGGGGCAGCCTGGGGCGTTGCCCCAGGCTGGTATAGAACGCGCTTTCAGCGCTTTTTCTGCCGGGAGACCACCCTCGGGGCCCCCGACGAACTTTTTCGTTGGGGAACGTTCGCAACGCCAGGGTGGGCAAGGAACACCCATAAATTTCTAACAAACACAGAACGATCTAGTTCTCTGCGGCGAAGAGTTGGAACTCCCGGATGCGGGCGGTGCCGGCGGTGGACAGCAGATTCAGACGGAAGCGGCTTGTGGTGACGGTGGGGAAGCGATCGATCTTCTTATGACCGATTGCGTGGCCCGATAGGACTGGCTTCCAGGCTCCGTCGACCCAGGCTTCGATGCGATAGGTCTGCACCATTTGCCCGTCGGTCAGCCACTCCATCGTCAGGGCTCGGTCAACGCTTGTGGGTTTTGCAAGTCGCACCTCGAACGTGGCGCTGTGGGAACCTGCCGGCGCGCTCCAAAAGGTATCGGTGTCGTTGTCGAGGGCCTTGCGTGTCTCGGCGTCAGGCATAACGGCGCTTGCCGCCACATTCTTTGCCGCACCGTAGTGCTTCTGGATGGCTTCGCCGAGCTCCTTCAAGCGCGCGACATCGCTGTCCGGTAGAAGGCCGCGATTGTCCGGAGCTACGCCCAGCATCCACTGGCCGCCTTTGCCGACGGAGTGTTCGTAGCTGTCCATAAGATCATCGACAGACTTCAGCGAAGCTTCGTCGTTCGCATGCCAGAACCAGTGCAGCTTGCGAAGTGGTGTATCGACTTCAATCGGGCGCCAGCGCAGATATCCGTGGCGATCGACGACGTTCCAGTTCTCGTATTCGACCTTGCCGCTCTCGTCGCCGGCCCAACGTGCATCGCCGTACTCGAAGAGGCCGGTGTCGGCAAAGACGATGGTGTTCGGCTGATAGGTGCGCAGGGTTTCAATGATCTTCTTGAAGTCGTAGACGTGTCCGCCGCTGCCGGCTCCGTCGAGCCAGAACTCGACCAGGTCACCGTAGTGCGAGGCCAGTTCTTCCAGTTCCGCACGGTAGTAGGCATCGTAGGCAGCATTGTCTTTGTACTTCGGCTCGTGGCGATCCCAGGGAGAGAGATAGACGCCGAAGCGCAGACCCTCAGCGCGTGCGGCTTCCGCGGCTTCGCGGACGAGATCTCCCTTGCCGTCTTTCCAGGGGCTTGCCTTGATGCTGTAGTCCGTTTGACCCGTAGGCCACAGGCAGAAGCCATCGTGATGTTTGGCTACGAGCACGACGTACTTCGCGCCAGAGGCTCTGATCGCCTTCATCCATTGGCGAGTATCGAGCGATGTCGGATTAAAGGTGGAAGGCGATGCGGTGCCGTCACCCCATTCGCGATCGAGAAAAGTGTTGGTGCTGAAGTGAAGAATGACGCCGAACTCGAGATCCTGCCACGCTGTTTGCTGGGGCGTGGGCTTGATCTCGGTGAAGTTCTGGGGCCAGGTGATCGCGGGCAATAACAGTGTCAGGCCCAGGGCCATCCGGCGAAGTCCGCCAACGGCCATCGAGCGAATCGAAGATCGGTACAAGCGTCAGCCTCCGATGCGTGCAAGTCTTCCTTCGAGCATCGCATAGCGATGGCTGTCGACGCACAGGACTCCGTCGCGGTCAAAGAGAAACTCCTGTGGGATGCTTCCGCGCAGCTTGCGATGGACGGCGATTACCTCGCCTGCGGCGTTCTCTTCCGTAACCGAGAGCATGTTCAACACACGTCCTCCGGCGGCGGCAACGGCGAGCGAGCGGCCGTCGGGAGAGATGGCGATGTGGTGCGGAGACATTGCGGTAAGCGAGAGACCCTGTGTCGTCAGCCGCTGCAGGCAGCCACTCGGCTCGACACGATAGCTGGAGATAGCGCCCGCGGGCAGGCCGAGATAGGTCGTGTATCCGTGAGTCACGTGCAGTACCTGCTGGTCACTGGCATAGACCATGGCTGAGGGCAGGTCAGCCTTTTCGCTGTGTCTCCGCTCTCCGCGAACGATGCTATGGATCCAGCCGCCTTCGCGGTCGAGCTCGAAGGTGATGCCGTCGCCAATGGCGGCGAAGGCGCGTGTCATCGGGGCGGCGCAGATGGCGGCTCCAGCGATTCCCTGCAGTACAGCGCGGCGTGTTGGTTTGTACTCTTGCATCATCATGCCTTCGGTCGGATTGACATCGAGTGATGGAACAGGTTGTGGGGATCGTATTCCTTCTTCACCTGTTGCAGCAGGGGATAGAGATCGCCAGTACCGTAGTAGAGCGTGGTCCACTCCGGGCTTTCCAGCATATCGGCATCCGCATAGTTGATGTAGCAGCCCTCGAAGTTCTCGTTCGGATAGGGATAGCCCGGATACTTCGGGTCCGCCGAGGGGGTAGAGTACATGGCCTTATAGCACTGGCGAATTCCATTCAGACGGAAAGCATCATCTGCTTCGTTCAGCCAGTAACTCTGGTACTGCAGCTTCAGAATAGAGTTGCGCTGCGGTATCGCGGTATCGGCAATGCGGGCAGGGTTGTTCACCATGCCGCCGTAGGAGTCGATAGCCAGGATGAGACCGCGGGTTGCGTCACTCGTCATCTGGTCATAGAGCACGTTAGCTTCCGCCACGGTGAAGCCCTTCTTCATGTAGCAGGACTTGTACTTGGACCGGCGACGGTTTGAGCCGTAAAGGCCGCTGCCTCCCTGTCCGCTGACCGTTGCTTCCACCCAGTTCAACGCACGTACGGGATGCGTTCCATAGCAGACGGTGTCACCGACCAGTGGTCTCTGCTGCTGCTGGCCAAAATCCTGTTGCTGTTGCAGATAATCGGGGGGAGCATCCGCGGAAGGCCTGCATGTCTGGAAGAGATTCAGGTAATCCTGCACCCACGCTCTGCCTTCGTTTTCGTCGCCGGTCTGGGCGTAATGGAGACCGAGGCCTATGCGACCGGACTTGCTGTTACCCACAACGAGGTTGGTGAAGACGGGATATGTCGCGGGGTTCTTGTCGTTCTTGGCCCAGTAATCGCCATAGGTGGTGACGATACGAACGAACTTCTCGCGCGTCATCTCCTTCCAGTCCCAGGAGATATTGGCGGTGAGCACCTGCTTGGGCATTGGAGGAAGCTTGGCGAAGTGGAAGGCGGTGATCACACCGAAGTTCGAGCCTTGCCCACCGCGTAACGCGCGAAAGAGCGCGGGGTGATGTTGCGCGTCGGCGTAGATGAGCTCTGCTTTGCCGGCCTGGTTGACGATAACGATCTCAACACCGGTCAGCCAATCGACGGTAATGCCGTACATGCGTGCCAGGGTTCCATAGCCGCCTCCGGAGACGTGTCCGCCCGCGGTGACGGTATAGCAGGTACCGCCGGGAATTACCGCGCCGCCCAGCTTATAGAGCCGTTCGTAGACAACACCGAGCTTCGCTCCGGGCTGGATGACGTAGCTGCCCGGAGTTTCGCCGGTGGTGACACGGTCCATCATGCTGACGTCCAGCAGCACACCGCCCGGGTTGTTGACGACCCAGTCCTCGTAACAGTGGCCTGAAGAACGCACGGTCGGCCGCTGTCCGCGATCGATTGCCTGCTGCAGAGTGCGGACTACATCTTCCGCGCTGGTACAGTATTCAACCTGAGCAACGCGCTGACTGTCAGAGGCAGGGAAGCGTGCATTATTGCCGCGACTGCAAACATCAAAACGAACATCCTTGCGATCAACAACTGAGGCCATGCTCCTCCTAGATCCAGATGGCAAACATCGGTGTATCCAGTGGATACCGGTGTACCGGGCCGGAAAGTTCGCCCGTAGCAGGATTGCGTTGCAGGACAACCACCTCGCCGCTGTCCTGATTGCTGGCAATCATCCATTTGCCGGTGCGGTCCAGGGCGATGTGACGGGTGGTTTTGCCGCCGTTGGGTGCAAGCTGTTTGAGCTTCAGCTTGCCCGAGGCACGGTCGATATCGAAGACCGCGATGGTCTGGTCGGCGATGCGGTTGCCGACGTACACGTTTCGTCCGTCGGCGGAGGCCAGGATCTCGCCGGCAAAGGCGGTATGCGGGGGAAAGTCCGGCTTCAGAGTCGAGACGCGGTCGATGGGCGTGATGCGGCCGCGGGCAGCATCCCACGCAAGAATATCGATGGTCGAGTCGAGCTCATTCACGCTATAGAGCCACTTGCCATTCGGATGAAACGCGATGTGTCGAGGGCCGCTCGCGGGCTTTGCCTGCCAGACCGGAGGATCGTTGGGCGTGAGTGCAGCGGTTGCCGCATCAATGCGATAGATGCAGATCCGGTCGAGGCCGAGATCGTTCACCAGAAGGAAGCGGCCATCGGGGGAGACCTGCGCCGAGTGGGCATGGGACTTCGTCTGCCGTGAAGGATCAGGGCCGCCGCCTTCGTACTGAAAATGAGAGACAGCCTCGCTCAGCCTGCCGTCCGGCTTGACGTGGTAGGAAGCGATGCTGCCTCCGCCGTAGTTGGCGATAAAGACCGAGCGACCATCTGGCGAGAGGGAGAGATGCGTGGGGCCGCTGCCCACGGAAGAGACTTTATTCAGCAGGCGAAGCTCGCGAGAGCCGGGAACGGTCTCCAGGGCGTTTACGCCGGAGTCGTCTTTACCGTCCTCGCTGACGGCATAGATCCGTGTGAGCGAGCCGACGCGGCGGGTGGCGAGGAAACTCGGTGATACCAGGGTAGCCGCTAACGTAATGGCGCCGAGCTCGCCGGTGGCTGCGTTCCAGTCAGCGGTGTAGATCCCTTTGCTGACCTTGCCGGTGGTTCCCAGCAGTACGCGGGTTGGAGTAACCGTACCGGCGGCAAATGCGGAACGGATGGTGAACGCGGTCGCAAGACCGCCCCATGCAAACTCTCTACGGGACAGTCCGGGGGTATTGACGGGCATCACGTCGTCCTCAATCGTTTTTTCGATGCGCCAAGGGTAATTTGTGAGAACAGCAGATGAAATCGGGCAAAAGTCCTATGCCCTTGCAGCATCGTTATAGTCAGACTAGAGCGTTTTCCCTGTTGCTGGGTATTCCGGAAGAGATGCGCAGTGGCGTTTTCATTGCGGAAAACGCCCATAGATGCAGAAGCCCTACGCCGCACCCACAGGGAAAATGCTCTAACGATTTTCTGCGGGCTTGATCGCGAACCGCATGCTTTCGGAGAGCAGAATCGCGTCGGCGACCTCACGCATCGACTTCCGCCGTTGCCGGCTCTCTTTCTGCATCATGCGGTAGGCCTCATCTTCGGAGATCTTCAGGTCGCGCTGCAGAATGCCTTTGGCGCGATCGATTGTCTTGCGCGATTCGAGCCGGTCCGCAAGCTGAAGGTTCTCAGTCTCGAGGCGTGCACGCTCGATTTCAGCGCCTACCAGAACGCCGATCGTCGCCAACAGGCGGCGTTCAAGGTCGGTATGGAAGTAGGGCTGCTTGTGCTGCAGGTTCAAGACGCCCACCACACGGCCGGCACAGAGCACCGGAATGCAGAGCATGGCTTCGAAGGTGTCTTCGGGAAGATTGCGGAAGGCGCTGAAGCGAGGGTCTTCGCTGGCGCGCTCCGGAATGGAGACCGGCTCGCGATGTTCGGCGACCCATCCGGTGACGCCTTGTCCGACGGAGACCTTCAATTGATCGATTTCGGCGGCATGCGGATTCCGCGAAGCGCGGAGGACGAGCTTGTCCTCTTCCAGCGTGTAGATGAAGCAGGAATCGCACGGCACCATCGCGCAGACGCAGGCAACGATACGCGAAAGCACGACGTGCAGCGCGTCGGTTGAGGTGAGGCTGCTGCTTACCTGCTGCAGAATATCGAGCGGCGCCAGGCCATCACGGAAGCCAGCCATCGTCGAGGTGGAGGGAGCAACCTGCTGCACCGGCCATCCGGGCGGCTTCGAGACGATCGTCGCCGCCTCATCTTTCGGCTTGGCGCCGGCAAAGGCATCGGATGAACGCTTCTCTGCAAGCACTTTGCGGGCGTACTGTGCTGCTTCGTTCACCATGAAGCCCATGCGCGGCCGCGACGGCTCGAAGTCAGGCTTCAGACCGTAGTGCAGAATCTCTTCGGTTGTCGTCGGTCCAACCGAGATGATGGCGATGGACTCGAGGGCGCGCCGCATCTCATCAGCAACGCCCATATCGCTGGCCACATGGAAGAGATGAATTACCTGCACCGCGGTCATGAACAGGACGACGTCGATGGAGCCATCGATGATCTCGCGTATCGCTCCCTGCAGCGGTGCAATGTCGAGCGGGAGCCCCCACTGATAGACCGGAACCTTGGTGACAGAGGCGCAGCGATGGACCAGCTCGGCAATCAGCTCAGGGTTAGTGGCGCCATACTCCTGCACCGCGATGTTGTAGCGCGCGAGCTTATCGCCGTACTTCTTGTCCATCTGCGCCAGTACTTCACGCCATGTGCTCGGCTCTGCTGTAGTGACGGCGACCGGAACCTGTAACTCACGCAATGCGGCGACCGGCTTTACACCTCTGGCAACGATCTGCCGCTCGCGTAGCTGCTGCAATATTTTTTCGCGATCGAAGGAGGCGCTCAGGACCTCCATCATCTTCGCCACGCCCACACCTGTCATGAAGACGATGAGATCGATCTCCCCTGCGAGCAGGCGGCGGCCGAACTCCACACAGTCGGTATTCGAGCTGAGCGGAATCTCGCGCATGGAAGGAACCACGAGCGGGTCACCGTTGTAAGTGCGAATGAGCTTCTCCACCTCGCGCTCGCGGCGGGTCTCTAGAGATAACACTCGCAATCCTTCAAAGCTGGCGTGGGGCATGACTCTCCGAAAACGGGTTGAGCTGCGTTGATTCCGGGGGAAATTGATTAAAAGATAATCAATCTCATTCTAGAACTGTACGGTGATCAGGTGCGAAAACGCCAATTGATCGTTCTTAGAGCATTTTCCCCTGTTGCTGGGTATTCCAGAAGAGGAGTGCAGCGGCGTTTTCATTGCGGAAAACGCCCATAGAGATGAGGAAGCCCTACTCTACACCTACAGGGAAATGCTTTAGAGCATTTTCCCTGTTACTGGGTATCCCGGAAGGGGAGTGCGGCGGCGTTTTCATCGCGGAAAACGCCCATAGATGAGGAAGCCCTACTCTACACCTACAGGGAAATGCTCTAGGGTGAATGCGCAGAATTCCTTTTCTATCAGAGGATTGCGAGGAAATAGCGAATCCCCGATGAAAAGACCTTGCGCCTAATCCAGTATCGACCTATACTCCAACCATTGAACCCTTCGGCTATGGCAGCCTGAAGGTGTTATCTGAAGGTGCGGCCCCTTGATGCGTCCGCCTTCGCCAAACTGAGCATTTTCAAGATTAGTAAGCTGCTCCGCGACGAGCCTGAGTTCACCGCCGATGTGTGCGTGTGGGATTGCTGCGTTCGTTCCGGAGTTTTTCGCATTGCCGCACAGGTGATTCAGGCCGTCGTACATCATCCACCGATTGTTTTGCCGCGTGAGGATGTTTATGTCGACGATGCCACACAATTTCGTCTCGCCGCAGTCGGGCTTCTCCGATGAGCAGGCACAGTATCTCCGTGGATTCTTTGCGGGTGTGTTGCAGCGCCCGTATGTCGGGCACTCTGCATCCGGACAGATCACCTCTCAGCCTTCGGCCGGCAGTGCAAACTTCGCCGAGCCCGCCACGGAAGAGACCTTCTTCGGCACGCCAATCTCTGATCTCTGCGCAGAAGAGCTCTGGAAGTACGAGCGGAATCCACTGGATCTGTGGGATGAGCTGCTGCAGACTGCAGCCTCCAACGAGGCTCCTGATGCGGAGCGTCGCTATCGCTTCAAGTTCCACGGTTTGTTTCATGTAGCCCCCGCGCAGGACTCCTTCATGCTGCGCATGCGCGTTCCCGGCGGAGTGATGACCTCCGCGCAGATGCGTGGCGTCGCCACGATTGCTGAAAAGTTCGGCAACAGCCGCATCGATCTTACGACCCGCGCCAACATACAGCTTCGCGAGTGCGCACCGAAAGATGTCGTCAATGTGCTGAACGGCGTTCGCAAGCTCGGCATGAGTTCAGTCGGCTCCGGCGCGGACAACATTCGCAATATCACCGCATCGCCTATCTCCGGGTACGATCCGCAGGAGCTGATCGACGTACAGCCCTACGCCGATGCGCTGCAGAACTACATCACCAACTCGCGCGATATGTTCGGCCTGCCGCGCAAGTTCAATATCGCTTTCGATAACGGCGGCGCCATCAGCGCGCTGGCCGACACCAACGACATCGGTTTTGTTGCCGTTTCTGTCGGTGAAGGGAAGAGCGTGCCGGCGGGCGTCTACTTCCGCGTTCTGCTCTGCGGTATCACCGGGCATAAGCAGTTCGCTTCGGACTGCGGTTTGCTGTTGAGCCCTGACCAGCTTGTTGCTGTGGCTGCGGCGATGGTCCGCGTCTTTGCTGAGAACGGAGATCGTACCGATCGCAAGAAGGCCCGCCTGAAGTATCTCGTCGATCGCTGGGGTGTCGAGAAGTTCCTGGAAGAGACTGAGAAGAAGCTTGCGTTCCCGATCCTGCGCGTCGATGCCTCGGAGTGCGAATTACGCGGCCCGATCAATCGCGCTGGACATCTTGGTGTGCATGCCCAATCGCAGCCCGGCTTCTCTTACATCGGCGTCTGTGTTCCCGTGGGCTGGCTGCCTATCGTGCAGGCCCGCGTCATTGCGGATGTTGCCGAGCGCTTTGGCAGCGGCGAGCTTCGTCTGACGGTGTGGCAGAACCTGCTTATTCCGAACGTTCCCGAAGATCGTGTTGCAGAGGCATGTCGTGTGCTGCATCAGGCCGGGCTTGAGACCGCAGCCGGCCGCGTGCAGAGCGGTACCGTTGCCTGCACCGGCAATCGCGGCTGCAAGTTCGCTGCCGCCGATACCAAAGGGCATGCTCTGGAGATTGCGCGCGCGCTGGACAGCATGTTCGTGATTCACCAGCCGGTCAACCTACATGTGACTGGTTGCCCACACTCCTGCGCGCAGCACTACATCGGCGATATCGGCCTGATGGGCGTGAAGGTCGGTGGCGAAGAAGGCTATCAGGTGAACCTCGGCGGCGGAGCCGACAACGATCAGGCCATGGCGCGGCAGCTCTTTCCAGCGATGAAGTACAGCGAGGTGCTGCCTGCGCTGCAGGCGATCTTTACGGTTTACACGGCACAGTGCATGGAAGGTGAGAGTTTCCTCGCTTTCACGAACCGGCATAGTGTCGAGGAGTTACGCAGTATGTGTAGCAGCGATGTTCGTGCGGAGGTGATGGCGTGAGCGCACAGCCCGTCCCTTTTATTCCGCACGATGCTCCCTTCAACGCCGACCAGCGCGCGTGGCTTAATGGGTTTCTTGCGGGTCTCTACTCGAGTGCTCCCGCGCCGCAAGCTTTTGCTGTGCCCGTACCGGCTTCGGAGAATGTGGCTGTTTACTTCGCCACACAGAGCGGAACGGCTGAGCGCCTGGCGAAGAAGTTCGCCAAGGAACTGAAGACCGCGGGCCACAACGCGACGGTTACCTCGCTCACGGATGTGACGCCATCCCATCTCGCAGAGCAGACCAATGCCGTCTTCTTCGTCAGCACTTACGGCGATGGCGAGGCTCCGGATCATGCCAAGGCATTTCGCGATGCTCTGATGGGCGCGGACTCTCTCAGCCTGGCTTCGCTGCGGTACTCCGTATTCGGTCTCGGAGATAAGACTTACGAACAGTTCTGCCGCTTCGGCGTGGAGCTGGATGACCGCCTGGCGGACCTTGGTGCGCTGCGCATCACATCGCGCGTCGAGAGCGACGTAGATGTCGATGAACCCTTCGCCGCCTGGAAGGGAACGTGCGTTACGCAGATCGGCAAGAAGTCGAACGGTGCGAATGGGACGAAGCACGCTGAGGTGGCTACGGCCGCTGCGGCGGCTCAGCCGGTAAAGCAGTCGCTGTATTCGCGTGAGAATCCACTGCATGCAACCGTGGTCGATCGCCGCGCGCTGACCTCGAATATCTCGAGCAAGCTCACTATCCACCTGGGGCTTCAGCTGAACGAAGATCTGCCCTACCAGGCGGGCGATGCCTGCGGTGTTCTGGCGCAGAACGATGCTGTGCTGGTGGACGAAACGCTGTCGCTGCTGCCGTTTGGTGCAGACACGATGGTGGAGGTTCCCAAGGCAGGCGCCTGCAGCCTGCGTGAGGCTCTGCTGCATCACTACCAGCACACCCGTTTGAGCCGCAAGATGGTGCAGGCCTTTGCGGAGAAGACGAAGTGCAAGACTCTTTCGGCGCTGTTGCCGGCAGAGCAGGCCGCTCACCTGGATACGTTCCTGTATGACCGCGGCCTGATCGATCTGCTGCATGCGTATCCTGGCGCTATCGATGCACCGGAAGAGCTGCTTACGATGCTGCCGCGTCTGGCGCCGCGGCTCTACTCCATCTCTTCGAGCCCGGCGAAGCACGGCCTGGAGCTTCATTGCACCATCGGCGTAGTGCGCTATCGCTCGCACAACCGTGAACGCGGCGGTGTCGCTTCCACGATGCTTGCCGAGCGGGTCGACGTGGGCGAGACGGTGCCGGTCTATATCCAGCCGAACAAGAAGTTCCGCCTTCCCGTTGACAGCAATACGCCCATCATCATGATCGGGCCGGGCACGGGCATCGCTCCCTTCCGCGCGTTCCTGCATGAGCGCGAGGCACTTGGACAGAAGGGCCGCAACTGGCTCTTCTTCGGCGAGCGTAGTGCGCAGACCGACTATCTCTACAGCGAAGAACTGCGCTCCATGTCGGAGAGCGGCCATCTCACGCGGCTCGATACGGCCTTCTCGCGCGATCAGGCGCACAAGATCTACGTGCAGGACCGCATGATCGAGCACGGCGCGACCTTCTGGCAGTGGCTGCAGGAAGATGCCCGCGTTTATGTCTGTGGCGACGCCTCGCGTATGGCCAAAGATGTGGACTCGGCGCTGCACACACTGATTGAGAAGCACGGCGGTATGAGCAACGAAGCCGCCCGCGAGTATGTTTCGCAGATGCATGACGACGGCCGGTATCACCGGGACGTTTACTAAGCCGTGTACTAGGTAAGGAACGAGGGAGCAACGTGGCACTGCCGCTTCAAGAACGAGCGATGGAGACCGACAGCGCTGAGCTGGTGCGCCTCACCCTGGTCGAGGGTGGAGCGGCACCCTCGCTGGTAAATGCGCTGATTCCGTCGCGGCCGCTCGAGGCCGGAGAACAGTACCGCTTCCACTTCGATATGACGAAGTGCATCGGCTGCCGCTCCTGTGAGATTGCCTGCAATGAGCAGAACGGCAACCCGGCCGATATCAAGTGGCGCCGCGTTGGCGAGCTGGAAGGCGGCATCTATCCCAATGTGATGCGCACCTACCTCTCGATGGGGTGCAACCACTGTCTCACCGCCGATTGCCTGCGCGGATGTCCTGTCGATGCCTACAGCAAAGATCCGATTACAGGCATCGTGCTGCACTCTGCCGAAGCCTGCATCGGCTGCCAGTACTGCGTGTGGAACTGCCCTTACAGCGTCCCGCAGTTCAATCCAGAGCGTGGCGTCGTTGGCAAATGCGACATGTGCCGCGAGCGTCTGCTCGATAACCGCGAGCCTGCATGTGTGAATGCATGCCCGGAGAATGCGATCCAGATCGAGATCGTGAACAAGAACGAGTGGACGGCGGACCACTCCCTCGCCGATTCGCCGGGTATGCCTCCTTCTGGCCAGACGGTCTCTACCACGCGCATCACCCTGCCTGAGAAGAGCTCCGTCACCTGGCTCGATCGCGTCGATACCGGTTCCATCGCGCTTGAACATGCGCATCCTTCTCTTGTCGTGATGACCTCTGCCATGCAGGCAGCCTTTGGTTTGCTCTGCGGTCTATTGCTGGACCGCAACCTCGGAGCGGTGAGTCTGACGCTGCTGCTGCTGGTTACTGTCATCGCGATCAACATTTCCATCTTCCATCTCGGACGGCCTGCCTATGCGTGGCGCGCCCTGAAGATGTGGAAGCGTTCGTGGCTGAGCCGTGAGGTCCTATGCTTCACGCTCTTCCTGGTCACGCTGACAGTATCCACAGGCGTTGCGTGGGCGTCGCTGATGCGCCCTGTGCTGGAGCGCGCGGTGACTCCGCTGGCGCTTGTGGCGGCCATGATCGGACTTGCAGGAACGCTTGCCAGCGCGCGTATCTATCTGGTCAAGGCACGTCCAGCCTGGAACATGATGCATACACCGCTTGACTTCGTGCTCTCGGCCTTTCTGATGGCTGGGCCGGTGATGGCGGTGATGCAGGCGCCTGCGGTCTGGATTGCAACACGGCTGCAGGCAGTTGGTCTGACGGTAGCTCTTCCTCACGTCACGCCGCATCCCCGGGCTGTAGCCCTGGCTGCCGTCCTCTGGATCGCGAACCAGATCACGCGCATCGCCCGGCTTCGCGGCTCCGCGATCTTTGAGCGCCATGCCAGCTACAACCATCTGCGCGGCGAACAGCTCTGGTGGAAGGTGGCACTCTCCTGGATCTGCGCTATCCAGGCTGTGCTCTTCCTGCTGGCGCCGATGCCCTGGCTTTCACTTGCCGCGGCCTCTGCCGCTGTTCTTCTGAACCGCTATCTCTTTTTCGTCTCCGTTGTTCCGCTCAGCATGGGATTGACCTTCAGCAGCGGATCCCATGGAAAGGCGGCGGCATGAAGAAGCGGGTGACACAATACGCCAACGCTGTGGCGGAAGACCGCGCCAGGATGCAGCCGCTCACGTTTCTGCAGCGGATGCAGCGCTGGCTGGGCTTCGATATCGCGCGGACGCAGTATCGCTATGGCAAAGATGCACGCTTCGGCTACATCTCTGAGTCGCGTATCGCGGACACATGGACGAAGACGACCTGCGGTTACTGCTCCGTTGGCTGCGGGATGCTGGTCGGCACGCGCAACGGACGCCCTGTTGCCGCACGCGGAAACCCCGACCATCCGGTGAATCTGGGCAAGCTCTGCCCCAAGGGACTCAGTGAGCACCTGATGGTCGAGGCTGCCGGCCGCGCCACCACGCCGATGTTGCGCCGCGGCGGCCGCGGCACTCCGCTTGAGCCGATCTCCTGGGACGAAGCCCTCGAGGTGATGGTGACGCATATCGGGTCGATCCAGGAGCGTTTCGGCAATGACTCGCTGGGTGTGATCAGCACCGGCCAGTTGGTGACGGAGGAGTTTTATACCCTCGGCAAGCTGGTGCAGCTCGGCTTCCGCAGCCGCAACTACGACGGCAACACCACGCTGTGCATGGCCAGCGCGGTTTCAGGCTACAAGCTGAGCTTCGGTTCAGACGGACCTCCAGGGTCCTATGCCGATATGGAGACGGCGGATGTCGTACTGCTGATCGGCGCGAACATTGCGGACAATCATCCTATCCTGTGCAACCGCCTGCGCAAGAAGCCCGGGCAGGTGCTGGTTGTTGTGGATCCGCGTGTCACCAAGACTGCGATGATGGCCGATCTTCATCTACCGGTGAAGCCGCGCTCCGATATCTCGCTGATCAACGGTATTGCGCATATTCTGCTGCGGGATGGCCTGATCGATCGCGAGTACATCCGCGAGCATGTTGAAGGTCTGGAAGAATTCGTCGGCTTCGTCGCCGACTACACGCCGGAGGCGGTCAGCGCGACCACAGGGCTTACGGTCGAGACCATCGAGAAGGTGGCTCGTCTCTACGGAGAGGCGAAGTCGGCTTTCATTGGCTGGACGATGGGTGTGAACCACTCCACCCAGGGCGCGCATACGGTCGCGGCGATCAACAACCTCGCAATGATTACCGGCAATATCGGCCGCACAGGCGGGGCTCCTTTCTCCATCACCGGTCAATGCAACGCGATGGGATCGCGCGAGAGCAGCTTCACCACGGCTCTGCCGGGTTACCGGAAGTTCGATAACGCTGAAGATCGCAAGGCACTGGCAGCCATCTGGAATGTTGAAGAAGAGGAGCTGCCGACAGCACGCGGTCTTGCTTACCCGGACATCATCGAGGCCGCCGTCAAGGGGCAGGTCAAGGCGATCTGGATCATTGCCACGAATCCCGTGGTCTCCTTCCCGAACCTCAACCTGCTCAAGCAGGCCTTTGAGACGACGGAGTTTGTCGTGGTGCAGGATGGTTTCTATCCAACACCCACGATGGACTATGCCGACCTGGTTCTTCCCGCGGCCATCTGGGGAGAGAAGGAAGGGACGTATACGAATTCCGAGCGCCGCGTCAGCAAAGTGAATGCCTTTGCCACGCCGCCGGGCGAGTCTCGTTCTGACTTTGATATCTTCCTCGCGCTTGCAGACCGGCTGGGTGTACGGGACAGGCTCTTCCCGGGATGGAGCAGCACACATGATGCGTGGCTCGAGTGGCAGAAGGTCTCCGCGGGCCGCATGTGCGACTACAGCGGGTTCACCTGGCAGCAGCTCGAAGATGAAGGTGGCAGACAGTGGGGCGGGGAACGACTCTACGGCGATGGCCAGTTCCCCCGCGAGAACGGCCGTGCTCTGCTGCACTGTGTTCCGTGCCTGCCCTTCGTGGAGCAGCCGAACACCGAATTCGATTTGATTCTGAATACCGGACGCACCGTTGAGCACTGGCACACGCGCACCAAAACCGGCGCTGTTGCCATGCTTGACGCCATGTCTCCCAATGCATGGCTAGAGATGAATCCGGCAGATGCTGATAGGCTCTCGCTGCGCCAGCATGATCGTGTCACGGTCCGCTCCAGGCGTGCTTATGTTCGCGACGTTGAGTTGCGCATTACCGGGATTGTCGCTCCCGGACAGGTCTTCATGCCGTTCCACTTCGCTGAGCAGAATTCCAACCTCGTGACTCTGGGTGCTTTTGACCCCATCAGCCGCGAACCCAACTTCAAACAGTGCGCTGTATGTGTCGAGCGTTCCGCTCTGAAATAGCACTGTTCTGTATGTCTTTCTCGCGCCCATGGCCGCCGCGAGTGTGTACCGAGCCGAACCTGGAAGTTCGCTCCTGTCGTAGCAGTACCTTTCGTGCCGCATTACATTTCGACATTTCTAATCTCAGGAGCCTTTCAAATGGCCAACGTAAAGCACTTTCTAAAATCCGGTCATCCAGCGACGCTTTTCGCGTCGTTCCTCTACTTCGACTTCACCTTTGCTGTGTGGGTGCTGAACGGAGCAATGGGACCGTTCATCACCGAGCAGTTCCACCTCTCGCCGGCGCAGGTCGGCTTGATGGTGTCTTTGCCCACCCTGGCAGGTGCTCTCATGCGTTTTCCGCTCGGTGTGCTGAGCCAGTACATCGGCCGTAAGAGCGCGGCCATCGTGGAGATGAGCTGCATTATCGCGGCGCTGCTCTATGGCTACTTCTTTGTGCACTCGTTCTCGAACGTGCTGGCCATGGGCGTTCTGCTCGGCACCGCCGGCGCAAGCTTCGGTGTTGCGCTTTCGCTGGGAGCGGGCTGGTTCCCGAAACAGTACAAAGGCCTGGCCATGGGAATCGCCGGAGCCGGCAACAGCGGTACGGCTATCGCGGCCTTCTTCGCTCCGCGTCTGGCGAAGGCTTACGGATGGTCGCACGTCTATGGCTTCGCTGCGCTGTTCATGCTGCTTCCGCTGATCGTAATGATCATCTTCGCCAAGGAACCGCCCGACTCCGAACACCAGACACTGCGCCAGCATCTCAAGTGCCTGGTGGAGCGCGATGGCTGGTACTTCAATCTCGTCTACATCATTACCTTCGGTGGCTTCCTCGGTCTCGCGACCTTCCTACCCTCGCTCTTCGTCGCACAGTTCCACATCCCGAAGACGCAGGCGGGAACGCTCACCATGTGCGCCACGCTGCTTGGCAGCATGACCCGCGTTGTTGGTGGATGGTTTGCTGACCGGGTTGGCGGCGTCACGACGCTGAGTGTCGTCTTCCTGATTGCCATTGCCGGTATCTTCGGTCTGGTGACCTCGCCGTCCCTGGTAGTCACGACAGTGCTCTTCATGCTGTGCTTCGCCGCGCTGGGCGCCGGTAACGGAGCGACCTTCCAGCTGGTTCCGCTGCGCTGGCCGCTGGCAACCGCGGTTGCCGGCAGCATGGTGGGTGAGATCGGCGCACTGGGCGGCTCCATTCTGCCCAATGTGCTTGGCCAGTCCAAACAGCACACAGGATCATTTGCAACGGGCTTCGCGGCTTACGCCGTCTTCGCACTGCTGGTGCTGGTGATGCTGCGCATCGTTTCACGGAAGTGGACGCGTACCTGGGTTGGGGCGGGCGGCAGAGCCCTTGCTCCCGCGATGGCGGAGGTCGATACGGCCAGTGCTGAGGAAGTGCTCGCCGTATAACGGACGGCACTTCCTTGTTCATCGTCTGACCGGTTTCTCTTCGTCGCGTCTGCATGCTCTGACTGCGATCACAGCCGTGGTGTGTCTTGATAAGGAGATTTTTCGTGAAATCCGCTCTCTTCGTCCTCGTTTCGGTGGCATCTGTTGCGGCTTCGTTTGCCCAGTCGCCGGCCGCCCCGCCATCGTCTGCTGTAAATGTCACCGCTATCCTGCGTGAGCGTAGCAATGTCACGCAGTGGTTCGCGGCGACGCCAACCTCGGAACGCTATGCCCACCAGGACTCCCTGCTCCGGCTTGGCATCACGCAGCGCATTCGCCAGTGGGACTATCAACTCGAGATCGGTCAGAGCGCGGAGCTAGCGCTGCCGACCGATGCGGTCTCGCCGGTTGCTGCGCAAGGCCAGCTTGGCCTGGGTGGCACTTACTATGCCGCGAACAACAACAATAGCAATCCCGCCGCTGCTTCGTTCCGGCAGGGCTTCCTGCGTTATCACTTCCAGAAAGAGCCGAATACGTTGCGCATGGGCCGTTTTGAATTCTTTGACGGACAGGAGATCGTTCCCAAGAACAGCACGCTGCTCTGGGTACAGACCAACCGCGTGGGTCATCGCCTTATCGGCAACTTCGGCTTCTCAAACGGACAGCGTTCCTTTGATGGCATAGAGGGCAAGCTCGGCGGCAAGAGCTGGAACCTGACTGCGATGGGCGGCCGGGCGACGCAGGGCGTCTTCAACATGAATGCCAACCCTGAGCTGAATGTCGATGTCCAGTACGTGGCGTATACGCATGTGCTGGCGAAACAGCGTGTCATCGTTCGCGCTTTCGGTCTCGGCTATCACGATGGTCGTACCGGGCTGACCAAGACGGACAACCGCAGTGCGGCGGCACGCGCACTCGATCACAAGAACATCCGCATTGGCACCTTTGGCGGCAATCTGCTGGCAGCGGTGCCTGCGGGCCATACCACGGTCGACTTCCTGCTGTGGGGAGCAGGTCAGGTCGGGTCCTGGGGAGTGCAGGATCATTCTGCAGGGGCGATCGCGGTAGAGGGCGGTCTGCGCTTCGATAAGGTCAAGACGACACCATGGGTTCGTGGCGGCTATCTACGCTCCACCGGCGACAACAATGCAACGGATAACAAGCACAACACCTTCTTCCAGGTCTTGCCCACGCCGCGTATCTATGCGCGGTTCCCGTTCTACAACTCGATGAACTCCACGGACTCCTTTGTTCAGCTTATCGACAAGCCCAGCAAGAGAGTGGATCTGCGTTCCGATCTTCACTTCCTCAAGCTCACCTCGGCCTCGGACTTCTGGTACCAGGGTGGCGGAGCCTTCGATAACAAGGTCTTCGGTTATACGGGAAGGCCGGCGAACAGCCACAACAGCTTCAGCTCGCTGTATGACATCAGCGCCGACATTACGCTTACCAAGCAGTTATCGCTGGGAACGTACTACGCGCATGCCTTCGGGAAGTCGGTCGTCAGTGCGATCTATCCGACGGAGGGTGGAGCGAACTACGGCTACTTTGAGTTGAACTATCGCTTGCAGAAGGTCCTGGGCGGCCACAGCCACTAGGGCATCTCAAACACACTCCCGTTGCCCCATTCTTTGCGACTCAGAGTCCGCGGTCAGCGTTGCCGGCTGGAATGAGAAAGCAAAGAGTGGGGCACCGCTTTTTAGAGCAATTCCCCTAATACTGTAGCTTTGGATAAATCTTCGCGAATGCAGGCTGGACGACCGTCAGCAGTGAGCCTTGTGGCTCAGGTATCTTTGATGGCATCGTGGATTGCATTTGAATCCGCGGCCGCAATCGTTTTCGAAAGGTCTTCTGCCATGCGATTGACACATGTTCTCACCCTGTTCGCCGGCTTGCTGCCGACTGCCGCGCTTGCGCAGGCGAAGCTTCCGTATCAGGACACCTCGCTCACCCCGGAACAGCGTGCGCACGATCTGGTCTCGCGGTTGACGCTGGAGGAGAAGGCCGCACAGAGTGTCAACACCGCGCCTGCCATTCCCCGCCTGGGTGTGCCTGCCTATGATTACTGGAACGAGGGGCTGCACGGTATCGCGCGGTCCGGTCATTCGACGCTGTTTCCGCAGGCTATTGGTATGGCGGCGACCTGGGACGCGCCGCTCCTGCAGCAGATCGGAGATGTGGTCTCTACCGAGGCGCGCGCCAAGTACAACGATGCTGTCCGCAAAGACATTCACAGCATCTACTTCGGCCTGACCATCTGGTCGCCGAATATCAATATCTTCCGCGATCCGCGCTGGGGACGCGGGCAGGAGACCTACGGAGAAGATCCGTACCTGACCGGAAGTCTTGGCCTGTCGTTTGTTCGCGGCCTGCAGGGGCCAGATCCTCAGCATCCTCGCGCTATTGCTACGCCAAAACACTTCGCCGTGCACAGCGGTCCGGAGAATACGCGCCACAGTGCCAACATCGATCCTTCTGCGCATGATCTGTGGGAGACGTATTTGCCGCAGTTCCGTCGCACGATTGTTGAAGGTCAGGCCGGATCGATTATGTGCGCCTATAACGCCATCTACGGCAAGCCGGCATGCGCCAGCGATCTTCTGCTGAAGGAGATCCTGCGTGATGCCTGGAAGTTCAAGGGCTTTGTCACTTCTGATTGTGGGGCCATCGACGACTTCTACCAGAAGACGGCACATCGCTACTCGCCGGATAAGGAGCATGCTTCGGCCGCAGGTGTTCTCGCGGGCACGGATACCAACTGCGGCCGGACCTACCAGGTTCTGCCAGCGTCGGTCCGTGCAGGATTGCTGAAGGAGAGCGACCTCGATGCAACGCTGGAACGTCTGTTCACCGCACGCATGCGGCTCGGTCTCTTCGATCCTCCATCGAGCTCGCCTTATGCGCAGATCCCGTACAGCCAGGATCGCGCTCCGGCGCACCTGGCGCTTTCGGAGCGCGCTGCGAAAGAGTCCATGGTGTTGTTGAAGAACGACGGCATCCTGCCGTTGCAGCCGGCGAAATATAAGAAGGTTGCTGTCATCGGCCCCAACGCGGCGTCGCTTGCCGCTCTGGAGGGCAACTACAACGCTGTTCCGAAGGACCCCGAGATGCCGGTCGATACCCTGCGTAAGTCGCTTCGTGGAGCACAGGTTGTCTACGCAGAGGGCGCACCGTATGCCGATGGAGCTCCTCTGCCGGTTCCGTCGACCATGTTCCGCACAGCGGCAACGGGCGGCCGCAATGGTTTGAAGGCGGAGTACTTCAATGGCTCGGATGGGGATATCTTCGCAGGCAAGCCGACTACCGTGCGGCAGGACCCGCAGATTGATTTTGATTGGAACTCCGCCGCCCCCGTCGATGCGGTGAAGCAGGAGTTCTTCGGCGTTCGCTGGACTGGATATATTGCCGCTCCGCAGGCGGGCGACTTCGAGTTCAATATGCGGCTGGCGCACTGTTATCCATGCGGCGATGAAGAGCGCTACCGCGTGACCGTCGATGGACACGAGGTGGCAAACTTCTCGACCCCCGCGAAGGACTTCCGCGAGAGCACGACGCCGCGTTTCCATATTCGTTTTGAAGACACTAAGCCACATTCCATTGAAGTGACCTATGTGCACAAGGCTCCGCTTTTTGGTGGAGGTTTGACGATGGAGTGGGTGCCTCCGGCGGGCCTGCTGCAACAGCAGGCGGCAGAGGCAGCGCGTGATGCGGACATGGTGATTGCGATGATTGGTCTTTCGCCGGAGCTTGAAGGCGAAGAGATGAAGATCAAGGTGGAAGGCTTCGATGGGGGCGATCGCACCGACATCAAGCTGCCTGCAAGCCAGCAGCAGATGCTGGAGGCGGTTGCGCAGTCGGGCAAGCCGATGGTGGTGGTGCTGATGAACGGCTCCGCGCTTGCCGCACCCTGGGCGCAGGAGCATGCGAATGCGATTCTCGAGGCATGGTATCCGGGTGAGTTCGGCGGCAAGGCTATTGCCGATACGTTGCTCGGTGTTTACAACCCTGCTGGCCGTCTACCAGTGACCTTCTATCGGTCAGTCGGCGATCTGCCCGCCTTCGATGATTATTCGATGAAGAACCGGACTTATCGCTACTTCCAGGGCACGCCGCTCTATGGCTTTGGCTACGGTCTCAGCTATACGACCTTTACGTACTCCGGAGCGAAGGCAGCGACCAATGAGTTGCACGCCGGCGATCCGCTGAAGGTCGAGGTTACAGTCACAAACAGCGGCAAGCGCGCGGGAGAAGAGGTGGCGCAGCTCTATCTGCTTCCGCCGGCTGGAGGCAACGGTGGTCTGTCGCCGAAGCTGCAGCTTGAGGGCTTCGAGCGGGTTACGCTCAAACCGGGCGAGGCGCGCAAGCTGGCGTTTGAGCTTTCGGCGCGCGATCTCTCGCAGGTCGATGGCGACGGTAATCGTGTTGTTCTCCCGGGCGAGTACTCTATAGCCATCGGTGGGTCGCAGCCCGGTGCGCAATCGCAGACCGTGAGCTTCCGGATCAGCGGAAGCTACCCCGTTCCCCGGTAGCCCGAAAGACAGGAAAAAGAATCGATGATTTTGAAAAGGCACCATCTGCAGCCTGTTTCACTTTTCGCAAGCATGATTGCGCTATCGTCATTGCAGCCGATGCATGCAGAAGATGGTTCCGCTGCCTGGCTGCGCTATGCTCCGGTAGCAACAGCGCAGTATCGGGCTGTGCCGACACGTATCGTTCCTTCCTCTGACTCATCCATAGAACACGCGGCCGCCGAAGAGCTTCAGCGTGGTCTCAACAGCATGCTTGGTGTTCATGCGGAGATCGCTGCGCAGAGTGCATCGGCACAGCGCGGTGCGGTGATCCGCCTGGTGCTGACACCGGGGACGAGCCCGGAGGCGTTGGACAGCTACACCATCGACGCCTCGGCCAGCGGTATTCGTATTGCGGCGAATACGCCGCAGGCAGAGCTCTATGGTGTCTTTCACCTGTTGGAGCTGATCGGCTCGGAGCAGCTGTTGCCGAAGCACGAGCAGCAGACGGCGGCAGCCGGCATCCGTTGGACCGATGAATGGGACAACATGAACGGCACCATCGAGCGCGGCTACGCCGGGGCATCGATCTTTTTCGAGAATGGCCATGTCCGTGAGGACCTGACCCGAGCCGGGCAGTATGCCCGGTTGCTGGCCTCCATCGGAATCAATGGCTGCAACGTCAACAACGTGAATGCAGATCTCGATCTGCTGACGCCGGCTCATATCCGCGAGTTTGCGCGTCTTGCCGAGGTCTTTCGTCCCTGGGGTGTCAGGCTTGCGATGAGTATCGATCTCACGTCGCCGCAGACCGTGGGTGGTATGTCGACCTTCGATCCTCTCGATCCGTCTGTGGCAACGTGGTGGAAAGAGAAGGTCGATGAGATCTACCGCGCCATTCCGGATTTTGGCGGTTTTACGGTCAAAGCAGATTCGGAGGGGCGCAAGGGGCCATCGCAGTACGGGCGTTCGCCTGCAGATGCAGCCAACGTACTGGCACGTGCCCTGGCGCCGCATCATGGCGTGGTGCTCTATCGCGGCTTTGTCTATAACAACCATCTCGACTGGCAGGATCATAAGGCAGACCGTGCACGTGCCGGCGTGGATAACTTCGCGCGTTACGACGGTACGTTTGAAGACAACGTCATCATCCAGATCAAGGAAGGCCCCATCGATTTCCAGGCGCGTGAGCCTGTAAGTCCGCTCTTCGCCGCGCTGCGTCGCGCCAACGTCGCCATCGAGCTGCAGACCGCACAGGAGTACACCGGTCAGCAACGGCACATGGTCTGGCTGCCAAACATGTGGCACTGGGTGCTGGATACCGATCTGCATGCCGACGATCGCAGCACACCGGTCAAGCAGATCGTAACCGGTCACAGCTTTCCTCTTGCGAATGGCAAACCGCGCCGGGGCGGCTTCGTCTCCGTCACCAATGTCGGTATGGAGGCCAACTGGCTGCACCATCCGATGGCGATGGCCAACCTGTATGGTTTCGGTAAGCTGGCGTGGAACCCAGACCAGCTACCTGACCAGATCATCGATCGCTGGGCGCGTCTGACATGGGGAAATCGTCCTGAGGTGGTGAAGCTCATTACGACGCTGCAGCTTGAGAGCTGGCAGGTCTACGAGGGCTACACCGGTCCGAATGGCATAGGGACGCTCACCAATATTCTTGGCTATCACTTCGGCCCGGGCATCGAATCGGCGGAGCGCAATGGATGGGGCCAGTGGTTTCGCGGCGAGAAGGACGGCATCGGCATGGACCGCACTGCCAATGGAACCGGCTATATTCAGCAGTATCCGCCGCAGCTCGCGGCGAAGTACGAGTCGCTTGCCACCTGCCCTGAGGATCTGCTGCTCTTCTTCCACCACGTCCCTTACGACTACAAACTGCGTAACGGGAAGACGTTGGTGCAATCCATCTATGACACGCACTACAGTGCCTCAGCGCAGGCTGGAACCTACGTCACCCGCTGGCAGCAGCTTCATGGCATGGTCGATGACGAACGCTACGAGCAGGTGCTTCGCCTCTTCCGCTTCCAGGCAGGGCACGCCATTGTGTGGCGCGATGCCATCAATAACTGGTTCCAGCGCATCTCGCAGATTCCTGATGCACAGGGCAGGGTAGGCCACGACGCCGGACGGGTTGAGGCTGAGGCGGTCATCGGGTCCGGGTATGAACCGGTGGATGTCACTCCATGGGAGACGGCATCCGGCGGCAAAGCCGTGGTCTGCCACAAAGCCGAGGGTTGCACGCTCGCGTATACCTTCCAGCAGAGCTCGGGTACATATGACATCGCGGTGCAGTACTTCGATATCTGGCGCGGTGTCTCGCGGTATGAGCTGCAGCGCAATGGGGAAGCGATTGCTTCGTGGCAGGCGGACGATACGCTGCCTCCGGCACAGTTCGACGCCAATCCTGATGGGCAGACCTCAACCCGGTTCACGGCGAACAGAATCACACTGCAGCAGGGAGACAAGCTGGAGCTGCATGCGATTCCCGATCTGCGTTCAGAGCTGCAACCGGGTGCGGCGCACAAAGCGGCTCCGGGAGAGCTGGAATCGCAGTCCCGCATTCCGCGCGATTATCGCGAATATGCGCCGGTGGATTACATCGAAGTTACTCCCTCAGTGCGCAACATCAAGTAGTTTGGCTAGAGCATTTTCCCTGTTCCTGGGTATCCCGAAAGAGGTATACAGTAGCGTTTTCATTGCGGAAAACGCCCATAGATGCGGGAGCCCTAATCTACACCTACAGGGAAATGCTCTATGATCGAAGTCCTGAATCGAAAGAGCAATCATGAATCTCTCTGGAATGACCGCCGTCGTCGTCGGCGGGACCTCGGGTATCGGTAAGGCGCTTGCACTTGGACTTGCACGTCACGGAGCCAACATTGTCGCTACCTCGCGCTCGCAGCAGTCTGTCAACGAAATTGCACATGAGCTGCAGGCTCTCGGGACAAGACATCTTGCCATTGCCAGCGATGTCGCCAGCCGCGACTCCCTGGGGGCACTTCGTGATGCTGTGCTCGCGGAGTTTGGCTCTGTAGAAATCCTGGTGAATTCCGCCGGTATGACCAAGCGCATTCCTACGCTGGAGGTCGACGACGAGCTGTGGAATCAGATTCTCGACGTGAACCTCACCGGCACGCTACGAGCCTGCCAGGTTTTTGGGAAGGTCATGCTGGAGCAGCGGTTTGGCCGCATCATCAACATCGCATCGCTGGCCAGCTTCGCTGCGTTTCTCGAGGTTGCTCCGTATGGAGCGAGCAAGGCTGCCGTGGCTGCACTTACGCAGTCGTTGGCGGTGGAGTGGTCACGTTCCGGTGTGACGGTGAATGCTATCGCTCCCGGTATCTTCCCCACAGCGCTCAATCGCAAGATTATCGACAGTCCGCGCGGCCAGGAGCTTCTGATGCGCACGCCCATGGGGCGTTTTGGTGAAGCAGAAGAGCTGGTCTCGACCGCCGTCTATCTGGCGGCGCGTGAGACGACGTTCACCACCGGACAGATCATTGCGGTCGACGGCGGCTTCCTGGCAAGCGGCGTTAATCAGTAACCCGGCGGAGACTCTGGAGAAGGTTTATGAAGATTGAATCGGCAAAGCTCATCGTCTGCTCCCCGGATCGCAACTTCGTCACGTTGAAGATCGTGACGGATGAAGGCATCTACGGTCTTGGCGATGCGACGCTCAATGGCCGCGAGCTTGCGGTGGCATCGTATCTGACCGAGCATGTTCTTCCGTGCCTGATCGGCCGCGATCCCTTCCAAATCGAAGACATCTGGCAGTATCTCTATCGCGGAGCCTACTGGCGGCGCGGCCCTGTAACGATGAGCGCGATCGCTGCTGTCGATATGGCGCTGTGGGATATCAAGGGCAAGGCGCTGAATACGCCTGTCTATAACCTTCTGGGCGGAAAGAGCAGGGAGGGTGTCCTGGTTTACACCCACGCCAATGGGGCCGACATCGCTGAAGCGGTCGATTCTGTACAGCGTCATGCTGCCGAAGGCTATCTTGCAGTGCGTGCGCAGAGTGGTGTGCCAGGTGTTGCTTCCAGCTACGGAGTGCCGAAGTCCGGCAAACCCTATGAGCCCGCCGAGCGTGGTCTTCCCAGCGAGAGCCTGTGGTCGACGGAGAAGTATCTGAACTTCGTTCCCAAGTTGTTCGATGCCGTGCGCAATGCATGCGGGGAAGATCTGCATCTACTGCACGACGTTCATCACCGCCTTACTCCTATTGAAGCGGCACGTCTGGGCAAAGCGCTTGAGCCCTATCATCTCTACTGGATGGAAGATCCGACTCCTGCTGAAAACCAGGACGCCTTCCGTCTTATCCGCGAGCATACGGTGACGCCCATTGCCACCGGCGAGGTCTTCAACTCCTTCTGGGATGCGCATGACCTGATTCGCAACCAGTGGATCGACTATCTGCGCATGACCATCGTGCATGGCGGCGGCATCACGGCGCTGAAGAAGGCTGCCGATTTCGCTGCGGTATATCAGGTGCGTACGGGATTTCATGGAGCGACGGATCTGTCTCCAGTCACCATGGCGGCGGCGTTGCACTTTGGTTTGGCGATTCACAACTTCGGCATCCAGGAGCACATGCCACATACGAAGCTTACGGATGAGGTCTTCCCTCATGCGTATACCTTCAATGCCGGGTATATGCATCCGGGAGATGCTCCGGGGCTTGGTGTGGAGATTGATGAAGCGTTGGCGGCGAAGTATCCGTATCAGCGCGCGTATCTGCCGATTGCGCGGAAGCTGGATGGTACGTTGACGGACTGGTAGTAACTCTGTAACTCCGATGTATCCTGGTGCCCCAGATCCGGGGTCCACGGCGAACTTGTTCGCTGGGGTGGTGTCCCTCGGGGACCTGGGCATTCGCGTTACACGCGAACCGTTTTTGTTATCAATCCCACAATCAAGCGGTGAGTTTACTTCGATAAACGGCGGTTCGAGCTTCGCTCGAATATCCCACCCATCGCGTTGCGATGGATGGGGCCCCCAGTGTATGGGTTGTCGTGAACTACTGCACGACTACGTCCATGCCGCGGCCGGTGTCTTCGACGGTGCGTGTCTTTGTTGGGGTCGTGCCGTCGATGACTTCAACGTGGATCTCATGCCACCAAGGTCGGTAGTCTCCTTCGTGCCGGCCGATGTGAATGCGTACCTGGCCGTTACTCTGCTGTTCGCAGGTGAAGCTCATGCGCAGGGAGTGCCCATTGCGATAGGCGAAGCTTGTGCCGTCGTCCTGGTAGATCGATCCGTTGCAGTGCTCGCCCGGATAGACGCGTAGCGTCAGGGGTCCCTGTGGTTTCTCTTCGGTGCTTTGAGTGAGCGGAGCCAGTGGGAGGATTGATCCTTCACGAACATACACCGGAAGCTCTTCCAGCTTTGGTGTGATCATGATCGGTTTTACCGCTGCAGCAGCATCACGAATTTCCAGATCGCGCGCCCCTGTTTGGGTGCGCCGGTCGAGCTTTTCGCCGGTCCAATAGTCGTACCAGATGCCCGCAGGAAGATGCAGCTCGTAGGGAGCAACCTCCTCTGGAGAGGGGGATGGAGCGATCAGAAGGTTTGCACCGAACATGTACTCTCCACCGCCTGCGTCCAGGTCCATTGGATGTCCGTCTGTGGATGCGTGAGGGAACTCGAGGAAGAGCGGACGCATGATGGGCATGCCGTCGTGCGAGGTCTCCTCTGCTGCGGTGTAGAGATATGGCAGCAGACGGTACCGTTCTTCGATGTAGCGGCGGCGAATGGTCTCATGCTGCGGTCCATCGACCCATGGCTCGTGATCGCGTGTGCCTTTAGCGGCGTGGTCGCGATCGATTGGTTGAAAGGCTGCGAGCTGCAGCCAGCGTGTCAGCAGATCGGGAGAAGGCGAGCCGGCAAAGCCGCCTACATCGGCTCCACTCATGGAGAATCCGCTGAGTCCAAGGTTCAGCAGTTGTGGAACAGTCTGACGTAGATGATTCCAGGTGGAGCTGTTGTCTCCGGTCCAGGTTGCAGCGTAGCGTTGGCCTCCGGCATAGCTTGCGCGCGTCAGCACGAAGGGCCGCTGATTCGGCTGCAGCTTCAGCAGACCTTCATAGGTTGCCCGCGAGTTCTCCAGACCATAGATGTTGTGGATCTCGAGATGCGTCGCGGTGCGCTTCTGAAAGCCGGGCTCATCGATGCGATGCTGCACATCGCCGGGCATTGTCTTTGTCGGATAAGTGAAGACCGCGGGCTCATTCATGTCGTTCCAGAAGCCGGCGACTTTTTGTGAAGTAAATTCTTTGTATAGCCCGCCCCACCACTCGCGTGTGGTCTTTTGCGTGAACTCCGGAAAAACCGAAGGTCCCGGCCATACCGGTCCAACATAGGTCGAGCCATCCGGGTTCTTCACAAAATGGTCGCCGGCTGTGCCGCTGTCATAAGGGGAATAGCCTTCGTTCGGCGCTTTGGCGATGTGCAGGTCGGTGATGACCACCAGGTGAAACTGTTTACGCGCCAGTTCGCTGACCATGGAGCTGAAGTTCGGGAACTTGATCTGGTCGACGGTGAAGGGCCGGTTCTTCTGCTGGAAGTCGATGTCGAGGTAGAGGGCATCGGCGGGGATATGGTCAGTTCTCAACCGATCCGCAACCTCCATCAACCGAGACTCCGGCTCATAGCTATAGCGCGACTGCTGGAAGCCGAGGCTCCACAACGGCGGCAGCGGTGTCGGGCCGGTGAGCCAGGCATAGGCCTCCACCACCTTCTTCGGATCGGGACCATAGATCAGGTAGTAGTCGATCGGTCCGTTCGGCGCTCCAAAGGAGTACGCATCCGGCATCTCCCGCCCGAAGTCGAAGAAGCTCCGCCACGTATTGTCGAAAAGCACCCCCAGCGCGTTGCCCGACTGAAAGCTGATGAAGAAGGGAATGCTCTTGTAGATGGGGTCGGTCGATTCCTGCCAGCCGAAGTTGTCTGTGTTCCACATGGTGAACGCCTGTCCGGCGCGGTCCAGGGGGCCGGGTTTGTCTCCCAGGCCGAAGAAGTGTTCGTTGGGCCACTTCCGTTTGTAGATGCGGAAGCGGTCTCCCTGCCATTGCACTGGCTCGATGTCCTGCTGCAGCAGATGTCCCGCGCGATCGGTGACGGCCAGCCGCAGTTTGTCGTCGACGGTGACTTCAAGAGCGGAGGTCTCGAAACCGCCTACGGTGGGAGTGACGTTGACCTGTGCCGTTCGCGCCTCGGGAAGTACCGCCCACGAGGCATCCTCGGGTGCATGTCCACTTCGCCACATACGCACCCGCAAGACATCATCGCGCAGTGCGGTGACGCGCAGCGTGCTGTCCCCGGCCGTAAACTCTCCTCCGTTCGGCAGAGGTTTGCTCTGCGCGGGTTGGGAGAGGACCGGCAGACAGGAGAGAAGCAGGGCAACCAGGGACAGGAGACGCGTGCGCATGGTGGCAAGAAGACGGAAATCTCACGCTTCGCCGCAATGCTTCGCGAGCCAACTGTCCTTCATTTCTGCTTCACCCATTAACTCTTTTGGAATCAATGGAGAACGCGAGGAGATGAACCGATTATTTCCCGTCGAGATCGAGCATGTAGAGGTTTCCGGTCGCGGTGCGGGCACGCACGAGAGGCACGTTGTCCGGGGTAATGCCGGAGAAGAAGTAGTCAGCGATATCTCCCGTGCGGAAGCTGGTCAGGCTGGCAACCTCCTCCAGCTTTCCATCGGGGATGGAGACGCGATAGATCGGCTGGGTGTTTGCCATGAAGGCATGCAGGTAGATCGCCCGGCTGTCGGTCGACCACACCGGATCTGCCACGGAGGTCGTGGCCAGCGTCTTCCATGTCTTCGTTGCGACGTCATAGAGCACCAGCCTGCGCTGGTCCAGGCTGATAGCGGCGATGTAGCGGCCATCCGGAGACCAGCGTGGGCTGAAGTAGCCCTCCGAGTTCGGAATCGCTTCGGTCTTATGAGTCTCCAGATTCAGCAACTGCAGGTTGCGGGTGGTGCTCTCCATGCCCATCAGGTCGGTGACCCGCCCGAAGACCAGAGTCTTTCCGTCGGCAGACCAGGAGGGATCGCCGGCATTGCGATTCTCTTGCAGCAGGGCGGTTGGACTGCCTCCATCTGCCTGAATCGTATAGAGTTGCCACGCCTTTCCAGGTTGCCGCGCCATCAGGGCGAGCTGCTGGCCGTCGGGTGACCACTGGGCAAGGAAGACCTGCATCGACTCCGGGGTGAGCTGAATCTTCTCGGTTCCATCCCTGCGTGCGCGCCATAGCCGTCCTTGCGGATCGGTCCATGCCACCCATTGGGAATCTCGCGAGTAGGTGACCCGGCTAGCGTTGGCCAGGAAGGCTCGTTCGGGCAGAAACTCCCTGCGCGTGGCGTCAAAACGCTGCAACTCCGATCGGGAATCAAGGCCAAGGAAGAAGATGAGGTGGCCGTTGCGGGCAGCGACCGGAGCCTGGAAATCCAGCGGGCCGTTTGTGATCTTCGTTGGCGCCGAGCCTCCGTTGTACTGCCATAGGTCGGAGTTGCCGTCATGCGAGGACTGGAAGATGTAGTACTTGCCGTCTGCGGTCCATGTGCCGCAGCACTCGTTCGCCGGCTTTGACCAGTTGGCCAGGAGGGGTGTGGGCTTGCGTGACTTGGCATCCATCTCCCACAACGACTGAGTGTGGGCGATAGGATCCAGGATGGTGAACCGAAGCATCTTGCCATCGGGAGACCAGCGCAGCCAGAACGCCCGTCCGAATGGAAGCGTGGCGAACGGGGTTGAGGCGCCATCCTGCAGACGGGTGATGGAGAGCTGTGATCCGGCAGCGTACAGAATGCCGGAACCATCCGGCATCCAGGTCGCATCGTGTGCGTTGATATTCGCTACCCGTAAGGCTGACCCGCCGCCGGTCGGGACCACCCACAACGGCTGTTCGGATTCCGGAGACAAATGGCTACGCAGCAATAACTTGGATCCGTCGGGCGAAAGGTCGCCAAGCGATGGAGCAGCGATCTCGCTGGGCACTGGCAAAGGCATCGTCTCGCCGGTGTTCACGAAGACCTGCGACAGAATCGTGCGCCCATTCTCGATCTGCCCGGTGAAGATGCGCACCCCATCGGTAGCTGCCGAGGGAAAGCTCTCCATTGCAGGGGCTCCGGGGGAGATGCGACCGTGATGAGTCAATTGAGTAATGCGGTCGGGCTCCCCTCGTCCGTGAGACTGGCCTAGATAGAAGCCAACGCCCGCGGCTGCAAGAACCGCCATCAACCCCACCCCGAAGAGCACGAGACGAATGTTGGATGGAGAAAAGAATGTTCGTTTCCCGGGGATGATCTCCGCAGGCGCGGTAGAAGTTTGTGCCTCTGACGGTACGGTTGCCGGTGTCGCGGGAGCCTGTGCTACGGCTTGGGAAGGATAGGTAACCGGAGCGATAAACCTGTAGCCGCGGCGGGCCAGGGTCTCTACAAATCTTGGGTTATCGGCCGAGTCGCTCAGCGCTTCGCGGATCTTATTAATAGCTGTGCCCAGGGAGTGATCGAAGTCGACGATCGTGTCTTTGCCCCACAGGCGCTGCTGCAACTCTTCCCGGGACACAACCTCACCGGGGCGCTCGAGCAAAATGCTGAGCACTTTGAAGGGCTGACTCTGGATTTTGATTCGGTGGCCAGCCTTCCAGAGCTCGCCCGATTGCAAATCGGCCTCATAGAGCCCGAAGGATACCCGGGTTGGGCTCTGGACCGTGGATGCCATCGTACTTAACCTCGCGCCAATGACTGTATCACCGATGTGAAACCAGCGCGGTTCGAACCCCGACAGTCGTTGATCGCATCCATATAAGCGGCTCAGGAATAAAGAGTTATCTGATGAAGAAGAATTGAACGAAAAAAGGCGGAGCGTGGATTGCGATGAGTGGTGCGAAGGCGACATGGTTCGCATCGCAGCCTGAATTTCCCAGATTTTTGCGGACTCCGATCCGTTGAGGAACAGGCGGCCTTTTGGAGGCACGTTATATGAAGACGACACATAGCCCTGAGACAAGAAGAGGGTTCGCCGGAGTTTGGCTCGCCATGGCTCTCTGCCTGGCAATGCTGTTCCCCGGTTTGCTTCTGGCACAGTCCGACACAGGACGTGTGACCGGAACGGTAACCGACGCAACCGGAGCTGTGATTCCCGGGGCGACCGTAACGCTGGTCAACACCGACACCGGCGCGACACAGACGGCGACCACGAATGGAGAGGGCTTCTATAACTTCTCGGCCGTGGTTCGTGGCAACTACCGCGTCGATGCCACTATGACCGGTTTCGCCAAGAACACACAGACCTTCGTCCTGCAGGTCTCTCAGGTGGTGGCCGCCGACTTCCATCTCCCTCCCGGAGCGCAGAGCACCACGATCGATGTCACCTCGGCTGCTCCTGTTGTGAATCTCTCTACTTCTTCCACAGGAGCCGTAGTCGAAGGCCGCCAGGTGACCGAGCTTCCGATCAACGGACGCAACTTTACCCAGTTGGCCACACTGGTTCCGGGGGTGACGCGCGGTGCGTTCTCGAGCGATGCCTCCGGTCGTAACGGCAACTCTGAGACCTTCCGTTACAGCGACAGCGGCGGCGCCGCTATCTCTGCCAACGGCATGCGCCAACAGGCCAACAACTTCCTGCTCGACGGTACGGATAACAATGAGTCGCTGGTCAACGGCATCGTCTTCTTCACTCCGCCTGAGGCGATTCAGGAGTTTCGCGTTGATACTTCGGTAGCTCCTGCTGAGTTTGGCCGCGCCGGCGGCGCGATCATCAATACCTCGGTGAAGTCGGGTACCAATGCGATTCACGGATCTCTCTTTGGCTACTACCGCAGTGCTGCCTTCGATGCCAGTCCGAACTACTTCAACCCGACTGCGGTGAAGCCCTCTTTTCAGAGGAAGCAGCTCGGCTTTGCTGCCGGCGGACCGATCTGGAAGGACAAGATCTTCCTCTTTGGCGACTACCAGGCGCTTCGTTTGCGGCAGCCGCAGGATACCGGTTATCACACGGTGCCGACGGCGCGTATGCGTACCGGTGACTTTGGCGAGTTGCTGGGCCAGGATGTCACGACGACCCCGGATGCGACGCTTACCGGTTGCACCGCGGTAAAGGTCGTGGGCGCGATTTACGATCCGACCACTTGCCTTCCCTTTACAAACAACGTGATTCCAACAGCACGCCAGACGAAGGCTGCGACCAACTACCTGAATGCGTATCCGCTGCCTTCGCGCGGTGGCCTGATCAACAACTACTATGTGGTGCGCAATCAGATTCGCAACTTCAACGACTTTGACGGCCGCATCGACTTCCGCATCTCGCAGAAGGATTCGGTCTTTGCCCGTTACAGCTATGGGCAGGACAACTATGACGTCAACAGCGAGTTCACAAATCTGCCGGCCGGCTTTGCGTCAGGTGCGAACGTCAGCCATCCTCGTGGTGTCGCAGCAGGGTATACGCGCATCTTCACAGCGAACCTGGTGAATGAGTTCCGCTTCGGATATGTTCGCCCGCAGTTCGGCTACATTCCTCCAATGTTCGGAACGCCGGTCTCGCAGAACCTCGGCATTGTGAATGCGAACCGCAATGCGCTGCTGGGTGGCGGAGCTTTGATCGGCGGCAGCAATACGCAGATCGAGTACACCGGTGACGGTGGACCGTATAACGTTCCTGAGAAGACCTACCAGTATGCTGATTCGCTGAGCTGGACCCATGGCAATCACGCCTTCAAGTTCGGCGCGAACGTTATTCGCCGTCAGGTCGATTTCTTCCAGGGTAACGACGCCAAGGGCTACTTCATCATCGGCGGTGTGAACTATCCGGGAACGGGCCGCTTCACCGGCTATGAGACCAGCGAGCTGGTCGCCGGCTTTACTGATTACCGCATCGGTTCGGCCAGCACCTACTTCAAGACCTTCAGCTGGGAGACGGGTTACTTTGCCCAGGACGACTGGAAGGTGAACCGGCGTCTCACACTGAACCTTGGCCTTCGCTACGACCTCTATACCTATCCGTACGAGCAGGACAACAACCAGTCCAACTATGACGTCGCGGCGGGTATTCTGCGCGTGGCCGGAACCAACGGCAACTCGCGCAGCCTGATCGATACGGATAAGAACAACTTCGCTCCACGCTTCGGCTTTGCCTATGATCTCTTCGGCAATGGCCGCGCTTCGCTGCGTGGCGGTTACGGCATCTTCTACTTCGTCGATCGCGGCGGAGTCGGCAACCAGTTGAGCAACAATCCCGGCTACAACGGCTTTAGCGAATATCGTGCGACGGATGGATATCGCGTCACCTTCATGGGCCAGGGCGCACTGCGGGATAACAACAGCGCCCACGCCACCAATGCTTTGCCGCTGCCGCAGTTCGGTCCTGGCTCCGTGAATCTGAACAATCCAACCAACGTCGGTCTGATTGCACAGCCGAAGAACAGCCAGAACAGCATGGCGCAGAGCTGGAATCTGCAGATCCAGCAGCAGCTCGACCATACCACCAGCATCAACCTGGCGTATGTCGGTACCAAGAGCGATCACCTGATGACGTGGTTCAACCTGAACTCGCCTGTGATTGGCGGCACTGGAAATGGCTTGTATCCGACTCGCGGCACCATCACCTATGGCCTCGCGGGAGGTTCGAGTCACTATAACGGCATGCAGATCTTCGTGAATCGCCAGATGTCGGCTGGGCTGCTCGCGACTGTGGCTTACACCTGGTCCCACACCCTCGATAACTCAAACGGCGCGTTTGCGACGGGCACTTCCGGCGCTGGGTCGCGTGTCTTTATTACCTCCGGTGGTCCTAACCTGCGCGCTAATTACGGCAACAGTGATCAGGATCAGCGTCATGTCTTTACGGCGAGCGCTCTGTATCAGCTTCCGTTCGGACGTGGCCGCACCTTTGGCCGCAGCATGAACCGTGCGCTGGACGAAGTGATTGGCGGATGGCAGACCAACACGATTATGTCCTTTGCCAGCGGTACACCGATTGACCTCGATCTGACCGGCGGGACCATCGATATGCGTCCCGACCTCATCTCCTTCCAGAAGGTAGGCCGTTCGCGGATCACCGGTGCTACCAATACTGGCAACCAGACGTTCTTCAATGCGGTAGTGAAGGCGCCTCCGACCAATGCAGCCGGCATGTACACCCGCATCGGCACGCTGAGCCGTAACAAGTTTACCGGTCCTGGCTACAACAAGGTGGACTTCTCCGTCTTCAAGAACTTCTCCATTACGGAGCGGGTGAAGGCTGAGTTCCGGGCACAGGCGTACAACGTCTTCAATCATCCGCAGTTCAGCAATCCGCAGACGAATGCCTCGCAGGCCGACTTCGGAACCATCAATAGCATCCGCCAGTACTCCGAGCGTCAGTTCGAGCTCGCGGGACACATCAACTTCTAATCAACCCTGATGCAGCTGGAACGGCACCGCGAGAGGGCGGTGCCGTTCGTTTCTCTATGATATGGAGGCGGAAGTGAACTGGAAGATACGTGCATGGGCTGCGGGTGTCGCGTGGTGTGCGGCTGCGGCCTACGCGCAGAACGCACCGCAGAACGCACCTAAGATCGAAAAGATCGATCCACCCAACTGGTGGGCGAATATGTCCAAAGCCATGCTGCTGGTGAAGGGTGAGAATCTCAGCCACGCGACATTCACGCTGAGCGATGCACACCTACGCATTGCGCAAGTTAAGAGTTCGCCCAATGGTCACTGGGCGGAGTTGTGGCTGAGCGCTTCGCCACAGAAAGCAGAAGAGGTCACTATTTCGGCTCGCAATACGGCTGGAAAGGGAAGCGGTACATACAAGTTTCTTGCGCGGCGTAGTGCCTCTGATGGCTTCGCCGGATTCTCGTCGAAAGACGTGATGTATCTCATCATGACGGACCGCTTCGCCGATGGAGATATATCGAACGATACAGTGGGCGATCGTGAGAAGATTCGCGGATGGCATGGCGGCGATCTGCGTGGTGTGATGCAGCATCTTGACTACCTGCGGGAGCTTGGCATCACGACGCTTTGGCTGACGCCGGTCTATCAGAATCATGAGGCCGACAGTTATCACGGCTATGGCGCGACCGATATGTACGCCGTCGACGAGCACTATGGTTCGATGGACGATCTCAAGGCCCTCAGCGCTGCGCTGCATCAGCGTGGTATGAAGCTGGTGCTGGATACGGTGCCCAATCATGTCGGCCCGAAACATCCGTGGGTGGAGGATGAGCCCGAGCCGGACTGGTTTCACGGCACCCGTGCAAAGCACAGCGTGGCCCAGGGAGACTTCAAGCCGCTGACTGATCCGCATGCCTCCTGGCGCGACCAGAAGAATGTCACTGAGGGATGGTTTGCCGACATCCTGCCCGATATGAACCAGGAGAATCCTGTGGTCTCGCAGTACCTGACTCAGAACGCTGTCTGGTGGACGGAGATGACTGGAGCCGATGGACTTCGCCTCGACACCTTCCCGTATGTTGGCCGCAGCTTCTGGTATGGCTTTCACGCGCAGTTACACAGCTTGTATCCAAAGCTGACGACCCTGGGGGAGGTCTTCAATCCGGATGCAACGATCGTCTCGTCCTTTGCCGGAGGAGTGACGCGCAACGGCATCGATACCGGTCTCGATACGCCCTTTGACTTTCCCAGCTACTTCGCACTGCGGGACGTCTTTGTGAAGGGAGAGCCCATGACGAAGCTGGCGGAGATGCTACGCATGGATACTCTCTATCCACATCCTGAGCGTCTGACACCTTTCCTCGGTAATCACGACACAACACGGTTCCTCTGGGAGAAGGGCGCCATGCTGCCGCGGCTCAAGCTTGCCTTTGCGGTGTTGCTGACCATGCGGGGCATGCCGCAGATCTATTCCGGCGATGAGATCGCGATGACCGGTGGAGAAGACCCCGACAACCGCAGAGACTTTCCCGGTGGCTGGGCAGGCGATAGCCGGAACGCCTTTACCGCCGGCGGCCGGAGTGCGCAGCAGGCAGAGATGCATGACTGGGTGCGTGAGCTGGCAACACTTCGCAGCAGATGCGATGAGCTGCAGCGCGGGGAAGAGCAGGTCCTGCTCGCGGACAAAGACACGATGGTCTACGTTCGTGGCGATGCTCTCAATCTAGCAGCGGATGGCAAACGCAGAGTCGTAGTCGCGATCAATCGGTCGCAGGAGACCCGGTCGATCCAACTCGCAACGTCCGATACTAGTCTTGCCGGTGGCAAGACGATCGACATGCTGCTGGGGAATGGCACTGCTAACACTCCCGGCGAGCAGCTCGAGCTCAAACTTTCAGCGGAGTCGGTCACGATCTTCAGCATCCGCTAGCCACTGTTGTATCCCTCCCTTGCATCTCCCATGGGGAACGCTACGGCGTTCCCCATCTTTTTGAAACCCGCTGGAGCATTTTCCTGTGGGTGTAATGTAGGGCTTCCGCATCTATGGGCGGTTTCCGCAATGAAAACGCCGCTGCACACCCCTTCCGGGATACCCAGTAACAGGGAAAACGCTCTATAGTCAGGTACAAATGTCTCGCATCGGATCAGCCATCGTTGCCGGCGCGCTGCTGCTGTGTCTTGTCCTGCATGCCGCGCCCGCGTCTGCTCACACCCACTGGAAGCTCACCTGGAGCGATGAGTTCAACGGTGCTGATGGTGCGCCGCCGGATCCGACAAAGTGGTCAATCGTTACGGGTGGCCGTGGATTCGGCAACCATGAGCTGGAGCAGTACACCGACCGCAGTGAGAATGTTCACCAGGAACGTGGTCATCTGGTGATTATGGCCCGCAAAGAGGCATTCACCGGAACGGACGGCATCGCGCGTGAATACACCTCGGCTCGTCTGCAGACGAAAGGAAAGTTTGCACAGAAGTACGGCCGCTTCGAGGCTCGTATCCGCATTCCGAAGGGACAGGGGATGTGGCCGGCGTTCTGGCTTCTGGGCTCCGATATTGATGCGGCAGGTTGGCCGGCGTGCGGCGAGATTGACGTCATGGAGAATGTCGGCTTCGAACCCATGAAGGTGCATGGCACGTTGCACGGTCCACGCTACTCCGGCGACAGCCCGCTGACCGGGGCATATACGCTGCCTCGCGGAGCGTTCAGCGATGACTTTCATGTGTATGCGGTCGAGTGGGATGAGCACGAGATTCGTTTCTTTGTAGACGGCCACCTCTATGAGACCCAGACGACGGATAGTATTCCGGGAAACAAGCGCTGGGTCTTCGATCATCCCTTCTACCTGTTGCTGAATCTTGCGGTCGGTGGCGACTGGCCGAAGAGTCCGGATGCGACGACACAGTTTCCGCAACAGATGCTTGTGGACTACGTTCGCGTCTATCAGCCCCGGTAAGTCATACTGTTTGCGTAACCGCTGGAGCATTTTCCCTGTAGGTGTAGTGTAGAGATTCCGCATCTATGGGCGTTTTCCGCAATGAAAACGCCACGGCACGCCCATTCCGGGATACCCTGCAACAGGGAAAATGCTCTCAAAGGAGTTTGCTGAGATGTTGCTTTCTTTTTCCCGGCGCAGATTTGCGCAACTCTTGGGCGCCGCCACCGCGGCGCTTCCGTTCCGTGGAGTCGATGCACTCGCAGCAGCTCCTGGGGACGCTGCCGTCCGGCCATTGGCTTTCCCAAAGGGATTTCTCTGGGGCTCTGCGACCGCTTCCTACCAGGTAGAAGGCGCCGCGAAGGAAGATGGGCGAGGGCCATCGATCTGGGACACTTTCTCGCATACGCAGGGAAAGACGCATAACGGCGATACCGGTGACGTGGCCGACGACTACTATCACCGCTATCGCGATGACATCCGCCTGATGAAAGATCTCGGGCTTACTGTCTGCCGGTTTTCGGTGTCGTGGTCACGCATCTTCCCCAATGGCACGGGTTCGATAAACCAGCAGGGTGTTGATTTCTATAAGAAGATGGTCGATGCCATGCTGGAGGCTGGGATTCAGCCTTACTGCACGCTCTATCACTGGGATCTTCCGCAGGCGCTGCAGGACAAGGGGGGATGGGAGAACCGTGACACCGCGCAGGCATTCGCGGACTACGCAGGGTATGTGGCCTCCAAGCTCTCAGACCGCGTGAAGCATTTCATGACGACCAACGAAATTCGCAGTTTTGTCGAGCTCGGTTATCGTGAGGGAATTCATGCTCCGGGATTGCGCCTGGACCGCGCAAAGGTCGCGCAGATCGCGCATCATGCGGTGCTGGGGCATGGACTGGCTGTGCAAGCCATCCGCGCGAAGGCGGCGAGCGGTACGCGTGTCGGCCTGGCGGAGAATCCGACTGTCACCAATCCCGCGATCGAGACGGAAGAGCATATTGCAGCGGCACGTAAGGCCTTCCGCGAAGAGAATGCGATGTATCTCTCGGTCATCATGGAAGGTCGTTATACGGACCTGTATCTGAAGCAGCTCGGCGCCGATGCTCCGAAGTTTACGCCGGAGGAGCTGCGTACGATTGCGAGCCCGTTGGACTTCCTTGGCATTAACGTCTATGCGCCCACCTATGTCCGCGCCGATGCCGGTGAGCGGGGATATGTGATGATCACGCCGCCATCCTCGTTCCCGAAGATGGCCAGCCCGTGGCTGACCGTGGGGCCGGAGAGCTTGTACTGGGCTCCGAAGCTGATTCACGATCTCTGGAAGGTGAAGGAGATGTACATCACTGAGAACGGCGCGTCTTCGGATGATGTGGTTGCTGCGGATGGTCACGTTTACGATACCGACCGCGTGATGTATCTCCGCAACTATCTGACGCATCTACAGCGTGCCATCAGTCAGGGTGTTCCGGTAAAGGGATACTTCCTCTGGAGTTTGCTGGATAACTTCGAATGGGCGGATGGATACAGCAAGCGCTTTGGGATTGTGTATGTGGATTTCGCTACACAGAAGAGGATTCCAAAGTTGAGTTCGCAGTTTTATGCCGAGGTGATTCGGCGTAATGCGCTGGGGTAGAGATTAATAAAATCATTTTGTCTTTGACAGGAAACTTGGGGCAATCCCTGCCCACCCTAGCGTTGCGAGGGTGGGGCACCCTGCGGCGAAGCTGCTGACGCATGAAAGCCGTGGGCTGAATGCCCACGGCTTTCATGTAGCTCTACCTTATTGCGCGAGTTCGAAGCGTAAGGTTCCGCCCTGCTTCAGGGCGTCGTGCGTGAGTTGGGAGTCCGTGATCTTCTTGCCATTCCAGGTCACTTCGCGGACGGTGAACTTTCCGGCTTCGACGCCTTTCGCGATCACGTGCAGCTTCTGTCCGTTGGGTAAGGAGACAGTCGCATCGTCAAAGCGTGGAACGCCCAGCGTGTAGACCGGTACGCCGGGGCATACCTGGTAGAGGCCGAGTGCACTGAGTACGTACCACGCGCTCATCTGGCCCGCGTCGTCGTTGCCTGCAAGGCCGTCGGGGCCATCTTTGTACTGGCTGTCCAGAATGGCACGCACGTGTTGTTGTGTTTTTTCCGGGGCTCCGGCCAGCGCGTACAGATATGCGATGTGGTGGCTGGGTTCATTGCCGTGTTCGTAGTAGTTCTTCGCGAAGAGCTCATCGAGCTTGGCGACAAACTTTTCCCGGCCGCCAAGATACTCCACCAATCCAGGCACATTTTGCGGAACGAAGAAGGTGTACTGCCATGGCAGGCCCTCGGTGATCCACGAGACATGGACTGTTGGATCGAAGGGGGCGGCCCATGATCCATCGCTGTTGCGTCCGCGCGCGAAGCCTGTCTTCGGATCGATCACGTTCCGCCAATTCTCTCCGCGCTTTGCAAAGAGGGCTGCGTCTTCGGTATGTCCCAGGGCCTTAGCAAAGCGGGCCAGCATGGCGTCGTCGTAGGCATACTCCAGGGTGCGCGAGACCTGTTCGTTCTTATGGAAGGCGTCATCGATGTGATCTTCCAGCGGGATATAGCCGTACTTCAGATAGGAGTCCAGGCCGCGGCGGCCTTTGCCGTCGAGATACTCGGCGCGATCCTGCGGCATGGTCAGTGCGTTCTTACGCATCAGCTTGTAGGCGCTCTCGGTGTCGAAACCACGGATACCCTTCTGCCATGCATCGACGATCATGGAGATTGAGTGGTCGCCGACCATCTCGGAGGTGTAGCTGTTCCACGCCGGGAAGATGGGCAGATAACCGCCTTGCTCTCCCTTGGTAATGATCGACTGCAGCATCGAGGCTTCAAGCTTCGGATCGAGGATCATCATCAGCGGAGCCTGGGCGCGGAAGATATCCCACACCGAAAAGTCATCGAACTGTGTCTGGCCGGCAGCCACATGTTCCGGCGTTCCATGATCGTGGAAGCGGGGATACGTGCCGCTCACGTCACTGTATGTACGGGGCTGCAGCATGGCGTGATACAGCGAGGTATAGAAGACGGTCTTAGCCGGGTCGTTGCCGGCGATCTGGATGCGGCCCAGCGCATCGTGCCATGCCTTGTGCGCAACAGTCTCGATACGTTTGGCGTCCCAGTCGGCAATCTCTGCGTGAAGGTTGCGCCGCGCCTCCGCTTCAGAGACGAACGAGCTTCCCACGCGTACTGTAATGGTCTCTCCTTTATGGACGGCGCCGAAGTGCAGATATGCGCCGAAGCCGGGCCTAGGAGCCGAGACCGGATTCGTGGCAGCCGCAGCCGAAGCTCCACCGGTGGAGGTCATCATCTTCGAAACAACAACGACGCCTGCGGGCTTGCCGTCACCAACCTGCTTCGTAACGCCGTCATGCGCCTGGGCGCCGATATACGTTCCGGCCGAGGTGACCGGATGGTCGAACTCGGCAACATACCAGGCGCTATATCCAGCAGACTTACCGGAGCCGGCGTACTCGCGGCGGATCGGCACCTCTGCCGTTACTTCTTTTCCGGCCGCGCTTACATTCACCCAGCCCTCGCCGGCGCGGGCATTGTTCTCAAAGACCACCCATCCATCGGCCGCATCTTCAGTGAAGGTGAACCGAAGAATGCCCGCGCGCGAGGTGGCGGTGACGTACGCGGTTGCGTGAGCATCGGGCAGATCGACCGTGTAGACATAGGGAGTGGCATGTTCGCTACTGCGATCAAAGCTGGAAGAGCGTTCGACCGCGTCTGTCTTCAATGTGCCGGTGCCGGGCATCAGGGCCACGCTGCCGTAGTCAGGAACACAGCTCCCGCTCAGAAAGTGGGTGGCGCGAAGCCCCTGGATCCGTGTGTCGGGGAAGTAATACGGCGCGATGCACTTGATCTCTCCCGCACGCGTCTGCGGCGTCCAGTGGGTCATTGCGAAAGGGACGCCGACGGCAGGATAGGTCTGGCCTTCGTTCTGTGTCCCGGTGAGCGGATGCACCAGGTCTTCCGGCGTGGTCTGGGCGAAAGAGGGAAGGCTAAGCAGGGAGGCAACAACGAGTGGGATCAGTCGGGACATAGGTATCACAGTGGCTTCAGGATCGTGGAGCGGTGAGAGATGGCGCATGGCAAGGCAGGGCAGGCTATGAACCTGCCCTGCCCGATAGGAAACGTCTAAGCTTTTTTGCCGGCGGCGAGTTCGCCGATGGCATTGACGAAGCGGTCCAGATCCGCGAGCGTCGTGTAAACGTGGGGCGTGACGCGGATGCAGCGCACTCCCTCATAATCGATGCCGACCGTATGAATCTTGTAGCGGTCGAACAATGCGTTCATTAATTCTGCCGGTGTATAGCCCTCGACGCTGACGCCGCAGATGGCGCAGGAGAACCGTGGGTCCAGCGAGGTATGAAGCGTTACGCCCTTGATCTCGCGTACCCGGGTTGCCCAGTAGTTCTTCAGGTAGTGGATGCGCTCCTGCTTGCGGCGTGGACCGATGGCTTCGTGAAAGTTGATGGCCTCGCCGATACCCTGTTCAATCGGGAAGCTGCGCGTTCCCAGGGCTTCAAACTTGCGAATGTTAGGGCTATGAGGATCGCCGTAGCAGGTTAACGGCCACAGCTTGGCGATCTTTTCCTGCTTCACCCACATCATGCCTGACCCGATCGGCGCCGACAGGAACTTGTGCAGGCTGGTGCCGAAGTAGTCGCAGTGCAGGTCGGCGATTTTGAAGTCCAGCAGTCCGAAGGAGTGCGCTCCGTCGACGATGACTTCGGCGCCATGGGCACGCGCCATGTCGGCGATCTGCTGCACGGGCATGATCTGGCCCACCCAGTTGACGACGTGGGTAATGTGGACCAGTTTCGTGCGCGGAGTCATCGCCTGTTCGTAGGTCTTTACGACGGCGTCTACATCTTCTACCGGAAACTTGAAGGTGACCTGCTTGTAGACGATGCCGTCGCGTTCCGCCCGCTGCCGGTAGGCATTCATCATGTTCGGATAGTCGAACTTGCAGCCGACTACTTCGTCTCCGGCCTTGAGCGGCAGACCATAGATGATGGTGTTCAGCGCCTCGGTCGCATTCCGGTTGATGGCGATCTCTTCAGCGGAGGCGCCTGCAAGCCGGGCAAGCTTCTGACGGAGCGGCTCGCGGCCCTGGTCCAGGATCTGCCACATGAAGTACGAGGGCCCTTCGTTCGTCATCTGGTTATAGCGGGCGACTGCCTCCTGCACGACAATCGGGGCGGGAGAGACGCCACCATTATTAAGGTTCAGGATCAGCGGGCTGACCGAATAGCCGCGCTGGATCACGCCCCAGAAATCCTCGTTCTGCGCTACCGTTGCCGCATCGTGATCGTTAACCGCGCTGGCCGCCGCCTGCCATTCCTCCGCATGCGCCTGCTGAAAAAAACTGTTCGATGAAAATGCGCCGGCAAGGGCGGTCATCTTCAGGAAGGAGCGACGATCGTGCTGGGCCATACCAGCAATGTAGGGCATGCTCTTCTGTACGTAAACACGCTTTACCGTGAAGAGCCTTGCTGTTCACGGTGAAACCTTTGCAGACAGCGACGATTTACCGTGGGAATTCGCACTTGCAGCAGATTTAATTCAAATGACCATCATAAGTTCGCTAAACCATTGTTCCGTGAGGGAAACGGAAGGCGGGATGCCGAATTTCACCGGAAGTGTGTAAGATTGTCGCGCCTCTCAGGCCAGCCGGAATTCGTCGGCTTGAGGCCGGGTAATCGGCAATTGTTCCTTCCGCAAACGAATCAGGCCCGCTGGTGCGGGTTAACTAACAAGAGGGATGAGTCATGGAAACAGAGAAGAGCACGGAGAGCACGACCTACTCGCGCCGGCGGTTCCTGAAGACGTCAGCAGGCGCCGCGGTCGCAGCCGGATTCCCGGCGATTGTTCCGAGTTCCGTCTTCGGACAGAACGCCCCCTCGAACCGCATCAACATCGGCGCCATTGGCGTCGGCCGTATCTCCCGCACGCACGATCTTCCGAACCTCTGGAAGTACGACCAGGCGCGTATTCTCGCCGTCTGCGATCTGGATGCCGGCCGCGTTCAGGCAGGCAGGGAATTGATTGACGGCATCTATGCCAAAAAGACCGGCAAGCCCTATCAGGGGACATTGGGCTACAGCCACTATCACGAGCTGTTGGCCAACAAAGATATCGATGCGGTTGTGATCTCCACGCCCGATCATCAGCATGCCATTCTTGCCGTCTATGCCGTTCGTGCAGGCAAGGATGTCTATCTGCAAAAGCCTGCCTCGCTCACCATCGCGGAGGGCAGACGCATGGCAGACGAGGTCAAGAAGTCAGGCCGCATCCTGCAGATCGGTTCGCAGCAGCGGTCGTGGAAGCAATTCCGTCGCGCCTGTGAGTTGGTACGGAATGGACGCATCGGAGACATCAAGCACGTCGAGATCGGTCTGCCGGGCGATCCATCTGGAGGCAACCCGGCGCCGATGCCGGTGCCGGCGGGATTCAACTACGACGCCTGGCTTGGCTCTACGCCTGAGGTGCCATACACACTTGACCGCGTCATGCCCACCCATGGTTTCGATCGTCCGGGCTGGCTGCGCTGCGAACAATTCGGCGCCGGCATGATTACCGGCTGGGGCGCCCATCACGTCGACACCGCGCACTGGGGCATGAATACCGAACTTACCGGCCCGGTCGAGATCTGGGGAACGGCGGAGTTCCCGACCTCCGGATTGTGGGATGTCCATGGACCCTTCAAGACCAACGCCGTCTATGCGAATGGCGTGACCATGACCATCAGCGGAGAGTTCCAGAACGGCATTAAGTTTTATGGCACCAAGGGATGGATTTTTGTCTGCCGCGATGAACAGGCCTCGCCTACGGCTGCCGCGGGCGAGAAGGCAAAGATCGAGCCGCTGGTGGCGAGTGATCCGAAGATTCTCGATAGCGTTATCGGCCCGAATGAGACGCATCTCTACTACAGCGAAGATCAGCATGGAAACTGGCTCGACTGTATCCGCTCGCGTAAGGAGCCCATTGCTCCGGCTGAGATTGGACACCGTGCCTGCTCCACCTGCTTGCTGCACCACATTGCAATGAAGACAAAGCGTCGCCTGCACTGGGATCCGGCGAAAGAGCGCTTTGTGAAGGATGACGATGCCAACCGGTATCTCAGCCGCACGCAGCGAACGCCGTATACGTTGCCGGTGTAGAGGTGAATCCGGGTGCTTCAGGTCCCTTGGGGACCTGGGTATTCGAGCGAAGCTCGAACCGCTTTTATTTGTCATTTCTCCACTCCCTGCGGTCACTACGAAATGACAAACAAAAGAGCTCCTAGCGAAGTGCCGTCAACCGCTTGAAGCCCGTATGGCGTTGCAGCACGACTGCTGCGGCGCCGCGAAGACGAGCTGCTTCGCCATCGGCCAGCGCGATCAGCTTCGGCGGGCCTCCGGTCAACATGCGGGTGGAGAGTTCCGAGGCAACGATGGGTCCCACGGTGTCCCAGCGCAGCGTGATGTCGCCGGCAAAGAGAATCACCTCAGGATCGAAGGTCGCGGTCACGATGCGCAGTCCCCGGCCAATACCTCTGGCCTGCTTCTCCAGCGCGATCCGTGCTTTCTCGTTGCCGCTGGCTTCCATGTTGAGAAGCTGCTGAATGGTCGGTGTCTGGTTGGAGACAGCGCTTTCGTGGAAGTAGCGCAGCGCCGCCCTTGACGAGGCGAACATCTCCCAGCAGCCCACCTGTCCGCATGCGCATTGAGGACCGGAGTCGGCGATGGGAATATGTCCTAGTTCCCCCGCCATGCCGGTTGCGCCTTCGACGAGGTTGCCGTTTACCAGTAATGCTGCACCGACGCCTTCTGAGATGGTGACCAGCACTGCATTGCGAATGCCCTGAAGGCGTCCGAACCACTGTTCTGACAGCATGCAGGCATTGGCTGCGTTCTCCAGCTCTACCTGGAGTCCAAGCCGTTTCTGTAGTGCGCCGCGGATATCGAAGCCAACCCAGGGAAGGTTCGGCGCCAGGGCCAGCCGTTGCGATCGCTTGTCGACGCGGCCGGGGAGGCTGATGCCGACACCCTCGCATGTCTTGTCAGGGAACTGTGCCTGTAAACGCTTCATCCCTTCGGCAATGGCATCGACGCCTTGTTTGGCATTAGCGATCACGGGTACCAACGTGCGGTCGAGAAATCTTCCATTCAGATCGACAACGGCGAGAATGGTCTGCGTCGGGCGAACATCGGCGACCAGGATGACGAGATCGTCATTCATGGTCAGCATGGTCGGCCTGCGGCCCCGTGCTGTCTTGAGTATCTGTCCYTCGCGGATCCAGCGTTCTTCGATCAGGCCGTCGACGATGGCCGAGACAGTGGAGCGCTGCAGACCCGACCGTCGCGCGATATCGACACGGGAGATGGGTTGGTTGCAGCGCAAGACTTCCAGGACCAGATCGCGGTTGTGGTCACGAATCGGCGCAGCCGTGCGGGTGCTGGGAGCGGGAGATGGAGGACGTTTCATTCGAGCTGAAAAAAGTACCTCAATAAGAGCGCGTGTATTTATTTCACAAATCTCCCATAAATCACAAATTGTGGCTGATTTAGCTTGCCGTCGGAACCAAAGTTATTTCCGCGAACCAAATCGGGATTTCCTCAATTTTCTTCGGTTGTCGTAGAAAACACCCTCGATCAAATGCCTTGACACTCTTCCAAACGCAAACATATAGTTCGGTCCGCTTCCAAAAGATGCACTGGAGATGCACTGATGTCAAAAAAACGTAGCCTTCTTCTCTTGCAGTTCTTGTTGTGGGTCGGGTGTTTTTGGGGGTACCAAGCTTTCGGGCAGACACTCTATGGAACATTGACCGGTGTTGTTAGCGACGCGACCGGTTCCGTTCTTCCCAACGCACAGATAACCGCAACCAATCCATCCACCGGTCTTAGCCGCACCACCACGACGGACACCTCCGGCAACTATCAGTTCACTGATCTGCCGCCCGGAACCTACGACATCACCTTCTCCGCGCCTAACTTCACGCAGAGCGTAAGCAAAGGTGTCGCCGTCAGCGCCAACCAGACCCGCCGTATCGACACGACGATGTCGCTGGGCGCGGTCTCCGACAAGATTGAGGTCACCACGGCTCCGCCGGCATTGCAGACCGACCGTGCCGACGTGAACTACGAGATCACCAGCACTCAGGTGCAGGAGCTGCCGACGACCTCCACCGCCGGCCGTAACTTCCAGGGGCTCTATCGTCTGATTCCTGGTGTGCCGCCACCGACAGAGAACAACTCGCAGGCAGGTAACCCGGGCCGTACCCAGGCAGTGACGGCAAACGGAATTGCGAACACCATCAACTCCACCAAGATTGACGGCGCAGCTGTGGGATATCCGTGGCTTCAGTCCATCGTTGCGTATATTCCGCCGACGGACTCGATCGAGTCCGCCAACATTGTGACCAACAGCTTCAATGCTGAGCAGGGAGCTGCCGGCGGTATCGCGGCGAACCTGATCGTCAAGAGCGGTACGAACAACTTCCACGGCAGCGCCTGGGAGTACAACTCGATCTCGCAATTCAATGCACGTCAGTACTTCACGCGTGTTTCGACGACTCCGGTAACACCGAAGAACATCCTCAACGAGTACGGCGCGAACATCGGCGGCCCGATTATCAAAGACAAGCTCTTCTTCTTCTTCGGCTACAACAAAGTCTCCTTGCGCCAGTTCAAGACGGGCAATGCAATGAACGTGCCACTTGCTGCCATACGTGGAGGCAACTTCGCCGGTACTGGAGTTACGATTTACGATCCCACGACAGGCAATGCCGACGGCTCCGGCCGTACGGCGTTCTCGGGGAATGTGATTCCGAGTTCGCGTCTCAGCTCCGCTTCGCAGAAGATCCTTGCACTGTTGCCTACAGAAAAGATCAACGCTACCTCGAATAACTATCCGGGTGGGGCAATTCTGTCATTTGATCGCGCAGCCTATGACAGCAAGGTGACTTATAACCCAACGACGAAGATGACGGTCTTCGGCCGTTACTCCGTACAGCGCTCGCAGATCACTGATCCTCCGGCGCTTGGCAATGCGATCGGCAATACCTGGGATGGAGGTCAGCCTGGATCTGCACCTGGAACGATCCAGAACATCGGTATCGGCGCCTCGTATGTCGTTACGCCCAATTTTGTGATCGACGGGAACGTCGGTTTTGTACGCATCAATCTCGCTGCACGCGCTCCGGACTACGGAACCAATGTAGGTCTCGATACGCTGGGTATCTCCGGAACCAACGGTTCTACGCCGTTCCAGTCTGGTACGCCTGGTTTTATCGTCGCCAACAACTCAAGCTTCGGAAACTACATCCAATCCAATCCGTTCCAGTTCCGCGACATGCAGTATGTCAGCAACCTCAATGCCTCCTGGATCCGCGGACGCCACACGATGCGTTTCGGCGGTGAGTACGTACACTCCGCCATCAACCACCTCCAAGCAAACAATGCCGGTCCGCGTGGCCAGTTCACCTTCTCTGGTGGTGTGACCGGTAATAACAGTGGCGTTACCGCTGATGGCCCTACTTACTATCGTGCTGTGGCCGATCTTCTTCTCGGTATGCCGCAGGCGATCGGCAAGACAGTCCAGATGTTCCAGCCGAACGGCCCACGCTTCTCGAGCTTCAGCTTCTTCGCGCAGGACACCTGGAAGGCTACGTCAAACCTGACTATCAACTATGGCGTTCGCTATGAGTATTATCCCTTCGCGAACCGCGATCATACTGGCGTCTTCCGCTTCGATCCCTCAACCAGCAATGTGTTGATCGGTGGCCGTGGCAATGTACCGACTGACACTGGCGAAGACGTTGGACACGGCATGCTGGTGCCTCGTCTCGGAATCAATTACCGCATCAATGACAAGACAGTGATCCGCTCCGGCACGGGGCTAACGGTCGATCCGGAAAACTTCCGCTTCTTCCGCGACTCTTATCCGGCGCTGATTACGCTGAACAATACCGGCACCAATAACTATGTTCCCGCAGGTGCGCTTACAGCTGCGAACTCATCGGCGCCGAACATGAATACGCTGCCGAGCGGAACCCTGGCTGCGGGTGTTCCGACCGTAGGCGCGCCGGATATCTCGTCCGGTATTGTGCCGCTGCCGTACAACTACACGACACAGACCGCTCCGCAGAAGTGGCGCCGCGGTTATATCGAAACCTGGAACCTGTTTGTCGATCGTGACCTGTTCAAGGGGCTCGTCCTGAACATTGGCTATGTTGGCACGCATCACGTGCGTCAGGTCGTGGGTCTCGATATCAATGCCGGTGGCGTCAGCACTCTGGGCGCCAACAGTCGTCCACTCTTTGCCAATGCGAACGGCCCAGGTGGCGCGAAGCGCTACACCGGAACCATTCTGAATGTCCTTCCGTGGGCAGACGAAAAGTATTCCGGCCTGCAACTGCAGTTGAGCAATCGTAGCTCTGCGCAGTTGCAGTATGGCTATTCCTACACCTGGTCGCACTACATGAATAACTACGATGCGGACAGTACGCTCGGAGCCGTTGCCTTCAATACTCCGGCGTTGCAGAAGCGTAACTTCGCCAACTCGCAGTTCGACCGCAAACACCTCAATGTACTGTGGACCGTGTGGCAGATGCCGGTCGGTCGCGGACGTCGCTTCCTGAACCAGGGAATTGTCGGCAACCTCGTCGGTGGATGGGATATGAACACCATCATGACCTACTACAGCGGACGTCCGTTCCAGATTACGGATAACTCGCAGGCCGGTAACGGCGACACAGTTGTTCCGAACCAGGTGAGCCCGCTGCAACTCAGTGGAACGAAGTACACCAGCGGCTCCACTACGTATCCGTATTACTTCGTAAATAACGGCAACATCACCAAGCTGCCGAATGCGACTGCCAATGGAAACGTCGGCCGTAACTCTATCCGTGGCCCCGGCTACTTCAATCTGGATGTGGGACTCACGCGTAATATCCCCATCTGGAGAGAGATTGCTGTGGTTCTGAAGGCTGAGTCGTTCGACGTAACCAATACGCCGCAGTGGAGCAATCCCACGGCCAACGTGAATGACGCCGGCTTCGGCCAGATCACCAGCGTACTCTCCACCAGCAATCGTACCGTGCGCTTTAGCGGACGCATCAAGTTCTAACGAACACCTACCGAAGCGGGCCTCGTTCCTTCAGGACGAGCCGCCGAGCTCGAAAAACGTTTTGCGCAGGAGCTGGCGGAGGCCAAGCCTGCCTATGTCGTTCTCTTCGCCGGCACCAACGATGCATTGAACGACGCCAAGTTTCTCACTCCATTGCAGACCAGAGAGCACCTTACCGCGATGGTCCAGCAGGCCCAGGCTGCCGGAGCGGCCGTGGTTCTGGTGACCGTGCACGATCCGGATCTCACGCGGTTGCTGGAACGTCATCGGCCGGAGGCATATGGTATTTTGCCGCCGCTGGAGCGGGTGGCCCAGGTGAACGCCGTGATCGAAGAAGTAGCCCGGACCCACCATGCGGCCGTTGTCCCATTTCACGACATTCTGCAGCAGGCCGGCGGCGCCAGTGCCGAGCTCAGTACCGATGGAGTTCACCTCACAGCGAAAGGCTACGGCATGCTGGCGGCGGCGGTACGCTCGAAGCTTCCACCGCAGATCTCTCCGAACGTTTCGATTTTGTGCATGGGTGACAGCCTGACTTATGGCATCGGCGTCCGTCCTGATGGCACTCCAGAGAGCGCCGAAACCTACCCTGCGCAACTTCGCGCTCTGCTTCAGTGACGACAACGCTGGCGACAGGAGTTTGATGACACACCCTAGGCCTGCGTAGAATGCCCTGCATGGCAACGACTCTCCCGCCGCCGGTTCAGGAATCTTCGGAGACTTCCGGCGCCATCGAAGCGCATGTGCAGCGAGTGCTGCATAGTCCGCACTTCGCCCGGGCGGAAACGCAACGCAAGTTGTTGCAATACCTGTGGGAGCATCGCTTTGAGAGTGTGAGCGAGTATGCCATCGCCACAGAGGCGCTTGGCCGGCACAGCAACTTCGATTCCACGACGGACGCGTCGGTCCGCGTCCATATCTCCCGCCTGCGCCGCAAGCTGAAGGACTACTACCAGCAGGAGACCGATGAGCCTGAGCTCCTGGTCATCCCCACCGGCACCCATCAACTGATGGTGCTTGATCATCCGGCGCCTGCGATTGTGGCGCCCTTGCCGGAGCCGGATCTCGAACTCGTAGCCGTACCGGAGGTGAAGCGGTCGGCTGTACCGTTCCTGTGCGGAGCTATTGTTCTCCTGGTCATGGCTGTCGTTTGGCTGGCCTGGAGCAACCACGTTTTACGCGCGACCAATGATCACCGGGCGCCGAATGCGTTCTGGGCCTCGTTCCTGGAGGGTTCAGCCCCGATCCGCATCATTCTACCGACGCCGATCTTGTTTTCGTTTCCGAATGCCCCGACCTTCCGTTTCCGCTCCACGATGGTCAACGACTACAGCGATATTCCAAAGGACCCTCAGTTCGAGGCGTTGACGAAGGATCTGGGAAAGCCGTCGTTGGAGCAGCCCTACACCGTATCCTGGGACACCCTTGCTGCCATCGATATGGCGCGCTACCTGGACTCGGTCGGCGCCAAACAGCGCGTCTCGTTCGATGTGACCCGTGACCTGTCTCCGATGGTCCTGGAACAGGCGAATGTGATTACCCTCGGGACTCACCAGACGCTCCAGCCGCTCCACGACTATCTACAGGCGATGAACTTCACGCTGTCGCAGTCGGAGCTGCGGGTGACCAATGCTCATCCTGCCAAGGGAGAGCAGACATCTTACGAGATCATCCGTAAGTCGAGGGACCGTGAGGTGCGTCCCTCTATTATTTCCATTCTGCCAGGCCGTGCACCGGGACTCAAAGTCCTCCTGATGCAATCTCGAGACACAGGAGCTCTGGTTGCACTCATCTCGTCTTCGGCCGGCTCCAACTCCATTGAGGAGATGTGGAGGAAAAACGGTTCACCTAAATACTTTGAAATGGTGACTTATACCGAGGTGGAGAACAATCGGGCGCTACGTACATGGCCGGTGGCAATGCATGTCTTCACCGCGCAAGCCCCTGCAAATTCAATGTAACAGCGCGTAACATACGGCTCGAAACGTGTCAGCGACGCCACTGGGATGGCAGTATCCATTTCATGACTGGATTGCTGCATCGCATATTCCCCCTTACTGCTGCTCTTCTTCTTTTCGCCCCGCCAGCCATCTCGCAAAGCGCTCCGCCGTCCGTTGACCTGGTGGTCTACGGCGGCACGGCCTCTGGTGTCATGACCGCGTATGCTGCCGCAAAGGAAGGGCTGCATGTCGTCCTGCTCGAACCTGGCACGCACCTTGGCGGCATGGTGACCGGCGGGCTTTCGGCGACCGATGTCGCGCACTATCAGATCATTGGAGGCTACGCCCGCGAATTCTACCGTCAGGCCGCCGCTCACTACGGCGTGCGCACCCTGAACAAGCACGACGACTGGCTCTCGGAGCCAAAGGTGGGAGAGGCGATCTTCCAGCAGTGGCTCAAGCAGGCGGGCGTCGAAGTTCAGTTCCACGAGCGCCTGAAGGAGCACGGCGGCGTCTCAAAGTCGGGGACGATCGTTCTCTCCATCACCACAGAAGACGGCAGGGTGTGGAAGGCGAAGACCTTTGCCGACTGCTCCTATGAAGGCGACCTGATGGCGCAGGCGGGCGTGCACTATACCGTCGGCCGCGAGGGGATGGAGGTCTATCACGAAGATCTCGCTGGGGTTCGCGTCGACACGCCCAAACATCAATTCCTGTGGAAGATCTCGCCCCTTGATGAGAAGGGAAAGCTGATGCCCGAGGTCGATCCCAGTCCGATGGGGGAAAACGGCGCGGGGGATAAGAAGGTGCAGGCCTATAACTTCCGCATGATTCTGACCGACTCTCCGGACAACAAGCTGCCGTGGACGAAGCCGGAAGGGTATGACGCCTCCAACTTTGCGTTGCTGGCGAAGTACCTGGGCGAGTGGAAGCAGCACATCCATCGCGAACCGACCTTCCGCGACGTGATGAACCCGGTCATGATCCCCAACCATGAGGCGGACTTCAACAACAACGGCGCGTTCTCCAGCGACTACATCGGCAAGAGTTGGACCTACCCCGACGCCGGCTATGCCGAGCGTCAGAAGATCTGGGACGACCATCTGCTCTATACCAAGTCGTTCCTCTGGTTCCTGGCCTCTGACCCGCGGGTGCCGAAGCAGCTGCAGGCGGAGGTCAACAGTTGGGGCCGGGCGAAGGACGAGTTTCTCGATACGGATGGCTGGCCCAACCAACTCTACATCCGCGAAGGGCGCCGCATGGTCGGCATGTACGTCATGAAGCAGGCTGACCTGCAGACCGATCGCACCAAGCCTGACTCCATTGCCATGGGTTCCTATAACAGCGACTCGCACAACATTCAGCGCGTCGCCATGCCCGACGGCGGTGTCCGGAACGAAGGCGATGTGCAGGTTTCGGTGAAGCCTTATGAGATCGCCTTTGGAACGATTCTTCCCAAAAAGGAGGAGACGGCGAACCTGCTCGTTCCGGTCTGTCTCTCCGCATCGCATGTCGCCTACTCCTCCGTCCGGATGGAGCCGCAGTACATGATGCTCGGTCAGGCTGCGGGCGTGACGGCTGCGATGGCGGTTCAGGGCAAGACGGCAGTTCAGGAGATTGATGTGAAGGCTCTGCAAAAGCGCCTGCGCGAGCAGAAGGCCATCCTCCATATCGATCAGGAAGAGTCTGGCGAATAGCTCTGAATGCCGCTAACCCGCTGAAAACACGGATGCTGTTACGTAACGTAACAGCTTGGAACTTCACCGGCATCGACCCGGGAACGAATAGTTAGCAAGCCATGAGGGAGAACCGGCGATTCCTTTTCTTTGGGAATCGCCTCCCTTGGACTCAGGACAAATTGCAGTGCTTATGAGGCCTAACCTATGAAGCAAATTCTCAAGACGCAAGGTCGTTGCCTTGGCCTTCTCCTTGTACTTCTCCTTCTCGTTCCGTCTATGTTGCGGGCGCAGGTCGCGAACGGTGTCATCACCGGACGTCTGACGGACAGTACCGGCGCTGTGATTCCCAACGCCCAACTTACCCTTACTAAGACCGATACCGGTCTGACGTTGACGACGCAGAGCAACAGCGACGGTATCTACTCTTTCCTCTCGCTTCAGACGGGTCCCTACAAGGTGCAGGTCTCGCAGTCTGGCTTCAAGTCGGCGGAGACAACGCTGACTCTCAGCGTTGGTCAGACCGCCAACATCGATCTTGCGCTTGAGATCGGCTCCAGCACTGAGACCATCAATGTTGAGTCTGCCGGCATGGCCGATCTCGAGACCAGCGATGCGACCATCAGTTACACCGTCGGGACCCGGCAGGTCAGCGATCTTCCGCTGAACGGCCGTAACCCCTATGGTCTGGCGGCGCTTTCACCCGGTATCGCGCCCGGTGGTGGCTTCGGACAGGGTGTGAGCCAGACACGCGGCGCCGTGGTGGCCGCGGGTACGAACAACTTTGAATCCAACGGTGGCGCCGCCGGTTCGAACGAGATCTTCTTTGACGGCGTGCCAGTAACGGTCTGCTGCCAGGGCCAGCCCGCGCTTACCCCTTCGGTTGAGGTGGTCGATCAGTTCAAGGTCATCACCTCAGTGCCTTCGGCGCAGTTCGGGCGTTCTTCCGGCGGCATTCTGAATATCGTATCGAAGACCGGCACCAACCGGATCCACGGCACGGCCTATGACTACCTGCGCAATGAGAAGCTGGATGCGGCGCCATACTTCCTGAAGTACAACAACACACCGCCGATCCGTGGGCGTAACGACTTCCGCGCGCCGCACAAGTTCAATCAGTATGGCTTCTTCCTGAACGGTCCGGTATGGCTGCCGAAGATCTATAACGGCCGCGAGAAGACCTTCTTTACCTTCGGGTGGGAGGCAGCGCGTAACGTGCTGTATAACGCGGTGACGACAACTGTACCCACGGCGTTGCAGCGTCAGGGTGTGTTTAGTGAAGCCCCCGGAATGATCTACGATCCGTACAGCACCAGCGGAAACACACGTCAGCCTCTGCCTGCCGGTTGCAACTCGACCGGATGCTATGGCGCTGGCAAGCTGGTGCAGAACATCAATCCTGTCTCGCAGAAGCTGCTGCAGTTCCTGCCGCTACCTAACCTGTCGGGAACAAGCAACAACTATGTTTATGCCAACCGCACCAGCGACCAGGTAGATCAGTTCAACTTCCGCGTCGACCATAACTTTTCCCCATCGCAGCGCGTCTTCGTACGCGGTACGCGCGATACGAATACACACCACGAGAACGACCTCTTCAATCAAGCGAATGGTCCCAGTGGCATCAATCAGACCTTGCGCGCCTATTTGTTTGCGGTTGGTGATACCTGGACGATTACGCCGAACCTTCTGTTGCAGACCAACTATGGTTTTGCTTACCAGAAGAACTTCCAGATTCCTCAGAACTATACCGGCTACAAAGCATCTGACTACGGTTTTACAAACCTCGATTCGCAGCAGCAGCTTCCTGGTCTGCCATTTGTGGGCATCAGTGGCTATGCCAATATGTCACAAGCGGCTAACACTAACCGTTGGGAGCACTACAGCCACTTCCTCGAATCGACAGCAGTGTGGCAGCACGGCAAGCACACCCTGACCTTCGGTTACGATGGCCGTCTCATCCTTGAGCATCAGCAGAGCGCCGGCAACGGTCCAGGTTCTCTCTCGTTCGACACGACGCTCACGAATGGCCCCAATGTCACCAGCGCGGCGGCTTCTAATCAGGCGCAGTTCGACTCCTTCGCGGCCTTCCTGATGGGAACCTTCACCAGTGCCTCGATCGTTCGTCAGGTAAAACCGGCATATGACTCCTGGTATCACGCCATGTATGTGCAGGAAGACTGGCGTGCGACTTCGAAGCTGACGATGAACTTCGGTCTGCGTTATGACCTCGAGACCGGATATCGTGAGCGGCATAACCAGTGGGCTGACCTGGACTTGTCAGCATCGAACCCGCTTTCGAGCTCAGCGCTGCCGTTCACGGGCGGAGCGCGTTACCTCGGCAGCAATTTCCCCGACCGTACGTGGAAGACGTCCTACAACAAGTTCGCCCCCCGCATCGGCCTTGCCTTCCAGGCGACCAATAAGACGGTGTTGCGTGCAGGCTATGGCCTGATGTATCTGCCGACATCGCAGCGCTTCTATGGCACAGGTACGCTTGGCTACTCGCAGCAGACACAGACGAACTTCACCAGCACCAGCGTTCCTACGACCACAATTGCAAATCCATTCCCATCGGGTGTGTTGCTGCCTGCGGGACCGAGTGCCGGTGTGACTGCCGGAACGGGTACCTCTGTCAGCGGCGCAATTTATAACAATCCATTGCCGTACTTCCAGCAGTTCAACGCAGGTGTCGAGGAGCAGGTCGCCAATGGCGTCGTGGTTCACCTCAACTACGTCGGCAGCCACGGTGTGCACCTGCCCATCAACTACCGGCCTAACGATCTGCGCGATCAGTACTGGGGAGCTCCCGGTAGCCAGTCGCAGATTGACTACCTCAACGCATCGGTAACGAACCCGTTCTACGGCAACTCGCTGGCGGGGCCACTTGCGACTCCCGCAACGGTGCAGCGGGTGCAGTTGCTCTCGCTCTATCCGCAGTACACACCGAATACCGGGATGTCGAACGGTTCCATCACGGTTGCCCAGATGGGAATCGGCGCCTCCATCTTCCATGCGGTGCAGGCGTTTGTCACCATCCAGCGCTCGAAGAATCTTTCGGCTACCGTCAGTTACACCTTCTCGAAGTTGATGGGAAATACTTCACCCCTGCTAACGGGATTCCTCAACGCGAATGGAACGCCTGGTATCCAGAACAGCTATCACATTCAGGATAAGGAGTGGTCCGTGATGGCCACCGATATCCCGCATCGCATCGTTGCAAATGCCAATTACTCGCTGCCGTTCGGACGTGGGCAGGCATTCGGCGGCAATGTCAGCGGATGGCTGAACCAGGTGATCGGCGGATGGAAGCTCAACAGCATCGTCTCAGTGCAGTCGGGTTATGCGCTGGGTATCACGCAGACGGGCGGTCAGGCTTACTCTGGATCTCGTCCCTTCTTCGTCTCCGGCACTGATCCGCTTACCTCGGGCGATGTCCGTCAACGCCTTGGTGGTAATGGACAGACGCAGAGCTACTTCAACCCCAACGCCTTCCGCAAAGCAACTGCCTTCGAGCTGGGCAACGTACCTCGCACCTCCGGACGCATGCGCAGCCCAACCGGTTTCCAGGATGATCTGTCGCTGTTGAAGGACTTTACCATTCACGAGCGTCTCGGGCTGCAGTTCCGCTTTGAGGCCTTCAACCTGCTCAACAAGGTGCAGTTTGGCGTGCCAAATACTCAGGTCGGTTCGTCGACCTTCGGAAACATTACGTCACAGGCAAACTCTCCGAGGAATATACAGACGGCGTTGAAGCTGACGTTCTAAGCAGCCCGTGCATTCGTTGCCCCATTCTTTTGCGAAGCAAAAGAATGGGGCAACGGGAGTATCGGTTCCGAATTGTTTTAGTTACTGCACTTCAACCTTGGCTGACCAGAAGAAGCTCTTCTGATCGGTTGCGCCCAGGACAGTTATCTGGCATTGGTACTCGCCGGGTTCAAGCTGGTCCAGCGGAATCGTCATGGCGATTGGGGTCGTGTGCAGTTGTGTGCTTCCGGCGTTCGATGCAATGACCGTCGGTGTCTGCATGGCAACCTCCTGCTTCCCATCGTGAGTACGGAAGAAGGTGGCATAGGCCAGCAGGGGCTCTGGTGGAGTAGTGCCCTGCTGGTAAGCCTGCAGAAAGATGGTCGCCGGTCGCGCATGGTGGAAGACGCGCGTGACCGAAGGGATCAGCTTCTCTCCGCCCAGCATCAGCGGATTGACGGCATCGTTCTTTGCCTGCTGCTTCTGTTTTTCTACATTGAACAGAGCCTGTGAGGCTGCCACACGCTGGCTGCTCAGAACCACAGAGCTTATGGCAAGGCGTTCGACCTGCTTGTTGAGGTTCGGCACTGTGAAGTTGGCCTGGTAGGTTCCAATGCGTCCGGTCTCATTGTCGCGGGCGAGGAACTTGATCAGATATTTGCCGGGCAGCAGCGTGAAGCCGGCGTCGTATTGGATCGGGCGGCGAGCCAGCTCCTGTGCGGTGGAGTCCGAGAGCTTGATGTCGACAGAGTCACGCAGGTTCTGCACGGTGGAGCCGTAGCTGTCCTTTACTTCGCCGATGAAGTCAATCAGCGTATGCTGCGAGCCGCGCTTCTTAGCCAGCGCCAGCTCGCGTCCCGGGATTTTTACGGCGATGGGGACGAAGTATTCGGCACGGTTGAGCTGGAAGTAATTCACTTCCATCGCGATGGTGAGGTCCGTGACCGGGTCAGGCTGCATCAGCGCATCTTCAAGCTGGCGCTCTTTGTCTGCAGTATTGAACTTGGAGTAGTCCTTACCGGCATAGTAGCCCTGGCGGTATTCGAGGGTAGCTTCCTGTCCGTTGTTCAGCGTGATCTTGATGCGGCGGAACTTGCCGTCCTTCTCTCCATTGGTCGTGTAGTAACCGAGGAGATAGTAGCTGGACATGGCCTCCTGCGCGTTGCGGATGCCGCGGGTGAGATCGTTGTTATCCAGCAATGCCTTTCCGCCCGTGTCGGAGGCCAACGCATAGAGGGTGTCCTGCGACTGGACGCGCATATTGGTGACCGAAGTTGCGGATGCTCCGGTGTACATGGCCAGTCCGCCTGGTGAGCTTTGCGTGGCATCGCCCATGGGCGGAGTGGCGACCAGGCCGCGCGCATCGATCGGCCAGAAGGAGACCCCTGCACGGATGGCTGCGTTGGTGGTGGCATGCATCTGTGCCTGGTTGTTCAGGCCATTCAGGCTCAAGCCCGAACCGAAGTAGAGCAGCGACTTCTTCTCACTCAACCGTCCCAGCATCTCGGCGGCAGTCTGCAGAGCTGCGAGCTGGCGGTCGGTATTGAAGATGTTGAACTCGGCATCGTCCTGTCCGAAGGCTGCTCCGGGATCGGAGGTGTCGTCGCCGGAGTTATCGCCTGCCATGCCCTGACCCTCACCGACAATCATGGTGCTCAGGATGGAGAGGAGGCGGTTACGGTCAGCAGAGAAGTCCTGCAGTACATCCACGGAGCCGCCGCCGTAGCGCAGGAGCGCCACAAGATCCTCCGGAAGCATCTGTGTGCGAATGAATTTTTCGGCAGCCTGCAGGGCTCGCAACTGGTCAGGCGGCGACATCGATGTCATATCGAAGTACATCGCCAGCAGGCGATGATCGCGATACTTCGGTGTCCCAGCGGACTCGGCGGCGATCTGCGTGCGGCTGAGCTTGTCGTAGATCTTTATCTTCTCGTCGTTCTTCGCCGGTTCCAGTGGCACAACCGCGGATGGATCCGAGAGCTTCTGGAACTCGAAGAGGCGGATGCTTTGCTCCGCGCCATTCTCCGTGATGGTGAAGTCCTTCGCCGTCAGCCCGGGGATTGTGTTGCCCTTCTTATCTTTGACGGTCAAGGTCTCGACGACAAGGTTCGACGTCACCTTCATGGTGAAGACCTGGTCCTGCCCATCGACCTGCGGCTTGTTGGTGCCGGTCTGTTGGGCGGTGAGCGTCGTTGCGAGCAGCAGCGGCAGAAGTTTGCGCATTAGAAACGAAGCCTCGAGACGAATTGCACGGTACGCATATCATTGACGGCCGCGGGAAGGCCGAACTGGGTGGAGGTAAGCGTGGTGTTCCAGCGAGTAAAGGCAACGTGATTCAGAGCATTGGTCACATCAGCACGTATATCCAGGTTCATGTCGCTCTTCAGGCGGAAGGTGCGTGCGAGTGATGCATTCAGGCGAAACTGACCAGGGCCGGCAATGGAGTTACGGCCTGCATTGCCGAAGGTACCGGCGGCGGGCGTGGTAAATGCTGCGGGATTCAGATGCAGCCCTGCAGGCGCGGCGTAGACATCTGCACCTGTCAGTTGTGCGCGCAGGTTGTTGCTAACTCCGGTGCCGGGTGTAGCGACGGGATAGATTGGTGTCTGGGGCTGTCCGCTATTGAGCAGGATCTGACCAAGCACCGTCCACTCTTTGAGCGCCGTGCCTGCCTTGCCGCTCATCAGGGTGCCCCCCCCGATGCCCATGCCGGTGGTGTACTGCGCTGACAGCGAGAGCGTGTGCCGCTGATTGAAGGCCGAGCGTCCGCGTTCCGCTTGCAGGTCGCGCCAGTTCTGGGCAACAGTCGTGTCGTTCTTGGTTGTGGGAGCGGGTACGGCAAAGGGATTCTGCGAGGTGGCACCCGTGCCGGACGATGCGTTCTGTCCACCGAGGAAGGATGCATTGTCGATGGCGTTGGCGTAGGTGTAGTCCAGCGATGCGGTGAATCCGTTATGCAGACGGCGGCGAAGCTGTACCTGACCGGCATGACGTGTTGAATTGCCACCCGACGTCAGATAAGTGAAACCGTTCGGGCATGAAGGGCACAGATCCGTGCCGCCATAGGCGTAGGTGTTCGGCAGGATCTGTTGGGCCGCGTGCGTGCCTTTCAGGCCGTTGTAGGTGGCGGTCAACTGCAGCGAGAACGGCAGATCACGTTGAATGGCGAGCTGCCAATCCTGTACATAGCCAGCACGGAATCTCGGATCGACGGCGAAGGTGTTGGAGGTGATGCCAGCGCAGTTCTGAAAACCGTTGGCCAGGGTGATAGGGCAGGTGCTCGAACGTTGCACAGACAAGGAACGCGAGAGCGGCGCCTGCTGTGCCAGCTTCAGGGCAGTGGTCTGGTAGACAGAGCTGTCGAAGTAGATGCCATAGCCAGCGCGCACGACAACCGATGATGCAGGAATCGGCCGCCATGCGACCCCGATGCGTGGCTGGAAGCCTTTGCGGAAGGGGTGGATGAGCGAGTCAGGATAGTGTTGTCCTGTCAGGCTGCCGGTTGGGGAGGAGGCCAGCACCTGCGAGACAGCAGAGAAGTCCGGCAGGATGTCGAGATTTACCATGCGATCTTTCAGCTCAGTGATGGGCGCTCCGTACTCCCAGCGGACACCTGCCTGGACGGTGAAGGTCGGCGTCATGCGGAAGTCGTCCGTGGCATAAGCCATGATGACGTTCTGGCGGAAGTACTTATCGGGGTTGCCGGTAGCAAGGGTGCTGGTATCAGGCACGCCGATCAGAAAGCCTGCGAGATCGTTGCCGGTGGCCGTGCCGGTAAAGCTGAACGAGCCGCGCGGGTTCTCCTGCGTGAAGTAGTTGAACTGCTGACGCCGATACTCGCCGCCGAAGGTCACGTTGTGGCGTCCGCGATTCCACTGCATGGCGCCGGTGATGGTCTGCGTCTGGTTGCGGTTGTATGCGGGAATCCCATCGGTCAGGCCGGCGATACCGCTGGCGAAGGAAAGCGTCGGGGGGCCGTAGTTGAACGGATCCTGGTTATTGCCGGAGATGCCTGCATTGCCGGAGACGTTGGTGCGGTCCTGAAAGTTGGCAGAGGAGCGCTGTGTCTGCCGCGCGAACTTATAGCCGACATTGAAGGACCAGCGGCCGTTGATGCGGTGCGACCAGTTCACGCCTCCGGCTAGGCCGAAGCTCTTCTGGTGGTCAGTAAACTGGAAGAGCGTGTTCGACGAACTGCGGATCGACTGGAAGTTGAAACTACCGTAAACCTGGTTCTTTCGGCTGACTGTCTTGTCGACGCGCGCCTGCAGGGCATCCTGGTGTGAGCTGCTTAGCAGTGTCGTCTGATAGTTGTAGCGCGTGCTTCCGGAGAGATTCGGCAGCGGATAAAACTGCAGCAGCGATGTCGCCTGGGGCGAGACCGGGACCTGATTGTTGGTGTAAGGAAGTCCGGTTGCCGGATTGATGATGGATGTGGCGGCTGAAGATAAATCGCCATTGCGCTGTGCTTGCGTCGGCACCAGCGCAGAGGAAGAGCTGGCATTGCTGTTCCGTGTCCATTGGTACGCAAGAAAGAACGTAGGTGCATTGTTGCGGTTGGTCAGATGCGGAATACGCAATGGTCCACCGAGCGTGGCCAGGCCGGTGAAACGGTAGTAAGAAGGCTTGGGGACATCAAGACCCGTGATCGAGTACTGCTTCGCGTCGAGGATGGAACTGCCAACACTCATGATTCCGATACCGCCGTTGTAGAGCGAGCGGCGGTTGTTACGGCGATTGCCGATGGCGGCAAACTGCGCGAAAGGCGAAGATGCTCCGTTGTTCACGCTGCCATTGATCAGCAGACCATCGTTGTTACGTGCTTCCTGTGTCGCAGGAGGTGGCGGCGCGGCGGCGGCATCCTCTTTGGTATCGGGGCCCTTCTTTGCAGGCGTGGGCACGGCGGCAGTAATCACTGGAGCAATCGGCTGATCCGCGGGCTGTGCATGAATCTCCGCCAGAGGCAGTAGCTTCAGCTCGAACTTGGTCGCATCCGTCGCACTTGAGGTTACGTTCACCTCCTGCGTGACGGTAGTAAAGGCAGGCTTGCTGATACGGATCGACCACGCGCCGTCAGCGATGTTTGAGAGGGTATAAAAGCCCTGTTCGTCCGTGACTGCCGTGACAGTAGTGCCCGCATGAGTAGCGGTGATAACAGCGCCAGGAACGGGGAAGCCGCCATAGAGAACCTGCCCCCGCTGTTCAGCGGCGAAGGCGGCACAGGGCACGAGAACGTATGCGCAGAGAGAGCGGAGTGTGCGTATCAGAGTCATCCAATGGCTTTCTTGTGCTGCGGAACGTCAGGTTAGTTTTCTGTAGGACGTTCGATATGGTTGATCGCAACCGCTGCCACAGTACCTTTTTGTGATTCGAGCTTTAGACCGAGTTGTTCCTGCAATGCTGTGAACAGGGTTGGGCCTGTCTCGGCGGTGGTTGTGCCGGTTCCATCTGAGGCAGAGTTGGACTGCGGCGTCCAATGCAGCTTCCAGTCATACTCGCCAGGCATGTTTGTTTTATCGACGACCACACGCCCATCAGCCTCAGGCATGCGGGAGATCACACTGGCAACCAGCTCCATGGTGGCGGCCTGGGCCTCCACATCACCCGGCCCATGGCCCTGCCATCCACGGAACTTCCGTTGTTCTCCGGACGCCAGTGGCGGCGTGGGAGTGATCTTCGGTCCACCCTTTGTGACGACCAGCGCATAGATCGGTACTTCGGCTGTTTGCGGTGTGGCTTCTAGATGGAAGCGCTCTATCAGCATCTGTCGCATCATTGACCGCAGTGCTTCAAAACGGCCCTCGAATGCCATCTTCATCAGCGCGGCGCTCTCGGCCTCGTCTTCCTGAGCATCGATCTCATACCGGTCTGTCTTCACCCAGTCGGGAGCGTTCAAGAGTTGCGAGTCCGACTTCAGATCGTAGGCGAACTTGATCACATCCTTCAGCGGAATGTTATGTGCAACCATCTTGCCCTGATTGAAGTTCAGGGAGTTGCCAGTAGAGCCATGCGGTGTGGGCTTGATGACGACAACCTCAAACTTCGCACCGGTGGAGGGTTTTATCGACGCCACCTCGTAGACATAGCGGGTCTGCCCATAGCCTGCTATTGAACTGAATAGCAGGCAAGCCGTAAGAATGTGGCGTCGACTCATGGTGCTCAGTTCTCCGTCGGACGTTCCAGATCATCAATCACCAGCAGGTCTACCGGAGCCTTAGCCTGCTCCACTTTCAGACCGAGCTGTTCCTGCAATGCGGTAAAGAGAGTTGGTTTTGAGGTATCGGCTGTTGGAGCCGGCGCGGGATTGCCATCTGCTCCGTGAAAGCTATTTTGCTGTCTCTCGGGCGACCAGTCCAGTGTCCAGTCGAACCTGCCGGGAAGATTAGTCCGGTCCAGCACCACGCGGCTATCCATCTCGGTCATGTGCGAGAGCTGGTAGGCGAACATCTCCATGCTGCCGTTGGTCACAACCATGTGCCCGTTGTGTGTGCTTGAGCTGGTTCCACGGTCCTGGGGTTTAGCGTTAGGGTCGGCGCCTGGCGGCGGAGGGGGAGGAACGGTCGCTTTCAGCTTGCTGCCGCTTTTGGCAACCGTAAGGCTATAGACCGGTAGCTCTTTCTTCTCCCAATGGAACTTCAGGTGGAAGCGGTCTTCGAGCAGCGCCTGCATCATCTCCTGCTGCCACTTCTGACGTTCGTCGCGGGGGAGACTTTTCATCGCAGCGGCTGTCTCTTCATCCACCTTGGCATCGATATTGAACCGCTCTGATTTTGCCCAGTCGGGCATATTTTCGATCTGTGATTCAGACCGGATGTCGAAGCCCATCATCAGAACCTGCCGCACCAGAACGTTTTCGCACCGGATGCGATACGGTGTGGTGTTGACGCTCGTACTATCGTTTGCCGCGGCTGATGGCTTTACCGAAACAACTTCGAAGCTGTGCTTCTGCTGCCCAGCCTGAGGCGGACTCTGGGCATAGGTAGCCAGAGCGCTGCCCAGAACGCCGCCCAGCACGGCAGTTGCAAGAAGTCGATGCATGGCGATGGATACGCAGGCGGCCACGGTTTAGTTCGCTGTCGGGTGATCCAGATTTTCAACGCGGTAGCTCGTCACCAGGTCTTTGGCGGTCTCCAGTTTCAGGCCAAGCTGCTCCTCCAGGGCGGTAAAGAGCGTCGGACCGCTGGTGTCGGCCGCCGGCGGCGGAGGAGCTCCACCGTCTGCTCCACGGAAGGCGGGCGCCGGCATCTCCGGGGTCCACTTCAGCGTGAAGTCATAGTGTCCGGTCAGGCCGGTCTTGTCGACGACCACGCGTTCGCTGGCCTCAGGCATGTGAGAGATCACATTCGCAATCATGCCGGTTGTGGAGTCGGTTCCGGTCAACTCGCCCCGGCTGTTCATCATCATGCCCCGCCTCATGCGTTGAGGTCCTCCGGCGCCCGGCTCGGCAGCTGGTTTCGGGCCCGGCCCCGAATCAGGACCGGCATTCTCACCTGGCGGCGGAGCAGCCGATGGCTTCATCTTCAGTCCGCCCTTTGCCACCACCAGTGCGTAGACGGGCTGTTCTTTCTGTTCCTTGGCCAGCTTCAGGTGCAGCCTGTCTTCCAGCATCTTCTGCACCATGCGGCGCGTGGCATAGCCTCGCTCTTCCTCGGGCAGCTTTCGCAGGGCCCGGGCCTCTTCCTCGTCCTGCCTGGCCTCGATGTCATAGTGCTCCTGCTTTGCCCACTCCGGCAGGCCGCTTAACAAAGAGGGAGATTTGATCTCGTAGGCGAAGTTGATCAGCTCCACCAGGGGCATGTTCTTCGCATGCAGGACTCCATCGGACATCTGCATCATCATGCGCCGTTCTGCCGGATCGCTGGGCTTGATAGTGGCGACTTCAAAAGCTGGCTCGGGCCTGGCGGCCTGCTGTGCCGCAGCGATGCACGTAACCGTGACGCACGTAACCGTACAGAGGAAGAGAGCAGGAAGACGGTTCATGAGATTTCCTCGATGTGTTTCCTTGGACAGCGCCATCGGCGCATGGTTAGGTGCAAGGCCAAAATTTTCTCCGACTTAGAGCATTTTCCCTGTTGCTGGGTATCCCGGAAAGGGTGTGCAGCGGCGTTTTCATTGCGGAAAACGCCCATAGATACGGAAGCCCTACTCTACGCCTACAGAGAAAATGCTCTAGCGGCGTTTCAATGCATCCAGCTCGTCCAGGGTGCGTGGCCAATCCTTGCCGAGAAGGCGGGAAAGACTTCGGTCGGCCAGTACCCGGCCCTCGGTCTGACAGGTCGCGCAGTAGTTGGTCTCGTTATCCGCGTAGCGGATGCGCTGCACCGGCGACCCGCACCGCGGGCACGGTTTGCCGAAGCGGCCATGTACGGCCATCTCCGGGCGAAAGGCGGTGACCTTCTCCGGGAACTTTTCCTCGGCCTCTGCTTGCAGCCGGTCGATCCATTGTTGCAGCGCTGTGCGGGTTCCGTCATAGAGCCCCTGCCATTCCTCCTCGCTCAGCTTGCCGGTCTGGAGGATGGGTGAGAGCCGGGCCGTCCATAGAATTTCGTCAGAGTAGGCATTCCCGATGCCGCTCACAATCCGCGGATCGGTCAACGCGCGCTTGAGCGTCCGGTTCTCAACGCTCAGCGCGGCGCGGAACTCCTCCGGTGTCGCGGTCATTACGTCGATACCGCCGGGGTCCATCTCCAGCAGTGCGGCCTCGCTCCGCACCAGGTGCAGCGAGGCTCGCCTCTTGGTGCCGGCCTCCGTTAACAGGAGTGATCCATCCTCGAAGTCGAAGACGGCAAGATTGATCCTGCCACCGAGTTTGGCTCCCGCGGGCTTCCAGTGCAGACGGCCGGCGATCATCAGGTGCAGCACCAGGAAGAGGTCGTCCTCCAGAACGAAGACGATACGTTTGCCCACCCGCCGCAGTGCGAGGACTGTCTTGCCCTCGGCTTTATAGATGGGTGGGTCGGCTGTCCGCAGAAGGGATGGTCCCTGAATCCGTACCTGCAGCAGGCGCTTGCCCACGACCCGGGGAGTGAGGGCGTGGAGATAGGCAGCGATATCAGGCAGCTCCGGCATGGCACCAATATCTTATGGAAACGGGGAATTAGGGAACCGGCTTGAACGCTCCGGCGTAGAATCCACTCGAAGGAGCGACCCATCGCCATGCAAAGCCGTATTACCGGAACCACCATGCCCGTTCTCGAGTTCCTGCTCGAGCCCGGCGAAACCGTCATCTCTGAAGCTGGAGAACTCTCCTGGATGTCGCAAAGCATCCAGATGCAGACTCACACGCAGTTCGGGGGCGGAGGCGGTTTCTTCGGCGCGATCAAGCGTATGGCCGGCGGCGGATCGCTCTTCATGACCGAGTATCGGGCCCTCAACTATCCCGGCGAGGTGGCCTTTGCGACCAAGGTTCCGGGTCACATTGTTCCGGTGGAGGTCTCTCCCGGCCACGAGTACCTGATCCATCGGCACGGCTTCCTCTGTGCGACCTCGCAGATACAGCTTGGCGTCGGCTTCCAGCAGTCGCTTGGTGCCGGCATCTTTGGCGGCAGCGGCTTCATCCTGCAACGGGTGAGCGGTCAGGGCACGGCCTGGCTGGAGCTTTCGGGCGAGCTCGTCATCAAAGACCTTCAGCCCGGAGAGATCCTGCGCGTCCACCCCGGCCACGTCGGCGCCTTCCACGCAAATGTGAACTTCCAGATCACCACCGTCCCGGGCATCAAAAACATGCTCTTCGGCGGTGACGGCATCTTCCTGGCCCAGCTCACCGGTCCCGGACGTGTGTGGCTGCAGACACTACCGCTTCCGCGTCTGGCGCATGCGCTGCAGGAGTACATGACTGTGGAGCGTGCACGCGAGAGCGGCGAAGCCGGCGCGATTGGAGCGATTGTCGGTTCGGTGTTGAGAGATCGTTTCTAAGGTGGATGCGACCCACGCTCTGGGTGCCCCATCCATCGCTACTCACCCCAACGAACGAAGTTCGCCGGGACCCCTCCGCGCGTTCATAAGCTCGCATCAACTAAAGAAGGTCAATCCCACTCCATCCGTTGGGCCTTCGCCCCGTCGCTCTGCAAGGGCGGCTATGACTGAGAAGTGGAGTTGTTTTGGGAAAATGATCAATGCAGTTTGTTTCAGCCCTCTTCCGCAGATGCATATAAGTCTGATATTGATAGAGACGCAGTATGAGTCGATCCTAGAATCACAAAAGTAAGAAATTCGTAGTTTTTCTCCCTCTCTGTGCGCAATCGAAAGGTTGCTCCAGAAAATGAAGACTGTTGTTCGCATTGCGCTGTTTCTCTGCCTGTCCATATCAGTCGTCGCCCAGAATACCGGAACTGGTATTTATCCATTCGGGGCGTATGACGGGAATGGTCTTGACACCGTCAACATCGGAAATCTGAATGTTCATTTCGAACTTCCCGTTGTCAGCCGGCCGGGTCGCGGCCTCGCGTTCAATTACGCACTGAGATACGACGGTCTGATCTGGTCGCCTCTGGGAAATGCTTGGCAGCCGGACCACCAATGGGGATTTCACGGCAATGTCGGCGACGGCTTTATTGGCTTCCTCACCTACTCGACCTCGACCGCTTCTTGTGATTTATACGGCGGAGGCACCTATCCGGGAACCTACTATACGAACATTGCATATCATCAAGCGGAAGGAATCGTTCATCCATTTAATTATGAGTTGAAACAGTGCGGYGGCGGGGCTGCTTCAGTTGTAGATGGCGATGGGAAGGCCATCGACGGTTCCGGATATTCGCTAGACAACACTTTCGTTGTGCACACGCCTACCGGGAGCATTATCGATGCACCAATGAGCGCCGGCGGCTCGGGCTCAATTACAGACAGCAATGGCAATACAATTTCGGCCAATGGAGATGGAACATTCACAGATACGTTGGGCGTTACCGCACTAGCCGTCACAGGCAGTGGCAATGCTGGAAGCCCGCGTTACTTTACTTACCCCGTAACCCGCCAATCGGGGGGTGCGACATCGGCAAGCGTAAAAGTGACCTATCGCAGCTATACGGTCCAGACGAACTTTCAATGCGGGGGAATTAGCGAATATGGTCCGGCGACTGTTGACCTTGTAGACACGATCGAATATCCAGATTCTCCCTCCGACAAGTACTCCTTCCAATACGAAAACACGCCGGGGATTGGAGGATCCGTGACAGGACGATTAAAGTCCATCACGTTGCCAACAGGCGGCACGATAGATTACTCCTACAGTGGCGGCTGCAATGGAACAGGCATTTCTTCCGATGGCGCCCCCGTGGTTCTTACCAGAACCACTGTTTCCGGATCAAAGACTTTTACCCGAGCCATAACCGGCGCCGGAACTTCAAATACAGATGTTGTCGACGAGGCTAATAAGCTCCGGTCATTTGAGTTCTCAGCAAACGTTGAAAACAATCTTCCCTACGAGACCCGGCGGCGCATCTGGGACGGATCGACTAATACGACAACTCCCCTGATGGAGATGAACACTAGCTTTTTCTTCAACTACGCAGGGCCAGCACATACGCCATTACTCCGACGTGTGACGACAACCTCATACAACGGAGGCTCGCAGGTTTCCGTTCGCTACAACTACATAGGGCTTGGTGGGCTTGTCGGTAGTTGGTTCAGCTTCGATCCGCCGACTCCAAGCATTACGTTGGAGAGCTGGGGCGCCAGCCACGATATGTATGGGAATGTAATAAACGCAAGCTACTCCTCAGGAAGCAATATTCTGTCGCAGGTCATCAATGGATACAATGAGTCGTCTGTCGTCCCAACTTCAGGACTTCCCCAGCGCGGAACGTCTCAAATCGAACGGGGGAATTTGACATCTACATCCGTATGGGCAGGTGGTTCCACTTGGATCAGCACCACTTACACCAACTACGATACGGGCGCTCGCAAATCCGCCACGTTCAATAATCTGGAGACTGATTATTCCTATGACGCGACCCAAGCCTTCGTAACCGGACTCAGTACCCAGACGTCCGGCAACTCCGCCGTCAGTTCGCTGTCTACTTCCAGCACCTACGACGCTTCTTCGGCTGCGCAGCTCACGTCTACGGGGTACAACTCCGGGCAGACGACGGAAATAGTTCAATATGATCCGCTGATGCGTCCAAAGGACGTGACGACTCCGGGCGGTGGTGAGGTTCTATACACCTATACGCCAGGAAAAATTACGGTACAAACCAAGCTCAACAGTTCGGAGTGGTCCACGCAGGAGACCTTCTTTGACAACTACGGACGACGGGTACGCAACGCTGTGAGCAGTACTTCGTCAAACTGGTACCTGACTGATTCCTGCTACGACGCCACCGGTCACTTGCAGTCTACGAGCGCGGCCTACTCATCCTCCTCCGATACGGGAAGCTCACAATGTACCTCCAACAGCACTAGCTACACGTACGATGGCCTAGGTCGCGTGCTCACGATTTCCCGCCCGGACGGCTCCTCGGTTACGAACACCTACTGGTCCCGTGCAGTTAAAACACAATCTAATCCCGGAAAAGGGACTATCACCCAATACGACCTCATCGGGCGAATCAAGGAAGTGTGCGAACTCACAGGTACAACCTTTACGAACTCAGGCGCGCCCTCTGCTTGCCCAACCGACATCGCAGGAACCGGCTATAACTCGCACTACGACTACGATGATGTCAATCATAAGACGACGATTACGCAGGGTAGCCAAGCCCGCGTATTCCAAACGGATGCAGCAGGTCGAACGATTCACACCGAAGAACCAGAACGTGGGAATACAGACTACAGCTATTCCTACAATTCAATTGGTTTAGTGGTAACCCGTACCCGCCCTCGTGCGAATCAAACGGATCCAAATGTGAAGACCACGGCGACGATGCAGTACGACGCACTAGGGCGCCTGAATTCGCTCATCTATGATGACGGAAAGACCCCCACTAAGATCTATAGCTATGATCAAGCGACGGGATGGGGCGGAACGAACCTAGGTTCGTCGAAAGGGACGTTGACGAATGCACATGCTTCCATCGGCGCGATATGGATGGAGAGCGAATTCCTCTACGATTCCGCCAGCCGTATAAGTATCATCGGGCAATGCCTGCCTGACTGGTGCGGTAATCCAGCGCACGACGTGTGGCGGGCTTATTCGTATGACCTCGCTTCGCGACTGACCCAGGAATCATACACAACTTCTGTCGGCTATTTCCCGGTGCGCTACGGCTACAATCTCGCAGGCCAGTTGACTTCGATCAATGGGGGGCAGAACGACTCCACGAATGCTGACCTGATCTATAGCGCTGCTACCGTAAGTCCATTTGGCGTTTCGGCATCTGATTTCGGCAACGGCTTGAAAGGAGTCAATCACTTCGAGTCAAGCGGGCGGATAAGTGGGACATATGTCTGCGCAGGGAGCTATTCGGTCGACTGCGCGGGGGGGGAGTAGTGAACTGTACGGATTTTCATCCGGACCAGTTGGGGGACAAGTAAATTGGAGATGCGACACCATCGAAGGCAACTGTCTCGACTACACCTATGATGAGTTTGGGCGCTTGAAACACGGCAGTTCGTCAGGGACAGCCATCTCCGACTATTCCTATGATCGCTATGGCAATCGCTGGCAGCAGACTTCTTACAACGGTGGTTTGACAACGGCTTTGAGTTTCAACTCTGCCAACAATCAGATCAATAGTTCCGGCTATGTCTATGATGCTGCCGGAAATCTCACCCAGGACCCAAATCATAGCTATCAATATGATGATGACGGAAAACTGCTATCGGTTGATGACGGAGCAACCGCATCGTACATCTACGATGCATTCAATCAGCGGGTAAAGTTTGCGGACATAAGGGGGATCTATCGGTGCGGGTTCGATCTGTTCTCCCGGCGAGCTACGATTTGGTACGATAACGGCACCACCGCTCTGTCGCAATACTATGCAGGCGATTCCCCGATAGCGTATTGGTTGAACGGTGATATTTACTATCAACATCAGGACCTTGTGGGCACGGAGCGGGTGAGGACCAACAAATCCGGAACGGGTGCCGTAGCTCAATTCCAATCGGCTGAATTCGGGGACAACTATACGACACCGTCTTCAGATACCAACCTTCCTCATTTTGCCGGTACCGATCATGACTTGGGACAGGGAAATTTCACATTGGAACATGCTGCGTTTCGCGAATACGCTCCTTCCTACGGGCGCTGGATGAGTCCCGATCCCTACGATGGCAGCTACAACATCTTCGACCCCCAGAGCTTCAATCGTTACAGCTATGTGCAGAACAACCCTTTGGCACTTAATGATCCACTCGGTCTAGAGTCAGGCTGCGTTCGAAGCACGATCTCCTACTATGACGACAACGGGGTCGCTCACGCAATACCGGTGAACCCGGACCCTCGTTGCTTCAACTGGGACGACATGGGAGGAGGCGACAAATTGGGTCGCCCAAGCTGGCGTTTCGCTGATGGCATAATGGGTGGCTATTCCGTTGGTACTAACGTTTGTTCGGTACCGCTCGCGCCATCAAAAGTGTCAGTTAATACAAATATAAAGTTTGCGAATGTCCTTCACCTATTCGGCGTCGTAAACCTTCCCGTGTTTTATGAACTGGTACGAAACAAGGGTCCGATGGACTATAAACAAGGAACTTACTCTCTTTCCGACACCGGACAACTCGGACCGTCACCCTATGCTGATTTCGGGAATTTCAACTACGGTGCTCTCGGCGCCGCTTTTGGAATACCTCAAAACATCCTTTTGAGAGGTGCTGGATACGCACAAGGACAGGCAGGCACATCAACCCCCGAATGGGGTAATTGGAGAGGGGGACCACCCTATGGAGATGATCCAAATGACCAAGCCCAAATCATTGCTGGGTATAACTATTACAAATCTGGCTGCTATAAGAAAACCTAGCTTGATATTGCATGCGGCTTTGGCGGTGCTATGCCTCACGGGGTGCAACAATTGCGACAACACTGTGAAGTCTAAGGTGGTTTCGCCCGACGGTCGACTAATCGTTCGTACATGCGAACGTAACTGCGGTGCTACGACTGATTTCAGCTCTGTCGTGAATCTTCAGAGTGCATCGGCTAAGTACGATTCAAACGACGGAGTGTTGTTTATAGCAAAAGGGCGATACGATATATCGGTTAAGTGGATGGATTCAAAGAGCCTTCTCATCACTTGTACGGGCTGCTCCCGTCCAGATATTTTCCGTGAGGTCGGCGCCATCGGAGATATTGATGTGAGCTACCTGTTGAACCCCAAATAAAAAGCATCTACCCAGTCACCGTTCAAGGCTACTGAGGCAAGCGCCCGCAGACGAAATATGGACGTATGTTGTCGCGCAGGGTATGCAGGTGATGAAGGTCGTAATCAGTGTGACCCAAATGTGTCCATTCTCGGTCGCTTTCCGCGCCAGGACGGTGCTCCAAAGAGAGCGCCGTTCCACATGTTTAAAGCACTCTTAGTAGCATGCGATCAGAGCGGGATTGCGGTCCGAAAGGGCGCGAAACTGCACAGATGTCCTGCACAACATCTGCACAGCCAAAAAGCGCCTGCTTAAGTCACGCAGAAACAGTGATATACGGAAATCAACTCACACCTGCGGGATGACAAACAAAAGGTGTGCGACACGTCCTGGGGCGGGACCGGTAATCGAGGGTTGCGTTTCGTGGGTCCGGTCAGTAAGACTCAGGGTATAGCTCAAGCGCTCTACCTGAAAGGCCCTTCATCACTGATGCGACCGAACGCCCTGCTGCACCCTGCTTTGTCTTTGCTTCTCACCGCCACCCTGGTGGCGCAGAGTGCGCCGCCTCCGCTGGCCGGCACCGCTTTGCCTCCGGCTTCGGCGATGCCGTTGCCCTATGACCGCGGCTCGGCGGCCGTTTGGCAGGGCCTGCAGAAGCTGAGGACCCGCGCCAGCCTGCTGACCGTCAACGCCCATCCCGATGACGAGGACGGCGCCATGATGGCCTATGAGGCGCGCGGCAAGGGCGTCGATGCTTCGCTGTTTGTCCTGACGCGTGGCGAGGGTGGCCAGAATGTGATGTCCGGCGACTACTGGGATCAGCTCGGTCTGGTCCGGACGCAGGAGCTGCTCGCCAGCACCGGATACGAAGGCATTCATCTTTACTTTGGACGCTTTGCCGACTATGGCTTTTCCAAGACGCTGGAAGAGGCGCACAAGCAGTGGGGGCATGAGACCGTGCTGCGCGATGCTGTCCGCATCGTGCGTATCCTGCGGCCGATGGTGGTGACGTCAAGCTTCAACGGCAACTTCGCCGACGGACATGGACAGCACCAGGTCTCCGGAGAGATGGCACAGGAGGTCTTCAACGCCGCTGCCGATCCCAACATGTTCCCGGAGCAGATCAAGGAAGGTCTTCTTCCCTGGAAGGTGCAGAAGGTCTATGCGCGTGTCCCGTTTGCGCGCGTGACCGAGAAGGGCATCTTTGACTACGCCACCACCCGCTGGGAGCCGGTGGTCTTCCATAACTACGTCAATACTACGGATATCAAGACGCTGCCTTCGGTCACCGTACAGGTGCCGGTCGGCGACTACAGCTACGTGCTGGCCAACAACTATTCGGCGATCGCGCGTGAGGGACTGGCACAGCAGCGCTCGCAGAACGGTGGTATCGGTCCGGCTCTGCCCGCTCCGCAAAACTCGGCTTATCATCTGTGGGCCACGAGGGCTACGACGAGCATGCCGGAGAAGGAGAGCGATTTCTTCGAAGGCATCGATACCACTTTGCCGGCGATTGCCGATTATCTTCCGGCAGCGGAGCGCAACCCATGGCAGCAGCAACTGATACGCCTTGCCACGACGGTTGCGGATGCAGGCACGCACTTCGACCCGGCCGATCCCGGCAAGGTAGTGCCTATGCTTGCCAAGGGGTTGGAGCAAACGAACAAGCTGCTTGCCGATCTGGATGCGGCAAAGCTTCCCGAAGAAGCCGCGTACAACATGAAGCACGAGCTGCGGGTGAAGCAGCAGCAGTTCCAGACCACGCTGGCAGCCGCGCTCGGTATCTCGCTTACAGCGTTCACCGGCCGTCCGCCGGCGACTGGTCCCGCAGGCCCGGGTGGCCCTGCCGGTCCTTCGGACTTGTCGCAGACAGCCCTTCCCGGGCAGACGGTGCAGGTAAATCTGCACGTCGCCAACATGGGCTCGCAGGAGGTTGCGGTGCATGTTGCGCCGCTCAATATCTATGACGGTAAGACGGTGCGGGAGATTGGTGAGGGGGCCGCGGAGCTGGAGAAGCTCGCAGGCGGAAAGGTCATTGACCGTCCCATCAGCATTCAGGTGCCGGAGACTGAGCCCTACACCAAACCATACTTCACGCGCAGCAGCCTGGAGCAGACTGTCTACGATGTGCAGAATCCAGCCGCGCTCGCGATGCCGATCGAACCGTATCCGCTCAGCGCTGTGATTCACGTGCAGTACGACGGCGTCACCTTCCCGGTCGCGGCGACGGTGCAGACGCAGCATCGCTACCTCGGCTACGGCACTGTCTATGAGCCACTGCTGATTGCTCCCGCGATTTCGGTTACGGTCTCGCCGCATGCGGGTATTGTTCCTATGGCGGCTACCAGCTTTACGTTGAATGTGAACGTGCGCTCGAACGTGAAGGGACCGGCGAAGGGAGAGCTGATGCTCAACCTGCCTGCGGGCTGGACCTCCTCACCAGCGAAAGCCAGCTTCAGCGCCATGCGCGACGGCGATGAGCAGAGCATCAGCTTCCAGGTGACGCCGAAGTCGGTTGAGACAAAAGCGTATACGCTTACCGCGGTCGCAACCTATAACGGCAAGCAATATACGGATGGTTACGTCACGACCGGGTATACGGGGCTTCGCCCGTATCCGTCGTATCGCGATGCGGCATATCGGACGACGGGCACGGATGTGAAGATTGCGCCCGGCCTCAAGGTGGGGTATGTGACCGGCACTGGCGATGAGGTGCCGCAGACGCTGGCGGACTTCGGCATCCATCCCACATTTCTTTCCCCGCAGGACATCGCCAAGACCGATCTCTCGGCCTACGACGTCATTCTGCTGGGCATCCGTTCCTATGCGGCCCGGCCGGAACTGCGTACCTTCAACAATCGCCTGCTCGACTACGTACAGCAGGGTGGCGTGGTGATCTCGCAGTACCAGACCAACGAATACGACCATAACTTCGGTCCGTATCCCATCACGCTGGGCGGGGAAGGGGAGCGTGTGGTGGAAGAGGACTGCAAGGTGACCATCCTCGACGACAAAGACCCTGTCCTGAACTGGCCCAATAAGATCACGACGGCCGACTTTGATGGCTGGGTGGAAGAGCGCGGTCATGGCTTCCTGCAGAGCTGGGATGCGAAGTACACGGCGCCGACGGAGATGCACGATACCCAGATGGACCCGCAGAAGGGCGGCCTGATCTATGCCCGCTACGGTAAGGGTGTGTATGTGTATATGGCGTATGCATTCTTCCGCCAGATGCCGGATGGCGTTCCGGGAAGTTTCCGCATCATGGCGAATCTGTTGAGTGTGGGGAAGAATAAGAGTTTGAAATAGTTCTTGCTGTTATCCAGGTGAATCGGCTGTCCGAAGCGGGCAGCCGATTTTGTTTGCTCGCGTAATGGACGGATGTGGCGCTCAAGTTTTCGTACGCGATTTCAAGTGAAGCGTTACCTTTTGGCGCAGAACTGCTATCAGTCCCTCATCCATGTACTCATAGTTGTCAGGAATGCCAAGGACGATGAGCTTCCGCGTTCTCATAAGTGATGAGAATCTTTCGTTCAGTCTGCGCTTATGAACGGTCTCCATCGCGAAGATGATGTCTGCCCATTCAATCAAGTCAGCAGATACTACGGTCTCGGCATCCGGGCTGGTCCCAGCGGAGGCTGTTTCTATATCCGGCAGATCTGAGAACACGACCTCTGCAGTCGGACTGCGCAATCTATTTCTGCTGCAAACGAAAAGAACATTCACGGGGTACAGCATATCGAGATTGCAGCCCGCCTGGAGAAAAGACCGGGATAGGCATATCGCCAATAAATAACAATTTCAGCCAATGAAAATTAACTTGCACGGCCCCTGCGTGCATGTATAGAGTGACTGGCGGCCGATCTCACGCCGATTTTGAGATACACATCAGAGAGCGGCCTCGGATATCACGCGCATCCGCGCGAATGTATACGTGTACATTTTGCACTCGCAATGTTCCTCTCCCCTCCCCGGTTTCACCCCAAACGGAGACATGCATGCAAACCTCATCGCTGTATCGTTCTATGCACGGAGCTAAAACTGGACTGAAAGCTCTGGCCGTTCTTTTGTTTTCCCCAACCCTGATGCTTGCGCAGGGACCGCGTCATCCCGGCCTTTACCTTCCGCCGACCCCCAGTTACGTCGTAGCCCCATCGGAGACCGCCGTACAGCTTCAGTTCGGCACTGTGCCGTTGGCGACCGTGCAGACACAGCTCAATGCTGCGCGCGTTGCCAATCCTGATTCGCCTATTGTGCTTACGCTTACCGGAACGTATTGGGTGCGCTCAGCTCCGCTGGTGCTGCCATCGAAAACCTCTGTCGTTCTCTACGGCACAATCGCGGCATTCCCCGGCGCAACGGCGAGCAGCCTGATCTCCATTACGGGTCAGAGCAAGGTTGCAATCGCTGGCGGCGTGCTCGAAGGGAACTTCGCCAACCTCTCCGGCATCGATGCTGAGGCTTCCACAAAAGTCAATATCGACTCCGTCACCATCCGCAATACGGGCCGCGATGCCATCGTGCTCTCCGGCATTGGCAATACGGTCTTCGATAGTGGGTCGGCCATCACCCGCTGTGATATCGCCGGATCGGCGGCTAACGGTATTACGGTCGAGAACATTACCCAGGCGCTGTTGCTGGACAACTTCGTTCACGCCAACAGAGGAACCGGCGTGCAGTTGAGTGGAGCTCACTCGTCCGTGACCAACAACGAGATCAGCGGAAACAGGATTGGTGTCTTTGCTGACGCCAACAACAATCTCATCTCGGATAACGATCTGAGCGATAACTCTCAGTCGGGCGTGCAGCTGGCATCCCTCAGCTCCGCGACCTCGATCATGCGCAATGTGATTCGTCATAACGGAGTGAGCGGCATCGACTTCGACGGCACCGGCAACTTCATCTTTGACAACGTGCTTGCCAACCAGAACGATCTCACCGACCGCTCCTCGGCGAATTATGTCGTTGCTCATGGAGCTCCGCTGAACGCGCCGGCGAGCACCTACTTCTATCCGCCTACCATCGATAACCAGCACAACGACCCAGTCCTCAACGGCATCAGCCGTGCCGACATTACGGTCAATGGTGGAAACCTTAACGATGTGCAGACAGCCTACAACGCGGCGCTCGCGGCGAACCCAGGAAGCTATATCGTCCTGCACATGAATGGGACGTTTACCATGGACGGAACCTCGCCTCTCACGCTCAGCTCCAATACTGCGGTTCTGCTCAACGGCACCATCAACGTAACCTCGAAACCCGCTCAGGTCATTGCGGCCACCAATCCCGCGTCGTTCGTCTCGATCTCCGGCGGCACGATCGATATGAACGGTCAGGGTAAGATCACCGGAATCTTCTTTCCCTCAAGCACGAATGCAAACATCGATCACGTCACGGTGATCAACGGCGGCGTCCCGACGGTGCGTACCAGCGGCGGCATGATCCAGTTGCAGCGCGGCGGAGGCTACAACATCCTCTATCGCAACACGGTCAACATGAGCGGTGGACGCTGCATCTGGACCGAGCATTCGAATGCGCACTACGTGGTGATGGAAAACAAGGTGAGCAACTGCAACATGGATGGAGTCGACCTGGACGCTGCCACCTCCAACAGTTTCGCGATCGACAACAGCAACATCGACAACGTTCGCTATGGAGTCTTTATCGAGCAGTCTGACTCCTTCAACAAGATCTATGGCAACTACACCACGACTCGTGATTACGCTTCGCCTACCGGTCACGGAATCGGGGTGTATAACAATGCCACCGCCAGCTCAACGCGCGCAGTAACGGATGGCAATGTCGCCTTCAGCAATGTGAACGATGTCGTCAATAACGGCCTGCGCATCGGCTCCATCGCAACCGCCGCTGGCGGCGTTGCCGAGTCGGCGCACACCTTCTTCTTCAACAATGTCGCTACCAACAATGGCGGGAATGCCATTCTGTTCGACACGCAGTTCCCAGGAAGTGTCGAGAACTATCTCTCGCAGACGGTCCTGGCGGGGAACAAGAACAACCTCAGTCAGCAGAACACCAACGGAGCGGCGCCGCCGGATTTCTTCAATCCGACGTCCGCAATCGATCTGGCGCTCAGCCGGCCGGTAACGGTCTCTTCGACGGCGACCGGCTCTGACCCGGCAAATGCCGTCGACGGTTTGGCCTTTACCGGCTGGAAGGCAGGCGGCAGTTCAGAGGAATGGTTGACGGTGGACCTGGGCAGCTCAACCAGCTTCCAGCGGGTTGTCGTGAATCCATCGACGCTGTTGGGGTTGCTTCAGCCTATCCGGCTCCAGTCTTCGGATGACGGAGTGAACTTCTCCGATATCCGGAGCGTCGGGCTCCCCGGTTCCGTACGCACCTTCCTCTTCAATGCTGTCTCGGCGCGCTATCTGCGCGTGAACGTTCGGAGTATTCCGGGCGTCGAGATCAACCTGCGCGAGGTGGGCGTCTATCCGCAGTGAGTGGACAGCGAACCTGCGAGGGAAGGAGCAATCCTTCCCTCGCAGCATTGTTATCGCCGACAGTTTCAACTCGGAAGGAATATTGCTCGTTCTTTTCGACACCGGCGCAATTGACTCATCGCGGAATCATTTTGGGTTCCGTTGGTGTCTAAGCCCAGGTGCACAAGACTTCTTATAGAGCGTTATTACCGCTTGTCTTCGGAATCATCGCGATCGCGCTGATGGCTTGGGATATGCACGCAAAGTTGGAGTGTATCGGATATGACGCCGGCCGTCCCTTCTGGCCCTGTGAGGCGCCGTCCTTCGTTCTAACGGCACTTAACGTTCCACCAATTGCGATAGCACAGGTACTATCAAACACCTGGACTGGGGCTCCGGGTTACTTCCATGACGCAGTCGCGCTCCCCTGCATTTTGTGGTGGTGGTGGTTTGTGGGGACGCGCTTTGATTTTGGCCTCCTCGGTGTAGGTTCTTACGGACGTCGCCGAACATGGTTCGCCTTCATGATTGCTGCATTGGCGGCACTCGTCGGGCTGCTTACATGGTGTCTTTGGAGGGAGGTCGTTTTTTATCGGAGCCTTTCGTCCGAGACGCGCCCGAACATCTTCTGGTTCTTCTTTAGCTTCGGAGTGTTGTTCGGATATCTATGGTCTATTGTGTTGATCGTTTCGTTCGGTCTGGCAGCCTTCAGGCTCGCGCGAGGGCAAAGTGGCCAGACGCAGAAAAGGCTTGCAAGTGCACGAACGAAACGTACTTTCGCTCTTAGTGCTGTTATTTATTGCGTCGGCGTGGCCGGAGCTTGCCTATATACAAAAGCGATGGATCAACGAAGGCAAGAGGAGTATGACCGTCACAGTGTCATTCTCAAGGGAAAGGTCGTTGACGAACTTGGTATTCCCGTTCAGTGGATTGAGGTCGACCTTGTTCCACTTCTCGAAGATCGTAGTCTCCAGGCAATCCGGACTGTGAGGGAATGGACCAACAGTGATGGTGAGTACATCTTGCGACCTGAAAACACAGGCCTATTCTTCCTGGCGATTCCATGGAACTCTCCACCGAGCTCTAAACTTCCGTTTCTACCGCGGTACTACCCGGACTCTTCAGACGAGGCCCATGCGGAGATACTTGATCTAAGCGAGGCTCAACATTTGAGCCTGCCGCCGATCAAGCTTTCAAAGCTGCAGCTCACCAGAGTACCGGTGTCTGTCTCGTGGTCTAATGGCAGCCCGGAGCCCGAAGCGTATCTGCTCCTCAACAACACACGCTTTCCTGGGAGTGGTGTTGTGGGGAGCGAGGCTCTTCACCCTGACAAGGATGGCGCGATATCGGTTCCAGTGGGTTTCGAGTACCGTGCGATCGCACAAGTGGAATGTGACCGGGGACAGATGATCGGCAACGCTTACACGCCCGAAGTGACCTTCTCGACGGAGCAGACAGATCTCCCCATCAATCAATTGCAGTTCACGCTGCCTGGAGAGCCGTGCAGGGTCTGGCACCCGAAATAACAGATGTTGACTGCCAATCGTAATCTGCGCGGTCGCCGAAATCTCATCCACGTACAATCGAACCCGGGCATGACCACAGTTCGCTCCTACTCCAAGATCAATCTCGGCCTGCACATTGGCCCGCCGCGCCCGGACGGCTACCACCATCTGGCGACCATTTACCAGACCATCGAGCTCCATGACCTGGTGACCGTAACGGCGACGACGGCCGATGAGACCCGCATCACACTCCGCTGCCAGCACCCTGGCGTTCCCTGCGACGAACGCAATACGGCCTATAAGGCCGTGGTCATGGCTCTGGATGCTCTGGAGACCAAAGCCACAGTAGAGATCGTGATCGACAAGCGCCTGCCGGTGCAGGGAGGGATCGGCGCGGGGTCGGCTAACGCCGCCGCCGCCATTCTGGCTCTGGAGGCCGAGCTTGGCCACCGGCTGACCTCCAATGCCCAGCTGGCTCTGGCCGCGAAGGTGGGTTCTGACGTCCCGATGTTCCTCATCGGCGGAACGATGCTCGGCATCGAGCGTGGCGAGGAGACCTTTCCGTTACCGGATCTCCCTTCGTTTCATATGGTTACAGCGTTTCCCGAGGTGGGAGTGTCGACGCCGCAGGCCTTCCGTGACTGGGATATAAGATTGACCCAAAATGCTGAAAACGATAGACTAGGGGAGTTTCGTCGGCGTGTTGCTATGGCATTCGCCGGCCAACCTGGTGTCTCCGGCAAGGCTGGAGACCTGGCCGAGGAGCCTCTTCTCGCGCTTGTCCGCACCGGGCTTGAGAACGACTTTGAAACAGTCGTCTTTCCCCAGCAGCCATCGCTGCGTGCGCTCAAATCTGCGTTAGAAGAAGGTTCTTTATACTCGGCCCTGTCCGGCTCTGGTTCTTCTCTGTTCGGTTTGTACCGTACAGAAGAGGCCGCGCAAGCCGCACAGCAGAGAGTTCGTTCGCTTGGATGTGAGGCGCGACAAACACGCACCTTGCCTCGGAGCGAGTACTGGGCCACGATATTTGTATAGGCCGCAGTAGATGGGCGATCGACTAATGGTAGGTCAAGTGCCTTTGGAGCACTTTGTCTAGGTTCGAATCCTAGTCGCCCAGCCAAAATATGCCGTATGCCAACGGGCATACGTGAAGCGCAGTGTGCCGAACATGGCTCGCTGTATGACCAGATCGGACGGACGCAGCACCTCAAAGGGCAAACCTGCCCGGAAGGAAGCCACGAAGCATGACCGACGCCACCCTCTCGCAGAGCGAACTACACAGCATGCCATCCCCCGCGGTGAAACCCGCGGAGCGTAAGCGGGCCTCCCGCATCGCCGACGACAAGCGTTTCAAGATTTTTTGTGGTTCTGCCAACAAGCCGTTGTGTGAAGAGGTATGCAAGTTTCTGGGAGTCGCGATGGGCGAGACGCGTCTACAGCGCTTCTCGGATGGTGAGATTCACTTCCAGCTTCTTGAGAATGTGCGCGGCGCCGATGTCTTCCTGGTACAGCCCACCAGCTTTCCGGTCGATCAGCACCTGGTCGAGCTGCTCATCATGATCGATGCTCTGAAGCGCGCTTCCGCCGGCCGGATCACTGTGGTGATTCCGTACTACGGTTATGCCCGCCAGGACCGCAAGGATCGTCCGCGTGTGGCCATCAGCTCCAAGCTGGTTGCCGACCTGCTGCAGACCGCGGGAGCGAACCGCGCTCTGCTGGTCGATCTGCATGCGGCGCAGATTCAGGGCTTCTTCAATATTCCGGTCGATCATCTGTTCGCTTCGCCGGTTCTGGTCTCGCACTTCCGTGAGATGAATCTGCCCAACCTGACGGTGGTTTCGCCTGATGCCGGCGGTGTGGAGCGCGCCCGTTTCTTCGCGCAGAAGATCAATGCTCCGCTGGCCATCGTCGATAAGCGCCGTACCGATATCAATGTCACCGAGGTCATGAACGTGATCGGCGATGTGAAGGGCCGGACCTGCCTGGTGCTCGACGACATCATCGACACCGCCGGAACGCTGGTAAAGACAGCTGAAGCTCTTCTGGAGCAGGGAGCTGCTGATGTCTACGCCTGCGCTTCGCATGCTGTCCTCTCGGGCCCTGCTTCTGAGCGTATCGCGACCAGCCGCCTGAAGCAGGTGGTCGTCACCAACACCATCCCGCTGAATGAGGCAGCTCAGAAGCTGGGAGACAAGATTAAGGTTCTTTCGATCGCCGGTCTGCTGGGACGCGCCATCGAGAGTATTCACATGGAGACCAGCGTCAGTTCGCTGTTCTCTTAGCAGTTTGTAGTTGCAGTTCAACTTAACCGCGGTGATGAGCCGCAAAGGGAGCGGTTGGCGAGTTATATGCAGCAAGCCGGCGGTGCCCGAAAGGAAAACACAATGTCTGAAGTCGTTCTCGCAGCTGTTCGCGAAGGGAAGTTCAACAAGAATGCGGCTCGCCGCGTACGCGTCGCCGGTCAGATTCCGGCTGTGGTGTACGGCGCCGGACAGGATTCGCAGGCTATCGCCGTCGATCCGAAGGTCATCACCCGCATTCTGCACTCCGAGTCCGGTCACAACACGATCTTCGACCTCACCGTCGGATCGGCCGCTCCTATCAAGGCCATGATTGTTGACTGGCAGTACGAGCCCATCAAGGGCAAGCTGCTGCACATCGACCTGAAGCGTATTGCCATGGACAAGGCTATCCGCGTCAGCGTTCCGGTCATGCTGATTGGTACGGCCACCGGCGTGAAGAATCAGGGCGGCATTCTGGACCACATCCTGCGTGAGGTCGAGATCGAGTGCCTTCCGGGCGATATCCCCTCGCACATCGATGTCGATGTCAGCAACCTCGGCCTGCACCAGGCGGTCCACGTCTCTGACCTTCCGCACGCCGGCCAGGTCAAGTTCCTGGTGGACGAGGGTGCTGTTGTGGCTCACGTCACCATCGTGAAGGAAGAGGCTCCAGTGGAAGCTGTTGCCGCGGCCGAACCGGAAGTAGCCAAGAAGGGCAAGGAAGCTGCTCCTGCAGCTGACTCTGCCAAGAAGTAACTGCCTGACGGCGGCTGCCGGAGCGCAGCCTGGCAGCCGCTGCGGGATCTGTAAGGGATTTGGAACGTGAAGCTGATTGTCGGACTTGGAAATCCAGGAATCGAATATCAGTTCACGCCGCATAACGCGGGGTTTCTGGCCATTGACCGTATCGCGGACGACGCGGGAGCGGTGGTGGCCAACCGGAGAGGAAAAGCGCTCACCGGCAAGGCGATTCTGGCAGGACAGGAAGTTCTGCTGGCGAAGCCTGAGACCTTTATGAACCTGAGCGGGCTTTCCGTAGCTGCTCTGGTTCAGGAGCTCGGCATCGATCCGTCGAAGGACGTGATTGTGTTGTATGACGAGCTGGCGCTTCCGCTGGGCACCATCCGCATTCGCGAACGGGGCAGCGCCAACGGGCACAACGGGGTGAAGTCCATCACCGGGGTGCTCGGGACAGAAGATTGGATTCGTATCCGGATCGGGGTAGGCAAACCGCCTGCCGCCGACGGCCGCGAGATCAGGGCCGGTGGTTCGAACTACCTGCTCGCGCCCATGAAAAAGGCCGAGCTCACCGCGCTGGATGAAGTACTCGATCGTGTGAAGCTGGCGGTCGAGGCGGTGCTGACAGAAGGTGTCGGCCCCGCGATGAGCAAGTTCAATGCAGTACCCAAGTAAGGCAGGCAGCGGCGACGCAGCCTGGCAGTAAACGAAGTACCTAATTTCCATACCGCCTTAAACGGCGGTGCCCGGCAAAACCGGGCAGAAAGAAGAACCGAATGAATCGCACTTACGAAGTCATGTTTATCGTCCGTCCTGACGTGCAGGAAGAGGACCTGGACAAGCTGATCGAAGGCTTCTCCGGCACCGTCACCAGCAACGGCGGCGAGGTGAAGTCCGTGGAGAAGATGGGCCGCCGCCGTCTGGCGTACGTCGTCCGCAAGTTCCAGGATGGCCTGTACATTCTGATGAACGTCGCCGCCGATGGAAAGCTGATCGCCGAGCTGGAGCGCCGTCTCCGCGTTACCGAGCAGGTCATCAAGTTCATCACTGTCCGTACGGACGAGGAAGACAAGCGCCTCGCCAAGGTCAAGGCGATCCGCGACACCAAGGTCAAGCGCTCGGCGCAGAGCCCGATGCCGAGCCCGACGAGCCCCGAGGCTCCGGCTGTTGTTGCCGCTCCTGCCGTTGCCGCTCCTGCCGTTGCTGCTGAGCCCGAGGCTGCTACCGCCTAAGCCGGTTTTTCTGAGTACGAACAACGAAGAATGCGGTCCTGATCGCTTCCCGGCATAGCCGGTCCGGAGGTCTCCTCGCAGACCTGGGGCGACAAGCCGCCATAACCATCGAAAGGATAATCAGCAATGGCTGACGAGATTACGACAACGCAAGCAGCTCCCTCCGAACGTTCTTCCGAACGTCCCTCTGGCCCCCGTGGCCCACGTCCTGGCGGCCCCGGCGGTTCTGGTGGACCGGGTGGCCCTGGCGGCCGCAAGTTCTTCCGCCGCAAGAAAGTCTGCAAGTTCTGCACCGAGAAGATTGATGCCATCAGCTACCGCGATGTGCGTCTGCTGCAGGGCTTTGTCGCCGAGCGCGGAAAGATTGTTCCCCGCCGCCTGACGGGCGTTTGCACCACTCACCAGCGCAAGCTCAGCGCGGCCATCAAGCAGGCTCGTAACATCGCCCTGCTGCCGTTCGCGGCTCGCTACTAAGCAAAGAGATCAGGAGAGATTCAAATGGAAGTCATTCTGAAGGAAGATATCCTCAAGCTCGGCCACCGTGGCGACGTCGTGAAGGTTGCCGACGGCTATGGCCGTAACTATCTGCTGCCGCAGAAACTCGCGATCGAGGCGACTGCAGCGAACAAGGCCGTCATCGAGCAGATGAAGGGCTCGGCTCTGCGCAAGTCCGCGCGCGAGAAGGGCGATGCCGAGACGCAGGCCACCAGCCTCAACAACGCCGAGCTCGTCTTCGAGCGCAAGGTTGGCGAGGGCGACCACCTCTTCGGTTCGGTTACCTCCTCTGACATTGCCCAAGCTCTCGAAGCGCAGGGCTTTACCGTTGACCGCCGCAAGATCGCTCTGGACGAGCCGCTGAAGACCATCGGCGAGTTCCACGTGCCGATCAAGCTGCACCGGGAGGTTTCGGCTCACGTCAAGGTTGTCATCAAGAGCGACAAGCCGGAAGAGGTTATCTCCAGTGCCGCTCCTGCGGACGAGCCGGAGACGGTTGAGGCTGAGTAAGCCCTTCTGCACAGGCAAGACACGAAGGCCGCCCGACAGGGCGGCTTTTCTGTTTGTGTTGGTGAAATAGAGCATTTTCCCTGTAGGTGGGATGAAGGGCTTCCGCATCTATGAGCGTTTCCCGCTATGAAAGCGCCACTGCAGGCCCCGTTCGGGATACCCAGAAGGAGGGAAAATGCTTTAATCCGAACACTTCTTCTGTCTTCACGGTCTATGACTGTAGACCTTCAGGTCCATGACCGTAGAAAGGACAATGAATGGGTTCGCCTGCTTTGCAACTCGGAATGCGCCGCGAACTTATTGCCGACTTGATTCTGGTGCGCAAGAACGAATGGGATGCGGTCTTCGCCGGGCTTGTCCAGGAACATGCGCGGCTGTTGTATCGAATCGCCTATGCCGTGGTGAGAAATCAGCAGGATGCGGAAGACGCCGTGCAGGATGTCTTTCTCAAGGCCTATCGCGCACAGCCCAATCCGCAGGATGCACGTGCATATCTGGCGCGGGCGGCGTATCGGTCGGCTCTCGACCGGCTGCCGCGCAAGGATACGCGAGCTTTTGCCGAGCATGAGGACTTTCCCGCAGGAACGGCGTCTCAAGAAGATCTCGCCGCTGGATGGAGTGAACAGCAACGGCTGCATCGCCTGATCGATGGCTTGCCTGGAGAGCTGCGACAGCCTCTGTTGCTGACAGCGATTGAAGGCCTCACGTCGCGCGAGGTCGCAGCCATGTTGGGTATTCCCGAGGGCACGGTGAGAACGCGTACACAGCGGGCAAGGGAAGAGCTGCGGAGACGATTGGAAAGGAGGAAGGCGTGATGGAGGAGTTGGACGATCTGCTTCACCGTGAAGCGAATGCGGAACCGCTGCATGGATTCGAAGAACGCATCCTGCAGCGTGTTGCCTCGCAACGGGACCGCCGGTCCTTGTGGGTGTGGGCAGTTGGAGCGGCTGCGATCTGCGCCGCGGGCGTTGTGATCTGGACGGCGCGGTCTCCGAAGCCGCTTGAGCAGAAGCCTGCCATTGCAATCGTGCAATCGCCGAGGGCAGGCGCTCTTGCGTCTTTGCCGATGAAGTCTTTGCCATCACCGTCAGTGCCTTCCCGCCATGCCCGGAAAGACCGTCCCGCTGCTGAGGCTGTTCTCGCTACCCGTGGGGAAGAGAAGCTTCCCAAGCTTGATGTCTTTCCTTCGCCTGTCAGAGATACGACGGCGCATCGCGATGCTGTCGCCTTGTCCGATCCCCGGGTGGTGCAGGCCGCGGCCGAACTCAAACAACGGCAGGAAGAGCCGATCGAGATTGCTGAAATTCACATTGCACCGTTACCTGAGGAGACCCAATGATCCGCCGATTGAAATCATGCACCTTGTTCCTTCTTGTCGTTCTCACTCTCTGCTGTGCCGCACCTGCTCAAGAGGCAGCTGCCAAGGACACGGCTCCATCCGGACCAGCGACGCGCCATCTCTTGAAGTTTGTCGTGAAGGAGCTCGAGGGTGGAAAGGTGATCAACAGCCGTGAGTACTCGACGTATCTGGCCGGCGGTTCGAAGGAGACGGCGGGAACTTCATCGATCCGCACCGGCAGTAAGGTGCCAATTCCCTTCAGTTATGAGACGGCGAAGCCAAACACTACGCAGATCACGTACATCGACGTTGGCGTGAATATCGATATCCGGGAAGACCGCGTGGAAGATGGAAAACTTTATTGTTTCATCAAGGCTGAATTCACAAGCATCGATTCCAGCACGAACGCTGAAAACAGCGTTTTCCCCAGAATAGTCCGGCAGAATTCCTGGAGCTCTCCAATCTTTGCTCCCCTTGGCAAGCCCATCACACTCTTCTCGTCCGACGATGTCGCTTCCAAGCGCACGATGCAACTGGAGCTGACCGCGACCGAAGTCAAATAGGCAAAGTCGCAGCCGTCATCAGGAGAGCACCTCTGTTTAGAAGCGGCATTTCAATGCGAGTTGAATCTGCCGTTGCTGCGATCGGGTGCTCTGGTAATGGTTGATATCAGGCGCTCTTGCGGAAACGGTTGACTCCAGCCTGAGCATCTTCCCGCTTGTCGGCTACTTTATGCTGCCGTGCCGACTCCTCACTTACGGAGTGAGATGTGATTCCCTGCTTCTCACCTTCGGGTGTGCGCGTATTGAGCTTACCGACAGGCGCCTGTGAGCTCTGTGCTGAGTGGCGTTCAATCTGCCGCTGATCGGTGTACAGTGGCGCCCGGTCTTCGCCCATCTGAGCTCCGTCACGGTTGACATAAAGTCGTTCTTCTTCCGCACTTAGACCAAGATCTTCAATCGCTTGGTCTTCATCCAGATCGCTCTGCGCAATATCGACGTTCTGCTGTGTCTGGATGTGGGGTGTTTTACGAATTGCCATTGCGTCCTCCTTGGGCCTTGTAGGACGCCCAAGGAGGACGATTCGTTGTCGGTTATTTTGAAAGAGCTTCCAGGGCTGTTTTGGCTTTGTTGTAAAGCAGCTGGGTCTCAGCTTGCTGCTTCTTCAAGCCTTCCACTACATGCGCGGGCGCTTTGCCGACGAAGGCTTCGTTGCCAAGCTGCTTCGCGGCAGCTTCCAGCCCTTTGCCTAATTTTGCGATCTCCTTGGTCAGACGTTCGGTCTCCGCGGCCACATCGATCTGGCGCTCGTAGACTACCGCTACATCGAACTTCGGCGTGTTGCGAACGTTGGCTCCACTCAGCGCACCTTCCATGAAATCGACTGCGTCGACACGCGCGAGGCGCGAAAGCATCTCGCGGTTGGAATCGACCAGAGCGACGACATGGTTGTCGGCGAAGACGCGGATCGGTGCGAACTCCTTCTCGGGCACAGCAGCATCTTTGCGCAGGCCGCGGATGGAGACGATGAGATCCTGCAACAGTGCCATGTTTTCTTCCGCATCCTTGTAGGAGGGAAAGTCGCTCGCCTGCGGATAACGCGTCAGCGCAATCGATTTGGCGTACGGCTCGTTGTCGTACAGCGCATGCCACACCTCTTCCGTGAGGAAGGGCATGAACGGCGACAGCAGCCGCAGTGCGGCTTCGAAGACACCTACGAGCGAGGCCAGTGTAATCGCCGTCTCAGCGTTGCCCGGACGATCGAAGTTCAGCCGCAGCTTCACCAACTCCAGATACCAGTCGCAGAACTCGCCCCAGAAGAACTGGTAGACGGCCGCTGAGGCCTCATCGAAGCGGTAGCTGTTCAGTGCTGTCTCCACCTCGGCGCTTACAACGGAGAGACGAGCGAAGATCCAGCGTGTCTCCAGCGGAGTCTCTGCCGGCAGCACGGTCACAGGCAGGTTCTCGCCCAGACGGATCTTGTAGCCAGCTTCCTTTGCCTTTTCAATCTGCATGAAGAGGAAGCGGGCCGCATTCCAGATCTTGTTGGCGAAGGCGCGATATCCCTCGGTGCGCTGCTCGTTGAAGGCGATGTCGGTTCCGGGCGAGGCTTGGCTCGCCAGCGTGTAACGTACGGCATCGGTGCCAAAGCGCTCAATGATCTCGATCGGATTGATCACATTGCCCTTGGTCTTTGACATCTTCTGGCGATCGGCATCGCGCACCAGGCCGTGGATATAGACCTCTTTGAACGGCACTGCATCTTTCAGCGTGCGCTTGCTGCCGTCGGCCATGGGGACGTCGAGCATGAAGTGACATCCCAGCATGATCATGCGGGCCACCCAGAAGAAGAGGATGTCGAAGCCGGTGACCAGCAGTTCGGTGGGATAGAAAGCTTCCAGCGCCGCACCCGCCTCCGGCCATCCAAAAACGGTGAAGGGCAACAGGCCGGAGGAGAACCATGTGTCCAGCACATCAGTCTCCTGCTCCAGCTCATCGTTGCCGCATGCTGTGCAGGCAACCGGAGTCTCCCGCGCAACGGTGATGCCGGAGCACTTCGGGCAGTGCCATGCGGGAATGCGATGTCCCCACCAGAGCTGACGCGAGATGCACCAGTCGTGGATGTTGCGCATCCACTCGAAGTAGGTCTTCGCATACATCTCCGGCGTAAACCGGATGTGGCCTTCCTCGACGGCAGCAATGGCCTTGTCCGCGAGCGGCTGAATCTTGATGAACCACTGTTTCGAAAGACGCGGTTCCACGATCGCCTTGCAACGGTCGCAGCGGCCGATGGAGTTGGTGTGGTCCTTGATGGCGACCAGGTTCCCTTTGGCCTCCAGATCGGCGACGACCTGCTCGCGCGCGGCGTAGCGGTCCAGGCCGTTGTAGGGCGAGTCCGGCAGAAGGATGTGCGCGGTCTCGTCCATGATGTTCAGGTTCGGCAGGTTATGACGCTTGCCGATCTCGAAGTCATTGGGATCGTGTGCAGGCGTCACCTTTACCGCGCCTGTGCCAAACTCCGGATTTGCCCAGTCATCGGCGACTACCGGAATCTCACGGCCGACCAGCGGCAGCACCAACATCTTTCCGATCATCGCTTTGTAGCGTTCGTCGATCGGATTCACGGCGACAGCAACGTCACCCAACATCGTCTCCGGACGTGTGGTGGCAACGGTGATCGAGCCGGAGCCATCAGCCAGGTCATAGCGGATGTGATAGATCTTGCCGGCCTGCTCTTCGTGCACCACTTCCAGGTCGGAGACGGCGGTCTGCTGCTGCGGGCACCAGTTCACGATGTACGATCCGCGATAGATCAAGCCCTGTTCGTAGAGACGGACGAAGGCCTCCCGCACCGCAGTGGAGAGGTTTTCGTCCATGGTGAAATACTCGCGTGACCAGTCGACGGAAGCGCCAAGGCGCCGCATCTGTCCGGTGATGGCGCCACCGTACTCCTGTTTCCACTGCCAGACTCGCTTCTCAAAGGCTTCGCGCCCGAGCTGCTGGCGAGTCGTGTTCTCTGACGCAAGTTGGCGCTCCACCATCATCTGGGTGGCGATGCCGGCGTGATCGGTACCCGGAACCCATAGAGAACGCTCACCCTTCATGCGGTGCCAGCGGGCAAGGATGTCCATCTCCGTCTGATTAAGCATGTGGCCCATGTGCAGGCGGCCGGTGACGTTGGGCGGCGGTAGAAGCTGGACGAACTTTTTCTCGCCGACAGAGGTACCCGAAGGCGGGGTTGGTACGTCGAACAGACGTTCTTCAATCCAGTACCGGGCCCAGCGTTCTTCAATTGATGTCGGATCGTAAGCTTTTGCGAGTTCCTGCGGCATGTCTATGTCCGGCGTGGCGCATGTTTGTGTGCACCATGAAGCGCACAGGGCCAAAGTTCAATTTTAGTACGAGCCGCCGGTGCTCACGGTAGAATCGGGTGCACCGCGGAGGAGTAGGTTCCATGCGCCGTCTACCGATTCTTGCTGCTGTTTCGCTTCTATCCATCTCCGCTGTCGTGGCACATGCCCGCAGCTCTGAAGATCGTGCAGGAGTTGGAAACCAGATTGTTGTGGAAGAGAACCAGACCGTGGGCGATATCGCCTGTGCTTTCTGCGATGTTGTTGTGCATGGACGCGTCACCGGCGATGTCGCGATAGCCTTCGGCAAGCTGGAGGTCGATGGCGGCAGATCCATCTCCGGCGATGTAGCCGCATTTGCCACCCCCATCACGCTGGAGGAGGGGTCCAGCATCGGCGGCGATCTTGCGACGATTGGGGGAAGCTACACGGAAAAAGGCGCAACGGTGCACGGAGACCGTCTTATTTCGTCCAGCCCGCTCTGGATCTTGATTCCGTTGGCGCCAATCCTCTTCTTTGCCGCACTGATCTGGCTGCTGATCACCACCATCCGCAACCGGACTCCGATGCCGCCGCCTTATCCGGGGCGTTATCAGAGGATGTAGCGGCTCAGGTCCTCGTTCTTCACGATGCTGGCGACCTGCTCCTTCACGTACTCCGGCTTGATGACAATCACCTTCTCCACCGGACCGGCCTTGGTCTGGCGATCCTCAACAGGAATCGCGGGCTGACCATCGTCGATCTTCGGGCTCTTGAAGAGATCAGGAGCCTGGAAGCTGACCTCGTCCAGCACCCGTTCCATGATGGTGTGCAAACGGCGGGCGCCGATGTTCTCCGTCGTCTCATTCACGCGGAAGGCAAACTCCGCCATCTCGCGCAGCGACTCCGTAGTGAACTCCAGCTTTACGCCTTCGGTCTCCAGCAGTGCAGTGTATTGCTTGGTCAGCGACGACTTGGGCTCGGTCAGGATCTTGATGAAGTCTTCTACCGTGAGCGATTGCAGCTCCACCCGGATGGGGAAGCGCCCCTGCAGCTCGGGAATCAGATCTGAAGGCTTGGAGACATGGAAGGCGCCTGCGGCGATGAACAGGATATGGTCGGTTGAGACCATGCCGTACTTCGTGCTGACGGTGGTGCCTTCGACAATCGGCAGAATGTCGCGCTGTACGCCTTCGCGCGACACATCAGGGCCGTGGCCGCCTTCGCGTCCGGCGATCTTGTCGATTTCGTCCAGGAAGACGATGCCGGAGTCTTCAACGCGCTCGACTGCCTGACGCGTGACCTGGTCCAGGTCGATCAGCCGCTGCTCCTCTTCCTGCACCAGGTAATCGAAGGCCTCTGGCACCTTCATCTTGCGCTTCTTGGTGCGCGGAGCAAAGAGACCCGGAAGCATGTCCTTCAGGTTGACGTCCATCTCTTCCTGGCCCTGGCTGGTAATGATCTCGAACGACGGGCCATTCTTGTCGCGCACATCCAGCTCGACGGTGCGGTCGTCCAGCTTGCCCTCGCGGAACTGCTGGCGGAGTTTTTCGCGTGTCTTGTGTTCGCTGGCATGCGCGGCCTCAACATTGCCTTCGAGCAGCGGCTTGCCATCCTGGGTTGCCACCGGCGGTACAACGGGCGTGGGTGGCAGCAGTAGGTCCAGCAGACGCTCTTCGGCGTTCAGCTCGGCCTTGTCTTCAATCTCTTCCAGCTTCTCCTCGCGAACCATGTCGATGGAGATCTCGACGAGATCGCGCACAATCGATTCGACATCGCGGCCCACATAGCCGACCTCGGTGAACTTGCTGGCTTCGACCTTCAGGAAAGGCGAATTGGTCAGCTTGGCGAGCCGGCGGGCGATCTCGGTCTTGCCCACGCCGGTGGGCCCGATCATGATGATGTTCTTTGGCATGATCTCGTCGGCAAGCTCGGGAGAGAGCTTCTGACGGCGCATGCGGTTGCGCAGGGCGATGGCGACGGCGCGCTTAGCGGCCTTCTGGCCGACGACATACTTGTCGAGCTCGGCGACGATCTCGCGAGGCGTCAGCTCGTCGAGCGCGAGAGCTTGATCTTCGGCGGTGCCGGGGAGGTAGATGGCCATGAGAATTAGTCCTTCTTTTGGGCTTGCTTGGCGGCTTGTAGATCTTCAACGTCTGCCAGATCGCGGAGTCTGCCGCTCGCTGTCTTATTTCGTATCAAATCGTCGATCGACATATAGTTGACCGTCATCGGGTCGTCCGGATCGGTCTGTCCTAGGATGCGGCTTTCCCACGCGTCCTGAAACGCCACCCCGTCGATTTGTTGGATAATGTCCACTCTGTACGGTGCTACCCCGATCTGAAATGTCGTGGTCCCGTCCTCAAATACTTCTTTCGGAATCTCTGCCACTGGAGCGCCAAACTCACAGAGTGCTTGATAGACCGCAGTTGCATTCTGAGGAGTGGACTCAATAAAGATATCCAAATCCTTCGTGGCTCGGGGCTCCGAATGAAACGAGATGGCATATCCCCCGATGACGAGATAACGAACGCTATGGGCGTTGAGTACGGACAAGAGTTCTCTGAAGTCTTTGTCCATGGTTGGCCAGCCCTTTCAGCCTGTAGAAACGCAGACTCAGTTCCCACGTGGCGCGCATCCGTTCTCCGCTGGAGACACTCTGCCAATAGCGATAGGTATCAGCCTTTTGTTCTTCTGGATTCGCAACTCGAACGAGCGTCTTATCCATAGACATATTTTAAGCCTTCAACTCTTCAATCGTGAATGTCTGGTTCGTGTAGATGCAGATGTCGCCAGCGATCTTCATCGCCTTTTCGGCGATCTCGCGTGGGCCCATCTCCGTGTTCTGGTACAGCGCGCGGGCCGCGGCGAGGGCAAAGCTGCCGCCGGAGCCGATGGCGCAGATGCCTTCATCGGGATCGATCACGTCGCCCGTGCCGGAGAGCAGGAAGGTCTGGTTCAGGTCCGCTACGACGAGCAGGGCTTCCAGCTGGCGAAGCATCTTGTCCGTGCGCCAGTCCTTTGCCAGTTCGACCGCCGCGCGGCCGAGGTTTCCGGCGTACTGTTCCAGTTTCGACTCGAACCGTCCGAAGAGCGAAAACGCGTCTGCGGTCGAGCCCGCGAAGCCCGCCAGCACCTTGTCCTGGTACAGCCGGCGGATCTTCTTGGCCGAGTGTTTCAGAACGCTGGACCCCAGGGTGACCTGCCCGTCGGCGGCCATCACCACCTGGTTATTGCGCCGTACGCAGATGACCGTCGTCGACCGGATGCGGCCTGCGGAGAGGTCGATCGGATGCCCGATCTGGTGTCTGGTTTGGGCGGCATTTCCTTTGCTTGCAGCGGTTTTGCTCACACCTTATTGTACGCCGCCGGGCAGCGCTTCCAGACAGCGCCCACAGGCATCAAATAAGTGTCAGGCGGCGGGAAAACCGTCAGGACCGAGTGGTTGCGATGGCATACTAGCGGCAGCAAGTCTGAGGTACTTTCGCAATGCGTTTTGTTGGGCTTCCTTTGGTTCAAACCGTGATGCACCATCCGCAGGTGGCCATCGCGATCGGCGCCGGTTTTGTCGTTGCTGTGGCGGTTGCCGGGTGGCTGGCGCTTCGCCGCAAGCCTTCTCCGGAGGAGCTGGAACGCCGCCGCCGGCAGCACCTGGCCGAATCTGGAAGGTTGATCGACGGTACCATCGTGGAAGCTTCCGGTCCGGAAGAGCTTCCGGATGTGCTGGTATACAAATACGAGCTTGCCGGCGTCGAATACGAAGCCGCACAGGACGTTACCCCGCTTCGGGACCGTATCTCTAAAGTCCGCTGGGACCTGCCCGTGAGCATCAAGTACGATCCCCGCAATCCGGGAAACAGTATCGTGCTCGCCGAAAGCTGGAGCGGCCTGCGCGGCAGCGAACGCAATACCGCAGGAGTCGTCTGAGCAATGCATGTCCACGGCAGTCCGACCGGTAAGACACAGCGAGTGCTGCAGCTTTCTCTGCTGCTGACGGCGCTCTATGTGATCGCTACCCTGTGGTTCGGCATCCGTGCCCGATCTCTGGCTCTGGTCGGCGAGGCCGGCCACAATGCCAGCGACTTCTTCGCCATCCTGCTCAGTTTTGTGGCGGTCTACTTTCAGGCCAAACCGGCCACGGACGAAAAGACCTTCGGCTATCAGCGCGCCGGCGTTCTGGCCGCCTTCGTCAACGGCATCACCCTGATCGTGATCGCCATCTGGATCGGCCTTGCCGCTGTCGGCCGGCTCTACCGGCCCGTCGATGTGCAGCCGGGAATCATGATGGCGGTCGCCGCCTTCGGCGTGGTGATGAACGGTGTCATCGCTCTGCTGCTGTGGCGGGTCGGCCGCGATCTGAATCTGCACTCAGTCTTCCTGCACATGATGGGCGATGCGCTGTCTACGGCTGCCGTTATCGCTGGAGGCGCGGCGATTGCCTGGACAGGTCTGCGTTGGATCGATCCGGTGCTGTCGATCGGTATTGCCGCCATGATCCTGTGGTCGAGTATCGGGATCGTGCGCGAGACCCTGAATATCCTGCTGGAGGGCACACCGCGCAGTCTCTGCCTGGCTGATGTCCGCGAGGCGATGTGTGACATTCCTGGTGTACGCGACGTGCACGACCTGCACGTCTGGAGCCTGGGCTCACAGAGCTATGCCCTGGCCAGCCACGTTACGGTTGGCGATGTGCCGATGCAGGACCAGACCGGAATCCTCGATGGCATCCGGGCGGCCTTACGCCGCAACTTCCACATCACCCACACGACGATTCAGTTCGAGATGGAGTGCTGCCCGCGCTCGGAAGAGAACTGCTGCGCACCTCCAGAAGAAGCGCACCACGAGTGCGATCATACTCACGCGAATTAGGTCGATCCGCAGTTTTTACGCTGTCATCCTGAGCGAACGGGGTCCCCGGCGAACTTTTGTACGCTGGGGCAGGAAGCGAAGGACCTGCTTTGTTTGTCAGCGGGGTGTCCACTCTTTTTGTCATTTCGTAGCGAAGCGGAGAAATCTGCTTCTCCAGCATTCTTCCTTGGGCGACGAACGCTCTATCGCGCGTAGCGCGATGTTCATTCTTCGCCTTCGGCGAAGAATCAAGAAACAAGCAGGTCCTTCGCTACGCTCAGGATGACAAAACAAAGTAGGGCAACTAGCAACCAGGAACTAGCAAACCAGCAACTAGAGCGGCTGATAATACCGTTCTTTCGGAGAAGCGCAGGCGCGGCATAATATCTCGCCCTCACCTTCGCCAACCACGAAGCGGTCATAATTGATGCCTTCCCCGCATTGTGCGCAGGCGACGCGCTCCCCCTTGTATCCGGGAAACTCCTTTGGCGGCAGGTATACCGAGACCCACTCTTCGCTGAACAATTCCGCTTCCGGCATCTCGCGATAGGCCAGCATCTGCTGTGCATTCTTCGGCTCGACGTCAGGATAGAGCTCCTTTGCCCGCTGCTTGCTGCTCTCCAGGGCGCAGACGCGAATCGCTTTGTAGCGATCATCGCCGAGGGGCAGGGAGAGATCGGCAAAGGTTGCGGCCATCTTGCCGTAGTCCACTGGCTTGAGGGCTCGCTTGCCCAGCCGGCAGCCGGTGACGACACCGATCGCATCGGTAGCGCAACGGTCGATCTCGACCCAGGTCACCAGTCGCTTGCGGTCTTTGCCGCGTGGCTCGTCGATACCCAGACGGGCACAGGCCAGCATTGCCATACGCACACCGAGAATCTGCCCGGCACAAAGATGCCCGTGCGCGACCTCAGCCTCCTTGAGCAACTCATCCAGGGTCAGCATGGCTTAATGGTGCCGGGTTTCACCCGCAAAATACAAGGTCGTCCTTCTGGGAGTGAAGTCCTTTTTTCTCCGTATCTTCGCTGGTAGCAAGATAGGTCCCCTGTGGAAACCGTCCCTACTTTTCCGCAAACTTGGCGACTAGGGGATTAACCACGGAGTAATATCAACCCTATAAGGGCAGCGGACGCGAGCCGCAGTCAAACACGCGTACGAACGAAAGGAAACAGGATTCACCATGTGGAAACCGAACCAGCCCGGCAACGTGCCCACCTCAACCCCCGAACCAATTCGTCCGACCACGCCAGCGACCGGCTATGAACCGGCAGCGGCGCGGACACCTGCTTCTTCTTCTTCTCCTGCTGCCCCCAATACCGGCGAGCAGGCTACGATCGGCAAATCCCTCGTCGTCAAGGGTGAAGTCTCCGGCTCGGAGAGCTTGTTCATCGACGGCAAGGTGGAAGGTGCCATCAATCTGCCGGGGAACCGTGTAACGATTGGCCGTAACGGTCAGGTAGCCGCAAACATCAGCGCGCGCGAAATCGTCGTGCTGGGTAAGGTGCGGGGCAATTGTCAGGCCAGTGATCGCGTGGAGATCCGCAGCGAAGGTTCGCTGACCGGCGATGTGATCGCCGCCCGCATCAGCATCGAGGACGGCGCCTTCTTCAAAGGCGGCATCGACATCCGCAAGCCCGGCGGCCAGGATGCCAAGGGCAGCCCGGCGATCGTCGAGAAGGCCGAACCGGTCGCTGCAGAAGCCTAACCTGGATCGTTTCCCAGATCTGCACGGTTGCAACCCACAAGAAAGCCCCGCTCCCCGCGGGGCTTTTTCGTATCTGTCGTTTCTATTTAGCCGGTGTTGATGCCGGAGGCAGAATCTTCAGCAGTTTTGCCTGCAAGTCCTCGCGCGAACCTACGATGCGTTCACAGATGTTCGTATTCTCGTCCACCAGGACGTAGGTCGGAAATGCACCGATATTGAAGAGCTCGCGCATGTGCTTGTCGTTGTCCAGCACCTGCGGCCAGCGCATGCGATTCTCTTCGATGTAGTTCTTCCACTTCATCTCGCTCGAGTCGACGCTCACACTTACGACCGCAAGACCGTGGTCTTTGTAGCGGTTAGCCAGCATCTTCAGATAATCGGTATCTTCCACGCAGGCCGGGCACCACGTCGCCCAGAAGTCGAGCAGGACAGTCTTACCCGCGAGCTCATCCGACGTAAGTTTCTCGCCCGACAGTGTGGTCGCGCTAAACGACGGCATCGTCGGGTTGATTGCCCGGTCAGGATTGCTTGCCAGCCGATGTGCCCGCATCGCTGCGGCAGATCCGGCAGGTGCGTTGCGCTCCATCATGGCAAAGATCTCGCGCGCCTCGCCACCGTTGCCGAGCAACATGGCGGCGCGCCCTTCGACGTCATAAGCGGCGAAGTTTGTCTTGTCGTGTTGAATCGCGCCTTTCGCCAGGCGATAGGCTTCCTCGGCCTGCTCTTTGCTGGCGCGGCTCTTTTCCTCTCCCTGTTTGGGCGTCAATGCTCCGTTGGCTGCCATGACCTCGATCATTGAACGGGTCGCGTCATCCGGAGAAAGGGCCGCCAGTTTGGTTGCGGCAGTAACTGCCAATTTCGCCTGCTGCATCTTCAGGGCGCTGTCATATTCCCCAAACAGGGAACGCGAGCACTGACCCTTTGCCTGCTTGTCGGCTTTGGCATACGTATCCGCGGCAGAGTCGAGCTGCCGCCGCTCCGCAAACTGGGCGGCCTGTGCATTCAGTGCGGTGACTTTTGCATCGCTGCAGGCTGAGGTTGGAGGGAAGAGATCTTCCGCAGGTGAGGTGGAAACCAGAGCAGCAGTGAAGAAAAGAGCAGACGCAACACAGCTCAAGATGCGCACAAAAACTCCAGAAAAAGGGATGAGTGCATCATCCCTTCTCCTGGCTTAGATTTCAATGGGGAAGATGAGGGAAAAATCGGTGATAGGTTCAGGACACGCAATAGGAGGCGGAATGGAGCCGCCGCGTCAGCTGACGCGGCGTTCTTCCAGAATCGAATCGAGCAGACCTGCCAGCGAGTCGGCGCGGTTGCGCACCGTCGTGGAGGTCTCTTCCACGCTGCCCTCTAGCTCCGAGTAGCGTCCGCGCGCCTGCTCCAGCTCATCGGCAATATTCAGTGCGGCCAGAACAGCGACCCGCAGAGAATCTACAGTTGCGCCATGCGAGGCGACGGCGCGCATTTTTGCGTCGACCAATGCAGCCAGACGCTCGATATACTGCGTGTCGGTTCCGCGCAGGTTGTAGATCTGCCCGTAGATATCAACACTGACGGCCTGGGGGATTTCTGCCATCGTTCCTCCTACAGTGTCTCGAGCTGCTCGAGCAGCTTCTCCATACGTCCGCGCACGTTCTCGCGTTCGCCCTTCAGGCTATCGACCTGCGTCTGAACGTCCTGGGTTTCCATCTGCTGCAGCTCGAGCTGTTCGCGCAACGACTGTAGCTGCTGTGTGAGTTGCGCGACCTTCGCCTCGGCGGCGGCGCGCTCTTCCCGCTCCTTGCGGACAATCTCAACGGCACGAAGCACTTTCTGTTCAAGTGCCTGCAGTTCATCGACGGTTACGGTGGTTGCAGTGGTGCTCATAGCTGAAAATCTACCTCTTCTGGGCGAAGTATAGCCTTCGCGCGGGTGAATATGCGGCTGGAAATCCACAACCTGGGGAATCTGGCTTGGCACCTGTCTTCTCCCGGCGCTGACTGAAAGGAGTTGGATGACGCGCCCTACGCGCGCAGTTTCCCGCCAAGCCCTTCCAGCGTTTTGATGATCTCGGCCGACCAGCCCGTCAGCTCTTCGTCGCGCAGCGTGCGCTCTTGCGACTGGAAGACAACGCGCGTCAGCAGGGAGTAGTGTCCGGCAGGGACAGCCTTGCCCTTCGCGTCGCGGAAGATCTCCACCGGCGCCACCCGCAGCAGTTCGGCGTTTCCGAGCCCATGAATCGCGGCTTCCACTGCTGCCCATGTCACCGCATCCGGGAAGACAAACGAGAAGTCGCGCTCGACCGCCTGATAACGCGAGATTTCATGGGCCACCGGAGTGCGCAGCGGGAAGGCGAAGAGCTTCGCCAGATTCACCTCGGCCAGCCACACCGGCTGCCGCAGCTTGCGCTTGGCAGCTTCTGCCGAAGCCAGCTCACCCAGCACGGCCACGATCTGGCCTTCGATCGCGATGGTGGCTCCGCGGCCCGGCTCGATCCACGACGGCAGATTCATCTGCGCATATACCGGCGCTGTGACACGGAAGCGTGCGAACAGCTTTTCGAGTGCGCCTTTCAGCTCGTAGAAGAGGGCATCGGCCTCGCTGACCACTGCGGTGGCACGGGCTCCGCCGGTTGCTCCCAGAGAGAGCGACGGCTCTTCGACGACCTTTGCCGTCGATCCTGTGAACCGAGTGCCCATCTCATACAGCCGCACGTCGTTCACATCGCGGTTTAGATTTGTGGCCAGCATGGTCACCATACCGGGCAGCAGCGAAGGGCGCAGGTTACCGGCTTCCTCATTCAACGGATTGCCCATCGGCACACCGCTGCCGGCGAAGGTCTGCGAATCAGCTTCAGAGGCAAAGGTACTGGAGATCGCTTCCGTGAACCCCGCTGCAAGCAAAGTCGACCGCACCGCACGCTCCGGAGCCTCATAGGGCAGCTCCACCACTCCACCAGAGAACGACGGCAGCGTATTCTCGAAGCGGTTGTAGCCATACACGCGTGCGACCTCTTCAATCAAATCGATCTCGCGCTCAAGGTCGAGCCGCCACGAGGGCAGCGTCACCGCATAGGCGCTATCGCCGGCAGGAGCCAGCACGCAGCCCAGGGCACGCAGATACTGCTCAACGACACAGGCCGTAATGCCTTTGCCATCGGTTGTGGAGCCAAGCAGGCGCTGTACTTCACTCACGGCCAACGCAATGGGAGCGCGTTTCGTTGTCTTTGCTTCGATCTCCGGAATCAGAACATCGGTCATGGCTCCGGTCAGCGTGCCGCCGCAGAACTGTACAAGGAGCTTCGAGACCAGTGCATTGGCTGCCGGAGCTGCCGCGATATCCGCACCGCGCTCGAAACGATGTGAGGCATCCGTATGCAGACCGTGACGGCGCGAGCTTCGGCGAATGCTCGACGGATCGAACCAGGCAGCCTCCACCAGGATGTTCTTCGTCTCTTCCGTGACGCGCGAGTCCCAGCCACCCATCACGCCGGCAAGGCCAAGGGCCTTCTTCTCGTCAGCGACGACCAGATCATCGGCCTCAAGCACCTTATCGGTGCCGTCCAGTAGCTTGATGGTCTCGCCCTTACGGGCCGTGCGCACCACAATGGAGCCCTCAATTTTATCGAGGTCGAAGACGTGGGTCGGGTGACCCATCGCCAGCCAGGTGTAGTTGGTAATGTCGACCGCGTTCGAGATCAGCTTCTGCCCCAGTGCTGCAAAACGCGAGGCGATGTCGCCCTCGGTAGCCTTGACGGTGACGCCGCGAATCACCTGGGCTGTGAAGCGTCCGCACAGGTCTTTGGCTTCAATACGCACCGGGTGAGACTCTCCTGCGGCGGGAGCAGGCAACGCCGGATCCAGCGGCTGCAGCGGAACGTCATAGATGGCTGCTGCTTCACGGGCTACGCCGTAGTGGTTCATCGCATCCACGCGGTTGGTGGTGATGTCCATTTCGAACAGAGAGCCGTTGCCGTCGTTCAACTCGAAGACACCCTCGACGGCGATGCCACGCAGGGTCAGGTCATCGGCCAGTTGACGGTCAGAGACAGTGAGCGCAGGAAGGTAGGAGCGGAGCCAGTTGGAGAGGATCTTCATTGCCAAGGTACTGGCAATAGTCTATCGAACCCGCGGCTGTGACCGTCTGGGAGCAGGGCGTATCGATAAATTCGGTTGAGCCATTACCTTCGTTGCCCCATTCTTCGCGGCTTTTTGCGAGGGGCGGGGGTCCCCGGCGAACTTGTTCGCTGGGGCTTAGCGTGGGGTATCGCGCTTTGCGCGACCGTGTTTCTATCTTTCCAACGACAGTTCGGAAAAGGTTGATACGAGTGCTTGGGATGGTGAAGGCCGGGCCCATGTCCCCGAGGGCCACCACCCCAACGAACAAAGGTCGTTGGGGGCCCGGACATGGGGCACCTGGTGCATGGGTTCTATCCAATTTGTCGATTACACCCTAGTAATAGTCCGCGCACGACATGTAATACCCGCACTGGTCACAGATCAGCTTGCATCGGCGGCTGGTAAGGCGCGCCGAGCACGTCGGACAGTACACTTGGTGGTGTTCGCCGGGCAGCGGGCAGCTTTCCGTATCCTCGGCGGCCGCCTCAACCGTTTGTTCAGGTTGCGTCTGCATGGCAGGAGCATACACCTGCAACGCGAAAAAAATCGCAGCATCTAACCCGGTACAAGGAGAAAGAATCGATGGCTATCGCAGATCGCACCGCAACCGCGGTATGGAAGGGTGGACTGAAGGACGGAAGCGGCGTTATCTCGACGCAGAGCGGCGTTCTGAAGGATCAGGAGTACTCGTTCGTCACACGCTTTGAGAACACGCCGGGCACGAACCCCGAAGAACTGATCGCTGCCGCCCACGCCGGCTGTTACTCCATGGCCCTCTCGGCCGAGCTGACCAAGAACAACACTCCGCCGGCTTCCATCGATACCACCGCCAAGGTCACCCTCGACATGGTCAACGGTGCGCCTACCGTCAACAAGATCCTGCTCACCGTTAAGGCAAGCGTTCCCGGTCTTGATGCCGCGAAGTTCCACGAGATCGCGGACGGCGCCAAGAAGAACTGCCCCATCTCGCGTCTTCTCGCTGCTGCTGAAATCACCCTCGACGCCACTCTTTTGTAAATCAGGCTTAAACAAAAATCCCCGCTCCTATTGGAGCGGGGATTTTTATACGTTGTTCCTTAGGAGCATTTTCCCTGTTGCTGGGTATCCCGGAAGGGTGTGCAGCGGCGTTTTCATTGCGGAAAACGCCCATGGATACGGAAGCCCTGCACTACACCTACAGGGAAAATGCTCTAGCGAATACGGACTCCGAAGCTGAGGCCCGGGCGATAGTAGTAGGGCGGCGGTACCGGCCGCACATACACCGGACGCGGAGCGTAGTAGACAGGTCTCGGTCCGTAGTAGCCATAAGGCCGGTAGCCATAGGGGCGGTAGTAGCCGCCATAGTACGGCCGATAATAGGGCGGCGGAACCGGACGAGCCACGACTACCGGGCCGCCAACCTGAACACCAACCGCAACCTGGGCCTCGCTCTTCTGCGGAGCGGCGATAAACATCGCACCGGCCAGTGCAGCACCTGCAATCCACCTGGAAATCGTCTTCAGAGCATTCATCGCATTTGCCTCCTGCGTACATCAGGTTGAACGGGGAACTTCGCTTTGTGTTGCGCGCAACCTTTCAAAAATCCCGGGTCGCTGCTGTAACCTGCTGATTTCAAATAAGAAAAATGCGGGGCGGGAAGGTGCGCCCGCCCCGGGTGGAAGATCTTTTAATTAGCGGCGTCCGTAGCCGTACCCATAGCCGTGGTCACGGTCATAGCCGCGTCCGCGATCATGGTCGTAGTCCCGACGGTAGTCGCGGTCATAGCGGTGTTCGCGCTCCCAACGCTCGTGCTCCCAGTACTGGTGACGGCGCCAGTCGTCACGGCCGTAGTAGCCGTTGTAATAACCACCGTTGTAGGCATAGGCATACGGATATGCAGGCTCCGCTACAACGACTGGGCCTCCGACCTGCACGCCAAACGAGACATGCTGCGCCTCAGCTTTGTGTGAGAGACCGAAGAACATCACGGCAGCCATTGCCGCTCCACCCATCCACTTCGTTGCCGACTTGATCGTATTCATATGCGGTAACCTCCGCCTTACGTTCTGCTCAAACGCGCTTTATCGCGCGTTGTTTCGCGCAACAAACATCCCTGCAACGGGTTGCGAGGCGGTAATGTTAGCCGGGTAACAAAAAAGGGAGCCCGAAGGCTCCCTTTTTTGTTATCGGTTTGTGCTTCGTTAGAAGAGAACTCGTCCGCCGACCTGGATGACGCGGACGCCGCCACCGCTGCCGGTGATCTGGCCGAAGTTCGATGCGGACATCGACGCCGAAGGTCCACCCAGGTTGACCAGGTTGAAGACGTTCTGGAATTCGCCGCGAAGCTGGAACTTCACTTCTTCGTAGACATTGAAGCTGCGGAAGAGCGAAGCATCGACATTGCGGTAGCCAGGGACGTCGAGCGTCGCAGGACGCGTGTTGCCCAGCAGACCTCCAGGACCGACACCCGGGCAGCCGGCGTCCGTACCCGGACGGCAGTACACGGAGGTATCGAACCACTGCTTCATTTCGGCCACGCGCGAGCTCTGCGGCAGCGTATGGGCAACGGCGCCAGGCTTCAGGCTCGGACGGTTGTTGCCCAGGCCGGAGAAGTAGTTGTCGTTACCGGTGGTGACGGTGAAGGGCTGGCCGCTGTTCGCAGTCCAGATACCCGTGACGGTCCAGCCATTCAGGGCCGTACGCACAAGACGGTTGTACTGCGTGAAGTAGTCGGGCTTCCAGACGAAGGACATCGTCATCATGTGACGGCGGTCCTGGTCAGAACGCTGACGGTACTCCAGTTCGGGGTAGTTGGCATCGACGAAGGTGCCGTTCAGGCCGCTTGTGGAGTCCAGTGAGTTGCTCTGCAGCGTCTTGCTCCAGGTGTAATAACCGCTGGCGCTGACGTGATGCGTCAGGCGCTGCTCGATCTTCACCTGCAGACCGTTGTAGTTCGAGTTCTGGTTCGAGCGGATGATCCAGACGTTGCTGTAGGTTGGGTTCGCCGCCGAAAGGCCGAACTGCGCGTTCAGAGGGCGCCGATTGTTGATCGTTGCGCTCGTATTCGCGTAACCGCAGGCCTTGGTGGTATCCGGGATCTTGTGAGCGGTATCTGTAAAGCAGGAAGGACCGGAGAGTCCAGTGTCCGGGTTGATGTTGAAGATTGGTCCGTTGATGTCGTTGTACAGCGGCGATTTGCGATTGAGCGAACCCACGTAGTTTGCGCTCAGGGCGAGGCCGTTGCCGAACTGCTGCTGGAAGCCGAAGTTGATCTGGATCGAGTACGGCCAGCGGTAGTTCGGATCCATCGCTACGAGCTGGTTGAACGGAAGGAAAGATGCTGTGCCCGTCTTGTAGTCGAACTGGAGAGATGGATAGGGGTTCGTGCCCGTTGGGAACTCCGTCGGGTCACCCTGGTACGGATGCGTGAGCGACGCCACTTTGGTGTAGCCGCTGTTACGCACGGCGTACGGAGCGTAGTTTGACGGGAACTCCCACTGGTTGCCGGAGATGCCGCCGAAGAACAGCCCGGCCGCTCCATGGAACACAGTCTTGCCTTTGCCGTCCGGGTCCCAGTTGAAGCCGAAACGGGGCGAGACATGGTTGAGCGGAGTGAACGCACCGCCATTTGGAACGCCAGGATCACCCGGGAACTGCATACCGAGCGGAGCCAGCTTCTGCGTCGTCCCGATGATCGATACGTTCTGGAATGCATGTGACTGCGCACCCGGAACGAAGTTGGAGTTCATGTGGCGGCTGTCGGTCGGCGCCAATTGGATGTCGTAGCGCACACCGGTGTTCAACGTCAGGTTCGGAAGGATGCGCCAGTCGTCCTGGGCAAACATGCCGTAGCTGAACCAGTTCGCGTTTGCGTACAGGCCGGTGTCCTGGCCCATGCTCGAAGGGCGTCCCGAGAGAAAATCAGCCAGAGCGTTGGTCGTGCGGGCAAAGGTGCTGCCGGTCGTGCTCGAGAAGCTGAACGATCCATAGTTGTTCAGCGAGGTCAATTGGAAGTCCTTCTCCAGGCCGGCTTCGCCACCGAGGTACAGTGAGTGATTGCCACGGGTCGTCGAAAGAACGTCGCGGACAGCATAGACGTTTGCCCCTGCCTTTGGTCCGGTGATGGCCTGGGTCAGCGTGAAGCCCTCCACGCCGCCAATCGAGATCTGCGCCAGTGAGGGAGTGCCCACCACACCCAGGTCGGAGCCGAAGTCCGCCAGTGTCTGCTTCGATGGATCTCCCGAGACTGCATTCCGTCCGCCGTTCTGCCGCGTGTAGCTCAGCCAGAACTGGTTGACGGTGCGGCCGCTGACCGTCCATATATCGCTGATGTTTGCATTCTGCTGCTTGTTCTTGTAGTCAGAGGACGACCACTGCTGTGTAAAGCCGCCCAGATTGACGTGTAGCTTGTAGTTCAACAGGAAGTAGTTCAGGGTCACCCGGTGTGCCGGCGTGATCTGGTGATCCGTCTTGATCAGATACTCCTCGTTCTGTTCCGGTGCGGGTTCGCGTACGCGATAGGTATATTGCGTATCCCCTGTCTGGAATGGAAGCTTCGGTTGCTTCGTGATCGCGCTGCGAATGTAAGTCAGTATGTTGACGGCTGTCGGGTCACGGAACTTCAGCTTGTTGCCCGGCAATGGTTGCTTGTAGGTCGGGCTGTTGGGATCAGGATCGCAGACCAGGAACTTCTGGTTCGCATTGTCGAGGGATGTGGGGGTGTCGCTGCACTTGGTGATGTCCGAGGGCATGTTCTCGGAGAAGTCGCCGTTGAGCTGCGCCACACTCGGCAGGCTGCCGCTGTTGGTTGCTGTTGTCCGAAAACGATACACACCGAAGCTGCCGAAGAAGAAGTCCTTGTTCCGGCGGATCGGCCCGCCAAACGTCGCGCCAAAACGATGCTGGTTGTAGTCGCCCTTGGTGCTGGAGTTATGAGCGACAGAGTTGAAGTTCTTATCGCGGAAGAATTCGAAGACCGATCCGTGGAAACTGTTTGAGCCGCTTTTGGTCACAACGCTGACCACAGCCGAGGAGTAACGCCCCAGTTGCGCGCTGTAGTTGTTGGTTACGACGTTGAACTGGCTTACCGCGTCGGGATTCGGCACCTGGTTACCCGAGTTGCGGAGGCCGGTCATGTTCAGCCCGCCGTCCAGATAGTAAGAGACTTGGCCGACGAAGCCGTCTGTCGATCCGTTCACCAGGACCTTGATCTCCTGGTAGCCCAGGTTGTTGACCGTGTTCACCGACTGTACGCCGGGTACAAGCTGCAGCAGACGGTCAACGTTACGGTTTACCAGCGGCAGGTTGTCGATCTGCCGGTTGTCCACCGTCGAGCCCAGCGTCGCGGATCCCAGGTTTACCAGCGGGATATCAGCCGTCACGTTGACGGTTTCAGCCGTGGCTCCGATCTCCATCTCCAGCGTCAGGCCGGCGCTCTGCATCACGGAAAGCTCGATGCCCAACCGCTCCAGCGTCTTGAAGCCGTCGGCCGTCACTGTAATCCTGTATGGGCCAATGGGAAGGAATTCTTCGCGGAAGGAACCATCTTCCTTGGTTTTGCCGACGCGGATGAAGTTGGTCTGCGTTTGCGTGAAGGTAACGGTGGCGTTTGGGACCACCGCACCGGTTTTGTCGGTCACCGTTCCGAACATCGTCGCCGTGCTCAACTGGGCGAAGGCAGTCGTCAATCCGGTGCAGAGTAATAGCGCGATGATTAACGCGCAACTACGAACTATTCGCATTCTCTAGCTCTCCCTATGAAAGGTGATCCAGGTCATTCCTCGGGATCACCCACAACGCCTCAGGAGCTCTTTTGGGGCTTCCTTAAGGCCAAAAGCCACGCTCGTCTCTCAAGTCACAACTTGCAAGTGACTCACTGTTTGAAACAGAGTGTTCGCTCCCGGTACTGAAGAAAAACGTTTGTCTCAAACATGGGACAAACAATTGGTGGATGACCGGAAGTGCTGATGTGCGCTATGATTGCGGCTTATCAGCAAATGTCCACGGTTGGTCTAGAGCGGGTCTTATGGACGCCTGTCACAGAGGCGGACCGGGAAGAGGTGCGCGCCTCGCTGCAGAAGGTGCTAAGGAGTCCGCAGTTCTCCAGCAGCAAGCGCTACCCGGCCCTGCTGAAATATCTGGTCGAGAAGACGCTCGAAGGCCAGGGCGATCAGCTCAAAGAGCGGACCATCGGTGTCGAAGTCTTTGGCCGCCCGGTGGACTACGATACCAATACCGATACTGCTGTCCGTTATTCCGCGGGCGAAGTGCGAAAGAGACTTGCTCTTTATCATCACGCCCGCGAAGCTGACCCAATCCACATCGTCTTATCAACGCGGTCGTATGTGCCGGAGTTTCAACGGCTTGAGGCGACAGAGAGCGGAGTGGTGCAGGTAAGCCCAGCTCCCGTGGACGATCGGGCCTTTGCCGGACTGATAGCAGAGTTGCGATCTGCCGAAAAGTGGAAGCGGACCGCGCTGGCATCCATCTCTTTGCTGTGCCTCCTTATATTAGGAGCGGGCTTTTTATGGGTGCGCGGCTTTCTACACAGGGATGCGTTGGCCGGCTTCTGGCGTCCTGTACTCGAAACGAAGCAGCCGGCTTTGATTTGCCCAGGCGGTGTAGTGTTCTCCGCGGCCTCGCCATCGGGGACAAAGGTAGCCGATCAGTCCATCCCAGATCCGTTTCTCTCCTTCGGAAGTACTCTGGCAGTGGGGCGGGTAGCGGTGGTTTTAAACGGTCACGCCGGTCAGTATCGAGTCCAATCGGCTGCAACGACGACGCTGGCCCAGATCTCAGATGGTCCCGTCATCTTTATTGGTGCGTACAACAACCAGTGGGCTCAGCGTTTTCTCGAGCCGCTTCGTTTCCACTTCCAGCCGAAACCCGACGAAGCGATCCTGGATCATGCAAATCCAGGAAGGATCTGGAGACGGGATCCTTCAAAACCTTTCGATCAGAAGCCTGATTACGCCATCGTCGCTCGCTTCCGGGAGGCGTCAACGGCGAACACAATCGTCGTGATCGCAGGACTGCAGCGATTTGGGACAGATGCCGCATCGCAGTTCGCGGTGAATCCGGAGCTGCTGGCACAGCTCGATCGTCGCTTAGGACCGGACTGGATCCATAAGAACATCGAAGTGGTGCTGAAGGTAGATGTTGTTGATGGACGAATCGGCGCACCGCAGATCGAGGACGCCGCTATCATCTAGGCGCCGAGGTGGCTCAGAACGTTTGTGAGGACGGGCGTAGACTAATCTCCTCATGCGATCCCTTGTTCTCTTCAGCGCAATCACCGTCGGCGCGGTCGTAGCCGCTTCCGGGCAGGCAAAACGCCCGATGACCTTTGAAGACCTGCAACAGATCAAGCGCGTTACCGACCCGCAGATTTCGCCATCAGGAAAATGGGTAATGTTCTCGGTCACTTCCGTGGATCTGGCTACTAATAAAAAGACCATGCACCTCTATACCGTTCCCGTCGACGGCAGCGCGAAGGAGAAGGCTATCACTGCGGGCAAGGACGGAGAGACTGCAGGCCGCTTCTCTCCTGATGGCAAACAGGTGCTCTTCCTCTCCAGTAATGAGGGTAGCCAGCAGATCTATCTCGCGCCCTGGGATGAGCAGCAGGGAATCGTTGGCCCCTCGCAGAAGCTTACGAGTATCTCGACCGAAGCTGATGGAGCCATCTGGTCTCCAAAGGGCGATTGGATCGCGTTCGTCAGCGAGGTCTATCCGGAGTGCGCGACTGAAGGTGCTGTAGACGATGCCTGCAACAAGGCAAAGGACGATGCCGCAGCAAAGAGCCCGGTAAAGGCTCAGATCTGGGATGGTCTTCTCTATCGCCATTGGGATCACTACCAGGGATCGAAGCGAAGCCACGTTCTGTTGGTCAGTGCCGATGGCAAGCAGATGCACGATGTGACACCCACACGCGATATCAAAGACCACATCGCTCCTACCTTCTCGCTCGGCGGACCCGTGGGCTATGCGTTCTCGCCCGACGAGAAAGAGCTGGCCTACGTGGTGAATATGGACGAGGTTCCGGCGGCCAGCACCAATAACGATATCTACACGGTGGACCTTACTGCTCCGAGTGCAAAACCGGTCAAGCTTACGACCTCACCCGGCAGTGATGATGGTCCGGCGTATTCGCCTGATGGGAAGTACCTTGCCTTCCGTTCGCAGGCGCGAGCCGGATATGAGTCAGACCGCTTCCGGTTGATGTTGTATGACCGGGAAAAGAAGACGACCAGAGAGGCAGTCAGAAAATTCGACAACTGGGTGGATGAGTTTACCTGGTCGCCTGATTCGAAGCATATCTACTTCGCTTCGGGTTCGGAGGGGCAGGAGCCTGTACTTGCTGTTGAGATTGATGGTCAGGCTGCCGGGGAAGCAAAAGACGTCGTGCATGGAGCGGAGTTCAGTTCTCTAGCTCTGGCGCCTGACGGCAAGACATTGATTGCGGCTGCGATGAAGGTAGACCGCCCGGCAAGTATCGTCTCGGTGGCAACGGCAGGCCCGTCGGATCATTACGCGGAGTTGCTAAAAGGGAATGATGACCTGATCCATCAGCTTGAGCTTCCGGCGATGGAGTCCTTCAAGTTCCCAGGCGCCGGTGGCACTTCCGTGCAGGGCTTCATCATCCGCCCGCCGAACTTTGATTCGCAGAAGAAGTATCCGCTGAAGTTCCTCATTCACGGCGGCCCCCAAGGCGCCTGGGGCGACGCATGGAGCTATCGCTGGAACCCCGAGCTCTTCGCCGCTAACGGCTATGTCGTTGTGATGATTAACCCGCGTGGATCCACGGGGTATGGCCAGGCTTTCATCGATGGTGTGAATGGAGACTGGGGTGGTAAGTCATACATCGATCTGATGAAGGGCCTCGACTATGCCGAAGCGCATTATCCATTCATTGATAAAGACCGTGAGTGTGCTCTCGGAGCGAGTTATGGCGGTTTCATGGCCAACTGGATTCTGACGCATAGTCATCGCTTCAAGTGCATTGTGACGCACGACGGCATGTACAACCCGCAGTCGGCCTACGGCTCTACAGAAGAGATGTGGTTTAACGAGTGGGAGTTCCGTCGTGCCGGTGACAAGGAACCTGGCCAGCCGTGGCGTTACGCGTCCTTATCCGCCGCGCAGGATCCCTTCCGCAAGTGGTCGCCCATGCTGAATATCAAAAACGCAAAGACACCCACGCTGGTTGTTCATAGTCAGAGAGACTACCGTCTCGATGTCAGTGAAGGCTTCCAGCTCTTTACCGCGCTGCAGCGGCTTCACATACCCAGCAAGATGCTGTACTTCCCGGATGAGGGCCACTGGGTGCTGAAGCCGCAGAATTCGCGGCTGTGGTATCAGACGGTCAATGACTGGTGCGACCGTTGGACTCATAGCAACGCTTACGCAAAGTAGCGCTGAAGGCGCGTTCTATACCAGCCTGGGGCAACGCCCCAGGTCTCGGATGCTCACAAAAAGTTAAAGGGCTGAAGGCCCGCTCTATAACTCTGCAGTGAATCGAATTTGCCGCTATGTCGTAGTTAAACGAAGAGGGGATTCAGCCACGCTGAATCCCCCTTTCACGTTGATGCTGCCGGCCAGGCCTACGGCTCAATGACGATGGAGAAGTTGAAGGACTGCGTCGATCCTCCATTTGCTGTGGTCTGAGCATTGATGGTGACCGTCTGCTGCCCAGTCGGAGCGCTCGACGTTATGGTTGGGCTTCCGCCGCATCCGCTCACCGGCAGTAGCAACATTGCTGCGAACAGCACCAACAAACCACGCTGCAGCATGCGGCGTCGACGTAAACCGAATGCCAGAAGTGGCATCGCAAAAAGCGATGCCAAACGCAAGCTTGAACTCGTCATAAGAGCGGCCGAACTCGTGCGTGTGCTGACTGTAATCGTCGTCGACTGCGGCTGATTGTCTCCATTGAAGGTCAACGTCGCCGGAGCGAAGCTGCAGGAGACGCTGGAGGGCAGGTTGCCGCAGGAGAAGGTTAGCGTGCCGATGTAGTTGCCGGTCGGTGTTGCGGTGATCGTCGCTGTGCCACTCTGCCCCTGTTTGATCGTTAGGGTGGTTGGATTGGCCGCAAGACCGATACCGAAGAGCACGACGGTCTCATTGAAAGAAGCGGATGTGACGGAACTGAAGTTCGTATCGCCGGTGTACAGCGCCGTGATGGTGTGGACTCCAGTGGTGGAGAAAGTAGTGGTGACGCTGGCCGCACCGCTGATCAGGGGAACACTCCCCAGCAGAGTTGTGCCCTCATAGAAGCCCACGGTGCCCGTCGGTGTTCCGTAGGAGGCGGCAAGCGCGGCGCGGAAGGTCGTGGCGACACCGGTGCCAACGCCGATCGTAATCGGTGAGGTCTGGGTGACGGTGATCGAAGGCGTCGCTTTATTGACCACCAGAGTTGTAGAACCGTTGGCACTGCTGTAGTTTGCCGTATCGGCGGGAGTGAAGATGGTCGCGAGTGTCTGCGATCCTGCGCCGAGCACTGTTCCTGAAGCTGGAGCGTAGGCGAAGGTGCCGGCTACAGAGCCGGTTGCATTCAACTGCGTTGCAGACAGCGCTGTTCCATAGGTAATCGCGGATGGGGCCGCCCATGTGATCGTCGGCGTTGCTTTGTTTACTACCAAAGTCGTCGTTGCCGTGGCGCTGTTATACGATGTCGCATCGGTAGGGGTAAATGTCACTGAGAGCGTTTGTGTGCCGGGCGCCAGCACTGTACCCGGCCCGGGTGAATAAACAAAGGTTCCAGCCACACCGCTGGTTGCGTTCAATTGCGTTGCCGATAGCGCCGTGCCGTAGGTGATGGGGGCCGGTGTCGACCACGTAATCGAAGGCGTTGCCTTGTTCACTGTCAATGTCGTCGTGGCAGTGATGCTGTTGTAGTTCGTTGTGTCCGTGGGAGTAAATGTTACTGAAAGGGTTTGCGGACCAACCCCCAGGACTGCACCTGCTGCGGGGGTGTAGGCGAAGGTGCCCGCTACCGCGCTGGTCGCATTCAACTGTGTTGCAGAAAGCGCGGTTCCATAACTGACCGCGGCAGGTGCTGCCCACGTAATCGAGGGTGTGGCTTTGTTGACTACCAGGGTCACGGTCGCCGTTGCGTTGCTGTAGGTCGTAGTGTCCGTAGGAATAAATGTTACCGAAAGCGTCTGTGATCCTCCTGCAAGAACCACTCCTGCGGCGGGGGAATAAACGAAAGCTCCTGCTATGGAGCTGGTTGCATTCAGCTGAGTTGCGGAGAGCGCCGCTCCGTATGTAATAGCTGCGGGTGTGGGCCAGGTAATGGTGGGCGTAAGCTTCGAGACAACTTCGCTGAAGCCTGCCGACGTAACGGTATTGAAGTTGGTGTTGCCAGAGTACCCCGCGGTGATTGTGTGTGTACCCGCCGTGGTAAATGTTGTTGTGATGCTGACCGTGTTGCCACTCAGTGTTCCTGCACCGATCGAGGTGGCGCCGTCATAAAACGTAACGGTGCCGGTAGGTGTCCCGTAGCCTGCGGCGAGTGTGGCCAGTAATGTTGTGGCCGTGCCCACGTTGGTACCTGGGGTCGTGGGTGAGGTCTGCGTCACCGAGATTGAGGGCGTGGCTTTATTTACGACCAGCGTTGTCGTTGCGGTTGTGGTGCTATATGTCACCGTATCGGTTGGCGTGAAGGTTGCCGACAGCGTTTGCGTTCCGGGCGCAAGCACCGTTCCTGCCACGGGCGAATAGGCAAAGCTGCCCGCAATCGCTGTACTCGCATTGAGCTGCGTTGAAGAAAGAGCCGTGCCGTAGGTGATCGCGGCTGGCGGAGGCCAGATGATGTTCACGGCCGTGGGGCCGACTTGCATCGAGAGGGGCGTGCTGGAGGCTTGCCCGAAGAAACCGCTGCCAGGAAATTGCGCGACGATGCTATGCGATCCTGCGGAGAGCGATGACGTCGTAAACTGCGCTACACCATTGTTTAAAGTGCCGGTGCCAAGGATCGTCGATCCCTCCGAAAAGTTGATCGTTCCACCTGCCGTTTGATTCCCTTCGTTGAACGGAGACAGTGTTGCGGTAAATGTCACCTGCTGGCCGGTATTAATGGGATTGCGGTTGACCGCCAGCGTTACTGTGACCGGAATCGGCGCGATAATCGTGGCGGTGTTGGAAGTCTCATCCAGATAGTTGGTATCTCCTGGATACGTGGCCTGAATGGAATGGTAGCCATACGGAGGGCCGTTCACTGTAATCCCTGTCGCGTTGGCAGTGTAGACCGTAGGCGCGGTGTACAGGGTTATCGCGATACTTAGGGGGGGCCCAATATATGCCTGGGTATATACGGGGATGTCGGAGGTGGTATCTCCATTGAAATCCGGCAGATAGGTCGGTATAGCAGGTAATTCAAAATCCTGGTTCGAGAATCCGCGAGTTGATGTTTTGTTCCCGAAAGCGCCTGTGCCATCGCCAAAGGTTACGGACACGAAGTAATAGCCCGGCACGTGGTAACCCCCGGCGTAAGCCGTGGCCATCCCGAGATCGGCTTTGCCGTCTCCATTGAAGTCACCTGTGAAATAGATTCCGTTCGAATACCCATACGGGTCAGAAAGATCGACAGCAATGGGAGCCTGGAAGGTGCCGTCTCCGTTGCCCAGGACCACGGCGTCACCCGTAAAAAGATCCGGATTGCCATCGTGGTTGAAGTCGGCGATGAGTGCTGTGTAATAAGTCGGAGCAGGTATGGCTGTAAATGTTCCATCCGACTGTCCCAGATAAAGGGTCCCGTAAGCAAACAGATCCGTCCGCCCATCATGGTTGAAATCGGCAGCTAATTGTCCGGAAACTCCAGTGGCAATTACCCTCTGGAAGGTCCCGTCGCCATTGCCGAGGAAGAGGGTTTCGCGGTTGTAAATATCTTGTTTGCCATCACCATTGAAATCACCTACGAAAATACTGGAATATGATGTGTCGCCACTGGCGATGGTGGTAGCGGTCGCGAAGGTCCCATCCCCGTTTCCCCGCAGCAGAGATAGACCAGAGGTTCCCGTCAAAACGACATCCAGCTTGCCGTCATGATCGAAGTCGGCGACTGCGAAAGATAGGCTGAATCCATCGGCAGTTGGCGTTCCTGAAAATGTCCCGTCGCCGTTTCCGTGCAGAAAAGCTATGGAATTCCCTCCCACCGGATACACCGGATAAATGAGGTCAGCCTTGCCGTCGTTGTCAAAGTCTGCGGCATAGAGAGCGCCAGGCAAGTGGGTCATGCTGGTGTACTTCGTCGGTTGCAATACTGGTGTTGGAGGACCAAACCTAGCAGTCGCGAGCGAGCTGTTGTTTGCTGTGAGGTCGACGAACGAGACGCTGCCCGTCGGAGCGATCTCTTGGGCCGGTGTGGTGAGCTGTGCGCTAAGTGTGTAGGTACTACCGACCTGCTGGGGATCAGCCAGGGTGAGGGTGCTCACAATGCCGAGCGGCGGTCCTACGGTCAATGTCACCGCATTACTGGTGGCGGAGGACAGATTGGTGTTGCCGCGAATTCGGGCCGTGATCACATGTGTTCCCTGACTGAAGTTCCTCCAGATCACATGAGCCACGCCGCCGGACGGATAACCGCTGGTCACCGCGGTCGATCCGTCATAGATATCGACCCAGTTGCTGTCGCAGGAGTAGCTGCCGACCGTGCAAGGAGTCACCGTGACGGTCATGTCGGCCCTAGCCCCATAAGTCGACGGATTTGGGCTAATGGCCAACGAGAGCGTCGCCTGCGAAGTGCTTCCGGTAATCGCCTGGGTTGTAGAGATAGCGGCACCGTAATTTGCATCGCCGGCGTAATGTGCCCGCACCTGATGGGTGCCACCCGGCGACACGATCACGTTGGTCGCGGTCGCAGTGAAGGTATTGGTCGCTGTATATCTGCGTACACCTGCAAACTGCGTCGAGTCATCAGCGCCTGGATAGAATTCGAGCAATGTATCGATGCCGCTTCCGGCTAGATCAACCGATAGGAAAGGGTGGCGATAATAGGCTATAAAACTGATATCTGTAAAAGTCTGTGGAGAAGAAAAGCTGCCATCCGAGCGTCCAAAGAGAACGGTTAATATGCTGAACGGCGAATATTAATTCTGTATCGGGTAGTTTCCGAGAAACGCCAGGTCAGGCACTCCATCCCCATTGAAATCTCCGCTCGCGATCGACGAGTAGGTAAATTGGTAGGGACTCCCGTACCAGTTGATGGGGCCGGGGCCAGGATCAATACTGTACGTCGATACAGCCTGGAACGTGCCATCGCCATTTCCGAGAGCGACCATAGCATTCCCACCGCTGAATCCCGCTACATCAAGCTTTCCGTCATGATTGAAGTCTGCGACGGTTACTTGGGTGCCGATGGGTCCGGAGGTGTGATTGACGGTCTGGAAAGTTCCGTTGCTCAACCCCAGCAGGGTGAAATTGTCTCCGTAGATGTCAGCGCGGCCGTCATTGTTAAAATCCCCGACGGGACCGATGGCTGCATTGGTGTTTACGGCCGCCGCAAACGTGCCGTCACCATTTCCAAGATAGAGATGGCTCGGGTAGTAACCTGTACTGAATAGATCCAGTTTTCCATCGCCATTGAAATCGCCGCTTTGCAGTGAGGTATGGCTATATTGGGGTATAGTCTCCGTGAATTGCGTGGGGGCCTGGAAGGTTCCGTCGCCGTTCCCCCGGCGTATCATGGTCGTTGCGTTAGCAGGACCTGAACTCGTATCGGCGAGTGCTCCAGATGAAGCGGCAATATCAAGTTTACCGTCTCCATCCCAGTCGCCCACTGCCAGCGAGGTGGTCTGCATCGTGACCAAACTGTCGGCGATGCCGGCCTGAAAGGTGCCGTCTCCATTCCCTTTGAAAAAGGTCAGGTAGTAGTTGTTGTCGACAAACAGAAGGTCGGCTTTACCGTCTCCATCGAAGTCACGAGCAAGAACGTTGGACGTGTATCCGTATAACGAGGTGAACGACTGGGATCCATTTTGCACGATCGAAGAAGTCAGGGAAGAGGAAAACGGCGCTGAGCCAAGAACCGCATTCGAATACGTTGTATCTTCGAATGTCACATTTCCTGTGGGCGGGTGAACCTGCGCCAGTGCCGTGTATTGACCGGCGAGCGTGTATACGCCGGCGGTTCCAGTTGGAGTAACCGTAATAGTAGGCGTCTGGGCTGACAAGCCTATAGAAAACGCAAGGCAAACTGCGATGCGACCAACGGCAGCGAGGCGGTTCATAAATTGTCCTGAGAAAAAAGGGAATCGTGCAGTTCCAAGTAAAGCGCGACTCCGACGTCAGGTCAACCGTTTTAGCCCTTTGTGGTTTTTTCATCACTGATGCTGTTCCACGACTATCAATATCGCGTAAAGAAAAACGCGCACGTCCCTTTCGGAAGCGTGCGCGTTTCAATAGCGAATAGTTGTCAGTGGTTATCTACGGCTCAATGACGATGGAGAAGTTGAAGGACTGCGTCGATCCTCCATTTGCAGTTGTTTGAGCATTGATGGTAACGGTCTGCTGTCCTGTCGCCGCAGAGCTGGAGGTGGTGGTTGGGCTGCCACCGCATCCGGTTGTTGGCAGCAGAAGCATTGCGGCGAACAGCACCAGCAATCCGCGCTGTAGCATGCGGCGTCGACGTAAGCCGAAGGCGAGCAAGGGCAACGCGAGGATCGAAGCCAGACGCACGTTCGAAGTGCTCATAAGAGCGGCTGAGGTCGTGCGTGTGATCACCGTAATGGTACTGGTCTGCGGCTGGTCGTCTCCGTTGAAGGTCAGCGTCGCCGGGGCAAAGCCGCAGGAGACGCTGGAGGGCAGGTTGCCGCAGGAGAAGGTTAACGTGCCGGTGTAATTGCCGGTCGGTGTTGCGATAATCGTCGCTGTGCCACTCTGCCCCTGTTTGATCGTCAGGGTGGTTGGATTGGCAGCAAGGCCAATCCCGAAGAGTACGACCGTCTCGTTGAAGGCTGGGGACGTGACGGTGTTGAAGCTCGCATCGCCGCTATAAAGCGCGGTGATGGTATGAACTCCCGTCGTGGAGAAGGTAGTGGTGACGCCGGAGTCTCCGTTGATCAGGGGGGCACTGCCGAGTAGCGTGGTGCCCTCATAGAAACCCACGACACCCGTTGGTGTTCCGTATGACGCGGCAAGCGCTGCGCGGAAGGTCGTGGCTACACCGGTTCCAACGCCGATCGTAATCGGTGAAGTCTGAGTTACGGTGATCGAAGGTGTCGCCTTGTTCACGGCCAGCGTTGTCGAACTGCTGGCGCCGTTGTAGTTTGCCGTATCGGTCGGAGTGAAGGCCGCGGAGAGCACCTGCGACCCGACTCCCAGAACCGTTCCACTAACCGGCGAATAGACGAAAGACCCGGCGACTGTAGTGGTTGCATTCAACTGGGTCGCAGAGAGTGCCGTCCCGTAAGTAATTGCTGCAGGTGTTGCCCATGTGATCGAGGGCGTTGTCTTGTTCACCACCAAAGTCGTTGTGGCCGTGGCGCCGTTATATGTCGTTGTGTCGGTGGGAGTAAATGTTACTGAAAGCGTTTGGGTACCGGCTCCGAGAACAGCGCCTGCAGCAGGAGAATAAGTAAAGCTGCCAGCCACGGTGGAGGTTGCGTTCAATTGGGTCGCCGAGAGCGCAGTTCCGTAGTTGATGGCCGAAGGTGTCGACCAGATAATCAAAGGGGTAGTCTTTGACACCACTTCATTGAAAGCAGGCGATGTGACTGTGTTGAAGTTGTTGTCTCCGCTATAAATTGCGGTAATGACATGCGTGCCTTCAGACGAGAAGGTTGTAGTCAGTGTTGCGGCTGCAGCACTGACCGGTGCCGTTCCAATCGCTATCGAGCCATCGTAGAAGGTTATAGTTCCGGTCGGCCATCCATAGATGATGGCCGTAAGACCAGCACGTAGGACTGTGGCTGTTCCAACATGTGTGCCTGTTGTCGTGGGTGAGGTCTGCGTGACCGCGATGGAAGGCGTTGCCTTATTCACAACCAGTGTCGTGGTTGCGGTCGCATTGCTGTATGTCCCCGGATCGGTGGGCGTGAAGGTTGTCGATAATGTTTGCGACCCAGTGCTGAGTACAGTGCCTACCCCCGGCGAATAGGCAAAGCTGCCTGGGACAGTGGTACTTGCATTCAACTGCGCTTGGGTAAGCGTCGTGCCATAGGTAATTGCCGGGGGCGTGGGCCAGGTGATGTTCACTGGACGATGGTTCACCTGCACGGAGATCGGTGCGCTGGTCGCAAGCGAGAACTCCGGGTCTCCAGCAAAACTTGCCGTGATGCTATACGAGCCAGGAGCCAGCGCGGTCGAGACTTGTGCGACTCCATTGTTCAAATTGCCGGATCCCAGAAGCCTCGTTCCCTCCCGGAAATAGATGAGTTCGCCGTTTGTGGAGGCATTGATGTCGCTGAATGGAGAGAGTGTCCCGGTAAATGTTAGGTTTTGGAAGGCAAGTACTGGATTGGGAGCAACGGCAAGCGTCAATGTGACTGGTGTTCGTGCAAACACGCTGACAGTATCGGAAGTCGCGTCCAGGTAATTGACATCTCCTGGGTATTGCGCCTGAATGGAATGATTGGCTGGTGGTGCGAACAGCGTAACGCCCGTTGCCGTGGCGGTATACACCGTTGGGGTAGTAAATACTGTCAGCCAGTTGCTTGCATCGAATCGCTGACCGTACACGGCGATGTCAGAGGCAGCATCTCCGTTGAAGTCCGGCAGATATGACGGAACAGTTTCCAGTATGCGGTCAGACGTGTTGTATGTAGTTTTGTTTGTGAAAGCGCCTGTTCCGTCTCCAAAGGTGGCCACCATGACGTAGGCGGTTGAATTACCGGGGGGAACGTTATAGTACGTCGCCAGCAGGCCAACATCGGCTTTGCCGTCTCCATTGAAGTCGCCGGTAAAGTACTTGACGAATATTAGTGACCCTGAGTTCTCCAGTCCCGTAGCTAGATCGATAGCTTTCGCTGTCTGGAAGCTGCCGTCTCCGTTGCCCAGCAAAAGCGTGTTGTCCGCCGTAAAGACATCCAGCTTTCCGTCATGGTTGAAGTCGAAGACGAGGACAGCCTTGGAATAGGCGGATGGGGCAGGCACGGTGACGAATGTTCCATCCGTCTGCCCCAAGTGGACGCCATCGGTAGCAAACAGGTCTGTTCGCCCATCCTGGTTGAAGTCACCGGCGAGTTGTGCGGTGATATTTGTAGTCGAGGCACCCTGAAAGGTTCCGTCGCCATTTCCGAGAAAGAGATGTTTCGAGGTGATGTTGTAAACGTCCTGTTTCCCGTCGCCATTGAAATCACCGGCGAGCGGAGAGGCATCAAAATCGTTGAGGTCATAGATAGAGATTCCAGGCGTGAAGGTGCCGTCTCCGTTGCCTTTGGATAGAGCTATGTTGTATCCATTAGGCTGAATAACATCCAGTTTGCCGTCATTATTGAAGTCTGCGATGGCAGCCGAGCCACCCCCGCCGTTAATTTCGGTTCCCGAAAATGTTCCATCACCGTTTCCGTGCAGAAAGCCTATAGTAGCCCCTCCCGACGGATAGATGAGGTCAGCCTTTCCGTCGTTGTCGAAGTCCCCGGCATAGAGGGAGGTTGTGTTGTAGTTCTCGTTCATAACTGTCTGGTCGGTCTTGAACACGGGAGCCGGAGAACCAAGGGTGGCGGTTGCGAGAACATTATTATTCGCCGCGAGATCGAGGAACGAGACGCTGCCGGTTGGGGCGGGGGTAAGAACAGGAGAAGTAAACTGCGCTGTCAGCGTATGCGAATCCTCGGATTCCAACGCGTCGGTGAGTTTGAGTGCACCGACGATACCGGCAGGCGGGCCTACCGTCAGTGTCACTGGGTTGCTGGTAGCCGAGGAAAGATGTGAGTTGCCGGCGAAGTTGGCCGTAAGCACATGTGTCCCTTGGGCGAAGCTCCGATAGGTCATGTGAGCCACACCGCCGGACGGATGCGCTCTTATCACCGCGGTCGATCCGTCATAGATCGTTACGAAATCAGTGTCGCAGGAGTAACTGCCAACCGTGCAGGGAGCCACCGTGACGGTCATATCGACCGTTGCCAGATAGGTCGATGAATTTGGGGTGACGGCCAAGGATAGTGTCGCGTGTGCATCACTTCCCGTAAGGGCCTGGGGTGTCGTCGCGACTGCGGCATAGTTTGCATCGCCGGCGTAGTGTGCTCGCACCTGATGGGTGCCGCCCGGCGACACCGCAACATTGGTCGCGGTTGCCGTAAAGGTATTCATCAAGACGGGCGCAGTAACTACTGCGCCATAGTTCTGATAAAACGCGAGTGCTTCCTGGAGACCGTCTCCGTTCGTATCCGCTGATAGAAGCTGGCCAGGGTTCTCTCCTCCCCAAGAAAGGTCATAGAGCTGTTTTGGCGAAAAGGTCCCATCGGAGTGTCCAAATAGAATGGCGAACATACCGTATACCGTGTAGTCATAATGTGCGCGATAGGACCACCCGAGAAAGGCCAGATCGGGTACACCATCCCCGTTGAAATCCCCGCTTATGGCAGAGGTGTAGGTCCAATAGTAGTACTGCGGATCAACGTCATAAGTCGAGGCCGTTTGGAACGTGCCATCTCCATTGCCGAGAGAGACCACTGCCGCACTCGATCCATACACTCCAACCCCCTGCGTTCCACTGAGGTTTGCCACATCAAGCTTGCCGTCACCGTTGAAGTCTGCAACGGTTGAAAACCCGGGGCCGACGGAGGAACCATTGACCGCCTGAAAGGTTCCACTGCTCAATCCGAGCAGGGTGGCATAGCCTCCGTGACCATCAGGGGCTCCATAGATATCGGTGCGGCCATCGTTGTTGAAGTCCGCAGCCGGACCAACGGCGCCAATCGTAGCCACAGCAGTAGCAAAGGTGCCATCCCCATTTCCGAGATAGAGATGGCCCGAAGGATTTCCGCTGTAGTTTGTAGAGGCTGCGGCGCTGTATAGATCCAGCTTTCCATCGCCGTTGAAATCGCCGCTTTGCAAAGAAGCTTGTTGATAGTTTTGGGCTATGGTCTCTGTGAGTTGCACGGGGGTCTGGAAGGTGCCGTCTCCGTTTCCCTGGCGTACCTGAATGGCCGCGGTGGCGGGACCCGAACTCGAATTGACTTGTGTCCCAGAGGCAGCGATATCAAGTTTGCCATCCCCGTTCCAGTCACCCGCTGTCAGGAAAGTGGTCTGCATTGAGACGGAACTGTCAGCAACACCGTTCTGAAAGGTTCCGTCTCCATTCCCTTTCAGAAACATCAGGTGGTAACTGCCGTCAACGAGCAGAAAGTCGACTTTGCCGTCCCCATCAAAGTCGCGAGCCAGCACATTGGAGTAATAGCCAGATACCGATTGGAGCCCCTGTCCTTGGTGGGAATAGACTGCGGACGCTGTCAAGGACAGCGGCGCCGAGGCAAGAACCGCATTGGAATAGGTCGTGTCTTCAAACGCCACATTGCCTGTAGGCAGATGGGCCTTCGCCTGCGCAGCATACTGGGCGGTGAGCGTGTAGTTCCCGTTGCTTCCGGTAGGAGTGAACGTAATAGTAGGCGTCTGGGCTGACAAGCCTATAGAAAACGCAAGGCAAACTGCGATGCGACCAACGGCAGCGAGGGCGTTCATAAATTGTCCTGAGAAAAAAGGGGATCGTGCAGTTCCAAGTAAAGCGCGACTTTACTGGTTGGTCAACCGTTTGAGTGTTACCGCTCAGTTAACGGGGAATGGTAAACATCCGACTCCAGCGAGCCAGTCCATGGATACCGCGCTGCTGTTCCTCCGGCGCAGGCACAGAGAAATACACCAGCATTGGCATGCCTTCGGCGAACTCCCGCGGCATGAATCCCCAGTAGCGGCTGTCGCGGCTGTTGTTGCGGTTGTCGCCCATCATGAAGTAATTGCCTGTTGGAAGAATAAGATCGCCGTTGTCGATCAGCGTGCGCATCTGCATCCACCACTGTGCATCGATCTCCGGATCGGCATCATGCAGCGTGGGAAAGTTATCGCGGAAGTGGTCCGGTCGTGACGGGATGTAGATCGCATACGGCTCTTCGATCGGCTGGCTGTTGATCAGCACACGTCCGCCCCGCAGGCGAATGCGCTCTCCCGGCTGCGCGATGGTTCGTTTCACCAGGTGATCATTTGCATCCAGCGGATTATGGAAGACAATGATGTCGCCGCGACGTGGATTGCGATAGGGCATCAGCCAGCGCCATGCTCCACCGGGAGCATAGATCTGCTTATTCACTAATAGAAAGTCGCCGACGAGAAGCGTGTTCTCCATCGAGCCGGAAGGAATCCGGTAAGGCTGCGCTAAGAAGGTGATGATGAAAATCGCTACCGTAATAATCGGCAGCAGGCTGGTGAATGCCTCGAGTGGGCCGTTCGCCTGCACCTCTCGCCGGGTGACGATGACCGTCTCCCGCACAACCGTCTCTTCCGGCGTCCGCACGACGACGACTTCGGCAGTGGCTTCGACGATCTCATCCTTCTGGTCAGACATCAGCGGCCAGCAATCTCTCATAGGCTACCCGTGCGGCAGCCTGCTGTGCTTCCTTTTTCGTGCGCCCTTCGGCCTCGGCAGGAGCTTCAGTCTGTTCCCGTAGCTGCACCTGCACACGAAAACGCTTCTTATGATCGGGTCCGCTCTCTTCTACGACCGTGTACTTTGGCTGGCCTTTGCCTCGCGCCTGCAGAAACTCCTGCAATGCACTCTTATAGTCCCCGATCGCCCCACCGAAACGCGCGCCCTCGGTGACAGCGATACTCAGCTCTTCAATCTTCGGAGCAATGACATGCTGTTCGACGAACGCTCGTGCCGGCGGCAATCCGCCGTCCAGATACATAGCGGCAATTACTGCCTCCAGTGCATTCGAGAGCAGTGCACGCTTCTGGCGGCCGCCACTCTGTTCTTCACCTCGCCCCAGACGAAGATAGTTGCCAAGAGTTAAGGTTTCGGCCACTTCACCCAGATGCGAACGGCTTACCAGCAGAGCCCGCATGCGCGTCAGCTCACCCTCCGTCAATGCAGGGAAACGTATATACAGGGCTTCAGCGACAAGCAGACCCAGCACGGCATCGCCTACAAACTCAAGCTGCTCATTGTCTCTGCCGGCGGTTGCGCCACTGGAGCTTTCGGCAGCTAGTGAGCTGTGTGTCAGTGCCGTTTCCAGCAGATTCGGACGTTGGAACTTGTGGCCCAGGGTCATCAGCAGGGAATCGAGCTCCGCCGGGCCGTTTTGTTTTTTCGCTCGCATTCAGGGACCTGGTCTCGCTCGCCGCTCTTACTTTGGCCGGTAAGCCTCTTTTTCCTTCTTACCGGTGGGATCAATCGGCTCGTTATCTTCTTCGTCGCTGGTGGCGTGCTCCCGCTTCGGCGCTGCGAAGGGCTTTTTCAGTCCAGCTTCAGCCGCAAGCTTGGTGTCCGGACGAGCATCGCGGACCGCGAGAGCTGCCTTGTACTCGCTGATGGCGCGAGGACGGTCCGGCTCACGCTGTGTGTCATACATGCGTCCCAGGTAGATATGCGTCCAGGCCAGCGTGCGTGGATCCTTGGAAAGCTTTAGCACCTGGTTGAACTCGTCGAGCGCCGAGTCCGGATCATTGTCCAGCACTGCGATGCGTGCCTTCAGATAGTGCGCCTGCGGGTCGTTCGGATTCACCGCCAGCGCCTTCTGCGCCATCTCGTCGGCGCCTGCGCGATCACCCTTCATCAGCTTGATCTCAGCGAGATCAAGTCCCTTCGGCTGGCGTACCGGCGTACGGCCTACGAACTCACGCGTGCCTTCAGGAAAGAACTGGATATTCTTCGCCACGCTGACCTGGTGCTGCACGTCCATGCCGTAGACGATCTCACCAATGCTGTCTTTGAGCGCCTCGTTGGTGTGCTCCAGTTGAACCAGCTTGCCATAGAGATAATCGGTCAACACATAGCCGAGACGCATATCGCGATCTACCAGGCGCTGGCGTACGACCTCTGCCCGGCGGTCATAGTCGGTAAGGTCTGCTTCATACTTTTCCATGTCGCTGCGCTGTTTGACCTGAGACGGCTTCTTTGGCTTCGGGAAGCCAACGTCCATCACCCGCGCTTCGATTGCCTTGATCATGCACTCGGTCGTCAGCGCCACCATGTCGTTCTTGTAGATGAACTCCAGTGGAGCGTCCTGCACCGTCTTCAAAAGCGGAGTCAGCCGGTCGATCGACTGCGGCCGGGCATAGATCATCGGCTCTACCAGGTAGTGCAGATACATGTGCCGAACGTCATCCAGCCGTACCTCTGCACCCTGTGTGGGAGAGAACACCACCACATAGTCCAGGCCGTAGACGCGCGCATTCACCGCCGCCGGAGCGAACATCGGCTCCATGAAGACCAGGAAGCGGCGGCCATCGTAGCTCGAAACCGGCTGGTGCAGATAGATGTTCGAATCCAGAATGGCCTTGGTCATCGGATCGTGGATGCGGGCGATGAGTTCTTCGTACTCCGGACGGTTGCGCACCCAGATCAGGTGGAGCTGCGTCGTCTCGGCAAAGGTTCGCAGAAGCGGCAGGATTTCGACCACCTGTGCGGCATCCGGTGGCAACTCGGTCAGATCGGTAATCGGCGTCAGATCCGGTGGAGGGTTGAGATAGATGCCAAGTGATGCGAACTGCGAGAGATTCCGCGTCGAATCGCCCAGGTCGTGGGCGGCAATGTAGGCGCAAACTTTGTCGCGGGCATCGCGAGCTTCGGCGCTGTCCTGCAGAGCAGCATTGAGGTCGTCGCGAACCTTCTGGCGCACTGGAGAAGAGTTGGTAAGGTCTGCGTCGTAGCCGCAGGCATTCAACGCCGCTCCAATATCGAAGAGCGACTCGCTCGGTTCCAGTTGGATTCCGGAGCCGGCTCGCTCGACGCCACCCAGCCGCAAGGGGCCGGTCTGAGCCGGTTGTTGCGAGGCGGAATCCGACGGAGCCTGGGACGAAGACGAGCTGGAAGACGATTGTTGTGCGGCTGCCGCCAGGGGCAGGGCGAAGAGCAATCCGAGCGAAATGATGCGGTTTAAATACACGGCTGATCAGTCTGACGTACCGGAATAGTCTACGTCAGCGGACCCTGCACTGAAGAGAGGGGATCAGCCTCGAACCGAGATACCGGAGAAGGTAAGGATAATGCGGCTCCGCACCGGGGTTCCAAAGACCTTGGCCGGTTCGTAGACGCTTACCAGCAGCCGCTGCTCCAGGTTGTGGCGGGCGTCGGCCGAAAGCGTTCCGGAGACGATGCTGTAGTCATAGATCTGCCCACGGGCGTTCAGCAGGGCTTCGACGACGACGGGATTGTCCGCATCCACCAACACGGCATCCATATTGGCAGCCGAATACTTATAGTGGGGCTGAGTGTAAGCGCCCAGGTCGTCATCGGCCATGACCGACTGCGCCGCAGGAGTCACCGCGGTTAGCATGCCCAGCATGCCACCGACGATGATGGTGGCGGAGGCCAGGCCGGCAGCGGTACGAAGCACGACCGGACGGAGGGTGTTGGCCCAGGCCAGCTCCAGACGATCCTTCCAGGTCGTGTTGCTCTTAACTTTTTCGTGCGAGATGGCCAGCCGCAGCTTCAGGCCCAGGTTCTCCGGAGCCTTGGCCGTACCGATCATGGCGAGGCTGTGCTGCACACTGCGCCAGCCGGCGAACTCCGCCTTGCAGGCTTTGCAGCTCTCAAGATGCGAGCTGACATCCATCATCTCGTGGCCGGTAAGAGCTCCGTCGAGATAGTCCGAGAAGAGGGAGCGCACCTGTTCACAGTTCGTATTCATCGTGCAGCCTCCATCCACTTCTCCGTTGCTCGTTTGGATGCGGCGGCTCTCTGTTCGGATTCGAGAGCTTCGCGCGCTTCCAGTGCCTGCCGCATCGCTGCGCGTCCGCGCATCAACCGACTCTTTACCGTGCCCATGTTGATGTCGAGAATCTCGGCGATCTCGTCATAGGCGAATCCTTCAATCTCGCGCAGGATCAGCACCGTCCGGAACGACTCCGGCACCTCATGCAGTGCTGCCTCCACCCGGGCGCGCATCTCGCTCTGGATGGCCATATCGAACGGCGATCCAGCTTGCGAAGCCAGCGTATCCCGCAGGTAGAAGGTCTCTCCGGGGTCGTCCGATTCGAACTCCCCATCGATGGTGACTTCCTGCTTCTTATGTCGCTTCCACCAGCGGCGCTGATTGCTTGCTTCATGCAGCGCAATCCGGTAGACCCAGGTTCTCAGCGAAGAGTCTCCATGAAAGCTTCCAATATTGCGGAAGACTTTAATAAAGACGTCCTGGGTGATGTCGGCGGCGTCAGCCGGATCCTGCAGGCTGCGGGCAATCAGAGAATAGATGGGCTGCGAGTACTGCCCGATCAGTTGCGCGAAGGCTTCTTCCGAGCCTGCCTTCAGCTCGGCCACCAAGACGGCATCCTCCGCACGAATTCCGATCGCACTTACCAGGTTCCCCATCGTCGTTCCAGCCTGCATCGGGAGTGTCCTTTAAGGTACGACGTCCGGGATTTCCAAAGCAAATCGCTCCATCCCGGAGAATGAGCAAAAACTGCGCCGCCGGCGGCCGAGTGCTCGCTCACTCTAGAGAGATAGACACCGAAGGTTGCCTGAAATGTTCCCGTAACTGCAACTATTTTTGAGCCTTGCCGGCCAAAGCCGGCCCTCCGAGACCACGACTTTTCTGCCCGAGAGCCATTTAAATCGATATCGGGCCAAACGAGAGCCCGGAGGAGATGTCGATGAACAGAAAACTCATGCTCGCACTTTTAGGCGCCGCTCTTACCCTGTCCGCAGCCGCGGCAGAGGCGCAAGTCTATGTCCGTATTGGGCCTCCCCCACCCGTGCGTGAGGTCGTTCCCGTCCGTCCGGTCGGCCATCCGAACTGGATTTGGCAACCTGGTTATCACCGCTGGGACGGAGGCCGTTACGTCTGGGTTCCCGGAGCCTATGCCGCTCCGCCGCGCCCGCACGCGCGCTGGGTACCTGGCCACTGGGCTCGCCGCCCAGGCGGCTGGTACTGGATCGACGGCCACTGGAGATAAAGTCAACGCGGGCTGAAGGCGCTTCCTCGTCCTTCAGCCCGTCTGCCTTTGCCCACGCCGGGTTTGACTTGGTCCGCAAAGCAGGAGAAAATAAAGAAGTCCTTCCCGAGAGTGGGCCTGTGGCGCAGCTGGGAGCGCGCTTCCATGGCATGGAAGAGGTCATCGGTTCGATCCCGATCAGGTCCACCAAATAACCCCTTATAAATCAAGCAGATACCGAAAGTGGGCATTTCCGCTCGTCCATGGCTTTGTGTCATCTTGTGTCACTCGCGCAGAGCCTGCGCCGATTCCTGGCGCCCGTACCAACATTACCAATCGGGTTAAACGAGATGAGACCTTGATCTTGGAGTTCGATCCAAAGTCAGCGCGCGATTCTTGCGGGCATCAGCACGATTCAGAGACAGGCACCTTTTCGAAAAATGGCTCTCGCCGGCTGCGCGCGTCATACAGAGGAACGCTATCCGTTCCGCAAGGACTGCTTGCTGGGCCAGACCTGAAGCGCGAGCGTCCCGATCTTCAAAAGGGTTTCTTTGCTCGCACCCGCACGGGCTTGCAGCGACATCCCTAAGAGGGTCGTTCTGAAGAACGAGACCAGCAGACGAAGGTCTGTCGATTTTGGAATCTCTTTATCCCGCACTGCCTTCTCCAGCCGTTTCAACAAAACCATGTCGGAGAGTGCGCGAAGCCGATCCAACTCTTGTTGCAAGTGGTCGTACTTTGGAGAGCATGTTGGAAGAGCGAGGCAAAGCATGCAGCCACTTGGCTGATCTTTGCGAGTCAATTCGGCAGCAGTGATGCGAAACAGCTTCTCAAAACCCTCTTTCGCCGTTTTGCCTTCGATGACAGCAGCGTCAAAGACACTGCCTCTTCCTGTCCGGTAGTGGTTTACGGCCTCGAGAAATAGCGTCTCTTTATCACCGAACGATGAATAGAGGCTCGAGGTTTGGATGCCCATTGCGCTGGCGAGATCGTCAACGCTGGTCTGTTCGAATCCGCGGTTCCAAAACAGCAGCATGGCCGCGTCTAAGGCGACCTCTCTGTCGAACGTCTTTGGCCGTCCACGTTGACTCATGCCCGTGCCCCTTTTCATTGGAGCACACGTTTCAGAAAAAGTTGCAGCCTTCTGAATCCTCCGCGAGCCGCACACATCTATTTCTGAAACGACCGTTCTATAAAATGCCGCCAAGCCAGGCGAGACGCGAGAACGAGGCGACACGATTTTAGGAGACAACATGCAAGGCATTCTCAAAAGGGGATCATCGCTGGCGCGCACAGGGATGTGGTTGATCGCTTTGTCCGCTATCACCGTTGCTGCTGCCGGCTGCAAGCAGGCAGTACCTGAAACGAAGCCGAAACTAGCGGCGGCCCCGGTCGATGCGGCGCAAGTCATCACCAGGGATGTTCGCGTCTCCGATGAATTTAATGGCCGCGTATGGGCGACGAACTCCGTAGAGATCCGGCCGCGAGTCACGGGCTACATCGACCGCATTGCCTTCCGGGAAGGACAGGTGGTCCATAAGGGCGACCTGCTTTATGTCATCGATCCCCGGCCCTACAAGGATGCGGCAGATAGCGCCAAGGCTGGATTGGATAGGGAGCACGCGGCGGCAGACTTCGCGAAGATCCAGGCGGAGCGTGCGCAGCGGCTCAAGCAGCAGGACGCCGTCTCCCAGGAGGAATTACAGAACCGCAGCTCTGACCTGCTGCAGAGCGGAGCGCGGGTTAAAGCAGCGGAGGCAGCCGTGGCTTCCGCGGAGCTGAACCTCTCTTATACCGAAGTGCGCTCGCCGATCGATGGCCGCATCAGCCGAACACTGCTGACGTTGGGAAATCTTGCGCAGGCGGATCAAACCGTGCTGACATCGGTCGTTTCGGTGGACCCGGTTTATGTCTACTTCGACTGTGATGAACAAAGCTATCTTCGCTTCCAGCAAAGCTCGCATCGCGGAAGCGGGGTCGGCGCTGAGAATCCAGTCCGGGTTGCCTTGGCGAATGAGGCAGGTTTTCCGCATACGGGCCACATTGACTTCGTTGATAACCAGCTCAATCCGACCACCGGCACCATTCGAGCCCGTGTCGTGCTCGCAAATCCTGACCAGACATTGACACCCGGTTTATTTGCTCGTGTTCAGTTGCAGAGCGCCGCGCCTGCACAGGCGATCTTGATCGACGATAAGGCTGTTTTGACAGATCAAGACCGCAAGTATGTCTATGTCGTGGGAGAAGGGAACGTCGCGCAACGTAAGGACATCGTCCTGGGTGGCATGAGCGATGGACTACGGATTGTGAAATCTGGCTTGACGCCTCAAGACCGTGTAGTCGTGGGAGGTCTGCAACTGATTTATTTTCCAGGCGCCCCGATCACGCCAAAGGATACCGGCATGGAAGTCTCGACAGCGGGCCTGAACAATATCGCCTCTGCGGGAAAGAAATAAGAGGTCACGGCAATGAACATCTCGAAATTCTTCATCGACCGCCCCATCTTCGCGATTGTTCTTTCCATCATCATCTTTTGCCTTGGACTCATCGCGATCCCAATTCTTCCGTCGGGGCAATATCCTGAAGTCGTTCCGCCCAGCGTAGTCGTCCGTACGAACTATCCCGGCGCCAACCCCAAGGCGATCGCCGAGACAGTTGCCGAACCGCTCGAAGAAGCCATCAATGGCGTTGAAGGCATCATGTACATGAAGTCTGTTGCCGGCTCGGACGGCAGCCTTCAGGTCATCGTGACGTTTCGTCCAGGTGTCGATCCGGATACCGCGGCCGTTCGTGTACAGAACCGTGTCAGCCAGGCCCTGTCGCGTCTCCCAGACGAAGTTCGCCAGTTCGGCGTGACCACTCAGAAGCAGTCGCCGACACCATTGATGTATGTCGGCCTGCTCTCGAAGAAAGGTCACCACGATGCGCTATACCTTCGGAACTATGGCGTCCTTCATGTGAAGGATGAGTTGTCGCGGCTGAATGGCATTGGCGATGTTCAATTGCTGGGTTCCGGCGATTATTCCATGCGGGTATGGCTCGATCCGAACCGCCTGGCATCGCGCGGTATCACATCGGACGACGTTGTAAATGCCATCCGGGAACAGAACGTGCAGGTGTCCGCAGGCCAGCTTGGTGCTGAACCTTCGCCAAAGAAGCCTGACTTTCTCACCTCGATCAACGTTCGCGGGCGACTCACAACGCCGGAAGAGTTCAGCAATATTGTGCTGAAGTCCGGCTCAAACGGGCAGGTGGTTCACCTGTCAGACGTCGCACGCGTAGAGCTCGGGTCAAGTGACTACACACTCCACACCTACCTCGATACTCAGGACACCGCTATCGTCGGTATCTTCCTGACGCCTGGGGCGAACGCGCTCGGTGTTGCAAAAGAGGTCTATGCCAAGCTGAAGGAGTTGTCGAAGGCATTCCCGGACGATATGGACTATAAAGTCATCTGGGACCCGACGGAATTCATTCGGGATTCGATTGATGCGGTGCAGCACACACTGATCGAAGCTGTATTCCTGGTAGTTCTCGTTGTCATCGTATTTCTGCAAACATGGAGGGCTTCGATCATCCCGTTGATCGCAGTCCCCGTTTCCATCGTCGGCACCTTCGCGTGGCTCTATATCCTGGGCTACTCGATTAACACTTTGACCCTCTTCGGCATGGTCCTGGCGATCGGGATTGTGGTGGACGACGCAATCGTCGTAGTCGAGAATGTTGAGCGGTTCATCGAACATGGGCTCACTCCACGAGAGGCTGCTCATCAGGCGATGAAGGAAGTTTCGGGGCCTATCATCGCGATTGCTCTCGTCCTGTGCGCAGTGTTCGTTCCGATGGCTTTCCTTACCGGAATCACGGGCCAGTTCTACAAGCAGTTCGCTGTGACCATTGCGATCTCAACGGTCATCTCCGCAATCAATTCACTCACCCTTTCTCCGGCCCTTGCGGCGAAACTTCTACATACACCGGGCGCTCAAAAAGACTGGCTGGCGCGCGCTATCGATGCTGCTTTCGGCTGGTTCTTCCGCCCCTTCAACCGGCTCTTCAAGAGCAGTTCTGAAGCGTATCAAGGTGCTGTTGGGCGGAGTTTCCGCTTCCGTGGCGGTGTCTTTCTGATCTACTTCGTGTTGATCGGCTCGATCTACCTGTTGTTCAACAACGTGCCCGGCGGCTTCATTCCGACCCAGGACGAACTGTATCTCTTCGGCGGAGCGAAGTTGCCCGAGGGGGCATCGCTGGCACGTACGGATGATGTCCTCAAGCAGATGGTGAAGGCGGCGCATGAAGTCAATGGTGTCGAAATGCTGCCGGCGATGTCTGGCTTCAACGCGCTGCAAAGCGCAAATACACCAAACCTGGCAACCTCTTACATTCGCCTCAAAGACTTCAAAGACCGTCACGAGACGGCTCAGCAGATCCTGGTTGAGCTCAATCAGAAATATTCCCGCATTCCAGGTGCGATCGCGTTTGCCCTGATGCCGCCACCGATCCAGGGACTCGGCAATGGATCCGGGTACTCGCTCTATATCGAGGATCGCGCCGGACTTGGTTATGGTGCTCTGCAGAGTGGGTTGGCAGCATTTCAGGCTGCAGTCTCGCAGACTCCGGGCATGACCTATCCGGTCTCTTCCTATCAATCGAATATTCCGCAATTGGAAGTTCAGGTCGATCGGGAGAAAGCGAAGACGCAAGGTATTTCGCTCTCCGATGTCTTCAACACGCTCCAGAGCTATCTCGGTTCCATCTACGTGAACGACTTCAATACCTTCGGTCGCGTGTATCGCGTGATGGTGCAGGCGGACGCTCAATTCCGCCAGCGGCCTGAAGACATCACAAATCTTCGAGTGCGGAATGGAACCGGGGAAATGGTTCCGATTGGCTCGATCGCGACCATCACACAGACATTTGGCCCGGATCCCGTCATGCGCTACAACGGCTATCCCGCTGCCGATCTCATCGGCGACGCCGATCCGCGTGTGCTGTCATCGGGTCAGGTCATCGAGAAGCTCAACGAGATTGCGAAGAAGACACTGCCTCCGGGCATGGTGCTGGAATATACGGACTTGAGCTATCAGCAAACGACGCAAAGCCATTCTGCCGCGATCGTATTCCCGTTGGCGATTCTTCTCGTCTTTCTCGTTCTGGCTGCGCTGTACGAGAGCTGGACACTGCCGCTCGCCGTTATCCTTATCGTCCCCGTGTGCATCTTTGCAGCTCTCTTCGGTGTGTGGCTCACGGGAGGCGACAACAACATCTTCGTCCAGGTTGGTCTCGTGGTGCTGATGGGCCTCGCCTGCAAGAATGCGATCCTGATCGTCGAATTCGCTCGCGAACTCGAGATGCAGGGCATGACGACGATAGAGGCTGCGCTCGAGGCCTGCCATCTGCGTCTCCGCCCCATCATCATGACCTCCATCGCATTCATTGCTGGTTCGGTTCCATTGCTTCTCAGTCACGGTGCAGGCAGTGAGGTCAGAAAAGTAACCGGCATCACCGTGTTCTCAGGAATGCTCGGAGTCACGTTGTTCGGACTGTTCCTAACGCCAGTCTTCTACGTGGTGCTGCGGAAATTGAGCGGGCAAAGGCTCCACAGTCATAACGAAGAGAGCTTTGAAGAAGAGGTAGAGGTAAGCCATGTCTAAAGTCCTGTTTGCAGCACTCGTGCTTTTCGGGACTCTCGGTTGCTCTGTCGGTCCGCGCTATAAGCAACCGAGTGTTTCTCTTCCGAGTCAATTTACTGCTCCGTCGACGGCTGGTTCGGCCGACACAAGCGTCAAGGCGGAGCCATCTGACCCGGAGTTCTGGCACAGTTTTCATGACCAGGAACTGACGAACCTCATCGAACGGTCGCTCTCGGCTAATAACGATCTCCGTTCGGCTCTCGCCCACTATGACGCTGCGTCCGCTCTTTTACGCCTCAGCAAGTTCGACAAGTATCCGACAGTTACTGCCAGTGAGGATGTTGGACGCCAAAAGCTCGCCGCCAATCAGGCGTTTGGATATCCGCGCAACTATCGCTATTCCACCTCGTCGATCAATGCCAGTTGGGAACTCGATTTCTATGGCCGTATTCGCCATAACGTCGAGGCCCAGCGTCAGCAATTCCTTGCGAGCGGGAATGACCTTGCTGCAATGCAGGTTGCCATCGCGGGAGAGGTGGCGACAACTTACATCGACCTTCGCGGCCAGCAGGAGCGCCTCCGTGTGGCTCGACAGAACGCCGCCAATCAGGAGCGAACCGTAAAGCTGGTAGAGGCGACTTTCACCGCCGGCCGCGGAACTCAATTCGATACGGCCAGAGCTCGTGCGTTGTATGAAAGTACGACCTCTCGCATTCCGGCGCTTCAATCCGCGATTGCGGTCGATGAGCATCGCCTCGCCGTCCTGTGCGGTCAGTCGCCTGATGCTCTCGTCAGTGAGCTTGAGATTGAAAAAACACTTCCGGATCTGCCCGAGAGCATCGATCCAGGAACTCCGGCGGATCTCGTGCGTCGTCGTCCTGACATCAATGCCTCCGAGCAACGGCTCCATGCGGCAACCGAGCAGATTGGCGTCAACACCGCCGACCTGTTTCCTCGCGTGAACTTCGGCGGTCTGCTGGGTCTGATGCAATATCACTCCGACACAGCTTTCGACGGCGTTAGTCCAACGAATCTCGCGGGACTCAGCATCGACTGGTCCTTTCTGGATCGAGGCAGGGTGAAGGCCCGCATTGCAGCCAGCCGTGCAGATGGAGATGCCCAGCTGGCCCAGTATCAACAAGCGGTCTTGTTGGCGCTTGAAGATGTTGAGAACGCACTTGTGAGATACGCGCGCTCGCGTGAGCAGGATGCCGCACTCCGGCAGGCTGCTCTCGACAGTAAGCGGGCTGCGGATCTGGCAAATGTCCGGTACAAGGAGGGCGCGACCGGTCTTCTCGACCTGCTGGATGCACAACGTGTGCAGCTACAGGATGAGGACGCGTATGCAACGAGTCATTTGGAGAGCGCATCCGACGCCGTCAGCCTCTACAAGTCATTAGCTGGTGGCTGGCCTCAACGGCAGCCGCAGCCCATACGATCCGGAAGGCCATAAAACGGATCTGAATCGCCTTCTTATAGATGCCTCTTTCTTTCCCTACAGTACACCTACAGGGAAAAGGCTCGGGCATTCGAAATGCGACACCGCGAAGACTGGCGGGATGGATGCATCAGCGTAAGAGTCGGAGCTAATTGGGATGACCGTAGAACGGCTCTGGAGTCCCCGGTAGGATGAGGAAGCGAAGGCCCCCGATCTTTTGGGGGCCTCGAATGGAAGGATTGATTGTGCAGATATTGTGGAGTTCAGGTCGTAGCCGGTAACCTGAACTTTGTCGCACGACAACACTACATGAAATCCATACGATTCGGAAAAGTTTCGGATGAGCGTATGGCTTTTCTTGGCAGCGAACGAGAGGCAGTCAGCGTGAACCTGGCCCTTGCGTGCACAGCCTAAACAACCAGAGCATTTTCCCTGTTGCTGTGTGGCCCGGAAGAGGCGTGCAGTGGCCTGATTCGACTGGGATCTGCCAGAGTATTACCAAGAATAACTGGCTTCAATTCGGGGCTGACCGGAATGGTTGTTTACTGTTTTTGCGCTAAGAACGGCTTCAAAGTTCTTATCCCCCTTCTTCGCGTTGGAGGAACCGAATAGCTGAGACAGGAAAGCAGGATCGGTCAGAACTTGAGCGGCGTTGATGTTGTTTCCGCCGGCGATGCCTGAGACGATCACCACCGGTTGACCCAAGTTGGGATCCCTGTACCGGCCGACGATCGCATAGTCCACAAAATCATTGGTTGCCAACTGCTTTTGTCGATTGACAACCCATTTCGACTCCGACCTCGACTCACCATCCTCAATCCAATAGCTCGTCATGTCAGGATCGTTGCCGAAATGGAATCGGAGTGGCTTAAGCAGTCGCAGTGCCCACGAATTGCAAAAGGCGCCGATTACTACGACAGGGCCGTTCCGAAGATCCGTGATCGTGACCTGACTTTCATCGCGCACGACGTAAGGAACGTGATGCGCGTGGAGATAGCCCGTGACGATAATCAGCGACTCCATGTCGTCAAACGTCACCGTGTTGATGCCTTGTTCCTGCGACATGTCCAAGGTCGATTCCCGCGCGGGATTTTCGGCGTCTCGGATGTACATCGTCGAATATGGATGACCGGCAACGAGTACGACGACCGGCGTGCTGGTATGCAGCAGAGGTTCCCAAAAAGAATCAACAGCTGCTTCTCCAGAGGATCTGCGGCTCAGCAGAAAGACGGATGCGAAGATGACCACGACCAAAGCTGGAAATCCTGCCCACAGCCAAAAAGTGTAACGGGGGCGAGCCGTAACCTGCTGAGGCGTCTCCGGTAGGGTGCCGGCGGAAGGCGCTTCCGCAGATGCTGCCGGCGTCTCGGACGCGGGCTTAGGCTCCTCTGTGGATGGCCAATGGAAGGCCGGAGTGTATGCGCCCACGGGAAGTGTGAAGCGTAGTTCTCGCGCGTGCTCAGGTTCCTGGTAGTAGAGCGCGAGCCGCTTTCTGAGTTCCGAAGCGGCCACGCGGACCGTCGAGTCAGTCGCAGGATCGTAGCGCCTTCCTTTCCCGAAGACCTCCGTGCCCACATTTCTTTCTTTTAGCTGGTCGCCTTCGCCCCGCACCGTCTTCTCGACGATGTGCTTCAGGAAAAGCACGAGCCGTGGACTTTGCCGCAGGAAGCGATGGCTTACCAGGCGTTGCAATTCTTCGTTGATCGCGGCCGAATCTGGGATGGTGTTGTCCATAACGTCTCTCAGTACCCACACCGAAGGCCCTCAAGAAGTTGAAGGGCAACGAGCAGTTATTCCCTAACAATCAACAACTTACGCCTCATATTTAACGGTTAGCGATCGTGTGGCTAGCAGTATACAGCTTACGGATTTAGGGCGACAACGCGTCGAATGGCCCGCGACAAAAAAAGAGACACTCTTGGAGCACCGAAAGAACTTTGAAGTTGCAAGTCGATTAGACATCCACCGTCGACGTTCTTCATCGCGTCACCAGTTTGACAACTCGTTCTACCGCGTCCAGCGGGGTATTTCCCCGAACACTGTGGGACAAAGCTCAGAAAGATCCGAAGGAGGCTCAGGTGCGGGGGAGGCGGATAGCAATCATGGGTAGGAAGGCATCAGTAATTTTGATTTTCATGCTGGCCTTGTCGGAAAGCACGGTCTTTGCGAAAGGCCCCGGCGCCTCGGTTTCGATTCTGCGTATGACCCATCCGGTTCTCACGCAAAGGAGCGTTCCTTCGACGATGGTGCAATATGGCCCGGTTACAGACGTGACGACACGATTGACACCGAAGGCGTCAATGAAACTCGATCTTCCGAATCATCCGATTCTTATCCTGATTTCCCCCTAGCTGGCGAAGCGAAGCAGCGCATATTCGCGCGATAGGCTCTTGTCGTTTCGTAAACGAACTCAGATAGCAGCTGTGCATCGAGGAATAAATATGAAAGTAATATGGCAGATTATCGATATCCCGGGAAAAAGCCCCAATCATGGAGCGTCGCGGAACAGCTTTCTTAATCTCATCCAACTTGCGGTATGTCTATTCTTCCTAGTGGGTCCGTCACAGGCGATATGCCAAAGCCTCCCCGACCTGGTTCTCACGTCGGCCTCTTATGATCCTTCCACCGGCCTTTACAGCGCCGTCATCAAGAATCAAGGCACGGCGGCGACGCCGTCGGCTACGGCAATTCCAGTCTCGTTCCTGGTAGACGGAACGGGCCGGACCTGGGCCGGAGGATGGGGGCCGCTCGCTGCTGGAGCCACGCAGACGGTAAGCTCAGCCGCTGGCTCCAGCGGCGGTGGACCCTACAACATCCCAGGTGGCAGCACCCACACAGTTACAGCTATAGTCAACCGCGCCGCCAGTATCACCGAGTCTGATACTTCCAACAATAGCTTTTCGTTCACTGCTGGTCCTGACTTGGTGGTCACTGCGGTCACCTATAACGGCTCAACCGGAATCTTCGGCGCAACCATCAAGAATCAGGGTGCGTTGGCTACTCCGTCCACTGGAACGATTCAGGTTTCGTTCCTGGTGGATGGGACCTCGCAGACGTGGGCCAGCGCCACAAATCCTCTTGCGGCGGGAGCGAGCGCAACTGTTAGCTCGATAGCCGGTTCCAGTGGCGGCGGTCCCTACAGCATTCCCGCGGGTACACATACGGTCAGCGCCGATGTCAATGCTTCCGCGGCTTTCCCAGAGACGGACACGACAAACAACACGTTGGCGCAATCCGTCACCCTCGCACCGGACATGGTGATCAAAACCGTTTCCTACAACAGTTTCACCGGGAACTTCAGCAGCACGATCACGAATAACGGTACGGCCCCAACGCCCAGCGGTACCGACGTCAATATTAATTATTCGGTAGACGGAACTTATGAGACGTGGGCGGGCGTTGTTGGCCCTATACCAGCATGCACCTCGCTCCTCTTGAATACGGCGTCGAAGGGCGGCCCATACACTATTTCCGTCGGCACGCATTCAATCCTTGCAGACGTCAATCCGGCTAATCTTTTCGCCGAATCCAATACGACGAATAACAACTTTACACAGAGCGTTACCGTGAATGCAGCATCCACTCCATTACCTGACGTGATCGTGACGTCTTTATCCTATGACACATCCACAGGCCTGTTCACTGCAGTCATTAAGAACCGCGGATCTGTTGCGACGCCGTCTAGCACGGCCATCGCAGTGTCTTTCCTGGTGGATGGTACAGGGCGCACATGGGCGAGTGGTTGGGGGCCTCTCGCCGCAGGAGCATCGCAAGCTGTAAGCTCTGCACCAGGCGCAAGCGGTGGAGGCCCGTACACAATCTCCACAGGTACGCATACCATCTCTGCCATCGTCAATCGCGCGGGCGCCTTGTCGGAGTCCAATACGACGAATAACACTCTCGCGCAGGCGCTTACGGTCGGCCAGACACCTAGCATTAGTTCGTTTACAGACTCAATTGGCGTTAACATCCACATCCACAACGACTGGGGAGGGGATGCGTATACAAGTGTTCCGAACATAGAGTCTGCGCTCTCTTATGCGAGCCTTCGGCATATTCGCGACGTTATGCATGCCTCGATCGACGTCGGAAAGCTGCAGCAGATCAGCGCCAACAATGGCGCCACTTACGACGTGTTCGTGAATGCTGATCTGGCGGCTGACTACGGCTATATCTCAAGTAACTCAAGCATTGTGGAAGCTGTTGAGGGTTTCAACGAACCTGAAAACTTCTCGCAGACGTATGGCGGTCACACCGGCATCGCTGCCTCGGTATCAGGACAGCAAGATCTTTGGGCGGATATGCAGTCCGCTAGCAACACGCAGAACATCATCGTCAACAGCATGGCGCTCGGGAATCCGCTGGATGCGTCGGGAGTCGGTGACATCTCCTCCTACACGAATCAGATTTCTTCGCATGTGTACCCGGCTTTCTACGGCACCTCAGGAGAGTCGACCTTCAATACGATGCAGACCATTCTTTCGGAGAGTATGCCCATCGCGCCAAATCACCCAGCGGTAATCACGGAGGCCGGCTGGTGGACTGCTCCTGGGGTGAGAGGCACAACAGAAGCAGCCCAGGCGAAGCTCACCCTGTCCTTTTTATTGGACGCCTCTCTGCAAGGTGTAACGCGGAGTTATCTGTATGAACTCCTGGATGAACATGTGCCGATGCCCAGCAGTACAACCGCCAGCATGGCGTCGGTAGGCAGTGTATTCGGTCCCATCCAACTGGCAACAGGACTACCGAACATGGCCCCTGGCACCACCATCGCTATCTCCCACGATGGCTCGAACTACATGTGGGGTACGGTGTACAGCTATAACAGCTGCACGGGCGACACCGCCATCACGGTCACGAAAGAGGTCGGCAGCGGAACGTACTCGTCTTGGAGCGCTACAAACAGCGAAGATACCTTTGGTCTCTTCCACTTTGATGGCACGAATGTTTCCCCAAAGCAATCAGCCACTGCCCTTCATAACCTGGCGACAATTCTGGCCGATCCAAACGGTTCCCCGGGCACGTTGTCAGGGACAAAAGTGTTCACTCTCTCAGGAATGCCGGCGTTGGGCAAGAGCCTTGTCTTTGAGCGCAGCGATGGAGCATTCATCGTTGCCTTGTGGCGGGACGACCCTATTTGGGACAACAACGGAAATGAAATTACTGTGACACCCGCGACCGTCACTCTAAGTCCGAGTGTAGCGCCAAGCTCCATGTCCATTTTCGATGCGACAGTGGGTACGGCAGCCACCTCGACCACGACGGCGACTTCCATATCCGTCAGTCTCGGAGACACACCGCAGTTTGTACTGATCCAGTGAAACCGGAAGCAACTTACAGCGACCGCGCAACGGATCAAACAGATCGTTGAACTGCTGCAGGGAGGCAGCTTTGATGCGCAGCCAAAGTCTTCCGCCTCGACGGAGGAAACGTGAGCTACTGCGCGATGAGCAATGTACTGCGGCCAGCGGCGGCTACTGGGTGTATCACGGTGCCGCCGTCCCTCCGGTTCAAGAGGCGGATGTAACCTTTTGTTACCTGGTGTTTTATTGGACTATAGACGTCTTGGTTGGGGGGCGACGGTGGGGGAAACAATGCGAGGCTTTTACCATAGGTGAATACGCCTAAGGCTTACCTCTGCAGCCGTTCAGGCGGCTTAAATGTAGCGACCCGGCGCCGTGTTCCCTCATCCAACTTGACTTGCTAACGCCCATCTCAGGCATCTTTTCCGTTCAGAGGATTCTCGCTGTGCCTCGCCCGGCTTTGTTGGCCCATGGTTTGAAGCGTCAGATCCGGATCGATTTTGTCCGCCTTTGAGCTCAGAATCGAGACCGGACAAGCCATGATGATTTCGTTACTTGTAACAGTAACGACCGGTTACTAGACGGACGTAATTCGAGCCGACCAGACTGTCATGCTGTACCGGAATCCCGATTTTTTCTGAGTTCAAAAGAGCGCTGATGGATTCCGGAATCTGCACTATTTGAGAGGCAATGATGAACAGATTTTCTCTACGCTTTTTCGGCGTGGTTCTCTCCCTTGTCTGCATGGTGTCATCCATCCGAACGCTTCATGCTCAGGTCGCCACGGGTAGCATCAGTGGCAGGCTTACAGACAGCACCGGAGCTCTTGTCCCTAATGCGAACGTTACGGTAGTTCGGGTTGATTCGAATCTGACCATTCACGGCAAGAGCAACGCAGAAGGAATTTATAGCATTTCTTCACTGCAAACTGGCGATTATCGCGTCATGGTGGAGCGCTCGGGTTTCAAAACGGCGGAGACGGCGATCACCTTGGCCGTTGGGCAGAACGTTCAGGCCGACCTCAAACTCGAAGTAGGGACCGTAAGCGAGACCGTCGTAATTTCGAGTGTGACCAGTAATGAGGTCAACACGCAGAACGCGACGTTAGCGTTCACCGTGGGAGAACGTGAGATGGAGGATCTCCCCATGAATGGGCGGAATCCGTACTCTCTGGCCGCTCTCAGCCCTGGCATCACTCCAGGAGGCAGCTTCGGTGCTGGTGTGAGCAGTGCACGAGGCGCCCTTGTCGCGGCAGCCACGAACAATTTTCAAGCGAATGGAGGTATTGGCGGGTCCAATGAGATTTATCTGGATGGCATTCCGATTACGGTCTGCTGCCAGGGACAGCCGGCCGTTACCGTGACCGCGGAAACCGTCAATCAGTTCAAGGTGATTACTTCTAGTCCAGGTGCTCAGTTCGGCCGCTCCAGCGGCGGATTTCTGAATATCGTAAGTAAGCAGGGTGGGAATAAGTTTCACGGCGACATCTATGAGTTCTTTCGGAATGACCAGATGAATGCGGCCGATTTTTTTCAGAAGAGGTCAGGCACAGTTCCCTTCGTCGGTCGCAACGACTTCAGGCCGCCGCTTCGTTTCAATCAGTTCGGAGGTTTTGTCAGCGGACCTGTGATGATCCCTGGAATTCACCATGGAGATCCGGCGACGTTTTTTACCTTTGGATATGAAGGGATTCGCAAAATCGCATATGCACGATGGGTACTCACGGTTCCTACAGTGCTCATGCGGCAAGGAATCCTTACCGAGAACACGGATGTCGTTTACGACCCCTATAGCACACACCTTGTAGGGACCACCTATACGCGCACTCCACTGCCTGCAGGGTGCAATGCTGGTGGATGCTTTGCTGCCGGCAAAGGAGTGGTCAACATCAATCCCGTTGCCAAGGCACTTCTCGACTTCTATCCGCTGCCAACGAAGAGCGGGATCGCCAGTAACTATTCCCACGTACAAAGGCAGACCGACGTTGACGATCAGTACAACTTTCGTATTGATCACAATTTCTCAGAACGGCAACGAGTGTTCGCGCGTGGAACATACAGCGTCAATAAGCACCGCGAGAACGACTGGTTCGACAAACCAACAGGTTCCAATGCTGTGTACCAGCCAATCAGTGCATATCTCTTCGCCTTGGGCGATACGTGGACATTCTCGCCAAATATGTTGTTGCAAGTGACGTACGGGTTTGCAAATCAAAGGAACCAGCAGATCTCTGGGAGCTATGGCATCGATCCGAGGCCCTACGGATTCTCAAGTAACTTCTTGAGCGAGCAACAGACGCCAGGCATTCCTTATCTCATCATGACGAGTTTCTCCACATTGGGATATCTCGCGGGCTCCAATCGATGGGACCACTACACGCACTCTTTGGCGCCATTGCTTACCTGGCAAAAGGGCACTCACACCCTGAATGTTGGCTATGATGGCCGGTTGATCTATGAGAACGAGCCTTCATTCGCCAATCCGCTCGGTACGTTCACCTTCAGCAATCTATTAACGCGGGGCCCAAATGCATTCAACGCGCCTGCCGCTAACCCAAGTCAGTTCGATGCCTTTGCCTCCTTCCTGCTTGGCGTTCCCTCGGATACCCACTTGGTCCGTAATGCCGAGTTTGCAATGCACCAGTGGTATAACTCGGTGTTTATTCAAGACGATTGGCGACTTGCCCGGAATCTTACTTTGAATCTGGGAGTGAGATATGAGCACGAGGGTGCGATGCGTGAGCGGCATAACCAATGGGCGTCGATTGATTTGAACGCGACCAACCCGTTCTCGACCTCCTCGTTTCCATTTACCGGAGGTGCGCAATACGTTGGAGCAAATGGCAATTCCGCGGGCTTTTGGCAGGACTACAACAGGGTGAGCCCTCGTGTGGGTTTGGCTTTTAGCCCCTACACCGGTACTGCTGTGCGTGCCGGATATAACATGCTTTTCCTACCGACGTCACAGCGTATATATAGCTCTGCAACGATGGGGTATACGCAAGATACGGCCAAAACGTACGCTTTCAGCGACGTCCCAACAACTACGATGGACAACCCTTTGCCCAATGGCGTCGCCTTACCGGCCGGAGCTTCCGCAGGCGTTCAGGTCAGCACGGGTAATTCCGTGTCGGGACTCCTCTATCACAATCCGCAGGCCTATATTCAGCAGTGGAATTTTGGTGTGGAACAAGAGCTGGCGACAGGTCTCGTCCTTCACTTGAACTACGCGGGATCGAAAGGCACGCACCTGCCGATCAACTCGAACCCGAACGATCTGCAGCCGAAAGACTGGGGTGCGGTTGGAGATCCTGGAGGAACTCAAGCCGCATATCTCGCCGCTGCAGTTCCCAATCCATTTTATGGCAAGGCGGCCGCCTCATCGCAGCTAAATACCGCAACGGTCCGACGCCAGCAACTCCTCGCTGCCTATCCGCAATATGCACTGAACACAGGTTTGACGAATAACACACTGGCTCTATTTCAGAACGATATTGGAACCACGTCGTACAACGCGTTCCAGGCCTACCTCACAGTTCGTCGGGTAAAAAATCTGGTAGCAACGGTGGCTCTAACCTGGTCTAAGCTTCTCGGCAATGTTTCTGATTACACGACGGGTGGATTCAATCAAAACGGAATTCCCGCCTACCAAAACTACTATCGTATGGATATTGAACGTTCTTATCTCCCTACAGATGTCCCGCAACGTTTCGTAGCGACTGGGAACTACACTCTTCCATTCGGACGAGGACAACGATTTGGGAGCAACGTCCGGCCTTGGGTGAACGAGTTCCTTGGAGGTTGGAAACTGAACACCATCGTCTTCATCCAATCGGGGTTCCCATTAGACCTCACTGAGACAGGTGGTGCTGCGTATTCTGGTAGCCGCCCCAGCTTTGTTCCAGGAGTGAATCCATTAACGCAAGGCCCAGTCAAGAATAGGTTGGGTGGCGGTACAGAGGTGGGGTATTTCAACCCAAATGCCTTCCGCCCCACCAGGGCTTTCGAGCTTGGAGATGTTCCTCGCGCGTCGGGGTTGATGCGCAGCCCCTTCCATTTCCAGGACGATCTGTCATTCATAAAGGAATTCCGCTTCCGGGAAAGATATGGAGTTCAATTTCGGTTTGAGGCCTACAACTTCTTGAACAAGGTCCAGTTTGGCCAGCCGACAGTAACCTATGGCTCAACGACGTTCGGACAAATCTCGTCGCAATCGAACCAGCCACGAAGTCTACAACTTGCCCTAAAGCTTTCCTTCTAAGCCGGCAAGCCCTTGTCCAGAACGAAAGCTCTGGACAAGGGTTCCTCACGAATGTTTCTTCAGCGCTCATAGCTGGAGCTTGCTGGCCGTCTGTTTCTCAAGCAAGCGAAACATGACGGCCAAGTCTCTCGAATCGAAGCGCCCTCTTCATCGACAACGTTTTCGAGATACCTCGACTTCACGACAGCAGAACCACACAACAGAGCGATCATCGCTCAAGTGGGAAAGCCACAAAACAGAAAACGTTCGACATCTTCATGGACGGATTGGGTTGAAGTTCGATGCAAGTTACGTGGTCTTAACGAGGTGAATGAGCGTCCTTGAAGCTAGTAAGCTGATCGATTGTCAATCCTCCATGGAGATGCTAGAGTTCCGAGCAGTGCAAACGGAACCCACCGCGATTGCTGAAATGCGCGAAGACGAACGTCTTCTCGATCAAGTTTTGCAGAGTCGCACCTTCGTCCGCAGCATTACTCTCAAGAAGCTGCTCCTTTACCTCTGGGAAAACCGCGATCACGAACTGAACGAGTACGCCATTGCAACGGACGCTCTCGGGCGACGACCGGACTTCGACTCCAAGATCGATGCGACTGTCCGAGTGCAGATTGGAAGATTGCGCAAATCGCTTGAAAAGTTTTACGCGGAAGAGGGCGCAGATCATTCCCGGCGAATTGCGATCCCGGTCGGATCTCATCAGCTGCTCTTCGTGGCGGCGGACGAGGCAGAGCCCTTCGTAGAAGCGGAACCCGAAGGCCGGAAAGCCTTTGCCATTGGCGAAGATGCAAGTGCCCCGCCTCCAACTATCGCGGTAACCCCTGAGCCGCCCAGTCGGCCCATCATCGCAACGCCCTTCGCGGTTGCGATCCTTCTCTTGTTGGCAGTCTGTACGGCGCTCCTGTTTAAGGTTGTCCTTACCAAGAGGAATGTCGCTGGCGCACCCCATCGCGATCTGCCTTTGTTTTGGAGCCGAGTTCTCGAAAACGGCAAGCCAATGCGAATGGTACTGCCGGCGCCGGTCTTCTTTTCTTTCCCGGCGCCGAACGGCGGAAGGCTGATTGTTCGCGACATATTGATCAACACCCCCAGCCAGTGGCGAGAGTCTGCGGCGATCAGCCAGCTCGTCACCAGTCACACTGACCCTACCGCGTGGCAGGGCTACACTGTCGCTTCCGATACGTTTGCCTCTCTTGAGCTAGCGCGTTATATGGATGGATACGGTGTCCGGTCCAATTTTTCCAGTTCGGCGAATACCCCGCAGCAAATCGTGGACCACGAGAATATCGTGGCCCTCGGAACCAAGAGATCTTTAGCGACCTACCAAACGGAATTGGATCAGCTCGGCTTCCAGATGGAGGACTACGAGACCCGCGTCGTCGATCGGCTGAGTTCTCCCACGAACCCTCGGGATTTCCCTCTGGTATCCGAGCCCGGCTCCCGTCAAGTCACCCCGGGCATTGTGGCTTTACTCCCGCATGGCAATGACGGCGCCCGAATCCTGCTGGTTCAGGGAGCCCAGACGACTGCCCTAATCACCTACTTAACTTCCGAAGACGGCCTTCGGGAGATCAATGACGCACTGCAAAAAATGAATACCCCGTACTTCGAGGCGGTCATTTTTTGTGAGGTCAACCAAGGGGCACCGATTCAAGCCAGGCTGGGTGCGATACGACCCTTCAATGCTCATCCCATCGTTCCGAGCAAGCCGTAAATAGCAGAAACAGGTACGTAACAATAGTTACATTTACGACGTGGAACTGGTCAATGGTTCCACCGCGGTGGAATTCTTTCATGGGTTCTGCGCGAGTCGTCAGGCTCGTTCTTAGATCGCAAGGGAGATGCCGCCGAGATGACCCCAGGGACTGTCCACAGACTCTTCCAGCCAATAGTATTTCGCGTCGCGATGCTGTTCGCGTGCTGCCTGCCGTCTTTCATTGGAATTGCACTTCTTCTGCCTGGCGTAGGTGCTGTAGCGCAAGGCAGCTCGAAGAGCTATGACGTTGTCGTTGCAGGGGCTGGTACTGGAGGATTCTCGGCAGCGATTCAGGCAGCCCGGCTTGGCGCGCGCGTAGCGCTGCTGGAGGAGACGGACTGGATCGGCGGTCAAATGGCCGCGGCTGCAGTCAGCACCATGGATGAAGGCAACAATCTCACGCCTCCATCGGGTATCTATCGTGAGTTCCTGACACGCATGGGGGCTTACTACCTGGCTCGCGGAAAGTCCGTCGGGACCTGCTATTGGTCTTCCGGCGGCCACTGCTTTGAGCCATCAGCGATTCGGAAAATCCTGAACGGGATGATTACCGAGGTGAACAATACTCCCGACGGCAGGGGACACATTGACCTCATCCTGGAAGATCGTGTGGCGCGGGTCACCACGACGGGGAAGACCGTTACTGGAGTGATCACCGCGCATGGACGTACCTTGCAAAGCAAAGTCCTGATCGATGCCACTGAATTCGGAGACGTAATCCCGTTGACGCCGGCCAGGTTCCGTAGCGGACGTTCGGTAGGACCTGATAATGGGAAGTCCTGTACGCAGGATCTCACCTACACCATGGTCATCAAGAAGTATCCGAACGGTGTGTCGCAGGAACTCCGGATGCAGCACACTCCGCCGGAATACGAAAAATGGCTGCCACTCCTTCAGGCCAAGTGGCAGGTTGACGGTAACCCATGGGTCGATGCCGTGCCCGTCAATTTCGCGAACCACAACGCCTATCGCGGTCTCCCCGATTCCTCCAATCCTGATTCGTATGTGTCGGCAGAAACTCGCAAGATCACGCGCACGGTTCTGAACTGGTTCAACGACCTTCCAACTCACACCGATATCTTCGATCGAGATGCACGAAAGAAAATTCTCTGCGAAGCAAAGCTGAAGACGTTGGCAAACCTGTATTACCTGCAACACGAGTTGCACGAGCCGCTCTGGTCGGTTGCAAATGATGAGGGCTACGATACACCGTTCAATCGCACAGAGAATTCGTGCCCAAATATTCCCGAAGAATTCAAGGTGATCGAAGCGAACATGCCGGCGCTACCGTATATTCGCGAGAGCCAGAGGGTCATCGGAGAATACACGTTGACCGCAGGCGATATCCGACGCGAGCGTCAGGGGGGTATATCCGTCGTCGGATTCGCCGACTCGATTGCGGTTGGCGATTATCCGGATGACTTACATGCCTGCGATGCGGAAAGCGATCTGGAGGAGCAACTGGAACACTTGTCGGATCGTCCCCGGGGATTCCGCTCAGGCCCCTTCGAGGTTCCGCTGCGCTCGCTGATCGCGCAGGAAGTCGATGGTTTTCTGGTGGCGGAGAAGAATATTTCACAATCGCGCTTGGCCAACAGTGCAACGCGTCTTCAACCGATCACCATGCTGACTGGTCAGGCTGCGGGGACATTAGCGGCGTTAGCTGTCCGTGAAGGCATACAGCCAGCGGCGGTACCTACCGGGCAGGTGCAAACCGTCTTACTGCAATCGGGAAGCATCATTGCCAGGTCACCGATGCCCGATATGACGATGGGTACACGGTCGTGGCAGGCAGCTCAATTCGCAGTCGCTCACAAATGGATGGACCTGAAGGCAGCGGGGTTTGCTCCTCAGGACGGCCTTACTCGCGGTGAAGCTGCGGAGATTCTGGATCGTGCATTTCAGTTGAGCGGGGGAGGAGCAACCAGCCCAGCCACAATATGCCGGAAGTTATCCTGCACCAAAGCCAGCTATACCGATCTGCCGCTCTATTCCAATTTTTCGGCCGCGGTGGAAGCCTGGCACGCCCTAAGTCCAGTTCCCCCGTGCAAGCAATCACCGGCATTGTTCTGTCCTAATGCTTCCCTCACGGCGAAAGAGTTCGTCGATTCATTGGTCGCAATCGGGAAGATCAAAAGAAACGTGAACTATGATCGTGCCGCCTTGCTGAAGGATATAGACGGCAAAGAAGATGATCCAATCAGACGAGCGGATGTCGCTCTGGTTCTCTACAACAGCCAGCAACAACTGTCATTCCATTAGATCCCGCACATCGTTTCGGTGTGCGGATTCTGCGTGTTCGTATGTAACTTCTGCTATCGCGATATTGGAGACGATCAAGAGGCGAGTCCGGCTCGCCCATGTCAAGATGCATATCGTAGATCCCGGTTAGACCAGTCTTGTCAACGACAGGTCGGCCCGCGGGTCCGGACAAGATTGTTATTGATGAAAGATCAAAACTCGATTCTGCCCGCGACTTGCAGCACGCGCGATTGGGTCAGCGTAGAACTGGCGTTCCCAAATGACGCGGGTTGATTCATGTTGGCACTCACCGAGTGCGGGTCAAATCGCACGCTATTCGTGACATTGAACGCCTCACCCCGGAGTTGCAGTTTAAGGCGTTCGGTTAATGTGAAGGCCTTGTTCAGACCCGTATCCCAACTGAAATATCCGTCTCCAAGCAGAGGATTGCGTGTGCCCGATTCGCCGGGATAGGCCAAGCGGAAGCTGTTGAAGACGGCCCCCGGATCGGCGAAACGCTGCGCGCCTTTACCACGCTTGAGAGCCGCGGCAGGGATTTTGGATGAAAGGGTAGCGAAGCCTTCGATGTCCCAGTTCGTCGGCCAGTTGGAGCCATCGTCCACGCCGAAGGGCAGACCGCTTGTCCAGCGCACGATTCCAGTCGTCTGCCAGCCCCCGATCAGTGCATCGACAATACGGTTGGTCCCTCCGAGGAAGGTCTTGCCTCTTCCAACAGGAAGGTCCCAGAGGTAGTTGCCGTTGATCTGGTGAGTCATATTGAAATCGGCACGGCCACGAAGCTGATCCGGCACCCAGGTGTTGATGATCTGCGCATTGTTCACACTGCCGGAGTTGCCGAGACGCTCAGCCTGTGAGTTCCAGTCAATCGCGCGCGAGTAGGTGTAGTTCAAGCCGGCCTGCAGGCCATGGGAGGAATGATGTTGCAACACCACCTGCAGAGCGTTGTAGTACGACATGCCGATGGAGCGCCAGCCATAAAGCGCGGAGTATTGGCTGTGAAAGAACCGATAGGCAGGATAGAGGGTCCCTGCTCCAAGTCCGCCGGACGGCTCGTCAAGCAGGTTAAGAGCAGCCGTCTCATTGCCCAGATTTTGCTGGAACAGAGCGTAGACGTTTTGCGTGGCGGTGAGAGTGCCATTCCCGATGTCCTTCCCCTCGAGCGCCCCGAAGAGCGTTTGCCAGTAGGGAATATGCTGTACGGCGGTGACGGGAACATTGGCGTTGGCCATCTTTGAAAGGTCGGCCGCTGCAGCGAAGTAGTCGCTACCGTTGCCGCTGAGATTCAGAGGCATGGCAACGTCCATCTGCTCCATCAACCGATGCGCAATACGGCCAACGTAGCTGATCTCAAAGGTGTTGGAGCCGATCTCGCGCTGGATGGAGAGATCGAAGAGATGCGAATAGGGTGTCTTGATCTTGCTATCCAGACCCCAGCTGATGTTGAAGCCTTCGGGATCGGGAGTAGCCGGGAAGCCACCTGCAGGCGCTGATGGTAGAAGACCTGAGGGAAATGAAGTGACTCCTTGATAGCGCGGGGCAGTGGTTGTGGTGAGGACACCGGGAGGATTGGAGATCTTACTGGTAAGTCCGTAGGAGCCTGTGGTGTCGTAGTTGTTTACGATGCCCGCCCCAAAGTGGTCATAAACCAGCGTGTAGCCCCCTCGGATAGAGGTTTTTCCCTGCTGACCAAAGATACTGCGCCACATCCCTTCGTTAGCGTGGGGAGCCCACGCGAATGCGAAGCGCGGCGCGATGTCGGATTTATCCCAGTTCCAGAAATCAGCACGGCCATTGGATCTTCCGTTGAGATCAAAGGAGAGATTAGGCACCTTGCTGGCCGTTCCCCCGGTAACGCCCTGACGTGCGCTCTGGTTGTAAAACTCAGTGAGTGAGAAGGGAGTGCAGGCGTTACTGGTCAGGACACATGTGCTTACCTGGGTGCCGCTGGTCTCGGTTGGCGGCTGCAAGAGTGAGTAGCGGAGACCGAACGTCAGTGTGAGATCGGGACGTACCTTCCAGCTATCCTGCGCATAGAGTTCATACTCGCTCCAGCGATAGTCGCGCTTGACGGGTACTCCAAGCGGAAGAGCATTGCCGGTCTTGTCGTAGTTATAAACAGCGTTGCCCTCGGTAACCAGGCCGACGGCATCGGCGATCGCATTGTTGTAATAGCTGGCATAGCTGGTGGCGACAGCGGGATAACCGGCGGCCGCCGGATCGAGCGGAACCCCGCGATTCGCAATTCCCGAAGGCAGGAGCCAACCGATCGTGGTGCCTGCGCTGGGGAAGGAGTTGCCGGTGCTGGCGAGCTGGTCGTCGATGATGCGGATATTCGCGCCAAACTGGAAGCTATGCCGGTCTTTGATCCAGGAGAGATCGTCGACCAGATTGTGCACGGGAATGATATAGCTGCTGGTCCGCGAAAAGGCTGTGGGCAAATCCACTCCGGCTAAGCCTACGCTGGGTTGATTGGATATGCCGGATGTCGATGAGCCTTGCCGTGTCAGACCCCAGCGAAAGTTATTGACCAGGTTAGCCCGTAGAACAGCCGTGTAACCAAGGGCAAAGCCTTTGCTGTTGGTCAAAGCGCGTGTAGAAGCGGGCTGACCAGGAAACTGCGGCGTTCCCGGCTCCGAATCGTTCACCAGATTGCCGCGCCAGAAGAGGGTGTGGTTCGGCGTGATGGTCCAATCCAACCGCCCGATATAGGTGTTGTAAGAGCGGCGCACGGTGTTAACGAAGCGAAAGCCAGAGAAGTTCAGGCCGTCTCCCACGGACAGATCGTTCGGCAGAGGATAGCTGTTCAGGGTTGCAAGCACGGCCTGATTGACACCAACGTGTTGAGGGTCCATGTTCTTGATCTGAGCCGGTGTCAGAGTCTGAGCCTGGCCTCCTTTCGCGACATATTGGACGATCCCCTGTCGCAGGCTCGCTGTAGGTACGTTCCTTGGTCCTACATCGGCTCCCTGTGAGTCCCGGCGGCCTTCGTAGTTCAGAAAGAAAAAGAGCTTGTCTCTTTTGATAGGCCCGCCGATGGCTGCGCCGAAGATGTTGCGGACGAGGGCAGGCGGTCGATTCGATTGTCCGTTCGCGAGCTGAGTCCGCTTATTGAACCAATCATTGGCCGTGAACGAGGCGTTGCGGTTGTACTCGTAGACGCTGCCGTGAAGGCGGTTGGTTCCACTCTTGGTGATGAGCGTGATCTGCGCGCCCGAGCTTCGTCCCGCCTCGGCGTTGGGATTGCTGGTGGTTACGCGAAACTCCGCGACTGAGTCCTGCGTCATGCGGAGCACGCTGTCGAAGGCGTAGCCATAGTTCTCATCATTGACATCGACGCCGTCGAGCGTGACGTTGGACTGGTCGGAGCGCGCTCCATTCACCGCGCCACTGCGGGAGTCACTGCTGGTGTTGCCTCCGCTGGTACCGGACGAAGAACCGTCGCTGCGGCCTAAGAAGGTGACGCCGGGCTGCAGGCTGAGCAGATCCACTACATTGCGCCCCTGGATGGGAAGGGTTGAGACCTGCTGGCTGTTCAGGACATTGCCCAGCGTGGCGTCCGTCGTATTGATGGTGGTCTGAGCCTCAGTCGTGACTTCTACCGCCTGACTGGTCGAGCCGACCCGCATGACGATGTTGACCGTGGCAGGGAGGGCGACCTGCAGCTCGATATTCTCCTTCCTGATCGGGCCAAAGGAGGGAGCATCCACTTCGAGTGCGTATATCCCTGGCTGGAGTTGCTGAAACTGGTAGGCTCCGCTGGCGTCAGTTACACCCGCGCGAATGGCTCCGGTGATTGCGGAAATCAGCTTGATGCCGGCTCCAGGGATGACGGCTCCGCTGGGATCGGTAACCGTGCCACGCAGAGACGTTACTGCCTGCCCAAAGAGATTGGAAGTCACCAGCAACAGAAGCCAGAGCGCGAACAACCCATGAGAAAGGTTTCGCCGCCTTGGTTGAGATTTAGCGCTTACGTGGGAGTCAGGCAGGGGTGTGCTGTACTTCTGGCGCATTTGTCTTCTCCGGAGTGGACTAGTCCTAAGAGGGCTGGTTAGATGCTCATCTTGGCACCCGAAAGACCACTCCGGAAGGGGTTTGCACGGTATAAAGGCCCGGCGCTCACTGTCTATGCAGGGGCAGCAACTATATACTTTTCAGATAGTTGAGCTGGGCTACTCTATTTTTGCGCCGGGAGTGAGTGTTGGCTCTCTTCTGAATGAGTTGAACGACAGAGGCGCCGGCGTTTCACGCCACATTTACCCTCCTTTTATAGGCTAAGGGTCTTGGCGCGAAGGCGGTCGATTGCGGTTTGGGATAATTCCGAGGAGCGATCAGCGGTAGAGCATCTTTTCCTGTTGCTGGGTATCCCGGAAGAAGCCGTGCAGTGGCGTTTTCTTTGCGGAAAACGCGCATAGATACGGAAGCCCTACACTACACCTGCAGGAAAAATGCTCCAGCGTGGACGGAACTATGAAAAATGGGTTGACTGAAGACGCGATCCAGGAGATTCCGGTTCCTGAGTCACTCGAGGACGATGCCCGGTGGAAGCTGGCACAGAGAGTTGCCGCAAGTAAGGGACTGACCTCCTCCGTCCTGCTCTCAAAGTTCTTACTTTACGTCTGCGACCGTCAGCTACGAGGCAGAGTTGCGGAGATTACCGAGTATCAGATCGGGGTGCAGGTTTTCGGCAGGCGCACCAGCTACAACCCGAACGACGACAACATTGTTCGACAGTATGCCCGTCTTCTTCGCAAACGTCTGGACAATTATTTTGATGGCGAAGGATGTCATGAGCCTATCCGGATCAATATCCCACGGGGAGGGTATGTTCCCGTATTTCATCCGCGGACTCCGGCCAAGGATCCCATTACGGCATCAACGGAAGATGCCTCTCTCCATATAGAGGGCGCGGCCAAGCAGGAGCAAAAGGATACGCTCTCGAAAGTGGCGGTAATCCACGACACTGCAATTTTTGAGGCTCGTTCGAGGCGGGAAGCAAGTATGCCCTGGGTGCGTGCGATCTCTCGCCGCTTTTGGTGGATGACTGCCTGCATTGTCATACTTGGCGCCACTGCTCTGTACTTTTCGGGATGGCTCGGCTTCATGCGGCCGCGTGGTGGTTCTCATTTGCTCTGGAGCCAACTCTTCAGCAAGAGCAAGGAGACGTTTGTAGTTCCCGCTGACAGCGGGCTTGTCTTCCTCGAGGATATTGCCGGCCGGCCGCTGTCTTTAAAGGAGTATGAGAACCGGCAATATCTCTACAATCTGTCTCTGCCGGCGGGCATCGATCAAGACACCAGAAATGACCTCAACTCTGCGCGCTATACCAGCGTTTCAGATCTAAATATCGTATCGAGACTCTCGCGGCTCCCGGAGATGGTTCCGGACCGCTTCGTCATCCGTTATGCACGAGAGCTGCATATGGATGACATCAAGCATTCGAATGTGATTCTTATAGGGTCTGTCTATTCGAATCCCTGGGTAGAACTGTTTGAGGACAAGCTGAACTTCCAGTTCGACTACAAGAGTTATTCGGCGTTTGACGCCATCGTGAACAAACATCCACTCGCCGGAGAGCCGGCGCTATTCCATAACAATTCGAGTGGAAACTCGAGCAAGACCTATGCTGTGATGGCGTTTCTGCCGAGCCTTGATGGGAATGGGAGAGTGCTTATCCTGGAGGGTCTGACGATGGCAGGTACCGAGGCCGCGCAAGACCTGCTGTTTGATGAGAATGCGATGGCACCAATTCTGGAGAAGGGGCGCGCAGCCGATGGTTCCCTAAAGCCGTTCGAGCTCCTCATCGAGACATCCGGTATTACAGCAGATGCGCCGACCGCGCGTGTCATCGCCAGCCGCTATTACTGAAGGAATGCAAGTACGGCGGAAACGTCCTATCGCGGTTGCTTGATCCTGGGTTGTATCATCTGCTGAACTTCATCGCAAGCCAGGCATTTTCCCGGGACGCTGGTACTCGTCGGTTATATTTCAGGCGCCGAAATCCAACGGGAAACCACTTCTTGACATCCGACTTATCTGGCATCGATTCGATCAATCTTTGCCCACGTGTTGGACCAATGGTTTTCCAGCCCATCTGTTCCTGGTTGCTGGCATGAAAATGGGGAGGGATGGCTATCCTGGTGGCGGGATAAGATCGATCCGCGAAGGTTCTGATCCTGCCGCTAAATGTGATCTAAACAGAGTCGTACCTAGAGATCGGAAGGTGCCCATGGCCTATCCACGTTGTCCCGAACGGGACATTTTGTCTAACCGGCTAATCGAAGCATATCGGGATCTGAACTTTAGTGACTCAACTGCGACCGAAAGCAGAGCGATCACTTTGAATGCGTCGATAGTCGCACTTCAAGCTGCGATACAAGAGCACAGAGATAAATGCATTCTTTGTCAGAAGATCGCTTCGGCTCCGCGCATTCCAGTCAAAGAGGGAAAGGTGGCGTGACTCAGAAGCCCTTAGCCGCAATCCTTGCTATTGGCCTGCGCTGTTTCATACTCCCCGCAGGGTGCTGAGAACGCGTGGATCACCCCGGCCCTGGTACGGGGTGACATGATGCTTTGGGCTTTTATAAAATGCTTCTGTACTTGAATGTCTCCCATGCGTGGGTAACGCTTCGTTGGCTGACCGAATCAAAGACAGAATGAAGTCGAGCAGCGCCAAGCCTGGAGTTGTGCCCGCTAGCTTCTCTGAAACGGATAATACTGCCGGGCTCCCTAAGGTCTTTCCCCTGGTCGCCATCGGGGCCTCCGCTGGAGGACTCGATGCATACAAAGAGCTATTTCATGCCTTACCCTCCGCTGCGGGCATGGCATTCATTCTGCTCCGTCACTTCGATCCGAATCAACATAGCCATCTGGTCGAGATCCTGTCCGAGGAGACAGATCTTCCGGTCTACGAGATCGAGCAGGATACGAGGATAGAACCGGGCCATGTCTACGTAACTCCGCCAGGCATGCTTTCCACAGTTTCTGCCGGCAGATTCATCCTTACGCCACAACCGTCCGGACCGGGTAAGCACCTGCCGATCGATCATCTCATGCGCTCATTAGCTGAAGAGCTAAAGGAACATGCCATCGGCATTATCCTTTCCGGAGCCGGTGCTGACGGAACAATGGGTCTAACCAGCATTAGGGCCGAAGGCGGAATTACGTTCGCGCAAGCTCCCGAGACGGCCGAATATCCCGCGATGCCAAGCAGCGCCATCGAGTCAGGATGTGTCGATTTTGTATTACCGCCCCAAGAGATTGCAAAAGAACTGCTACGCATTCAGGGACCTGCTTATCAGGAGTACGAAGATGCGGTTGTGAATGCAGTACCTGAAGAAGATACCTTGCCTGGTTCCGCACACCAGAGCGACGAATTCGCAACCATTATTGAAGAGTTGCAGAAGGTCACCGCAGTCAATTTTAGTGAGTATAAGCCCAGCACAATCTGGAGGCGGGCTTTACGCCGTGCTGCCATCCTGAGGCTGAACTCTATAAGCGAATACGCGAAACATCTCACGGAGCATCCGGAAGAATGCGTAACACTTTACGACGATGTCCTGATTCCGGTGACAAGCTTCTTTCGGGATCCCGAAGTCTTCGAAGCCCTTAAGACTGAGGTCTTTCCTGCCATTCTTAGGGACGTTCCACGTAAGGGATCCATTCGGATTTGGGTATCGGGATGTTCCACTGGAGAGGAAACCTACTCTCTGGCGATGGCTCTCTGCGAGTTCTTAGGGGAAAGAGCTGCGAGATATCAGGTTCAGATCTTCGGAACCGATCTGAACGAAAAAGGAATACAGAAAGCACGTGCAGGTCTGTACCGGCAAAATATCGCAGAGCAGATGTCGCCTGATCGCTTGCGCCGCTTTTTCGTCAAGGTAGAAGGCGGCTATCGTGTCGATAAATCCGTGCGGGACATGTGCGTGTTCGCACGGCATAACCTGGCAGCAGATCCTCCTTTTTCGCAGATGAATATGGTCACCTGCCGGAATCTACTCATTTATCTGCAGCCGGTCCTACAAAAGAAGATCATTCCCTGGCTGCATTATGCACTGCAGCCAACGGGATTTCTGGTGCTTGGAGGTTCCGAGAGCGCTGCTGGGTTTCCAGAGCTATTCTCAGTCTTTGATAAGAAAAATAAGATCTATATCAAGAAGGCAGCAGCATCCAAGCTCAGTTTCGATTTCATTCAAACCTACCATCCTGCTCGGATCAACCAGAAAATCTTCGGAGGACATCAGGATGTCGCGAAGAGTGAATCCGAAGCGTTGATGGAAGCAGACCGTGTGGTTCTTGAAAACCACGCCCCGCTCGGGGCTGTGATTAACTCCGCGATGGAAGTCATTCAGTTTCGAGGGCGGTCGACTCCCTACCTTGAACCAGGACCCGGTAAACCGACACTGAACGTGTTGAAACTTGCCCGGAATGGACTGTCCCTCGAATTACGTACTTTGATCGGCAAAGCCAGGAAGCAGTGGGAGACGGCTCGAAAGGATGGAGTGCCCTTCGATGATGGTGGCCATAAGAGAGTGCTGAACATCACGGTCTCACCATTAGGCGAGAGAGGTTCCAGTGAGCCACCTTATTTCCTGATCTTGTTTGAGGACGTTACTCCGAGCTGGACTGCAGATAAAAGCAGTTTGAGGAGCCCAGCAAGGAAGGCAGCGCTCGAGAGCCTCGAAGTGAAACGCCTGAGGCGTGAACTCGATGATGCGCAAAGCGCTCTGCAGTCGGCAATAGAATCAGAGGACTCACTCAAGGAAGCTTTTCAGTCAGCAAACGAAGAAATACTGTCGGCAAACGAAGAACTGCAGAGCACAAACGAGGAACTAGAGACTTCGAAAGAGGAGCTTCAGTCGGCTAATGAAGAACTGAACACACTCAATGCGGAGCTACGCGAGAAAAATAATGATCTTCAGGAATTGAGCAGCGACATTTCGAATCTGTTGCACAGCACCCGGATTCCCGTGCTCATGCTGGACCGTGAACTGCGGATACGCCGAGTCACACCGATGGCCGACAAACTGCTCAAAGTCGTCGCTTCCGACATTGGCCGGCAAATCGCAGACATTCGCCTCAATATCGAGGTGCCCGATCTGGATGCGATCGTTGCAAATGTTCTCGAGAGTCTGCTGCCGATGGAGCGAGAGGTACGGGACGGCGATGGGCGATGGCACAGTCTCGCCATCCTGCCGTATCGGACTCAGGATGACAAGATCGATGGCGTAGTGCTCGCGCTCTATGATGTCGATACGATTAAGCGGGCTAACGAGCAGTTGAGAAAATCGACGGAGTTCTTTCGAGCAGTGATGGACACCGTCATCCAACCCCTGCTGGTATTGGATGCCAACCTTCGGGTGGTTGCAGGGAACCAACGCTTTTTCAGCTGCTTTGAGGTCGGCTCAGAAGAGACCTTGAATCATTTCTTCTATCGTCTCGGCGGCGGAGCGTGGAACATTTCGGAATTACGGCCCCAACTTGAGGGTGTTCTCTCCGCGGGCCGGATTATTCGGGATTTCACTGTAGAACATGACTTTGAAAACATCGGTCATAAGAGCATGCTACTCAATGCCCACCTGCTTCCGTCGACTCCTGATACTCCTCCCAATATTCTGATCGCGCTAGAGGACATCACTGAACGCAAACGTGCCGAGCAAGACATGGCGAGGCTGGCCGCCATTGTTGAAGCCTCAGACGATGCCATCATCAGGAAGAATCTGGGCGGGGTGATTGAGACCTGGAACCGTGGAGCGGAGCGCATCTTCGGATATACAGCAGAAGAAGCCATAGGACAGCCTATTACGCTACTTATTCCACGGAACCGGATCGATGAAGAGCCAGAGATTCTGGAGCGAATCCGTCAAGGAGAGCACGTGGATCATTATGAATCGATCCGACGTCGCAAAGACGGTAGTCTGCTCCAGGTCTCGCTGTCGATTTCTCCGATTTTTGATAAGGATGGGAGAGTTATCGCGGCGTCAAAGATTGCGCGGGATATTACCGGACGGAAACTCTCTGAGCTGGCGTTGATGAAAGCGGAGAAGTTGGCAGCTGCCGGACGTCTGGCAGCCACTATGGCTCATGAAATCAACAACCCATTGCAAGCTGTTGTAAACCTGATCGATCTCCTTGCAAAATCGCCCCATCTGGATCCGAACGAGCGTTCCTACACGAAGATCGCCGCTGACGAACTCGAACGCATAACGCATCTGACGCGCCAATCGTTGAGCTTCTATAGAGAAAGTACCTTGCCGTCTCAGGTAAATCTGGAGGAAACGATCGAAGGCCTGCTGGATCTATATACAAAAAGAATCGATGCAAAAGCAATTTCGATCACAAAGAAGTATGCCTTGGATGGCCTTTCGATCTACAGCTACCCGGGAGAGATTCGTCAGGTCTTAACAACTCTGCTCATGAATGCAATTGAAGCAATTTCGGACAACGGAAAGATCACAATATCCCTGCGAAAATCATTCGATTGGAGTACTCGCCCCAGACCTGGTGTTCGTATTGCTATCGTCGATAATGGCTGCGGCATTTCGAAGGAGAATGCGGGCCGGATCTTTGATCCGTTCTTCACCACCAAAGGTGAACAAGGGGTAGGTCTTGGTCTGTGGGTAGCTGATGGGATTATCTCTCGTTTAGGCGGCTCGATCAGGATGCGCAGCCGAACCGATGGCCAGCAGCCTGGGACTTGCTTCGCGATCTTCCTCCCCACACAAATACCCAAAGCTTCGCCCGAACCTCGGAAACTTTTGGTCTAACATCATTGCGAATCCCGCGCTGAAGGAGAGGCAGAAAAATACAATGCGGACCGACCGTACGCTGTCCCTCCCTGTTGTGCTTCGCGTGAGTGCTTTAGGAGCGCTCTGAAATCTCATTAGAGAGTTTCTCTTGTATAGTCTGCGCAACCTGATCAACCGAGGTCGGAGTTCCCATTTCTTTTATCTCTTCGTCTTGTGAGATCTCTTGAAGCCCTATGTGGGCAGCTATTCTCTGGTTCATGCGAACGATTGCGGATGTTTCTTTTTCGGTAATAAGCAAAATCTGCAACATCAAATGTTCTCGTTCATCACCCCGCCTCGCCAAGCTCGTTTGTCGCATGAGAATGAAGCTTGCCAGCAATATGGCTTCGAGGGCGACCAGCGTGTCGAAAAGCGGATATGGAAATGGATCGAAATGCCAATGGGTTGTGTGAGAAGAATTCCAGAGAGTCCAGCCCGCGAACCAGAGAAGATGGACCGCAACAAAGGAAATGCGACCGGCGAAGCCGGCGACCCGGTCCGCGAACCGTTCAGGCAGACTGCGGCTCGCAAGGAACTCTTGTTCATGTTTAGCGATCGTCTCGACATGCTCGGCGATTTGGCTAGGGATTTCCATAAGGTGCTCCTGAGAAAATGCCGGTGGATGGACTGGCGTAGTCCCTCCTGCCACCATGAGATGCGGGGAATTAGAAGGGAGAATTGAAATCCGGAAAACGCCCGTAGTCGCGGAAGCTCTACACCACACCACAGGGAAGATCATCTAAAGTCGGATGAACGCATCGTGGAGGTTCCTCCTCGTGGAATCCCTTCATCAAAGGGGATTCCACCTGTAGAATTCTTGGGCTCTACCAGGTATGCAGATTGCCGGGTTCTGAGAATGCAATTGGTTGAGAGAAGAGGGAGCATCTATGGGATTGCGCGTCTTGTCGGTGATTCGCCAGGTTCTTGATGCTGAGGAGAGCGTCAAGATCAAAGATGGCGTGGTGGATCTGAGCAGTAGCAAGCTTGTACTGGACACCATGGACGAGTATGGCCTGGAAGAGGCCCTGCGAATACGGGATGTCCTGCCGGAGACGGAAGTGGTTGCCCTGGCTGTCGGTCCTGCCCGGTGCGAAGAGGCTCTGCGTACCGCGCTCGCCATCGGCGCCGACCGTGCCATTCTGGTGGAGACTTCCGAGCCATTAGATGTCATTACCGTCGGCAATGTGGTGGCACAGGTGGCACGGAAGGAGCAGAGCGACCTGATCTTCTGCGGTGGGCAGGAAGCGGATTGGGATAGCCAGGCATTAGGCGCCTCGATTGCCGAATATCTGAAGTGGCCGCAGCTCACCTGGACGACAGCCCTGAACCTGGAGGGCCGGACGCTCACCGGAACGCATGATGTCGAGGAAGGAACCGAGTCCTTCAAGGTGGAGCTGCCGGCGATCGTCACCACACAGCAAGGGTTGTGCGAGCCGCGGTATCCCACCCTGCCGAACATCATGAAGGCCAAGAAGAAGGATCTGCGACGGGACTCCTTCGAGAGTTTCGGCGTTCGCTCTAAGTTGAAATTCATCCGCAGCGAGATTCAGGTGAAGGAACGGATGCGCAGGATTCTCGACGGTAAGGATGGAAGTGCAGCAGCACAACAGTTGGTGGAATTCCTTCGGAACGAAACAAGGGTGATTGGATGATCCTGATCGTTGCAGAACACTCGAATGGCAAGCTGAATAAAAGCACCTATGAGATGACACAGGCGGCTCGTGACCTGGGCCGCGACGGGCCGGTTACGCTGCTTGCTCTGGGCAGTGGTTTGGCCACCGTTGCGACGCAGGCCGCTCAGCTCGCAGACCAGGTCCTCGTCGCCGATCTCCCAGTGTTGAGCACATACGATCCGGATGTTTGGGCGCAGGCAACCGCACAGATTGCCAAGGAGGGGGAGGCTCATACCGTCTTGATCGGCGGCAGCCGCAGCGGACGGGAATATAGCCCGCGTGTCGCCGTGAAACTGGACGCTCCTTTGGTGGAAGCCGCCATCAGCCTGAAATTTTCAGACGGAACGACCGTGGCCGAACATTACACGCTGCTCGCGAGAGTCGTAGAGCGTGTTGAAGCCCAGGCTTCAGCAGTGGTCGTGAGCATTCATCCGGGGGCGTTTCCGCCTGCGCCGGCAAGGCCGGAAGCTGCCGAGCAATACGACGTGGATCTCGAGTTGTCTGAACCACGCGTGGTTGTGATCGAAAGAAACACGATCAAAAGCAAACGGGTTGCTTTGCAGGACGCCGATGTTGTCGTCGCAGGCGGACGCGGGTTGGGAAGCGCGGAGGCCTATGCTCAACTGGTCGAAGGCCTGGCAGACCAACTGGGAGCGGCAGTTGGTGCGACACGGGCGGTCGTGGATGCGGGTTGGCGGCCTTATTCGGAACAGGTCGGTCAGACGGGAAAAACGGTACAACCGAAGCTGTATTTAGCACTAGGAATCTCTGGAGCGGTCCAGCACCTGTCTGGGATGAACAAAAGTAAATTGGTGATTGCGATCAATCGAGATAGGGAAGCTCCTATTTTCAAGATCGCCGACTATGGGATTGTGGGTGACGTGAAAGAGATTGTTCCAGCGGTCATCGAGAAGCTGAAATGAAGGGCTGAGATCGGAGGGGTAAGAGTATGATGCCACGATAGAAGTTTGAGGGCCGGCATGCTTCCACCGATACAGAAGCTCGCATTTCTGCTCTTCGCTGTTCTTACAGCAGGGATTGGGCTGCACGGCTTTTATCGCGTCTATCGTCGCATTGCCACAGGCCGCAAGGACACAGAGCCGCGCTTCGATCATCTGCTGCAACGTATCCGCTATGCGCTAGTTACCACGCTCACGCAGCGGCGCACCTTTCGGAAACGGCCATCCGTCAGTCTCTTCCACTCTTTTATCTTTTACGGATTTGTCTTCTATCTAGCCGTCAATCTGGTCGATCTCGCCGGTGGCTTCATCCCCTTCGATATCTCCTCGGCCACTCTGGTGGGCGGGTTCTATAACCTGCTTGCCGATAGCTTGAGCACGCTTATTCTGATAGGCGTCGTTGCCCTGGTGATACGCAGGTTTCTGCTTCCGAGCCGCCGGGATTTCAGCTTCAATGAACGAACGTTACTTCACCGTTCTGTGCGGCAGCGATCGATCACTCTCGATTCCATCCTGGTCTCTGCTTTCATCCTGTTTCACGTAGGTAGCCGGGCAATCGGGGCCGGAGCGAAGGTGGCCGGCAACGGGGCTGATCGTTTTCAGCCCTTTGCATCATTGCTGTCGCATCTGTTTTCTTCGCAGAATGCCGAGTCCTGGAGGATCTTCGGTTACTGGGGATCGCTGGGGAGCGTTCTCCTCTTCTGGATGTACTTTCCTCGCACGAAGCACATTCATATCTTTATGGCTCCGGTGAAGTATTTTGCCGCTCGAACGTCGAGCTCCGGAATACTTCCCGCTGTGGAGATAAGCGCTGAGCAGGGAAGTGCTGAGACGGACGAATTCGTCGTTGGCGCAAATAAGCTGGAGGATCTCGCCTGGCCTCGCCTGCTCGATGCCTATGCATGCATTCAGTGCAATCGCTGCCAGGATGTATGCCCGGCGACGGCCACCGGCAAAGCCTTGAGCCCGTCGGCGCTCGAGATCAACAAACGCATGGAGCTGAATGAACTGGCCAGGAATCAACCGAATTTTGAAAAGGGAGAGCCGAGCCCGAAGCCTCTACTGACCTTTGCTCTCTCTCCTGAAGCTGCCTGGGCATGTACGACCTGCGGAGCCTGCATGGAAGTATGCCCCGTGCAGGATGAGCCGATGCTGGATATCATCGACGTTCGCCGACATCAGGTCATGATGGCAGGTGAATTTCCCAGGCAGTTGCAGTCAGCTTTTCGGGGAATGGAACGGGCGAAGAACCCCTGGGGCATCGGCCAGGAGAAACGACTGGATTGGGCCGAAGGCCTTGCTATTAAAACCATCGACGAAAACCCAGAGCCTGATGTGCTTTTCTGGGTTGGCTGTGCAGCAAGCTATGATCCTCAGGCGCAAAAGACCGCGCGAGCCTTTGTGCAGTTGCTGCGATATGCCGGAATTAACTTCGCGGTCCTGGGCAAACGGGAATGCTGTACGGGCGATAGTGCCCGGCGGGCGGGGAACGAATACCTCTATCGCCAACTCGCCGAGCAGAACATTTCCAACTTGAAAGCCTGCAAGCCCAAACTGATTGTGGCAACCTGTCCGCATTGCCTGAACGCACTTGGCGGCGAGTATCGCCAGTTAGGCGGCGACTTCAAGGTGATGCATCACTCTGAATATCTCGCCATGCTTGTTAGCGAGGGAAAACTGGCTGCTGCGGCCACTCTGGACAAGATCACCTATCACGATCCCTGCTATCTAGGCCGCCACAATGGCATTTATGACGCGCCTCGCAACTTGCTGAAGATTCTCGGTAACGGGTTCGTAGAGCTCGAACGCAGCAGAGAGAATTCGTTCTGTTGCGGCGCTGGTGGGGCGCAGTTCTGGAAGGAAGAGGAGCCAGGCACGCAGAGTGTCTCCGAGAATCGATATAACGAGGTCACACGAGTTCTTGCAGGATCAGAGCAGTCCGCATTAGCTGTCGGGTGTCCCTTCTGCAAAAGCATGTTGGGAAGCACGCCGGGGGGCGCCGATCATTCCATTGAGATCAAAGACATCGCCGAGCTCTTACTGGCGGGTGTTGAGAAAGCGTTCGGAATCTCGCACGTTGGTGTCGCAGTGGAATCGGCAGTGATGGAGCCGGCTATACCAGTAACAGAGAAGGCTCATGTTCTTCCTCCAGCAGTCCCAGCTAACGCTGAAGGCTCATTGCAGACGGCTGCCGCGGAGGCAAAACCAGAAAGCCCAAAACGTCCGAAATGGAATCCAAAGGCGAAGGCTCTTCCCAATGCGCCTCCTGTTGTCAATGCATCTCAGGTAGAGAGCAGCCCAGAGCCGATGTTCTCAGAGCGTCCTCAGGTCAGTCCTGAAGCCGTCCAAACTCAGGTGCGGAAGAAATGGACACCAAAAAAGAGCTAAGGAATCGCGCGTTAGCGCTCAACTGCGAGGGCCACGGAATTTCCTCCGCCGAGGCATAAGGCTGCAACGCCTTTCGTTACATCTCTGCGGATCATCTCGTGCAGCAGGGTGACGAGAATCCGAGCGCCGCTTGCGCCAATCGGATGGCCCATCGCAACGGCTCCTCCATTCACATTCACATTGGAGAGATCCAGGTCGAGCTCTTTGGTCACACCGAGAGCCTGAACGCTAAACGCCTCATTGAGTTCATACAGATCGACCTCGTCTTTTTTCCAGGCTGCCTTTTCCAGCACCCTGGTCACCCCGATGACTGGAGCAAGCATGACCCATCGCGGCGCAACACCGCTCTGCGCCTGGGCTCGGATGCGCGCCATGGGCGTGAGCCCTAACTTTGCAGCGCGATGTGAGGTCATCAGGAGCACTGCCGCCGCAGCGTCATTAAGTCCCGGTGCGTTTCCGGCAGTGACCGTGCCGTCTTTTTTAAACACGGGACGCAATGTAGACAGTGCCTGCAGCGAAGCATCCTCGCGAATGCTCTCATCCGACTCGAAGAGGGTAATTGTTCCTTTCTTATCCGGAATCTGCACGGGGACAATCTCGTCTTTGAATCTGCCCTCACGTCGGGCCGAAGCCGCTCTTCTGTGTGATTCGAGGGCATAGGCATCCTGTTGTTCCCGGGTCAGACGGTGCTTTTCCGCAACCAGTTCCGCGGTGAGACCCATGTGCTGGTTGTCGCAGGCGCACCACAGGCCGTCCTTAATCACAGAATCGACCATGCTGCCGTCGCCCATACGCAGCCCCTTACGGGCCTGTGGCACCAGATAAGGAGAGTTCGACATCGACTCCATCCCGCCTGCGACGACAATCTCCGCATCGCCGAGCATGATTGCCTGTGCTCCCAGCCCAACTGCTTTCAATCCGCTGCCGCAAACCATGTTGACGGTGAGGGCGGCGACGGTGTCGGCAAGTCCACCGCCCAACGCTGCCTGGCGCGCGGGATTCTGGCCGAGGCCGGCCGGCAACACGCAGCCCATGATGCACTCATCCACAGAGTCTGGCGCAATTCCTGCACGGCTTACCGCCTCGCGCACAACGACCGAGCCGAGCTGGGTTGCGGCAACCTCGCTCAGTCCACCGAGAAACTTACCAACCGCTGTCCGAACCGCCGATACGATGACTACATCTCGCATTGTTACCACTCCCATCAGGTTGTTCTCACAAAGGGATCGATACGGGCTCAGTGAAGTTGAAAGTGCACAGAGACACCGGAGCGCCTGGCAACCTCTTCAGAGGTTACCCCGTCGGCTAATTCAATGACCACAACTCCATCCGACGTAATATCCATGACGCACAGATCCGTGATGATACGGTTTACGACTCCTGCTCCGGTTAGCGGAAGAGTGCATTGAGGAAGCAGCTTTGGCGAACCATCCTGGGCATTATGCTCCATCATGATCACCACCTGCCGCACGCCGGAGACAATATCCATGGCTCCTCCCATTCCTTTGACGCGCTTACCGGGAATCATCCAGTTCGCCAGATCGCCTTTTTCAGAGACCTGCATGGCTCCAAGGATGGCAAGATCGACGTGGCCTCCGCGAATCATGGCGAATGAGTCGGCGCTTGAGAAGATCGATGCTCCGGGAAGTAAGGTGACGGTTTCCTTGCCGGCATTGATCAGGTCCGGATCGACATCACTGTCCAGGGGAAAGGGACCCATGCCGAGAAGGCCATTTTCTGACTGCAGAATTACGGTCATACCCGCAGGAATGAAGTTGGCGACGAGGGTCGGCATACCGATGCCGAGGTTGACGTAATATCCATCCTTCAATTCAGCCGCTGCACGCTGAGCCATCTGGTGACGTGTCCATGGCATGGTCAGATCATCCTCGTTGTCTTGCGTTCGATTCGTTTTTCGGGAGAGGGATTGTGGATGACCCGCTGCACGAATATGCCGGGAGTGTGTATCTCATCGGGGTCGAGCTCTCCCGCAGCGACGATGATCTCTGCTTCAGCCACGGTGATTTTGCCGCAGGTTGCGGCCAGCGGATTGAAGTTGCGGGCTGTGCGTCGAAAGACCAGGTTCCCGTGCGGGTCGGCCTTCCATGCCTTTACCAGGGCAAGGTCAGCTTGAAGACCACGTTCGAGGATGTAGGTTGTCCCATCGAACTCTTTGTGTTCCTTGCCTTCGGCTACGATGGTTCCGACTCCGGTGCGCGTGTAGAAACCGGGGATTCCTGCGCCTCCGGCGCGCATGCGTTCCGCCAGCGTGCCTTGAGGAACGAACTCGACTTCGAGTTCTCCCTGGAGAAACTGGCGTTCGAACTCAGCGTTCTCTCCCACATAGCTGGAGATCATCTTTCGGATCTGCCGGCTTTCGAGCAGCAGGCCCAGCCCCCAGCCGTCCACTCCCGCGTTATTGCTTGCTACGGTAAGGTCCCGGACACCAGAATCGCGCAGAGCCAGAATCAATGCTTCCGGGATGCCGCATAATCCGAATCCGCCGATGGCCAGGAGCATGCCATCTTTTACGATTCCCTCGAGTACAGCCGCTGCACTTGGCCAGAGTTTGTCCATTATCCGTGCCTGTTTAGAGCCGTCCGCTATCGAACGGCCGATACGGCGATTCGATAGCGGCGAACGCTCGTTCTCCACAACATCGAAGGACGATAGCACCTTTGCCCGGGAAAGAAAAATCAAATGCGCCCGGCTCTGATGGGATTGTCTTTCTCATCTGGCGGTGCCATACTCCCTGTCGAACGATGGATGAGCTGATTGGCGATTCCCAATGGGCGCCGCCTGCACGTGGAGCAAAGGTGAAGGTACAAAAACTGAGCAGCATCAAACGTTGCGATCCGGCTAGCTCCAATGCGATATCACGGGCTGAAGAAGGATTCGGGGTCATCCATCGGCCATTGCAGCCATCGTTCCCCTCTCACAACCCTTTGGAAGCCCTTACAGGCCTCCCCAACTTTATTTCAGCCTGCTGTTTCGCAGGCCCAAACCGCAACATGGGCAGATAGCTGCTCATGGGAGCGATTTATGACGGGAAAAACTGAAACAGGAAGAACTGGCTTTGAACTAACGGAAGAACAGGAAGAATTGCAGCGAGTGATTCGCCGCTTTGCGCAGACTGAGATCGCTCCACACGTTCGCGAGTGGGATGATATGTGCACCTTTCCCAGCGAGGTTGTACGGCAGTTAGGCCAGATGGGGCTGCTGGGCGTTATCTTTCCTCCGGAACTGGGCGGGAGCGGGATGGGCTATGTGGAGTACGTGCTGGCCATCGAGGAGCTGTCCAGAGTGGACGGTTCGGTCGGAATCATCGTGGCCGCGCACAATTCGCTGTGCACGAACCATATCTATCTTGCAGGCAATCCAGAACAACATCGCCGATGGGTAACGCCGCTGGCCTCTGGGGAATGGCTTGGATGCTGGGGGCTCACTGAGCCCGGCTCTGGTTCTGATGCACTTGGAGCGCGTACCACGGCGGTACGTTCTGATCGCGGTTGGGTACTGAATGGCAGCAAGACCTTTATTACGAATGGCAGCCACGCGGAGTGTGCCGTTGTTATTGCTGTAACCGACCGGACAAAAGGAAGTCATGGGATGACGGCCTTTGTCGTGGAGAAAGATACCCCCGGCTTTCGTCCGGGCAAGAAAGAAGACAAGCTGGGGTTGCGTGCTTCCGATACTTCGGAATTGATCTTCGAAGACTGCCTGATTCCTGATGAAAACCGTTTAGGCGTGGAAGGGGAAGGCTTCGTCGATGCGATGCGAGTGCTCGATGGCGGACGAATCTCCATCGCCGCCCTGGCGCTTGGAATCGGCCGGGGTGCATATGATGCCGCGCTGAAGTATGCCAAGGAGCGGCACCAGTTTGGCAAGTCAATAAGCCAGTTCCAGGCAATCCAATTCAAGCTGGCGGATATGGCGACAAATCTGGAGGCCGCAAAGTTGCTGACACTCAACGCAGCTCGCATGAAGAATGCTGGCCGCAAGACCACCTTGGAGTCATCAATGGCGAAACTCTTTGCAGGTGAGGCTGCCGTCCGTATCTGCGATGAATGCGTGCAGATTCATGGCGGCTATGGTTTCATCAAGGACTACCCGGCAGAGAAGTTCTATCGGGACGTAAAATTGTGCACAATCGGCGAGGGGACCAGCGAGATTCAGCGCATGGTAATTGCACGCGAGATTTTGAAGTAGAAATTCGCATTCCGACGAATACCGGGGAGTCGATGTCAGAGGCCGCCAGCAAGAACACGTTGCCGACAAAACTGGATGGCACTGCTCCGCGTGTCCGCAACAACCATCAGGCGCTGCTTACGTTGCTTGCGGCAATGCGCGAGGAGCAGGCAACGATTCGCCTGGGCGGCGGAGCCAAAGCCATTGACGCACAGCACGCCAAGAAGAGATTGACAGCACGGGAGCGCCTGGAACTTCTGCTCGATCCCGGCACTTCGCTTCTGGAGCTTGGTCTCTACGCCGCCCATGGCATGTATGAGGAGTGGGGCGGAGCTCCCGCCGCGGGAGTTGTCACCGGCTTAGGGCGGGTTTGCGGAAGGCTGGTCATGGTCGTCGCCAATGATGCAACCGTGAAAGCCGGCGCCTTCTTTCCGCTGACGGCGAAGAAGGTGATTCGTGCGCAGACGATTGCTCTCGATAACCGCATTCCTACACTCTATCTGGTCGATTCCTCCGGAGTCTTCCTGCCGCTGCAGGAGGATGTATTTCCCGATCAGGATGACTTCGGCCGCGTCTTCCGCAACAACGCTGTGATGTCAGCACGAAACATTCCCCAGATCACCGCAATTATGGGCATGTGCGTAGCGGGCGGAGCCTATCTTCCCGTCATGACCGATACCGTACTGATGACCGAAGGCAGCGGGCTTTTTCTTGCTGGTCCCGCTCTTGTCCAAGCGGCCATCGGGCAAAAGGTTGGTGCCGAGGAGTTAGGTGGGGCGACCATGCACGCGGAGATCTCCGGCACGGTCGACTTCAAAGAGTCCGATGACCACGCCTGTCTTGCAAGGGTTCGTTCTCTTGTCGGAAAGCTGGGACATCGAAATCGTGCGCCGTTCGATGCCATTCCCTTCGATCCGGAAAAGGATGCTCCCCTCTATCCTGCGGACGAACTCTATGGGTTGATTGATCCCGATCCAGTACGCGCGGCCACGAATACCTATGACGTGCATGAGGTGATAGCGCGCATTGTCGATCAGTCGGCGTTCGACGAATACCGTCCTGACTATGGACGCACTCTGGTTTGCGGTTACGCGCGGATCGGCGGATATGCTGTAGGGATTGTTGCGAATCAAAAGCAGCACCAGAACATGGTGATGCCAGGCGGCGAACGTCGCACGGAGTTTGGTGGCGTCATCTATACCGAAAGTGCAGAGAAGGCCGCCAGATTTATTCTCGACTGTAACCAGAGCCTGATTCCCCTGGTCTTCCTCCACGACGTCAATGGATTTATGGTTGGCCGTGACGCCGAGCAGAACGGCATCATTCGTGCAGGGGCGAAGATGGTCACGGCGGTTTCCAATTCCGTTGTGCCCAAGATCTCTGTGATCCTTGGCGGTAGTTTCGGAGCGGGCCACTATGCGATGTGCGGCAAAGCCTATGATCCACGTTTCATCTTTGCCTGGCCCACGGCGCGTTATGCCGTGATGAGTGGGGCGTCTGCTGCGAATACGCTAGTAGAGGTGCGCGTTAAGCAACTCGAGCGCAAAGGCCATGCGATCACAGAAGAAGAGCGAAAGCAGATCTTCGATGAGATCAAGAACACCTACGATGCGCAAGCCGACCCGCGCTATGGCGCCGCTCGCTTATGGATTGATGCGATCATCGATCCCACGGAGACGCGTACAGTATTGATCAGCGCGCTTGAAGCCGTCAGCCTCAACCCTGACGTTGAGAAGTTCAATCCAGGCGTGATTCAAACGTAGCGTTTGCAAAAAGATGATGAATACGGTCAAGTTGATTGAGTGTCCCCGCGATGCCTGGCAAGGGCTCTCCAGGATTATTCCTGCCGAGGTCAAAGCCGATTACCTTCGCATGCTGATCGCTGCCGGGTTTCGGCATATCGATGCGGCCAGCTTTGTCTCTCCCAAAGCCGTTCCGCAGATGGCTGATTCGGAGAAGGCCCTCGCGTTCGTTGATCCGCCGGGAGATGTTGAGATCATCGGAATCGTGGTCAACGCAAAAGGAGCGGAGCGGGCAATTAAGACGGAGGTGGTAACGACACTCGGTTTCCCCTACTCCATCTCGCCGGAGTTTCTACACAGAAACCAGAATCAGACGGCGGAGCAGGCGTTGGATGAACTCGAAACCATAGGTGAGATGGCTTATAAAGCAGGCTTGAATATAGTGGCCTATGTATCAATGGCCTTTGGCAATCCATACGGCGATCCGTGGAGCATCAACGAAGTTACCGCCGCTTGTGAACTACTCGTTGAGAGCGGTGTCAGGCAGATCTCCATCGCAGATACGGTCGGCTTGGCTACCGCGGAACAGATCGGCGAAGTCTTTTCGGCAGCGCGTGAGTCGGTGGATAGCGAGATTGAAGTCGGACTCCACCTGCATTCGAAGCCAGGAGATGCGGCAGCAAAGGTTCGCGCGGCCTATCTCGCGGGCTGCCGTCGTTTCGATACGGCCATTGCCGGTCTCGGCGGATGTCCCTTTGCACAGGATGACCTGGTCGGAAATATGCCAACCGAGGCGGTTATGGCTGAGCTTGCCGGCATGGGAGTCCCCCCGCCGGAGATTTCTCCGCTAGAGACATTGATCGCGCTGAATCGAGAGTTTTCCAGGCGCTATGGGCAATTGGAAACACAGAGGACGGCTCCGTGAATACGCTGCTGACAGATCTGGAAGAAGGCATTCTGACGATCACGCTGAACCGCCCGGAGCGGCGCAATGCATTGACTCCTGAGATGCAGGAGGAGCTGATCGCAGCCTTTGAGGCGGCCAAAAAAGGTGCTGCCAAGGTACTCATCTTGACTGGTGCCGGTACGGCTTTCTGTTCCGGGCTGGATCTGGCTGTGCTGGAGTCAATGTTTGCGCAAACAGTTGAGGAGCAGAAGGCGGATGCGCGACGTACCGCGCAACTCTTTCGTGAGCTGTATGCCCTTCCCATACCAACTATTGCGGCGGTCAATGGCCACGCCATCGCCGGGGGGACGGGGTTGGCTACCCTCTGTGACTTCACCTTTGCCGTTCCAGGGGCAAAGTTCGGATATACGGAAGTGAAGATCGGTTTCATCCCGGCGCTGGTCTCCGTCTTTCTCGGTCTGCAACTCGGCGAGAAACAGGCGAGAAACCTTTTGCTGACCGGGCAGCTTTTTGACGCACAGCAAGCGCACGAACTCGGGTTGGTGAACGAGATTGTTGAGGGCGAGACGTTGTTGGAGCGGGTGCACCTCTTCGCGCACGAACTCCTCCAGAACAGCCCGGCTGCAATGCGAAAAACAAAAGAGCTGCTGATCGCTCAGACTGCTTCGGAGCTGGACGCAAGAATTGAACGGGCCGTGAGTGCCAGTCTCCACGCCAGGCAACAGCCTGACTTCCAGGAGGGCGTAACGGCGTTTCTGAACAAGCGGAAGCCTCGCTGGCAAGACTAGGCCCCAATTCGGACAGCCCATACTCTGGGTGCCCCATTCTTCGCTGTGAAACCGCAAAGGGTGGGTATCGGGCTTTAGCGCGACCCTCTCTGATGTTTGAAGTGCCTCCGCAACTGCTTGAAAAGACGGTGTTAAACACTCCTTCCATTAAATTCTGACGGTTTCTCTTCAATCGGTATTCCCAAAGCACAAGCGGAGGCCTATGCTGTTCGGTTGCCGGGAGGCGACGGCGCCTTGCGGCAGAGACGGAGCTCTATGTCAGCTACGAAGAGCATTCTTTCCCAACCAGTCCAGGCGACTCCAACAACGAACGCTGATTTTCTTCCACTCAAGGGCATCGATCACCTGGAGTTCTACGTGGGCAATGCCCGGCAGGCCGCGTATTTTTACCGGACAGCTTTTGGCATGTCTCTGGTGGCTTATGCAGGACCTGAGACTGGGCAACGAGATCGAGCCTCGTATGTTGTTCAACAGGGCAAGATTCGCTTTGTGCTGACGACGGTCCTTCGCCCAGCTCATGCGATCGCGGAACATGTGCAGCGGCACGGCGATGGCGTCCATGGCGTGGCGCTATGGGTAGACGATGCTCGCCAGTCGTGGCATGAGACGGTCAACCGCGGCGCTGTCAGCGTTGCCGAGCCCTATGTCGTGTCGGACGATCACGGCCAGGCCGTACTGGCAAGCATTTGCGCCTATGGAGATACCATCCATACCTTTGTTCAGCGTGGAGACTATCAGGGGCCGTTTCTTCCCGGTTTTCGCGCCATAGAGGAAGACCGGGTCGCTCGCCCTGTGGGCCTGTTGCACATTGATCATGTTGTGGGCAACGTCGGCTGGCATGAGATGAATACCTGGGTTGATTTTTACGCCAAGGTGATGGGATTCAGTCTCTATCAAAGCTTCGATGACAAAGATATTTCGACCGAATACTCCGCGCTCATGTCCAAGGTGATGTCCAACGGCAACGGGTATGTGAAGTTTCCCATCAATGAGCCGGCCGAGGGGAAACGAAAATCCCAGATCGAAGAGTATCTGGACTTCTATGGCGGCCCGGGAGTGCAGCACATTGCTTTGGCGACCAAGGACATTCTGCATACGGTCAACAAACTCCATGAGCAGGGCGTGGAGTTTCTACGGGTTCCACATACGTATTATTCCGAGCTGCAGCAGCGCGTCGGCCGGATTGATGAACCTCTGGATGAACTCGAACGGCTCGGCATCCTGGTGGATCGCGACGATGAAGGTTATATGCTGCAGATCTTTACCCGCCCTGTAGAAGATCGCCCCACTCTGTTCTTTGAGATCATTCAGCGCAAAGGAAGCCGTAGCTTCGGCAAAGGCAACTTCAAAGCGCTCTTTGAAGCTATCGAAAGGGAGCAGCAGGCTCGCGGCAATCTGTAAGAGGAGAACGACCATGGCAACTGCAACACTTTCTGCGGCGGCACCCTACCTCATCCAACAGGACTATTCGTCCTATACCGAGGAGCAGCACGGTATCTGGGCCGACCTTGTCGGACGTGTCTTTCCCGAACTGGAGAAGCATGCTGCTCAGGAGTATCTCGATGGCTTTCAGACCATCGGCCTGAAGCGCGATCGGTTACCCAATCTTGCAGAGGTGAGCGCACGACTGGAGCCCAGAACCGGATGGAACTCCACTGCGGTGAGCGGATTTCTACCTTCGCAGGCATTCTTTGAGATGCTGGCTGCTCGCAAATTCCCAACGACGGTTTGGCTGCGAAGCCGTGAATCCATGGAATACACACCTGAGCCAGATATCTTTCACGATGTCGTCGGTCATGTGCCGATGCATGCGCATCCGGTTTTTGCAGACTTCCTGGAGCACTATGGCCGTGTCTGTGTCGCTACTCCGGAAGAGCCAATTCGTGAAAAGCTTTCTCGCCTCTTCTGGTACACAGTCGAGTTCGGATTGATTCGCCAGCAAGGCGAGATCAAAGTGTATGGCAGCGGCCTCATCAGCTCGCATGGAGAATGCTTGAATGTCATGAGTGGTCATTGTGCCATCGAGGAATTCTCGCTGAGTGAAGTGGTGAATACGCCGGTCAAGATCGACGAGCTTCACAAGTTGCTCTTTGTCGTAGACAGTTTCGATCAACTCTACGAAGTTATGCATGAAGCAGAGCGGCTCGCTGCGAGCGGCCGCCTGTAGAGAGGGTTATCCATGACGGTTGGCGTCCTGTATCAGTCCGGGTTCGGCAATGAATTCGTGTCAGAGGCCGTTCCCGGAGCGTTGCCCATTGGCCAGAATGCTCCGCAGAAACATCCGTTAGGTCTCTATACGGAGCAGCTCAGCGGAACGTCTTTTACCGCGCCGCGATCTCAGAATCGCCGTACCTGGACCTATCGCATTCGTCCCTCAGTGACTCACCGGCCCTATGAAGAGATTCCCTCGCGACTCATCAGGAGTGGCCCGTTTACTGAGACTCCGACCCCACCCAATCAACTACGGTGGGACCCATTGCCAATCCCTGAGGAGCCCACAGATTTTGTCGACGGCATCGTTACGCTCGGCGGGAATGGTGATCCTGCCATGCAGACCGGTGTCGCCATTCATCTCTATGCCGCCAATCGATCGATGAACGATCGGTTCTTCTATAGTGCCGATGGAGAGTTTCTTGTCGTCCCCCAGTTAGGCACACTTCATCTCCACACCGAGTTGGGAGTTTTAGAAACGGCGCCTGGTGAGATCTGCGTGATCCCTCGCGGAATCAAATTCCGTGTTGAGTTGATCGACGGACAGGCACGAGGGTATCTCTGTGAAAACTACGGCCAGACCTTTCGTCTGCCAGACCTTGGGCCTATCGGAGCGAATGGATTAGCAAACCCGCGAGATTTCCAGGCGCCGACAGCAGCCTTTGAGAACCTCGATGGAGAATTTCACATCACGGCGAAATTCCTCGGCCGGCTCTGGTCCGCACAGATCGACCACTCGCCCTTGGATGTCGTTGCCTGGCACGGTAACTATGCGCCGTACAAATATGATCTTGCGCGCTTCAATTGCATCAACACGGTTTCGTTTGACCATCCCGATCCTTCGATCTATACCGTCTTGAGTTCTCCGTCCGCGATACCTGGTACCGCAAACTGTGACTTCGCTATCTTCCCTCCGCGCTGGATCGTGGCGGAGCACAGCTTCCGACCGCCCTGGTTCCATCGAAACTTCATGAATGAATTCATGGGCCTGATCGTGGGAGCCTATGATGCCAAGGCGGAAGGTTTTCTGCCGGGTGGCGCCAGCTTGCACAACTGTATGGCCGGTCATGGGCCCGATGCCGAAACCTTCGAGCGGGCCAGCTCGGCGGAGCTGAAGCCACAGTATCTCGACAATACTCTGGCCTTTATGTTCGAGACGCAACTGGTCGTGCGTCCTACTGAGTTCGCCATGCATACTCGCATCCTGCAGCATGAATATTTCGAATGCTGGCAGGGTCTCAAAAAGCATTTCCAGGCTGAAGTCTCGCCGAATGGAAGGCAGAAGTCCTCCGGCGAGAAGCTGAAGTTCACGACCCGATGAACGCGATCGATAGCCTCCTCTCTGGCCTGATCGATTACGCAGGCTTGTATGCGCCTGCCCGTCTGGATATGCAGGCGGCTGCCAGAAACTATCTCGCGTACAGGCGCAATCGGCGTTCGGAGTTGCTAGGTCGTTTTATTGTCGATTGGAAGCGTCTGTCCGAGCTTCGCGAGACTGCGAGTGACTCGCTTGCTCATCTTCCTCTGAGCGTCATCGCATCTTCCGCGGCGGAGGTGAGCAACATCGCACAACTCCGCGAGGATGGGTTCCGCATCGAGTCTGTTGAGATCAAACCCGACAAACTGGATGAGATAGATCACAAGGCTGCCCGGACACTGGCGGAGACGATCATCTATTTCGAAGTTCCCATTACGCCTTTAAAAACGGAGGTGCTGGATTCCATACGGCTGGCGGGTGCACGCGTCAAAATACGTACGGGTGGTGTAACCGCTACGGCATTTCCCTCATCGGAGTCAATTGCTGCAATGTTGATTGCGATTGCCGACCGGGGCCTGGCATTCAAGGCGACAGCGGGATTGCATCATCCAATCCGTGGATATCACCCTTTCACCTATGAACCCGATAGTGAAACAGGAATCATGCATGGCTTTCTCAACCTGTTTCTCGCGGCAGCGCTCGTCTACAGCGGTGGAACGGAAGACCAGGCACAGCAACTACTGAATGATCAGGATGTCGACGCTTTTCGCATGACTGCGGATACGATTGGATGGCGATCATTGCAGTGGAGCGCAGAGCAACTCCGTACTGTTCGCAGAGAGTTTGCAATGAGCTTTGGTTCTTGCTCTTTTGTGGAGCCAATTCAGGACCTGGAGAGAATGGGATGGCTATAGCAAGCAGGAGTTGGGTGATTTCGGCCAATGACCCTGAGTCAGATTTCCCCATCCAGAACTTGCCCTACGGCGTGTTTCTTTATCGAGAGACTGCTCATATCGGCGTTGCTATTGGAGACCAGATCCTTGATCTTTATGCCTGTGCCGATCAAGGTTTCCTTTCCATTCTCTCAAAGGAAGTAGTCGGCGCTTGTAAGGCCCGTACCTTGAATCCATTGATGTCCCTCGGGCCGGAGGCGTGGTCCGCACTTAGGCGACAACTCATGACATTGCTCGATGGGGGCTACGAGATGAAAAGAGATGTCGAGCCGTTGCTCATTCCAATGAAGGATGCGGTCATGCGGCCGCCGGCGGATATCGGAGACTATACGGACTTCTACGCATCGATTTATCACGCTACCCGTGTGGGACGTCTCTTCCGCCCGGATAATCCATTACTGCTGAACTACAAGTACGTTCCGATCGGTTATCACGGCCGCGTGTCTTCCATCGTGATCAGCGGCGCGGATATTCGCCGTCCGTGTGGACAGACGAAGGCTCCAACGGCCGAAGCGCCAGTCTTTGGACCATCAAAGTCCCTCGATTACGAACTGGAAGTTGGCATCCTGGTGGGTACTGGGAATTCACTGGGTCACAGTGTTCCGATCGATAAAGCCGAAGAGCACATCTTTGGTCTATGCCTGGTCAACGATTGGTCGGCGCGCGATATCCAGGCCTGGGAGTATCAGCCCCTGGGCCCATTTCTCGCCAAGAACTTTGCGACGACGATTTCTCCGTGGATTGTGCCTCTTGAAGCCCTCTCCCCGTATCGCGTTCCTGCGTTCGAGCGTCCGGCGGAGGATCCGGCTCCGCTGCCCTATCTCGCCTCATCGTCTCGAGACAGAGACGGCATCGATCTGACGCTGGAGGTCTATCTCCAATCCGAAGCGATGCGGCAGCAACAGATGCCGGCCATGATGCTCAGCCGCGGTAATTTGCGTGACCTTTACTGGACCATCGGTCAACTGGTGACGCATCACACCTGCAACGGCTGCAATCTACGTCCGGGTGACCTGCTTGCCACGGGAACCATCTCCGGGGCGGCTACAGGTTCAGAAGGGTGCCTGTTAGAAAAGAAGCATCTCCCGGAGCCACTATGCCTGCCTTCGGGAGAAACGCGAACCTTCCTTGAGGATGATGATGAGATTACCTTCCGGGCCTATGCGCAGAGACCAGGGCTGCCAAGAATTGGCTTTGGCGAATGCACAGGCAGGGTAGTCGCTTGTGAAGCTTGTTAGTACACCACCGCAATCAGCAGCCATCAATCGCGGTTAGGCTTTTCGTCGCGACAAATGGGTAAACGGAACGAAGCTTCCCGTGTTTCAGGGCGTCGTTCTTCGGAATATCCGAGCGACAGGTGGAACGCGCCTGGTCCCGCCAGCGGCCTCTATCCTCGCGGAAAGGCCAGATTTGGTGGGGAGGGGTAGGTATTCCACTTGCCGGTTGACCGGAGACCTGCCTTCCGCGCAGAATTGTCATCCTCGCGGGCCCGGTAGGATCTGGAGAAGGTCTACGTGTCTGCAATCGAGCCCGTATGCCGGCCCAGAATCGACGAGCAGTTCACGTTCAGGCGTTTAGTCGTTTAGCGCTCTTGTTGGCGATTCCGATTGCCATCGGAATCGTGATGTGGCTCGTTGCCCGGTTTGCGGATCGCCGGGCTCAGTTGGTCGAACACACGCTCCAGGTAGAGGCCTCGCTTGAGAGACTGGCTTCCGCAATCGATACGGCAGAAACAAGCGGGCGTGGATACCTGCTCACAGGCGAAGACAGATTCCTCGAAGACTACAACGTGGATTTGGATGAACTACGGAAAGAGATCTCTACCATTGCTGATCTCACTGCCGATAATCCCTCGCAACAGAAGAACGTTTTGAAGCTTCGGGAGGAACTTGAAGCCCGGATCTCGACCTACCAATCCTCGATTGACGAGTACCTGAAGCGGAGAAGCGATCCCTCATCCATAAAATCGCAGATCGATCAGCAGCGTGAACCGCTGGCGACGAGCAAAGGCGTGATCCGGGAGATGGAGCGTGAGGAACAGCGCTTGCTCGGCTCTCGGGAAAGTGCGCTCACAAAGGCGCGCTCTGACTTTCTCAGCATTCTGGTGATTGGGTATGCCGTCATTGTGTTGATCGTCACTTCGTTGTACTTCAGCGTCAGGCGGCATAGCCTGCAATCGGCAGTAGCCGAGGCGCGGCTCTTCCGGCTTAATGCTGGACTTGATGATCGGGTGCGGGAGAGGACCGCTCTTCTGAAGACGCGTGAGGATCTGCTCAACACCTTCGTACGTTACGTTCCCGCGGCGGTTGCAATGCTCGATCGAGATATGCGGTATGTGCAGGTCAGCGATCGATGGGCATTGGAGTACGGGATGGACCGGTCACAATTCGAGGGAAGCTTGCATTACGACTTATTCCCCGAAATTCCCGATCGCTGGAAAGAGATCCATCGCCGTTGTCTAGCAGGCGAAACCATGCGTTCTGAGGAGGAGCGATGGGTCCGTCAAGATGGACGAGTCAACTGGTTGCGATGGGAGATTCGGCCCTGGGGAGGTCAGGATCATAAACCCGCCGGAATTCTGATTTTTACGGAAGACATCACAGCGCGCAAAGAGCTCGAAGAGTCCTTGCGCGAGAGCGAAGAGACCGTCCGAACCCTGCTGGACACAGCGGCGCAGGCCATTATTGCTATCGATAGTGACGGCACAATCGTGCTTGCCAATCGCCAGGCGGGCAAGATGTTTGGCTATGAGCAGGGGGAGTTGATCGGCCGGCCACTTGAAACCCTGGTACCCACGAGGCTCCGCCATCTGCATCAATCACGTCGGCAGGACTTCAATCTGTATCCCAAGAGTCGTACCATAGGGTCCGACCAGGACCTCCTGGGATTACGCAAAGATGGCGCGGAGTTTCCCATCGAGGTGAGTCTCAGCGGTGTCCACACCAAGCGAGGATTGCTCGCCGTAAGCTTCATCACTGATATCACCGCGCGTAAGACTGCCGAAGCTGCGTTGCGGGAGAGCGAGCAACGACTGCGGGCACTGGCGGCACGCCTCCTCTCCGCCCAGGAAGAAGAGCGTCGAAACTTGGCGCGAGAACTTCATGACGACATTACCCAGCAACTGGCATTTCTCTCCATCGAACTGGGACGCTTAGGAACCGAGTTTCCTGAGGAAGCGTTACAGCGCAAGCGGATCGAAGCGCTACAGCAGCAGGCTGCACGTGTCTCCTCCGAAGTGCGCCGGATCTCACACGGACTTCATCCTTCTGTCATTACCGATTTCGGCCTCAGCATTGCGCTCGAGGAGTTTTGCGGTGAATTCGAGAGAGGACACGGAATTACGGTAGTTCTCGACGGCCTGGTGGAAGACTCCTGCCTGACCGACACAGAAGCAGCGTGTCTCTATCGCGTCGCTCAGGAGAGTCTCCGCAATGCGCTCATACATGGACATGCAAAAAAGATCCGCGTTACGTTGCGGAGCGCCGGCGACATGTTTGAGCTCAAAGTGCAAGACAACGGCGTTGGCTTCTCGGTGGAGTCCCCGCGAAGCAGGACCGGCCTGGGGATTCTGGGCATGACCGAGCGCATTCGCCTGGTCAACGGAACACTCGATATTACTTCCACGCCGGGGCATGGAACCTCTGTCACGGCCGCAGTACCTTTGCATGGAGAGTGGCGCCATGAAAGCCAGAATTCTTCTTGCTGATGATCATTCGCTGGTTCTTGATGGCATTCGACGACTGCTGGAGAATCAGCACCATGTAATAGGTTCCGCAGTCGATGGGCAGAGCCTCGTCCGGGAAGCTCTGCGGCTTCGGCCAGAGATGGTGATTCTGGATGTAACCATGCCGGTGCTGAATGGCATCGATGCCGCACGGGAGATACGAAAGGCTCTTCCAAAGACAAAGCTGGTTTTTATCAGCATGCACTCCAATCCGGTCTATGTGCGCAAGGCAATCGAAGCGGGTGGAGTGGCGTATGTCTTAAAATCCGGCGCTTCAGAGGAACTTCTTAACGCGATCCAGATTGCGCGAAGCGGAGGTCGGTACTTTTCTCCGGCTTTGGATCAGAGCCTTGTTACGGAGGTGACGGAACGCCCCTATCAAGTTTCACAAACGGTTTTGGAGCTTACGGGCAGGCAACGCCAGATCCTTCAGCTCATCGTAGAAGGCAAACAAAATAAAGAGATTGCAGACGCCCTCTATATCTCTGTAAGAACGGTTGAATTCCATCGTGCGCGCCTGATGTCTCGCCTTGGGGCGCGGAGTGTTGCCGACCTGACACGGTTTGCGGTGCAGGAGGGCATTATTGCTCCGCCTGATGGTTTGTCTTCGGGCAAACAAAATCCCAATTGAAAAACTAGTAGTTGTACGAGATGCCTGTCGATTCGATTTGATGCCATTATTGGTTCACTCTCGTCGGTCTGGTTTGTGCTCCTCTCCTCCATCACAGAACCCTCTGTGTCTTTCTGGACAAAACGGGAAAATCCAAAAGTATGGAGAGAGAGAAAGAGTGACGAATCATGGATTGCACCTCGTAGAACATAAGGATCGCAACTTGCCGGCTTCGGCCCAAAACCGCTGGGGACTTGTTCTGGCCGGCGGAGACGGCACACGTCTGCAGTGCCTGACGCGTGTCATCTATGGCGACGATCGGCCAAAGCAGTTCTGCGGCCTTCTGAGTCAGGAGACCCTGCTTCGCCAGACTCGCGACCGCGCGGCAAGAAGCATCCCCGAAAATCAGACAATCTACGCGGTGACCGAAGGGCACCGCCTGTACTTTCAGGAAGACCTCGCCGGCACTTCGTCGTACAAGCTGGTGCAGCCATTCAATCGTGGCACGGCGCCCGCAATTCTTCTCAGCCTCTTCCACATTGCGGAGGAGCAGCCGAATGCCCTGGTCGCGGTCTTGCCTTGCGATCACTACTACTCCAACGAACTATCATTCACTGCGGCGATTGAATCTGCATTCGAGACGGCGGCTCAGCATCGCGATTGCGTCATGCTGCTTGGAGCGCACCCCTCAGGACCTGAGGTTGAGTTTGGCTGGATTGTGCCAGGTCCCGCAGTCGGCGAGAACCTGTTTCAAGTGCGGAGCTTTGAAGAAAAGCCCAGCCTGCCCGTCGCGGAACGGCTTCTGACGAATGGAGGACTATGGAATACATTCGTCATGGTCGGCTCTGTCCAGACTTTGCTGAGCATATGCTTCGAAGCGCTTCCGGATCTGGCGGTTCTTAAGCGCGTCCATGCGGTAGCGAATGACCGGCGGGAGCTTCGCATTGCGACGTTCGTGTATGACAACATTCCCACCATCGATTTCTCTCGTCAGATTCTTTCTCCAAATGCAAGCCGGCTCCTGGTTTCAGAGCTCACTGGGCTGGATTGGCATGATCTTGGTCAAGCCGAACGAGTGCTATCGGTACTGCGATCTCGTGATGCCGAGATGCCGTACTGGTTGCGGCAGTGGGAGACAGCGCGGCGGCCAGTACAGCGCTTGCACCATCGCGATCCGGGAGCTGTCCCGCTGCGGAGCTCACTACGGTTCGAGCAGCCGCCGGGCGCTTAGTGGGTTTTTCCCTGTGGGTGTAGTGGAGGGCTTGCCCATTTATGGGAGTTTTCAGTAATGAAAAGGCCCCGGCACGACTCGTCCGGGAAGCCCGGCAACAGGGAAAACGCTTTCGTGACGTAGGCTCGATGCAGTGCTTTCCCAATGCATCGAGTCGATGTGAATATCGAGATCCTTGAAATTGTGTTGCGTGAACATGGTGTTGCTCCCCTTCCAAAAATGAGCGTTGCGATAGACGAATTTCTCCTGAGTCAGCAACTTGATTGAGACGTACAAATCAGCTTTGGATTAAGGAACAGCAGAACAAAAAACAAACAGAGCATTTCCCTGTAGGTGTCGTGTAGGGGTTTGTTGCATCTATGGCGTTTTCCTCAATGAAAACGCCGCTGCAGGTTCCCCATGGAATTAACCGGCAACAGGGAAAATGCTCTTAAACAATGGATGGAGTGCGTAGTGGGCTGTGTCTATTTCTTCGATGGGTTTACGTTCGAAAAGGGTCCTAACAGCCTGAGCCGGGGAATACAAAAAATCCCAATCCCTGCGAAACAACTTGATCTGCTTTGCGCCCTGGTACAAGCACAGGGTAAGCCAGTCCGAAAAGATACGTTATTGCGTGAGGTATGGCCGAATACCAACGTTGAATGCCATACCCTCACTCAAACTGTGTATCTCCTGAGGCTGTCACTAGGCAAGATGGCTGACGGACAGGAATACATCCAGACCGTGAATGGTTACGGATATCGATTGGCGGCTCATATCACGACATCAGACTTGAGTTCATCCAGAGTCTCGCAGCGGCACGGCATTCGGAGGTCACTTACAGATCTCTGGCATCGATTGCGTCTCTTCTCTTGAACATATGTTGTATTGCCTCTCAAGCCTCGGTCAACGAACATCTATGCATAGCATGAGATAAGTTGAGAGCGGCATTCTATATGAGAACTCTGGCGAAGTTACTCCGATTTTGCGTAAAAGTTATTTCGTGCGAGAGATATTGGAACCGGAATCGACCAAGCTGATGTGACATTGCTTCAAAGCAGTGATTTCACAAGAAGAGCAGAGTCAAAAGGTGAACTGTGGAAAACCGCGAGTTGGTTGACGCGGAAACCCGCCCTCCATGCGCTCTCTGAGCTGATAGGGAAGTTTTGTCCCTTCATCGGGAGAATATTTACCCTTACGACATCGGTAAATCTCCATTTTTTACCCATAGCAACCTGTTTTCAGAATCATCGAATTCCCGCATAGTTGGCCACCAACTTGCATGAAGCCCCGCAGCTTCGATCCCCAAGGGAGTTTTTTGATTTGAATCAGTCCATAATTCGTCTCCTCATCGTAGGGAGCAGTGTGTCCATACTCGCCGCAGGCTCATCCGCACACGGTCAGTACTACAGGCACAGACATCGTTCAGGGTCCACTACGACTACGTTATCGGCTTCCATCAACGCTTCGCCAACTTCTATTACGGCGGGGAACCAATCAACCATCTCGTGGAGTACTTCCGGCGCAACTTCAGTGACGATTAACGGCAGTGCAGTTGCTGCTTCAGGAAGTGCAGTCGTCACTCCAACACAGTCGACCGGTTACAACCTGGTCGCAAGTAACAGCTCAACCAGCCAGACGGCATCGACCGCCATCACGGTAACTGCAGCTTCTACAACACCGACAACACCGACAACTCCTACAACTCCTACATCACCTACCTCACCCACAACCAATCCGTCTTCGGGCAGCACAACGTCCGGCGCTCCGCATATCAACTTCACTGATCTGAATGTTGGTGCAGGCACCGGCGGCGACAACGGTAATGGTGTGTATGTACGCATCTTCGGTAGCAACTTTGGCTCATCGCAGGGCTCAAGCACACTGACACTTGGTGGATCGCTTGTAACGAATTGCAGCCTGTGCTCGTGGACCAACACGCAGATCATTGCTCAGCTCGGTCCGTCCGCAACCACGGGAAATATCGTCGTGAATGTGAACGGTCTGGCATCCAATGGCGTGCCGTTCACTGTCACTCCGACCAACATTGTCTTCGTCTCTCCCAACGGCGTAGACACGAACCCKGGAACCTACGCGCAGCCCTTTAAGACCTGGCGTGCGGCGTTCAATTCGGTAACGTCAAATGACAGCAGCTCACCATCCAAGAACACGGTCATCTATCTGATGCCTGGTACTGACGTCAGCTTCAATGACGGCCGTGGCTACAATGCTGCGGTCTCAACCGATATCGGTGGATCATCGCCGACCAGCCAGTTGTCTATCGTTGGGTTCCCAGGTGGAACTGTCAATGTGGGCAGCACCAGCGTTCCAAACGGTGTGAAGGGATGGGGTAAGAACATCACCATCGCCAACCTCAATATTGTTGGTCAGGTTTCGGCCATCGATGCGGAGGCGGGCAACGCGCGCATCATCAACAACAGCATCTCCTGCCCAGCGCCGCCCAGCGGCGTTAGCGGCACGGCATGTGTTTTAGGAGAGACGGAAAGTCCTGCCGACACGTGGGCATTCCAGGGCAACAACGTACACGATACCGGCGGCAACGTGGATAAGACCTATCACGCTGTTTACTTCTCCACCGGTGTCAACCACGCGGACGCGGGTTGGAACAGCATTGGCCAGAACTTCAAGGGCTACTGCCGCAGCATCATGTTCCATGCGACCACTGGTGGAAACCTGTATGACATTCACGTGCACGACAATGTCATCACCGGCGGATACTGCGACGGTATAAGTCTGGCCTCTGTCGATCCATCGCAGGGCACGGTCGAGGTGTACAACAATGTGATTTCTCACGTTGCAACTGCGTCGAACCCCTATGGCGTGGCGAACGAAGCTGGTATCGCCATCAACTCTGATCCTCCGGCTGCTACCAGCGGTACTGTGCAGGTGTACAACAACACCATCGTGGATGCCGGCGGTTACGTGACCGGCAACCAGAACGGCTGCTTCGGCATTGTGTTTGCCGGAGCGGGAATGAACCTGACGAACAATATCTGTGTTCAGCCCAGCGCCGCTCAACCATACATCGAGTCAGGCACTACAAATGTGACTGGCTCCAACAACCTCTGGTCCGGCGCCGGCGCTGCTCCCTCCTGGGATTCGGCTCCTCTGACGTCGGCTCCGAGCTTTGCCTCAAGCACTAACTTTGCGCTGCAGTCGAGCTCGGCTGGCAGGGATGCCGGAACATCAGCTAAGACTTCGTCGGTCGACATCGTTGGAACGCAGCGCGGCAGCACGCCGTCGATGGGTGCCTATCAGTAAACCCTCTAACCAACCGAAGAATACGGCAGGGGACAGCAGATCGCTGTCCCTTGCTGTTTTTAGAGCATTTTCCCTGTTGATACGGAGGCCCTACTTTACACCTACAGGGAACATGCTCTAAGGCCATGAAGATGGAGAGGTTTACCCTGTCCGGGCTAAGGCGGGCCGTCCGGAATGAATACATTATGGTATACATTCTGCATGCTTTTCATTGAGCCTCAGATCACCCGCCGCGGTTTTTTGTATGGCCTGGCAGCTTCCGTTGCCGCCAGTAACGCAGGCGCCATCGCTGTTTCTCCACCGCTGCTTCCGGCTAACGCCAGGCCTCTGCCGCTGTCGTCAGTCCGTCTGCTGCCTTCGGCGTATGCAAATGCAGTGGAGGTAAATCGCGGTTATCTTCTGGGGCTGAGCGCGGATCGATTCCTGCATAATTTTCTCCAGTACGCAGGGCTGCCACCGAAGGCTCCTATTTATGGAGGATGGGAGAGCGATACGATCGCGGGACACTCACTCGGTCACTACCTCACAGCATTGGTGAGGACCTACGAGCAGACCGGGGATGTCGCATGCCGCGAGCGCGCGAACTACATCGTGGATGAGCTGGCAAGGGCGCAGACGGCGCGCGGAACAGGCTACGTCGGAGCGTTGGGGCGGAAGCGTAAAGATGGAACTATCGTTGATGGAGAAGAGATCTTCCGCGAGGTAAAGCAAGGCGAGATCCGGTCCGGCGGATTCGATCTGAATGGTTCCTGGTCTCCGCTTTACACCGTGCACAAGGTCTTCGCGGGTCTGCTGGATGTTTATGAGAGCTGGGGTGATCCCACTGCGCTCAAAGTGGCAACCGGACTGGCCGGGTATTTCGCGGACGTCTTCGATGCGCTGAACGACGAGCAGATGCAGAAGCTGCTGGCCTGCGAGTATGGCGGCCTGAACGAAAGCTACGCGGAGCTCTATGCCATCACTCACGATAAGCGTTGGCTTGCCGTCTCAGAGCGGTTGTATGACCGCCGTGTACTGGATCCGCTGGAAGCCGGCGAAGATAAGTTGGCAAACTTCCACGCGAATACGCAGGTGCCGAAGCTGATTGGTCTTGCCCGACTTCACGAACTTACCAACAAGCCCGAACCAGGACGTGCAGCGGAGTTCTTCTGGGAGGCGGTGACGAAGCACCACAGCTATGTCATCGGTGGAAACGCAGACCGTGAGTATTTCTCAGCTCCCGACACGATCGCTGCCCACATTACCGAGCAGACCTGTGAGCACTGCAATACGTACAACATGCTGAAGCTGACACGGCATTTGTATGCCTGGCATCCAGATGGAACCTACTTCGACTACTACGAGCGGGCGCACCTGAATCACGTGATGGCGGCACAGAATCCGAAAGACGGCGGCTTTACCTATATGACCCCGCTGATGTCCGGAGCGGAGCGCGGCTATTCCACTCCAAAGGAAGACGCCTTCTGGTGTTGCGTGGGCACCGGTATGGAGAGTCACGCCAAGCATGGTGAGTCGATCTTCTGGGAAGGTGACGGAGCGTTGCTGGTGAATCTCTATATTTCTGCCGAAGCCGATTGGCCAGGTAGAAAGGCGAAGCTCAGGCTCGAGACCAACTATCCGTTCGCGCCGGAATCGCGACTGACGTTGACGGCTCTACCGCAACGGCAAAGCTTTGCGATTGGTCTCCGCTCTCCAGGATGGGCTGGAGAGAAGGCGAAGGTCACGGTGAATGGAAAAGCAGTCGATGTTGAACTGGTACGTGGATACCTGTTGGTAAAGCGAATGTGGAAGCAGGGAGACGTGTTGGCAATCACTCTGCCGCTCGATCTGCGGCTGGAGCCCGCACCCGGTGACAACGATACGGTCGCATTGCTTCGCGGCCCCATGGTTATGAGCGCTGATCTTGGTCCGGTATCGGAGAAATGGGACAATCCCGATCCGTCGCTGGTAGGCGAGAACCTGCTGTCGGGCTTTTCGGCCGTCTCGTCCGAGAAGGCGATCTATGCGTCGAAGGGCATCGTACGGCCGGCGGACCTGAAGTTCGTTCCGTTCTATAGTCAGTACGATCGCCGCAGCGCCGTCTACTTCAAGCGGTTCACCGAAGCAGCATGGAAAATGGAAGAGAGTAACTTCCTGGCAGAGCAGGCAAAGGCGCGGGATATCGCTGCACGGTCTGTCGATGTGATGCATCTGGGCGAGATGCAGCCTGAGAGGGACCATAAGCTGGTTTCGGAGATCTCATATCCGGTGTCGTATCGCGGGCGGAATGGACGTGACGCTCGTTCCGGTGGATACTTCGAGTTCACGCTGAAGTGCAAACCCGTGGAGATGGTGCTGCAGGCTACCTACTGGGGTGATGAGCGCGAACGAAGCTTCGACATCCTGGTGGACAATGTGAAGGTCGCCACCCAGACGCTGAAGCAGGATCGTCCCGGAAAGTTCTTCGATGTGGAATATCCGTTGAGCACTGACCTGACAAAGGGCAAAGAGAGCATCCGGGTGCGCTTTATTCCACATGACCGGTCGACAGTAGGACCGGTATTCGGTGTCCGCTTGTTTACTGCTAAGAAAGACGCAAACGTTTCGTCGTAAGCAAGAGCCGCCGTGAGCGGCTTTTGTTCTGCCTTGAGGAGAAGAATAACATCGTGGATAGAACGAACAAATTTTCAACATGTCTTGTGCCGACCATCGCAGTCGTTGTCTTCTCCTGTTTTTGCCTTCAGACGCGGGCCGCAACCCCGCAAGCTGCAGAGCCGAAGCTGCCATCGATGATCCAGCAGTTCAGCGCCGATCGCAGAGCGCTGGAGGCGGCATACGTTATTTCTTTCTCAGCGAGCCGCCTGGACAGGATGGAGGCGTTCTATCAACAGAAACAGAAAGAGCTTGCTGCGGTTGACTTCAAGACGTTGGCAGAAGACGAAAAGCTGGATTACCTGCTGCTTCAGAACCAGCTCCGAGGCGAGCTGTACGAGCTCGGCCTGCAGCGCGAGAAGGCAACGGCCATGAGACCGCTGCTTCCTTTTGCCGGAACGATTGAAGACCTGGAGGATAAGCACCGGCGCATGGTGCGGCCGGATGCTGAGAAGACGGCCGCGACGCTGATGGCCATGGTCCGGGCCATTGAGAACGCGAAACACGCGCTCGATCCGGCGAAGAGCGAAGGCAAACCGAAGTTCGATGCTGTCGTTGCTAACCGCGCAGTTGCCGCGACAGAGCAGCTAAAGAAGGTCCTTCATAACTGGTATGGGCAATACAGCGGCTATGACCCAGGCTTCACCTGGTGGGTGGAGCAGCCCTATCGCGATGCAGATAAGGCGCTGGAAGAATATGAGGCATTCCTTCGGGAGAAGCTGGTTGGGATCGCCGCTGACGACAAGAAGACCATCATCGGAGATCCGGTAGGCCATGAGGCGTTGATGCGCGAGCTGTCAGCCGACCTTATTCCATACACCCCTGAAGAGCTGACAGCCATCGCGCAGACCGAATACGACTGGTGCATGAAGGAGATGCTGCGGGCATCGCATGAGATGGGGTATGGCGATGACTGGCACGCGGCGGTAGAGAAGGTCAAAACGATGCACGTGCCTCCGGGTGATCAGCCGGAGCTGATTCGCAAACTAGTGGTGGAGGGCATTGAGTTCGTCAAGAAAAACGATCTGGTGACGGTACCGCCAACGGCCGAAGAGACGTGGCGCATGATCATGATGACGCCCGAACGCCAGTTGGTGAACCCGTTCTTCACCGGAGGGGACGAGATCAGCGTCTCGTATCCGACGAACACCATGACCTTCGAGCAGCGTGAGATGAGCATGCGCGGCAATAATATTCCGTTTGCCCGTGCGACCGCATTTCACGAGATGATTCCCGGGCACTTTCTGCAGTTTTATATGGCAGCGCGTTACCGGCCGTATCGCGACCCCTTTCAGACGCCCTTCTGGTACGAGGGGAATTCATTGTGGTGGGAGATGTTGTTCTGGGACCGTGGCTTCGACCGGACTCCGGAGGAGCGCGTCGGTGCGCTGGTATGGCGCATGCATCGTTCGGCGCGCGTCATCTTCACGATGAACTTTCATCTCGGTAAGTGGACACCGCAACAGTGTGTGCAGTTCCTGATCGACAACGTCGGCTTCGAACCGGAGAATGCGACGGCCGAAGTGAGACGGTCCTTCGATGGATCGGTTGGTCCGCTGTACCAGAGCGCCTATCTGATGGGCGCCTTGCAGTTCCGCGCGCTGCATAAGGAGCTGACTGGAAGCGGCAAGATGACCGAGCGTGAGTTCCACGATGCGGTGCTTCATGAGAATGCGATGCCGATCGCGCTGCTGCGAGCCTACCTGGAACACGAGACGCTGAAGCGTGACTTTGTCCCGCAGTGGAAGTTTTACGGCGAGCATCCCACCCATCCGTGAGCCTGTGAGCCGGCAGTACTGAGGAGTGATGCATGAAATACGCTGCCTGTGCAGTGCTTGCCTTCATCTGTGCGCAAACCAGTTTTTCGGCCGTCACACCTGAAGACTACGAGCGCGCCGCGAAGTTGAATGAGAGGTACGGAGACCTGACGGAGAAGGTGGTCCGCGGCGCCCATTGGGTCCAGGGCGAACATGTGCTGCTGTATGACAAGACGGTAGCAGGCGGCGGTCACCAGTTCTTTCTCGCGGATGTGGAAACAGGGAAGAAGGAGTTGGCCTTCGACCATGAGCGGATGGCCACAGCGCTGAGCGCTGCTACACACGAAGAGGTGAAGCCGGGGCAGCTTCCACTACGCGATGCCAGGCTGGAAGGTCATCGAAGCAGCCTGGCGTTCCGCATCGGCTATACGCCGTGGCGATGCGATCTGAAGAGTTATGCATGCAGGCGGGACGAAGATGGCGCTGATGGCGGTAGAGAGTCCCCTCGCAGTCCCGAGAATCGCAGTATCCCATCACCCGATAGGAAGTGGGAGGCTTTGGTCGTGAACTTCAATCTCATGGTCCGCAGTGCTGATGGTAAACAGCGCCTGGCCCTGAGCACAGATGGGTCAGAAGGAAATTACTACGATCTGGATACCATCTCCTGGTCCCCCGACTCATCGAAGCTGGTGGTTTACCGCATTCGTCCCGGTTATCACCGCACCATCCGATTTGTGCAATCGTCGCCCGCGACGCAACTGCAGCCTCTCTATCCGGAGATTCCGTATGCCAAGCCGGGCGATGTGCTGGATCTCCAGCAGCCAGTGTTATTCGACGTAAGCACAGAGAAACAGATCGCTATCGCGAACGATCTATTCCCGAATCCGTATGAGCTTTCGCAGGCACGGTGGTGGCAGGACTGCCGTGGATTCACCTTCGAGTACAACCAGCGGGGACATCAGGTCTATCGCGTGATCGAGGTGGATGCCGCTACCGGAGCTGCCCGGACGCTTGTGAACGAGACCAGCGAGACCTTCGTGGACTATCGTTCACTGATCCCGGAGCAGCAGGACACAGGCAAGGAGTATCGCCGCGATCTCGCTGACGGGAAAGAGATCCTTTGGGCATCGGAGCGGGACGGATGGGAGCATCTGTACCTGTTGGACGGCCGGACCGGAAGCGTGAAGAACCAGATCACGCGGGGCGATTGGGTTGTCCGGTCTGTCGATCGCATAGATGAAGAGAAACGCACGATCTGGTTTTCAGCAAGCGGAATGAACGCGGGGGAAGACCCTTATTTCGTGCATGCCTATCGCATTGGCTTTGACGGAACGGGCCTGACATCGCTTACACCCTCCGCTGGCAATCACAAGGTCGCGTACTCAGAGGACGGAACACTGTATTTCGACCTGGTAAGTACAGTGGAAGATCCTCCGGTGCTTACCRTTCATCGCACAAGTGATTGTTCTCTGGTGTCAGAGCTGGAACGGGGGACTCTCGACAAGCTTAAGGCCGCCGGATGGCATGCGCCAGAACCATTTCATGCGCTGGGACGGGACGGCAAGACAGAGATCTGGGGCGTGGTGTGGAAGCCGGCGAACTTCGATCCGAAGAAGCGATATCCCGTGGTGGAGAACATCTATGCAGGGCCGCAGGGATCATTTGTGCCTAAGATATTCTCCACCCACGCGGAGCCGTTGACTGAGCTGGGATTCGTTGTGGTGCAGATCGATGGCATGGGCACTAACAATCGATCGAAAGCCTTTCATAACGTGGCCTGGAAGAACCTGAAGGATGCGGGCTTTGAGGATCGCATCCTGTGGCACAAAGCGTATGCGAGCAGCCATCCCTGGTACGACATCACCCGCATGGGAATCTTCGGGACCTCGGCCGGCGGGCAGAGTGCGATGGGCGCTCTGTTGTTTCATCCGGAGTTCTACAAGGCCGCGGTCGCCAACAGCGGATGTCATGACAACCGCATGGACAAGATCTGGTGGAACGAACAGTGGATGGGGTGGCCTATTGGTCCGGAGTATTCTGCCTCGTCGAATGTAGACAACGCCTGGCGCCTGAAAGGGAGGCTGATGCTGGTGGTCGGTGAGATGGACGATAACGTCGACCCCGCCTCAACATTCCAGGTGGCAGACCGTCTGGAGATGGCCAATAAGGTATTTGACCTGCTGTATGTACCCGGCGGGAAACATGGCGCCGGGGGAGCCTATGGGCAGCGCAAGCTTGAGGACTTCTTTGTGCAGGCGCTCTATGGTGACCGTACTCCGGAATGGAATGCGATGGAAAAACCGGCGAAGCCATGAGTGGGCCGAGGGGGTGGTCTCGCCCTCCAAGAATGGGACTCAAAATCGTCTAAATTTTTGTATTGAGTTTTGTACACAATTAACGACATAATCGGGTCACGTTGTTAACAAAGCTGTCATACCGCCGCTAAGCGGTGTTGTCTGTTTCTGGTCTCTCCCCCCATCCCTGTCTCGGGTTCGCAGAATACGCAGTCTCGCTGTTTCTGAAGGAGGTCGTATGTTGATACGAATTTCAGGGAAACGTTTTCCCGAAGCCTTTCTGGCTGTTCTTCTCTTCTTGTGTTGCAGGCTGCATGGACAGTCTGGAACGCAGGGCACTGTCTCGGTAACCGTTGCGGACGCTACCGGTGGCGTTGTTCCCGCAGCCAGCCTGGAACTGACGGCGCTTGACACCAATATCACTCGTAAAGCGGCAACGGAAGGCACAGGAGCCTTCAGCTTCGTCAACCTGCCGATCGGAACCTATCGCCTGAATGTCTCCTCACCTGGGTTCTCTACGACTCGGGTCGACACCGTCATCGTGCATGCATCGCAGGTCACACCGGTTGCGGTGGTGTTGCAGATCGGTAGCACGAACGACACGGTGAATGTGAGCGCGGTGGCGACCCCGCTGCTCGATGTGAGCTCGAACTCGCTCGGCGCGGTGATTGATCTGAAGGCAATCGAAGTTCTGCCAATCGTTGGCCGCGACCTGACGTCGCTGGCGCGGCTCACGGCAGGCTATGCCGGATCGCAGGACACCAACGGCAGCCAGATCGGCGTGTGGAACGGCCAGCCTTTGACGAACCAGGGTGTGAACATCGATGGTGTCGTCGGCGCGGCCTCGCGCGGCAAGTACAACGGCAATGTGCAGGCGGCGGCCTCGCCCCGCGTGGAGAATATCGCGGAGATGTCCGTTCAGAGCGATCAGATCGATCTGGACCAGGGCTTCGGCCGCTCAACCATGCAGTTGAGTTATGTCACGCGCTCTGGAACCAACGCGTTTCACGGCAGAGTGTACGTAGACACACGCAACTCCGGTCTGTTCGCCAATACCTATGCCAACAATGCCGCCGGCGTCCGTAGAGCCAAGGTCATCTATAACGACTTTGGCGGCAGTCTAGGCGGACCAATCCTCAAGGACAAGCTGTTCTTCTTCGGTAGTTTCTCGACGCGCCGGCAGCCATATAACCAGACGAACAGCAACTCGTTCCTAACCTCGACGGCACAGAATGGCAACTTCACCTATACCGGTACGGACGGCAACATCTACACGCGTAACCTGTTCACGCTGGCGAAGAATTACAGTGCAGCGCTTCCGACGTCGGTAAACTCGGTGATTGCAGGCCAACTTTCGGCGATCAATAGCTCGCTCTCGTCCGGCAGCACCATTGGAACCAGCGACGCGAACATACGCTCGATTCTCTGGAATTCTCCAGCGCCCTATATCTACTACTACCCCACAGTGCGTCTGGACTATGCAAGGTCCGAGAAGACGCACATGTATCTCACCTGGAATATGTCGCAGGTGAAGCAGGCGGGCTCATACGCACCTCCATTCCCGGGTAGCTCATTTCAAAATCAGAACTCCGGATATCAGAATCGTTCCTTCACCGTCGGATATGGCCTGGACTATCAGATCAGTCCTCGGATGATGAATCAGTTGAAGCTGGGCTATCTCTATACGGTCAACCGCTATGCGCAGGATGCACCGTCACTCTACGCAACCAACCCGACGATCTACTGGGGGCTGGATAACTGGGGCAGCGGCAGCATGTCAGGGCAGACCTACACGTTGCCGACCTCAAACTTCTATCCGGTACTGAACGCCTCCGATTCGATCAGTTGGCAGAAGGGATCACACTCCATCAAGTTCGGCGGCATGTGGAACCGCGAGCAGGATCACTACTGGAATCCGCCGGCCGGCTTTGACAACATCAACCTGGGCCTTGCAGCCGGTGACCCAGCGAACAACGCCTTTTCCAGCTCGAGCCTGCCGAACGCCAGCCCGGACAATCTGAACGAAGCGCAGCAGATCTATGCTGTCCTGACGGGCCGCATCAACTATGTCAACGGCAGCTACTCGTATTCGCAGAAGACGGGCGACTATCTCAAGGCTGTCGGTGCCTACAACCTGAACGAATTGCAGACGGCCTGGGGATTGTTCGCGCAAGACTCCTGGCGCATCTTCCCGACCCTGACGCTGAACTACGGTATGCGCTGGGACTTTACCGGCGACAACCACGACCTTACCGGCGCCTATCACTCGTTGACCGAGGCGTCGGTGTACGGTCCCTCCGGCGTTGGCAACCTCTTCCGTCCAGGATCGCTGCAGGGAACCAGCAACCCTCAGTTTGAGACACGGCCGCATTCCTATGCTCCCTGGAATGTTTCGCCTCAGCCGCAGGTTGGCTTTGCCTGGAATCCGCGAAACCAGGAAGGCTTCCTTGGAAAGCTCTTTGGTCAGGGAGATACGGTGATCCGCGGTGGCTACGGTCTACGGCGCTTCACTATGCCGCAGCAGTACTACTGGAACAACTCCTCGTCCTACGGAGCGTTCTTCTATCAGAGCTTCTATCTGAATCCAAATACCTCGGGGCAGACAGGCACCTTTGCACCCGGTTCTCTTTCCCTGGGGAATACCCTACCGGCACGCGGCCTTTCACCTGCAAGCTATCTGCGTACAGAGCCGTTGGCCGACTTCACCTTCCTGAACTCGATCTCGGCTGCGGGCATGGATTACAACATCAAGCAGCCATATACGCAGAGCTGGAATTTTGGTTTTGAGCGGAAGTTTGGAAACCGCGCCGTCGAGGTACGATACGACGGAAATCGGACGCTGCACCAATGGTTGGCGATCAATCCCAACGAAGTGAATGTCTTCGAGAACGGCTTCCTGGCGGAGTTCCAGCGGGCGCAGGCAAACTACGCTGCGAGTGGTGGCACAACCTTCCATGGCAGTAACAAGACCTCAATCTTTGAGGCCGCCTTCGCCGGTGAGCCCTCCGGAACCTATGGAGGCGCGGTCGACTACGAGAACGCCGATTATCTGAACTACGTCAAAACGGGGCAGGTCGGCGCGTTGGCCAATGTGCTGAGCGGCATCTCGGGAACGACGACCTACTTCTGCAATCTGGTAGGATCTTCCTTCTCGCCCTGCGCCAACAACGCCGGATACACCGGCGCCGGCGCGGGCTATCCGATCAACTTCTTCCAGGCGAATCCATATGCCGCGGGCACCAGCACCAGCCTGATGAAGGCTGTGGGATATTCGAACTATCACTCGCTGCAGCTGGACTTCCGTCAGCAGAACTGGCATGGCTGGGTCTTTGATGCGAACTATACCTTTGGCAAGGCGCTAGGGATCGGTTCGACGCAGAACTATACTGCGGGCGCAGACAACCTGTTGACTTTGCGCGACCTCAGCAAAGGATACGGACCAACGCCGTACGACATTCGTCATGTCGTGCACCTTACGTCGTCGTATGATCTGCCGTTTGGAAAAGGAAAGACGTTCCTCAGCTCGAACAACCTGGTCAGCCGTCTTGCAGGCAACTGGACCCTCGGATCGATCATGATTATCCAGACCGGCGCTGCGCAGCAGATATTCGGCGGTAACGCGACGTATAACGACTATGCCGACGGCGGCATACGGCTGGTCGGTGTTACTGCGAAGGATCTGCAGCGTGCGGTTGGAGTTCACCGTGTGCCGGGTAAGACCTACGCCCGGCTGCTGGATCCGAAGTATCTGTCTGCCGGCGGAGCCAACCAGAGCTACATTCAACCGAACACTACGCCGGGCACCATCGGTGAAAGGCTCTATCTATATGGTCCACGTGCGTTCTATCACGACATGTCCGTCTCCAAGAGCTTCCCGGTCCATGAACGTATTCAGGTGAAGCTGCAGAGTGAGTTCCTGAATATCTGGAATCACCCTGTCTTTGGAAGTACACCTAACTCGTTCGGCAGCAGTGTGCAGAGCACGAACTTTGCCAACAGCGGAGTCACCAACCATCCTCGCTGGATCGAACTACGCGGCAACATCGAGTTCTAATCGAGCAACAACAAAGTTGCCCGGCACGCCAGGCGTAGAGCCTCCGTGCCGGGCATTCCTCTTCTTTCAACACAGTCGACGAATCACGAACAGGCTGCCGTGGTATCAAAGAGTACGTCATACAACGCGGTTGCACAGAGGGCAGTGAATGGAGCAGCAGCATCTGAAGCGGGAGAGCGAAGGCGCCGAGTTCCGCAAGGCATTAGGTCTGTTCGACTCTGTAATGATCGTGGCCGGGGTCATGGTGGGCTCCGGTATCTTCATCGTCAGCGCGGAGATCACGCGGCAGTTGGGCTCAGCCGGCTGGCTGATGGTGGCGTGGTTGATCACCGGAGTGCTGACCATCGCCGGGGCTCTCAGCTATGGAGAGCTGGCGGCCATGATGCCATCAGCCGGTGGCATGTATGTCTACCTGCGGGAGGCGTTCTCACCGATCTTCGGGTTCCTGTATGGCTGGACCCTGGTGACAGTGATTCAGACCGGCACCATCGCTGCCGTAGCTATTGCGTTCGCGCGCTTCAGCGGAGGGATCTTTCCTGCCATCTCTGAGAAGCAATATCTGATCGCACCGATCCATCTGGGATCGTCGTATGCACTTTCGCTCTCGACAGCACAGGCGTTAGCGCTCGTGATCATTCTTCTCATCGCGTTGATCAACACCTATGGGGTCGAGTGGGGCAAGCTGATCCAGAATGTTTTTACTGTGGCGAAGCTCACAGGCATGGTGGCGCTGCTGGGCCTGGCGGCATACGCGTTCCTGCGGAACCCGCAGATCTTCCATGCGAATTTTGCGCGAGCATGGACTCCAATCCATGTCACCGCCATCGGCAGTACGGAGATTGCTACGGCGTGGGGCATGCTGGTGGCGCTGTGTGTCTCGCAGACCGGTTCGCTCTTCTCGGCGGACTCCTGGCACGACATCACTTTCGTCGCAGGAGAGGTGCGTAACCCGAAGAGGAATCTTCCACTGTCGCTGGCGATTGGAACCTCGCTCGTCATTGGGCTTTATCTGCTGTGTAATCTTTGTTACCTCGCAGTGCTCCCTGTCGAAGGGATTCAGACCGCATCGCAGGATCGTGTAGCGACACTCGTGGTGGATACTGTTCTGCCTGGAATCGGCAAGCTGGCCATGAGCCTGCTGATCATGGTCTCGACCTTCGGCACAGTCAATGCGCTAACCCTCGCAGGAGGTCGTGCCTATTACGCAATGGCGCAGGACGGATTGTTCTTCCGGCGCGCCGGTGTCCTGAACCGGGCGCGGGTCCCGGGATGGGCTCTCGGATTACAGTGCCTATGGTCGCTCCTGCTGGTACTGCCACGGACCTACAACGCAGCTACGGGAGAGTATGGCAACCTCTACAGCAACCTGCTGGATTACGTAATCTCGGCGGCGCTGCTGTTCTATATCCTTACCGTCGCCGGACTCTTCCGTTTGCGAGCGACGAAGCCGGATGCAGTACGGCCCTATCGCTGCTGGGGATATCCATGGCTGCCGGCATTGTATCTGGTAGGAGCGGCGATCGTGCTGGCAGTGCTCTTCTGCTATCGCACATCAACCACATGGCCTGGCCTGATCATCATTTTGAGTGGCATCCCGGTGTATGCACTGCTGCAGCGCAATGCTTCGAGGCGTAACCTCGGTGAGGCTGTTACGGAGTAGTCTGTGGGTACCTCAGCGGCTAAAGCCGCATACTTCGCGGCTTGCGCGCGGCATGGCTGAAGCCATGCCCTTAAGCAAAACAAAAGAGGCAAAGGCATAAGCTTGTTTATTGTTCGCGCAACGCGCGAATGCCTTGCTTAAGGGGACGGCTTCAGCCGTCCCATATAGAACCCGAAACACATGCGGCTTTAGCCGCTGAGGTACCCCGTCGGCTGGCGCAATCAGCGTGGCGTCGTCAACGATATCGTAGTTTCGTCCGACGAAAGGGAAACAGTGCGTACTTCCTCAGGCTTCTCCGTCGCCTGAGTAGAGATGTGCAGCTTCACTTCTTTGACATAAGCGGTCGCAGACGCTAGGTGAACCGTGACCTGATGCGTCGAGGTGTCATACTCCACCGCCGTAAATGCTCCGCCGTCAAGAGTGAGCCACTGACCGGTTGGAGCAAGAAAAACACGCTGTCGCGCTGAGTCAAGCACAGCAAGCCGGACGATGTTCCCGTGGATCGTCACGTTGCCGCCGAAAGCAAGCCAGCCCAGCGAGGGATTCTGCATGAGATATGCACCGGTGTTGAGCGCATGGCCGAGGAAGTTCGGACCGTAGTCGCCGGTATATGGGTCGTACTGCATGCGATCGGGATATGAGTGAAACGCCGCAGAGCCGAAGCCCTTCTCATCGATGTTCGCAAGCGGACCCATGACGCCGCCGTAACCCGCGCGCAGCAGATAGAGATCGCCAGGATGGACGCGATACTCGCTGAGCAGCGGAATTGCATTCAAGCCTGATCCGTAGTGATGTAGCTGACGCTCGATGCGCGGATACTTCCCGCCATAGAGAAAGTCCCAGTAACGGCGGGCGCTGCCGTTATATCCCCAGGAGGGTACGACCGGCGTATAGGCGAGGATGGCATTGAGCGTAAGGTCGGCCTTTTCTTTGTAGCCGAAGTAGCGTGTCCAGGCGTAGACCTCTTCCTGCCCGGTCGAATCCCATGGCATTTCGCTGCCGAAGGGATACGGCTCGTGACTCCACTGTTGTGCGCGTTCGCGCATCCAGCCTTCCAGCGTAGAGGCTTGTTCGGTCCAGCCTTCCATCTTCAGATCGTGGAGCAGCAACGTGAAGACGGTGCCTTCCATCTGGCCGAACTGCGTGTAGTACGGCGCCTGCGACCGCATGGCCATGGTGGTCTCATATGCGTGATCGAGATACCACTTCCAGTCCTGCTTTGACGTAAGGCCAGAGGTATTACGCGCGATGCGGTAGAGGGACCAGTATGCAGCGACGACATGCGGATAGTTGAATGAGCGGCCCACGTCGGCAGCATCCTTGCGATTCCAGCTGGTCCACGTGCCCCAGTTCATCGACGTGTCGTAGTACCCGGCGGGCATCGCGTCCGGCTGGTAGTAGAAGAGGCTCTTGTGAACACCGAACTTCTGTGGGCCTTCGCTCTCCTGCAGGTGACCCCAGACGGTTTGATTCACAAAGGCCTCGAGTTTACGAACCTCCTCCGGATCGGGTGCAATGGCTTCCTTCATCGCTGCCGCCAGCCACGACCCTGCTCCGCCTTCATCGCTCAGTCCAGCGATCCATACGCGAGACTCCTGAGAGAGCTGTTTGCCGGCATCGTTGTCGTAGCTGATGACGGAGGGCGAGCGATGGAATGGATCATCGGGCTGCTCAAACCACTGCTCGTGAAAGAGAAAGCGGCCGAGATCGGCGACCGTCTGTGTCTCCGGCTTGATGGTGCGATAGGCGATGGTCTGTACATTGCCATCCCCATAGGTGATGCGTAGTCGAACTCGTCCCCAACGAAGACCACGAACGGTGTAGGCCTGCGTCTTGCCGTCGGGCGCCAGGCCATCGTGATGGAGAGAGAGTGCGCCTTCCGGCTCGCTGACGATGCTGGTGACTGGACTCGCCGAACGAAGGAAGAGCCGGCCATCCGTATCCTGCGGCAGGATGTATCCGGGAATGCCGATGGCGACCGGACGTCCGTGAGCTGTGAGCGTCGCTTCAATCTCGCGCAGCGATGGAGCGACGAACAGATGCAGCGTATAGGTGACACTCTTACCCGGCTGAAGCACAGCTTCCGTCGGTTGGTTCCACTGCTCGGCGCCCTTCCAGTCGGTGTCGGCGAAGCCCGCGGAGTGGATCATCCACTCATACGAACCTTCGAAGGTCATACCGCGTTGCGTAGGATCGTTGAGGAGCAGGCCTTCACCACCACGGGTGACACGCTTATCGAGGATTGGCCTCCAGGCTTCCAGTGGCGCATGGCCCTCGGGCGCGATCAGAAGCGCGGGGCCTTTGCCGGAGAGACGTGCAACCTGAACATAGCCGGCATCCCGACCGATGTAGGGGTCATAGAAGGAGCAGGTCGTGTAGCTCTGTTCGAGCGTGCGACCGTTCATGATGTTGTTGAAGACCATCGGAACGCCAGTGCCGCCAAGGTGAACAACTTTGTGCGTGCGATTGGTGAGCGTGTAGCTGAGATAAATCTCGCCATTCCGAATGGACCACTCCCGTACGATACGAAGCGGAATCTCTGCCGGAAGCGTTGCTGCAAGGTCAGCGCGGAACACCGCTGGTGTGCTGGCGAGAACCTGAACAGGCTTGCGGCGGTAGGCGGTCGAGTAGTCCTTCCATTCGGTAGAGGCATCATCGCGAAGCCGCAGATCGAGGTCGCCCAGATGGTAGAAGGTATCCGCCGAGCGAGACGTGAGCAGGTCGCCGGGAGTGTAGTCCAGCATCGGATCTGCCGCGGGCCTCAGCTGTGCCACGGTGCCGGAGTAGGCAAGCAGCTCCAACGTGAGATCTTTCGCTTTCAGCACCACGCGGCCGCCATCGAGCATGGGGCCAGGCGGAAGAGGCTTGGGAGGCTGTGACCAACTCAGGGTGCTGCTTACGAGCGAGGACAACAGGACAGCACGAGACAGGCGGAACAACGGAGAGAACCTCACTGCGACTCCTGAAGCTGTATTCAAAGGGGGAGGGCTAACCTTGCGGGGGCGGCTGCATGGAGGGGATGCAGCCGCCGTCTGCTGACTTACGCCTGCTGCAGAACAGGGAACGGAGTGGATTTGACCGAAGGACGGTTGGCCATTGCCGTTGCCAGCACTGCCTTCACCTCTTCAAGCTCTGCGCCAACGATCTCGAGCCGCGGCGGCCGGACCCTGGCTGTGCCAGTGCCGGTCTGCTCCTGAACCCACTTGATGAGCTGGACGAACTTCGGCACGGTGTCGAGGCGGAGCAAAGGCAGGAACCAGCGATAGAGCTCGAAGGCCTCCTGATGTTTTCCCGCCATTGCAAGCTCGTAAAGCGCGACGGACTCAGCGGGGAAGGCGTTGACCAGACCTGCGATCCAGGCACTGGATCCGGCCGCAATCGCTTCGACGATTGCGTCATCAACACCGGTGCAGATGGTAAGGCGATCATCAAGGATGGCGCGGATCGCGGTCACGCGGCGCACATCAGTGCTCGATTCCTTGATGGCGTGCAGGTTGGGGAACTCCTGCGCCAGCTCTTTCAGCTGCTCCGGAATGTAGTCGGTCTTATAGGCAACCGGGTTGTTGTAGAGCATGCAGGAGAGCTTCGTTGCCCGGATGATCGCCGCGATGTGAGCCTTCATCTCGCGCCAGTCGGTGCTATAGACGTAGGGCGGAAGCACCATCAGGCCAGCGCAGCCGAGGTCTTCTGCTTCCTTTGCCAGACGAACGGCGGCTGCCGTCGAGAGAGAGGAGATGCCGGCGACCACAGGAGTTCCGGTCTTCTCTGAAGCGCGAAGCGCCGTCTCAAGAATGGCCACCTTCTCGTTATGTTCCAGCGTTGCGCCCTCTCCGAGAGAGCCAAGCATGACCAGGCCGGTGCATCCGTTTTTCAGCATCCACGATGTGTGCTGGAAGAGCAGTTTGTGGTTGACGGCGAGGGAGGGTTCAAACGGCGTGGTGACTGCGGGAATCACTCCGGTCCACTTCATAGAGATCTCCTAACGGGCTGATGGTGCGTTGAGCGAAGAGGTTTCGTCGCAGAAGGCAGCGACAGGAATCGGAAAAAGAGGTGTGCGGACAGAGGTTGGCTGCCAGCCGAAGAGCGCCTCTGTTGCGGGGCCGCAGATGCGGCCCTGGCATGGACCCATGCCGCACCGGGTATGGAGTTTGGCGTCTGTCCAGTTGGAACGCGTCTGCAGTTGGCCGAAGGTGACATCTTCACAACGGCAGACGATCGTCTCCTGCGAAGCGAGCCTGAGCACTTCAGAACGAAGCCGGAAGGCGTGCGTCAGACGGCGGCCAAACGCAGCTTCCTTTGCGCGGCGAGTGAGCAGGCGCATCGGGAGGGGACTGCAATCTGCGGCTGCAAGTCCTGCGATCTCCCCTTGAACCTGTGCGGCATCAACACCCGCGATGCCAGTGGGTTCACCCGCACAGTAAATGCCGGCGACCGAAGTTTGCTGTTGCGAGTCGACCTGGACAAAGCTGCTTTGAAGTGTGCATCCCAGCAGTTGAGCGAGCTCGGTATTCGGTACAAGATGAAAGCCGCAGGCAAGCAGGTCGCACTCAACCGTCCATGTCCGCCGGCCGTTAGTCAGTGTGACGGAGCGCAACACCTCACCGCCCTGCGCCGCGACCGGCCAGCAGGCTGTCTGGTACGGAGTGATACCAAGAGTCTTGCGGTAGCTTGCACCCTGCAGCAGCTTACTCGGACTGCGCAAGAGCGATGCTGCAAAGGGCAACATCTGGAAGAACGACGCCTGTTCGGCGACGGTGACGATCGAGGCCCCATATTCCCGCAGATGAGCAGCGACAGCGAGTAGCAATGGACCTGTTCCCGCGACAACGATCCGCTTTCCTGCAACTGGATATCCGCCTTTGACGAGAGCCTGCAGACCCCCAGCACCGAAGACTCCCGGCAGGGTCCATCCAGGAAAAGGGAGAAAGCGTTCTCGCGCACCGGTAGCGAGGATCAGGCGATCCCAACGATAGGTCTCAAAATGGCCTCCGGCCTCGGCCAGCAATGTGGATGGCGAAGGTACATCGACGATACGGCGGCCGGGAAGCAGAGCGGCTCCGGAGGTGTGAAAGGCTGCTATCGCGTCGCCACGCGCGGGGTCCTCGTGGTGGGGCCGCGTGATATCCGCACGCCAGATCTGTCCGCCGGCTGCGGGGTTGTCGTCGAGAACGGCAACACGGCAGCCATTGCGCGAAGCCGCGGTTGCCGCGGCAAGGCCGGCGGGACCGGCTCCGATGACCAGAACATCTGCCGGCTTCATGGCTGGGTCTCCACGCGCATGCCTTCCTGGCATACGGTCTGGCAGGTGCGAGTATGCGGAACTCCGTTGACGACGGCGCGGCACTCAAGACAGATTCCCATGCCGCAGAGTGCGGTGCGGGGCTCGCCCGTAATTGAAATACGGCAGGGCGCAGATGCCATCAACAATGCCGAGCTCAGCATAGAGCCGGCAGGCACAGAGATAGGCGATCCATTCACATGAATGACGACCTGCTGATCAGGCATGAACCGCCTCCTGCTGGATACGCGACGGTAGATACGCCGCAGCATCGATGACCGATGCTCGGCCAAGAAGAGCATCAATGGCAAGTACGGCTGCTCCGGGCGCATTGGTGATACCAAGTCCCTCGAAGCCCATGGCAAGAAACAGCGTAGGATCCGCCGTTGGTCCAATGAGCGGAAGCTTATCCGCCGTCGCAGCGCGATGGCCGGTCCACACGCGAATCCCCGAAAGCCCTTTCAGGCAAGGCATGTATTCGATGGCGCGTTCGAGCATGCTCCGAAGTATGGCGTGGTTGATCTCGCGGCTCTCGTCGCCGTACTGACGCGACGAGCCGATCAGCAACTGGCCGGTAAGCCGGGGCTGGATGTTGAATGCCACTGAGTCGGCCGTGAGCTTATGCGCGCTCTTCAGATAGCCGAGCTCAACCAACTGATGGCTCACCACGCCGGGGTATCGGTCGGTGATGAGCAGATGGCCCTTTCGTTTTTGGATAGGCAGCGACGGCAGCAGATCGATAGAAGCACCGCTGGCAAGGAGAATCCGCTCCGCTTCGATGGAGGTGCCGTTCGCAAACTGAACACGCCCTTTGCCGCAACGCACAACCTCATGGTCGGAGAGAAACACAACGCCCAAACGCCGTGCTTCGGAGAGGAAGTATTCCGTGGCTACCGGAGGATAGAGCACTCCATCGTCAGGAACCAGCAAAGCGCCGGCGAGCCCGGAGCGAAGATATGGCTCAGCCTCGGCCAGTTCACGAGGATCGAGAACCTGTGAGGCGATGCCGGCGCAGGCGTAGGTCGTCTGTTTCGAGAAGACCTCGGCCATCTCTTCGTCATCGGCCGCGATCCACAACGTGCCTCGTGACTCATACTCCACACCTGCGGGAAGTTCCGGAGCCATGGTTCGCCACAAGGATCGTGAGTAAGCCGTGAGTGCAAGTTGGGCCGGGGAGTCGTCCATCACGACAACGTGGCCCATGCCGGCCGCAGTTGTTCCTCCACCGACGACGCCGCGTTCGACGATGACCACCCGCAGGCCGGCGCGTGCAGCTTCCAGTGCGCACGCGCAGCCGACGATACCGGCGCCGACGATGACGAGATCAAAACCAGGCATTAGAACGCGATTCCTTTACCGAAGGGATCGCTGGAATCGAAATAAAGCTTCGACTCCGCCGTAATCCACGCGCGTCCGCTGATGGTCGGAATAACCTGATCGCCGTGTGAAACAACGGAGCCGGTAAATACCGTCCCAAGAATACCTTCTTGTTTCCACTGCTGCCCTTCTGAAAGTTTGCCTTCCGCGTGCAGGCAGGCTAGCTTCGCGCTCGTGCCCGTGCCGCAAGGGGAGCGGTCAAACGAAGCGCCCGGGCAGAGGACGAAGTTGCGGCCGGAGTTCGCTGGGTCTTCCGGTGCGGAGACCAACTCGATGTGATCAATCAGTGCGCCATCGGCTCCGGTGATACCGTTCGCGATCAAAGCTTCGCGTATTGCTGTGGTGAGTGTGACCAGGGGACTGCGGTTGGCGGCGATGAGATCCTGACCGTGATCGGCGACGAGGAAGAACCAGTTCCCGCCCCAGGCGATGTCGCCGGTGAAGGTGCCGTAGCCGGGAACATCGACACGGACTGCTTCGCGATACCGATATGCGGGCACGTTGCGCACAGAGACGCTGCCATCTGCATGCAGTTCAGTGTGAACATCTCCAACGGGAGTCTCGATCAGGTGCTTACCCGGGCCAATGCGCCCGAGATGAGCCAGCGTGATAACAAGACCAATCGTGCCGTGACCGCACATGCCCAGATAACCGACATCGTTGAAGAAGATGACCCCGGCCGCGGCATCAGGATTGACGGGCTTACAGAGCAATGCTCCGACCACGACTTCGGAGCCGCGGGGCTCACAGACGACGCCGCTGCGGAAATGATCATGCTCAGCCTGAAACCGCGCCCGGCGTTCGGTCAGCGGTCCGGAGCCCAGGTCTGGTCCACCTTCAATGACAACACGGGTCGGTTCCCCGGCCGTGTGTGAGTCCACGACGGAGACGAAGACAGGCAGTGGCGATGGCATGCCTGAATTGTAGACGAAGTTGGATACAAATACGCCTTTTTCATTCAGGGATGCCCGCCCGGCCATCGTGCGCTACAGTAAGGATTGAGAGAAAGATACGTGAAGAAAACCGCTGCTGGGCCAACAAAAACCAAGACTACCGCGGTGCGGACGGTATCTCCAACAGGCGAGCGAGAGAAAGCCGAGCACGGCACCAGTCTGCTGACTGCGTTCCAGGAGATTCGTGAGCTGATTGTTCACGGCAAGATGTCGCCCGGGACGTGGATTGTGGAAGCGGACCTGGCGGAGCGTCTGGGCATGAGCCGTACGCCGGTACGGGCGGCGATCCACTGGCTGCAGCGCGAAGGCTATGTGCTGGAGCAGCGGAACGTAAGCAAGTCCAGGATGATCGTCTCTCCGCTGACGAAGGAAGATGCCAACGAGCTCTACTTGATTATCGGCAGGCTGGAAGGACTTGCGGGTCGCGGCGCGGCGCAGGCTTCGGCGGAAGACCGGGAGAAGCTGGCGGATACGCTGGAGAATCTCAACCACAAACTGGCCGCAATCTCCAAGGGCAAGGGACGTACGGCAGATATCTTCGACGTGGACCGCGACTTCCATCGCGCCATTGTGCACGCCGGCGCAGGTCCGCGGCTTGCTACACTGCACGGCGCGGTGGAGCCGCAGGCGGAACGTTACTGGCGCCTGTATGCCAGCTCCATCATCACCGATCTGCATATGTCGGTTCGCGAACATGCCGCCATCATCGCGGCGGTGCGTCGCGGCGATGCCGATGGTGTAGAGGCCGCGTTGCAGAACAACTGGATCAAGGGCGCGGACCGGCTCGGGCACGTCATCGACATCTTTGGAGAGCGCGGTAGCTGGTAACTCTAGAGCATTTTCCCTGTTGGGTGGGTCGCCCGACAAGGGTGTGCAGTGGCGTTTTCATTGCGGAAAACGCCCATAGATGCGGAAACCCTACTCTACACCTACAGGAAAAATGCTCTATCGACCCAGGCCTGCGAGTTCCTCATAGAGCGCAGCCGGAATGTGCACGCCTTCCACAAGGCTCCTTTTGCGGGCGATATAGCGTCTCTGTGATGGCAGCCGCGCGCCCTGCCCGACAATCTGCTGAAACAGCGCCTCCGCCTGATCGGCTGAGGCAGGGGTGTCGCTGAATCTGGAGCCGTCAATTGCCAGGATGAGTTCGCCTCCAATCGGCGCTGCACCCGCACCGTCATCCATCAGGAGAGACTCTTTGCTGGTGAGGTCTCCGATGAGAGGACCGGCGAGCAGTTCCACCATCAGCGCCAGGGAAGAACCTTTGTGACCTCCAAACGGCAGCATGGCTCCGGCGGCAATCGCAGCGGGGTCGGTGGTAGGGTTTCCATCGCGATCAATGCCGCAACCGGGAGGGAGCTGTCTGCCTCCGCGGCGATGAAGTTCCAGCTCTCCGCGCGCGATGGCGCTGGTCGCGAAGTCGAAGACGAAAGGATCTTGCCCCGGCCGAGGCCATCCAAAGGCAAGAGGATTGGTACCGAACAGCGGCTGTGTACCACCGGCGGGCGCCACCCAGGCATGGTTGGAGGTCATTGCAATCGCGACCAGATTTTCGCTGGCAATGGCTTCCACCTCCGGCCAGAGGGCGGCAAAGTGGGCACACCGGTTGAGCGCCAGCGCCGCGATGCCACAGCGGCGAGCCTTCTCGATTAGCAGCGGGCGACCGGCTTCGAAGGCGAGCTGTGCGAAGCCGCCATCGCCATCCACGCGGACAAGTGACAGCCCCGGCTCCGTGACGGTGGGTTTCGCATGCCGGTTGATCTTCCCAAGCTGCATACTGCGGACCACGGAGAGCAGCCGGTAGATGCCATGCGCACCACAACCATCGCGTTCTCCCGCAACCAGCGTCTCCGTAACTCCAGGAACCTGCGCGGCGGAAAGACCGTTCTCAAGCAGGATTCTGCTGGCGAAATCTCTCAGCTCGTCGAGGGACATGTGAATCGTAGCTTTGTCAGTTGTCTGGTTCATCCGCGAAGCCTTTTAGAAAAACAAAATCGTATACAAAACGATAGAATCATTGTATCGCTATGAAGCACGTGGCCTGCTGCCTCACCCTTGCCCTTCTCGGTGGTTGCGTTGCATTGCGGCCGCAAACGGTTCGTGTGATCCATAGCAAAGGCAATCCTATCCTTGCGGATGGTCAGTATTACTCAGCCGACCCGGCGCCGCTGGTAGCAGGTGACACGCTCTACATTCTTGCAGGCCGCGATGAGGCGCCTGCCGATGTGAATGACTTTGTGATGCGGGAGTGGCAGCTGCTGTCGACGAAGAGCGTCTCATCCGGTGCTTGGATGCACTATCCGGCCATCCTGCGGCCCGAGACGGTGTTCTCATGGGCAGAGGCCGGGCATGCCTATGCCGGTCAGATCATTGCTGGAAGAGATGGCCGTTTCTATCTCTACGCGCCGGTACAGCAGGCACACAGCAGCAACCAGGATCCCTTTGCCATCGGTGTCGCAGTTGCCGACAGTCCTCTTGGACCTTGGAAGGACGCGCATCCCTCGGGCCCTATCGTCTCGCAGTCGATACCGGAGCCGAACACGATCCAGAACATTGATCCAACCGTGATGGTCGATGACGATGGCCGCGTCTTTCTCTATTGGGGCACCTTTGGCAGGTTGCGTGGTATGGAGCTCGAGCAAGATATGGTGACGCCGAAGGGACCGGAGATTTCGGTTACGGCTCTCAAGGGTTTCTTTGAAGCTCCGTGGCTGTTTCGACGCGGTGATACCTATTACATGATCTATGCGGCGAATAATGCCGGCCCTGATTCCAACTGCACCCGTGCGATCTATCACGCATGCATTGCCTATGGGACAGCAAGCAATCCTCTGGGCCCATGGACCTATCGCGGCGTGCTCCTCGATCCGGTCTCGAGTACTACTTCGCATCCGGGCGCGATTGCCTTCCAGGGGAAGTGGTACCTCGTGTATCACACCGCAGATGCAAAGGGCGGCGGGCATTTCCGTCGTAGTATCGCAATCGACGAGATGCGATGGGATGACAGCTCCAACCCGGCCCGTATCGTAAAGGTGAAACCGACGCGCGCTCCTGGCCCACCGCCTGTTGTTACCAGAAATATCGCTCCCGTGGCAGAGGCACATGCCTCCAACGAACCGATCCCGTTGCAGTATGCGCTCGCAGCATTGAACGATGGCCTCGTCCGTAAGAATCCTTTACCGCCGGATATATGGGCATCGTGGTCTCTGCACAACCCACCAACGCAGTGGATCGAATATGACTGGCCTCACCCGGTGCAATTAAACGGATCGCGAATCTGGTTCTGGAACGATCAGCCTGCCGGATCGAAAGTCGGTGTCGCACCGCCCGAATCCTGGCATCTTGAGTATTGGACAGGGAATCACTGGCAGCCCGTTGAGGATGCCACCGCTTACGGAACGAAAGCCGATGCTGTGAATGAAGTGAGTTTCCGAACCATCAAGACGCGATGCCTGCGTAGCATCTTCCATGCATCGGGCGAAGGCGAAACCTATGCCGCTGTGGCCATACAGGAGTGGGAGGCACTGGCGCCGCATGCGGCAATGCCGCAAAAACAGATATCAGCATCTCCCTCTCCGATCAGCCGTTGTTCTAAGGAATAACTACTGTAGAGAAGTTGGCTGACGCCTGGTTCGTTATGGATGACAAATTTTTTGCCAGGACATATTCACAAATTCGATTTCACTGCGGAGTTATAGAGCGGGCCTTCAGCCCTTTAACACCTCGGGGCCGGAGACCTGGGGCGTTGCCCCAGGCTGGTATAGAACGCGCCTTCAGCGCTTATACACCGGGGTCTCTCACTCGTTCATCTCAGTGAACGTGTTCGCTGGGATGAACGCTCACAGTCGGGTGGGAAAGGAATTCCCTAAGACTCTGCTGGCTAGGATGGTGAAGTGAAGAGCTCGCCTCGCCCCTATCGCCGCTCAGGTGGTTCCCACGCCCAATCCGGCAACGGACCATGCTGGATTCTCGGCGCGGCTCCCGGAGGCGTGATCCTGCTTGCGGGCCGGCTGCGAAGCTCGGCATACTGCGTGCGAGTCGTATCCGGGAACGATTCAAGCTGCCGGTCGATCTCGGCGAGCAGACGCTGCACAACATCACTATGACGATCGGCAATATCGAAACCCTCCATCGGATCTGATTCGAGGTTGTACAGCTCCGGTTGCGGCAAAAGATAATGCTCCCGGCCCATTCCCTGATCGTTGATGTAGATCTCGCCGGTACCCTGCGCAACGCGGAGCTTCCACGGCCCGGATCTGATTCCATGCACCATCTCTCGTCCACCCGCAGGCGAGAAGTACAGCACAGATCTCTCCTCCATGGTCTTCTGGTGCAGGAAAGCGGCAGAAACATCGCTGCCATCGATAGGAAGTCGAGGCGTGTCCAGGCTGCACCATTTGGCGAGTGTCGGTAAGACATCAAGGTGGCTAGTCCATGCCTCGCATGTCACTCCCGCAGGGACGTGCTTTGGCCATCGAACAAGAAAGGGGACACGCACGCCACCTTCGAAGGTAGAGCCCTTGCGCCCGCGAGTATTGCCCGGCGAACCCTGAAACCACGGCCCGTGATCGCTGGTGAAGAGCACGATCGTGTCGTCGTGCTGTCCACCTCGCTTGAGAGCGTCCATCAGTCGGCCGACACTCCAGTCAATCTCTTCGACAGCATCTCCATAGGCGCCGAATGCCGAGCGTCCTCGAAAGGCCTTCGATCCTCGCGCCGGGTCATGCGGATAGGAGTAGGCAAGATAAAGAAAGAATGGTTCGGATGCCCGCTGTGTAAGTAGCTTGAGTGCCTCTTCTGTGTAGCGTGGCGTGAGCTCATCACGATCCGTGTCGCTCTCCAGCGTGTCGCCGTTTCGCATCAGCGGGAGCGGCTGCATATCGTCGCTATAGGGAACGCCATAGAAGGAGTCAAAGCCTCGATCTGTCGGGAGATATCCGGCTTCATCGCCCAGATGCCATTTGCCAATGGCGTGCGTACGATAGCCCTTAGCCTTGAACAGGTTCGCAAGTGTCTGCTCCTCCCGTGCCATGGCAACTTTGGCATGTGGAAACAGAGCGCCCGGCGTGTGGCTGCGAGCCGCATAGCGGCCAGTAAGCAGCGCAGCTCGCGATGCCGAACAGATTGGATGCGCTGCATTATGCCGGGCGCATCGAACTCCTTCCTCCGCCAGATGGTCCAGGGTTGGAGTCGGGAGCTTCGATCCGTATGACCCGAGGTCTCCATATCCCAGGTCATCGCAGATCATGAGAAGGACGTTTGGCTGCTTCCTCTGTGGGGTCGCAGTGCTGTGGAGTCGTTGCGATGCACTTGCCTCAGCCTCTACTGATACCGCGGGTGCGAGGATTGAGGCCGTTAGCGATTTCAGGAAATCTCGTCTGTTATTGCTCATGTCTTCCACAGGGAATTTTAGAAGTGGAGTCTGGGGCGTGCTGCCGGACAACCTCTGTGTGAGTTGCTCAGAACCGCCCGGGTGCCCAACCCTCGCAACGCTAGGGTTGGTTAGGAACACCCCAAGTCTCGAACAAACGCAAAACGAATATCTCGATACATCGCTAGATATTCCGGGCACACCGGAAGCTCATATGTGAAGTTGAGCTATCTGGCGTATTCGAACTGCGTGCAGCGACGCGGTATCGATTGCAATAGGACTTGTGGCACAGGAAAGATCCGCCCTTCATCACCTTGTTCTCCCCGCTTTCAGGTCCTTTCGGATTGATGAGGCTGCCGGTGAGATGAAAGTCGGTGCTGAACCAGTCAGCACACCACTCCCAGGTGTTACCTGTTGCTGAGTAGAGGCCGTATCCATTGGGCGGGAATGCGTCGACCGGGCATGTCCCCGTATACCCATCGTCTCCCGTGTCATGACGGGGGAACTCTCCCTGCCAGATATTGCAGCGATGCTCTCCGTCGGGCCGGAGCTTATCGCCCCAGGGATAGAGTTTCTGTACCAGGCCGCCACGGGCGGAGTACTCCCACTCGGCTTCCGTCGGAAGCCGTTGCCCAGACCATTCGCAGAAGCTCAAAGCGTCGTTCCATGAGACATGAACGACAGGGTGATTGCTTCTGCTTTTGATCGCGGAGTCCGGTCCTTCCGGGTTTCGCCAGCTTGCGCCAGGAACCTTGCACCACCACGGAGCCGCGGCGACCGTATCGACCACAAGTTCGTAAAACCGCTCTTTTGGAATGTGTGCCCAGAAGACAAAAGACCATCCGAAGCGTTCGGCCTCGGTTCGATATCCCGTCTCATCGATAAACCTGGAGAACAGTTCATTGGTCACCGGATACCGATCAATCCAGAATGGATCGAGAGTCACTTCCCGAACCGGCCCTTCGCCGTCGTCAGGAAAGGCTTCGGCATAATCGGTTCCCATCAGGAAGGTTCCTCCCTGCATCGCGATCATCCGGTCTCGGGGATCGCTACCGGAACGGAGTTCCGAGCGCTCTTCAGCCACTACCGGCCGTGCCTCCGCCGAAGGCGCGCAGCAACCCTTCTTGGAGGCGGGCGCCTCACCGTCCGTTACTTTGGATGGCTGGGGAATGATGCAGCTCATAGAAACCTCTGTCGGGCAAGCTTACACGGTTTGAAAGAAGAAGATCACGCTGGTTAATCGTCTAATTTTGGACCGGTTTGGCGTCTCCGATGGACCTCTGGAAGACGCGATAACAGGTGCATCGGAACATTTATGTTGACGGTGGAAAGAAAGCTGATGGAACTTTTCGACCGGAAGGAATTACGTCTTTCCGGCAGAGAATTCGGGGTGCGTCGGTTCAGATCGATACTTCCCCAAGACAGCGTTGGGTTGAATCCACTCTATCCACGGCTTTTGATGGAGGGTATGCGGGAATGCCGTGTTTGGCACCACGGTTGCAACAGCACACGGACTTCGTGTCCCGCTGAGATCGTGAAGGTGCGGAAACGTGAGTAGCAATCGACGGAGGATTTTCATGAATACACGCACGACGCTCGTCACGACCCTACTCGCCATGGCTAGCTTTACGCTCGTGGCTCAGCAATCACCCTCAACCAGCCAGCCCGACCAGCAATCAGATGGCCCACCCACCCGGCAGAATCCTGCCAGTACAGCACCGGCATCTCCTGATAGTCAGGACGCCAATACTGCTGCAGCATCGAGTGCACCGCTGAGCCCAGTGAATGGCGAGCTCGTCAGCAAGCTGGACTCAAAGACCGCTAAGAATGGCGACAGCGTCGTAATCCAGACCAGGACACCAGCCAAGACCGCGGACGGAGCTGATATTCCCAAAGGGTCGAAGCTCGTCGGTCATGTACTCGGCGTAAAGGCGAGTGAAGGAGGACAGAACTCCCAGGTTGTACTTCAGTTTGACCATCTCGAACTGAAGGGCGGTCAGAGTGTCCCGATCCATTCGCAAATTCAGTCCATCACTCCAGCGGGCGGTGCAGCATCGGCCGGCAGGTCAAGCGCGATGAGCGCGCCACCGGCGAGTGGTACATCCAGCCCAGGCGCTAATGCAGCAAGTGGTGACAGCAGCGCAGGCGCCGCGCCGCAAAGCCCAAGCTCCAATGCGGCGGCGGCTTCCGGAGGGGACAGTCCTGCAGCAGGTAGCCCCGCGCCCGGAACAGTCGTAGCCAAAACCGGTAACATCGCCATCAGCACCACCTCGGTTCCCGGTGTGTTGCTGGCGAACAACGCGCCCGGCCAACAAGATCCTCGAATGGCTCAGGCTTCCAGCATCCTGCTTGGCGCAAAACAGGATATCCAGTTGGATAGCGGCACACAGGTGGTGGTGGGCATCTCTTCTACCGCCGGTGGTGGAACACAGTAACAACGGCGCTGTCGAGGGAAAGATAGTTCGTTTTGTGCATGGAAACTCCTGTGCAGTTGAATGGAGCCAGTTCGGCTCTACTCAACTGCACAGGACCAACTTTGTTTGTTATTTCGCAGCGGCCGCATGCCCATGTACCGTGTGCCCCGTGTCCCTCGGGGACATGGGCCCGGCTTCTCGCCGGTGATGCGCTCGAGGTTTAGCTAGGCATGAAAGACAAAACGATAACGCCCCGACGCTGGAAACTTAACTTCGATCCCTGTATCGCGATCAGTCACGATCGCCGATCCCTTCGCACCCGGAATGCTGCGAATCTTTTTCGCCCTCGCAGGAAGCACAATCCGATGAGTGCCTGGCTGTTGCACCAGCATTGAGAGCTTCGCAATAGCTCCGTTGTTCCAGGCAATGTCGACCGTTACTCCTCCACGAGCTCTTAGTCCCGCAATGCTTCCATTTGGCCATGCTTGTGGCAGCGCGGGCAGAATCCGGATCACACCGTTATGGCTCTGAAGCAGCATCTCTGCTATCGCGGAGGTCGTGCCAAAATTTCCGTCAATCTGAAAGATCGCGCCATTCCCGGATGGATGTGTATCGAAGAAGTTGCCGGCGGTACTCACCTTCATATGCATCTGAAGCGAGGTCCAGGCCTGCCCTCCATCTCCAAGGCGAGCCCAAAGATTAGACGCCCATGCGCGGCTCCATCCCGTATACGCTCCGCCATTAGCCAGCCGTCGTTCCAATGAGACGCGGCCTGCCGCCATCCACTTCGGAGCGCTCTCCATGTCGAACTCATTACCAGGGTAGAGCGGATAGAGGTGAGACATGTGCCGTTGCCCTGGCGTGGACTCAGCAAAATCGACAGACCACTCCTGTAACTGGCCGTACTTTCCGACCGCATAGGGAATCATGCCGTCACGTCGATGGCCAAGATGTGCTGCCCACTCCGTATCGATCCCGAGAACTCTGGACGCTTCGATGCAGTTCTTAAAGAGCTCACGGACGAGTGCGATATCCATCGTGCAGCCGGCGCTGACATTTGCCTTCTTCCCATCCGGAGCCATGAAGTCATTCTCGGTAGAAACGGATGGACAGGTTGTGAGTCTTCCTTTTCCATCTGAAACCAGCCAGGCGGAGCAGAATTCCGCCGCACCCTTCATCAGGGGATACGCCTGTGATTCGAGAAATCCCTTGTCGCCGGTAAACAGGTAGTGCTCCCACAAATGAGCACACAGCCATGGAGCACTCATCGCGAAGTTTGCCCATGTGGGATCACCTTTGCCTTCACCTACCGGGCTGGAGAGACACCATCCATCAATGTTGTGATGAGAGACCCAGCCGGGCATGCCATAGTTCACTTCAGCGGTCTTCGCGCCGTTCTTCGCGAGCGTCTGCAGCATCTCGAATAACGGCTGATGGAACTCGGTGAGATTGCAGGTCTCCGCCAGCCAGTAATTCATCTGCACATTGATGTTCGAAGTCCAGTTAGAGCTCCACGGCGGGCGAAGCTCATTGTTCCAGATGCCCTGCAGGTTTGCCGGAAGTGTGCCCGGGCGAGAGCTGCTGATCAGAAGGTAGCGGCCAAAGTGGAAGTAAAGCGCCAGCAGAGACGGATCCGGCTTCTTCTCAAACTCTGCCACACGCTCTGCCGTGGAGCGGGTTCGATCCTGTTCTCCGAGATCGAGGGCGACGCGGCGAAAATACTTCTGATGCGCGGCGATGTGACGGTCGCGTAGAAGCTGGAGCGGCTTGGCCGCTGCTTTGTTCAATGTGGCCCGCACGCCGGCATGAATTTCGCTCGTGGGGCGATCCGGAACCTTGTCATAACTACGAAAACCCGTGCCGGCAGCGAAGAGTATGTGAGCCGACCGTACCTTCTCGATCTGCAGCACATTATTTGCAGCGTGTGCCCTTCCATCGTTTGAAAGGATGCGAGCTTCACTAACGAAGTACATGCCTTTGCCGGGCTCGTCTGAATACTGAATCGGATTGTCAGTCTTCAGGTAATTCGGTCTGCTGACCACCGGAGCCTTTCCCCGAATCACAAAGGCAGCATCGTTGACGTCGGCCACGTGTTGAAGCTGGCTGTCCAGACGCACCGTGACGGTGACCGGTTCCGATGCCTCGATCGACATCACCAGCACATTGTCAGGATAGGAGACAAAGCACCGCTTGGTAACATTCACGTTCCCCAATCGAAACGTGGTCTGTGCAATCGCTGTATCGAGATTCAGCTCGCGGCGGTACTCTCTTACCTCTTCATGGCTCTCTGCATCGCCAAACAGAGTGACATATAGGTCACCGAGAGGCTGATACGCCTCCCCATAGGGGCCCTGCATCTCTTTACAGATCTGGTCGGCAAGATGATAGTTCTCATCTTCCAGGACTGCCTTCCTGACAGCCGCCAGCTTGCTCTTCGCCCCGGGATTATTGCCGTCCCTGGGATGTCCCGAGTACAGCGTGTCTTCATTCAGAGAGACTCGGTCTTGCGTGGCACCGCCAAAGACCATTCCGCCTAATCTTCCATTTCCAATCGGAAGCGCATCGATCCAATTCGATGCAGGTGAGCGAAACCACATCGTGTAATTCGCATCATGATTGTTTTCGCTATGGTGAGATGCTGATCGCGCGACCTGCGAGATGGCGCGAGGAGCAACTGCGGTGAAGGGAAGAAATGCCCGGCGAGTCAGATGGCGCACTACGAGGTCCTCTGAGTGAAGTTAAAGCAGGATGTTCCCTGAATCCAGCGATACACCGCGATGAGAGTACTACGAACGCCGGGTCGATTCGCGGATAACAATCTGTGCCGGCTCAATGGCACGACGAATAGCCGGCTTTTCCGGTGGTGCAGCTTTGGAATCCAGGATAGAGAGCAGCATCTTCGCCGCGCGGACACCGATCCGCGTGCTTCCCTGGTCCACGCTTGTCAGCGGGACGCGAAGGTGCTCGTCGTAGTGGAGATTGCCGCATCCAATAACCGCGATGTCTTCGGGAACGCGAAGACCGGCTTCAAGAATCGCATCCATGGCGCCGATCGCAATAGGGTCGCTGTAGCAGAAGACCCCATCGGGCCGCGGTTTCAGCGCCAACAGGCGCTTCATTGCATCACGGCCCTGCACCGTACTATCCACGTCCACGGTAGAGGTTCCCACAACATATTTGGGATTTGGCTCCAGCCCTTCTTCTTCGAAGGCTTTGAGGTAGCCTTCGTAACGTCCGCGGCCGATGGAGTTCTCCGGTCCCCGGATATGCGCAATCCGTTTGCGTTTGAGAGAGAAGAGGTGCTGCGTCGCGAGATATCCCATCTGCGAGTTATCCGAACCGATGAAGTTGCAACGGAAGCCATTAAAGGAACGGTCCAGAAGGACAAGCGGCGTCCCCTGGTCCTGAATATCACTGAAGAGTTTGGGTACGGTTGGAGCACAGGAGGCAACAACCAAGGCATCAAGCCGCAGCGCCAGAAGATGTTCCACCTCCTGCTCTTCCATGCGCGGGTCTTCCTCCGAGGAAGAAAGCATCAGATAGTAGCCGTTCTTTCGCAGCGTGGCGGCCAGCGACTTCGCAATCTCGACAAAGTAGGGATGCAGCAGATCGGGCACCACCAGGCCAACGATAGAGCTCTTGCCGGTGACCAGAGAACGCGCTGCCAGATTCGGGCGGAAGTTGAGCTCCTTCGCCTTGTCGAGCACCTTCTGCCGGGTCTCCGGACCGATATCTCCGTGGCCACGCATGACCTTTGAGACCGTAACAATAGAGACCCCGACTGCTTCCGCGATGTCCTTCTGCGTAGCGCGCATGAGGGAAGCTTATCGTACCCGCGAGATGGGCAACGCCATATTGCCCGGTCTCGAACGCTGCTATGGCGTAGCGCCCGCATTGGATGATGCTGGTTCGATATCCAGATCGATATGCTGAATCGTCCCGTTGAACGGGAACGGGCTCTCATAGTTGCCCGCAGGGGATGCGCTATCTTCGCCGATATCGAAGGTGTCTTCAAATGCGAACGCCATACGTACCGTCTCCGGCAGCCGCTGTTTCGCGACAGGCTTGTCGTTCACCAGCAGCGTGATGTTTGCCCCTTTCCCAATGCCTCCGCCTTCGTAGTTGAACTCCAGCGTAATCTTGGCCGGTCCAGCAGGCAGGGGAGCAGGTGAGGCGATCGTGGTGATGCGGCGCTTGAAGTAGTTGTAGGTGTACGTAGGCCGTCCATCCTTCAGATAGAGGCTGAAGCCGCCACCCTCGCCGCCGTCCGCCATCAGTACTCCATTGGTTTTGCCATTGGGAACCGTCACGTACGCCGTAATCTTGTGCGACTTGTTTTCATAAGCGGGCGTCAGCGAGAGATACAGATGTCCAGTGCCGGTGTAGTACCTGAAGTGGTTGCCCTCCGGCCGCGCCTGCCGTCCTCCGAAGCGTGGGTCTAGCGGGTAAACACGATTCTGTTTTGCTTCCGCATCGAAGAGGACGGCCAATTCCGCGACTTTGTCAGGATTTTTGGCGGCTACGTCATCCGCTTCGGAGTAGTCCTCGCTCAGGTGATACAGCTCCCAAGGCTGGCGATTCGGGTCCGGAGGCGGCTGAGTGGTGTATACCCAGGGAAGCAGGCCGCTACGTGATGCCGCCATCCAGCCGTCGTGATAGATGGCCCGGTTACCCAGCATCTCAAAGTATTGGGTTGTGCGCAGGCTCGGCACACTGGCTGAGGAGAAGGTCGCCAGCATGCTCATGCCGTCCATGCGCTGTTGCTTCACGCCATTCACTTCAATGGGCACCGGGATATGTGCCGCCTCCAGAACGGTGGGAGCAATATCGGTCACGTCCTCAAACTGTTCCCGCAAGGCTCCGCCATCATGGATTCCTTTTGGCCAACAGACCACCAGAGGATCACGGGTTCCACCCAGGTGTGAGGCGATGCGCTTGCCCCACCGAAATGGAGTGTCTCCGGCCCACGCCCAGCCCACCGGATAGTGAGGCGTCGTCTCCGGCCCGCCAAGCTTATCGAGGATCTTGAGCATCTCAGCCGTGGACTCCCGCTCGCCGTTGATCGCCGCCATGATGTTGCCCGTGCCTTGCAAGCCGCCTTCCAGGCTGGCGCCATTGTCTCCGGCAATAAAGAGAACCATCGTGTTGTCCAACTGGCCGGTATCGCGAATCGCGTCGATCACGCGCCCGATCTCGTGATCGGTCTGTGCCATAAATCCGGCAAAGACCTCCATCAGGCGTGAGGCGACCTTCTTTTCGTCCGGCGAGAGCGAATCCCATGCAGGAATCTCCTTGGGGCGAGGCGTCAGCTTCGCATCCTTCGGGACCACACCGAGCTTCTTCTGGCGCTCAAAGACAATCTCACGATACTTGTCCCAGCCCATATCGAACTGGCCGCGGAACTTGTCGATCCAGGGCTTGGGAGCCTGCAGCGGGGTATGCGTTGCTCCGGGAGCAAAGTAGACGAAGAAAGGCTTCTCAGGAGACAGCGACTTCTCCGATTTGATCCAGCGAATCGCATGATCGGCCAGATCTTCGTTCAGCGTGAAGTCGGCCTTGCGTCCAGCTGGCGCCGACATCTCGACCGGCTGTGTCCCAGAGGTAAGCTCCGGATACCACTGGTCTGTTTCACCATTCAGGAAACCATAGAACTCATCGAACCCCTGATGTGTTGGCCAGTGATCGAATGGGCCGGAGATCTTGTCTTCGCTTTCCGGAATCAGATGCCACTTGCCGTAGGCGGCCGTTGCGTATCCGTTCATCTGCAGCACTTGCGGTAACAGTGCCGCGCTCTTCGGGATCGACGCGTTATAGCCGGGGAAGTCGGTTGCCAGATTGGTGATTGTCCCCATCCCGACAGCATGATTGTTCCTGCCCGTCAGCAATGCCGCGCGTGTGGGCGAGCAGAGGGCTGTGACATGGAAGCGGTTGTAACGCAATCCCTTCGCTGCGAGGGAGTCAAGCGTCGGTGTCGGGACCAGACCTCCAAATGTGCCGGATTGGCCATACCCGGCATCGTCGATCAACACCAGCAATACGTTCGGAGCGCCCGCTGGGGCTCGCAACGGTGGTGTCGGAGCCGCCGTTGAGTTCGCGAAACTGGAGCCAACGGTCCCCGTAAAAGGGGGAGGCGCTATCGGAAGCACCGTCCTGTCCTGTGCCTGCGCATACATCGCAGTCGCCACGCAGGCAGCCGTAAGGGTGCAGAGCAGCGGAGAAAGAGGGCGCCTCAGATTCCGTTTGCTGACCATAGAAGCAGTTACTCCATTTCGCGAGCGAGCATTGAACTACAGTCCTAACACAGGTCTTCTGTGCGGTCACCCTCAGTCAGAATCCTGGCCTGCCAGTCAGCGGCCGGAAGGTCAGTACGTGTCGGATAAAAAGGCGGAGAGTCGCGTGGGTCCTTATCCATGGGAGCAATGCCCGTGGTATTGATGAACTGCTTGAGCAGCTTCATCGTGAGTTCGGCTTCGACTGCCGACGACCCGATCGCCATACAGATTGCGTTCTTCGCGCGGGTCCTCGCGATAGCTATAGAGCTCCGATTGTCCCTGCGGCCTAAGGGTTCGGCCGCTTCATCGACGCTCCTGAAGCCGCTTGGCCACCCTCGCCTACTGCCTCGGCGGACGCATTCGTGCTGGCGGCCGCCTGCAGGATGCTCCCCATCACTGTCCCACCGGAAAGACCCACAAACTGTCTGCGATTCAAGATGCGCTCCGTTCTTCTTTCATGGCTAAGGGATTACTGCACGACGGAAAACGTGTCATGCAGCGACGCTGTCGAGCTGTCTCCGGCCCATACATCGAACTCCGACGAGTCGAGTGTCCAGCCATGGGAAGCGGAAGACCAGTAGGTCCGCTCCGGCGCCCCCACAACAAAGCTGACATCGCGCGATTCACCCGGTGCCAGCGTGATGCGCTGGAATCCCTTCAGCTCCCGTACCGGACGTGACGCGCTTCCAGACTTCTGATGGAGATAAAGCTGAACGACCTCGTCCGCCTTCACCTTGCCGGTGTTTTTTACGGTTACCACAGCCGTTACCGGGTCCTTAGTATGGACCTCTTTCTTGCTCAGCCGGAGGTTGGAGATCTCAAAGCTCGCATAACTCAAACCGAACCCGAAGGGATACAGCGGCTCCGTCTGAAGATCCCAGTAGCGTGAGGTGAAATCAGGAGCGCCATATGGTTTGTGAGAGAGGTTGTGGGCGTAGTAGATCGGAATCTGGCCGGCACTGCGTGGCCAGGTCACAGGCAGCTTGCCCGCAGGCGAGACATCGCCAAAGAGAAGGTCGGCGACAGCGTTCCCTGTCTCCGTCCCTCCGAAGTAGCAGTCCATGATTGCGGAGACATGCTGCGAAGCCCATGTCACATCGAGTGGCCGCGTGCTGAAGAGCAGCAGAACGACCGGCTTCCCAGTTGCAACGACCTTCTCCAGCAACTCCTGCTGACGTCCCGGCAATGCCAGCGAGGATCGCGAGGCGTACTCGAAGTCCATCAGAGCTGACTCTCCCAGAGCGAGCACAACAACGTCCGAATCGTTGGCCAGTGAGACAGCGTCGTTCATCGTTGCCTCGGCCTTACTTGCATCCCACTCCGCCTCTGGCTTTGGTCCGATAAGGCCGTCGAACATCGAAGGGAACTGCTTGCGCAACTGAGCTCCCTGGGCAAAGCGCACGTCGGTACCCGGTAGCTTGTTCCGGATGCCCGCCACGATCGTGACCGTATCGGCGGGCTTCGCGGTCAGGCTCCACGGACCGTTCATGTCATACTGCGAATCCCCAAGCGGGCCAATGACGGCAACGCGACGTACCGTCTTCGCGAGAGGAAGAACGCCACCTTCATTGCGCAGCAGAACAGCGCTCTTCGCCTCTGCCTCTCGTGCAAGATCACGATGCTTTGCCAACATGGCCGCGTGCGTGGATTCATTGCCATCCGCGTAAGGGCTATCAAACAGTCCCAAAGCGTACTTCGTTGCAAGGATCGGGCGCACCAGATCGTCAAGCATCGTCGCCGAGACCTTTCCCTCCGCAACAAGCTGCTTCAGGTTCATGAGATACGTGCCGCTTCCCATATCCATATTCACGCCGGCGGTTGCTGCACGGAACGCGGCATCCTTGGCATCGCTGCTGAAGCCATGGGTATAGAGGTCGCCGACAGCGTTCGCATCGCTAACAACAAACCCGTTGAACTTCATCTGGTCACGGAGGATCTCGCGCAGTAGATGCGTATTCCCGGTCGCCGGAACATCGTTGAGGTCCATATACGCGCTCATCACGCTCTTCGCGCCGGCCTCGACTCCCGCCTGGAAGGGACGCAGATAGACGTTCTGCAGCAGCTCTTCCGGAATATAGGAGGCATCGTAGTCGCGCCCGCCCTCCGCGGCTCCGTACCCGGCAAAGTGTTTCAGCGTGGCCGCAAAGCGAAGAGGTTGGCCCGGCTCTCCCTGGAATCCCTTCACCTGTGCGCGTGCCATTGCGGCTCCGAGATACGGGTCCTCTCCTGCTCCTTCCGAGATCCGGCCCCAGCGCGGATCGCGCGCGATATCGAGCATGGGGGCAAAGGTCCACCGCACTCCCGCGTGTACCGCCTCTTCTGCTGCAATCGACTGAGCCCTGCGCGCCATCTCCGGATCCCAGGAGGCAGCCATGCCCACTGGAACCGGAAACTCGGTGTCGAAGCCATGAATCACGTCGAAGCCGAAGAGGATCGGAATATGCGCCCCCTCCGACACGGCGATCTTCTGCAGTGCATTGATGCGTTTTGGATCAGTGACGAAAAGAATTGAGCCAATCTGTCCCTGGCGAACCTGATCTTCCAGCTTCTGCGCTGGTGCAGGCATCCCCGGCAGTCCTGAAAAATCGAAGACCTGGTTCAGCTGGCCAATCTTCTCCACAACCGACATCTTGGAGAGAAGAAGATTGGCCCGCTGTTCCGGTGTCGTGGATGTCTGGCCGTAAAGCGGCAGCGACGACGCCAGCAAAGCTGCTGCAAGCAAAGGTCGAATCGTCTGGTATTTCACCATTGAATAGCCACTGGTGCCTTTTGCTGATCGGTGAGCGAATTCCATGATGGATCACCGGCCTCTCTTGGCGGCAACTTCACATCCGCTGGAATAATACCTATCTTCTTCTGCCGCGCGAAACGCTCTTCGCGAATCGCATTCCCACCCTTCTGATATATCTCCTTGTAGCGAATCGATGTACTCAAAACAGGCGCCGAAAGGTTGGGAACCTGATCGAAACCAGCCCTGGTGGAAGGGAAGGATGACAACATTTACGGCAAGAACCTAGAGTCAGGACACTAGTTGCTGATCCCCACCACTGTCCGCACAAGCGATTCCTTCGGCAGGGCTTTCACAAAATAGTCGGCAACATCCGCCCGCGATATCTTGAAGCCGAATCTTGGCAGATGGCCGATCCGCTCCCGATATCTTCCCGTCCTGGGACGGTCAGTAAGCTGCGGTGGCCGTACGATCGTCCAGTCGAGTCCACTGCCCTGAACAATCGACTCCAGTTCGGCAGAATCTTTTACCACCGATGGAAAGAGCATCCTGCCGAGCAGATAGGTGGGCGGAAAGACCGAATCTTTGAACAGGAATGCGGTCGAGATCAGCACAGCCCGCCGTACACCGCTTTGTTGCATTGCTCCAGTTAATACGGTCGCGAAGTCTCGGAGGAGATGTTCGTCCGACTTCGCAATCGGCACGCGAGGCCCAAAGCCGGAGAGAACGGCATCGTGTCCTTCGAGTACGCGGGCCATGGTCTCCTGGTGCAGCAGGTCCCCGGTGCGAAGATCGATCCGTCCATAGAACGTTTTGAGGGATTCGGGTTTGCGGACGAACGCTGTTACGGCATGGCCCGCTGCCAGCGATTGCCTGATCAGCTCCATACCTGTGCCGCCTGTGGCGCCTAGAATGACAACTCTCACTGTCTCAAATCTCCTGTCGGTACTGCTGCTATGCGCAGATACGCCCTGCACGATAAGACCGGCGAGCACCGCGGCGCGTGACAGCCAGCCTCTACTTCAGCGGCGGCAGATGTTTGAGCTTGTCAGGATTGGTGATGACGTAGATCGACGAAATCAGGTTGTCGCGCACTTCGATGGTCACCACGGAATATGGTTCTCCATTGAAATACGTCACCAGTCCGGGTTCGCCATTGATGCGGGCAAGCCGCTGAACCAGGGTCTTTGGGACAAAGCGTTGCATGCCGCCCAGAATGCCTCTGCCAACCTTGTCGGCGCCGTGGACTGCATTGGGAACAGCTGCCGCTTTGCCTCCGCCATCCGACCGCAGGACTACATCTTCTGTCAGCAAGCCGAGCAGGTCAGTCATCTCCCCGGTCCCGACTGCCTTCAGAAAGCTTTCCAGCAAAGCGTCATGGTCGGGCCGTGCGGCTTTGAAGCGAGGTCGCAGTGTCGCAACATGCTGCTTTGCCCGTTTCAAAATCTGCCGGCAGTTGACCTCACTCTGACCGACGATCGATGCGATCTCGCCGTGCTCGTACTCGAAGACCTCTTTCAGAAGAAAGACGGCACGCTCAATCGGTGTGAGACGTTCCAGTAAGACCAGGAAGGCCATCGAGAGTGACTCATCCACGCGGATCAGGTGGAAGGGATCGCCGCCCGGATCGGTGACGATCGGTTCCGGGAGCCACATACCCGTGTACTCCTCCCGCTGTACCTTTGCCGATTGCAGATGATTGATGCAGAGCCGGCTCAGAATGGTGACAAGGTAAGCCCGCGGCGAGCGGATCTCCTCTTCGCCGGCGGCATGCCATCGCAGGAACGTCTCCTGCAGCATGTCTTCCGCATCAGCAACACTTCCCAGCATGCGATAGGCGATGGAGAAGAGAAGGCTGCGGTACTGATCGAACATTCCGAGCCGTATGGAGTCCTCAACATCACTCAGCGATTCTTCTGGTCCTGGTGTCTGATGGCTGCTCATGGCTCCGCTCCTTCCACTGATTCTCTGGCTCGAAGGCCGGTCTCCTTCGGCGGTGATCGTCTCTACATACAAGACAAACGGGCGGGTTGCGGCGTGACACGGAGGCGCGCCTTAGCAGCATTCTCCCTGTTGCTGGGTATCCCGGAAGGGATGTGCAGTGGCGTTTTCATTGCGAAAAATGCCCATAGATGCGGAAGCCCTACACCACAGCACAGGGAAAATGCTCTAGCACCGAATCGGTCTCTGTCACATTCTATGTTTCTCGCCGGTCTTCCCTGCAGCAGGTGCCGCAAAGGCACTTGTTCTGGAGGAGCGACAAGAGATGATGGCGACGAGATTGCTGCGTTTCATCCTGGCGGTAAGCGCAATCACCATGCTGGTTCAGGCGGCGTTTGCGGGCAGAATGTTGGCGGGCGATGTTAAATCCGCGGTCCTTCATGCCTTTACCGCGAAGGTCCTGGTGCTGTTAGGCGGCAGCCAGGTATTGGCCGCCCTTGTCCTGTTCCTGCAAAGGCGGTGTCCCCTCTGGGTTCCTGTGGCCGCTCTTGGCTTGGTGAGTGCCGAGGTCGTGGAGTTCGCCGCAGGGCATCTCCATCATGTGGCCATCCATGTGCCTTTGGGACTTGCCATCTTCGGAGGAGCGATCCGACAGTTGCTCTGGGCGATTGGTGGCATGGCCCCGGCGAAGTAGAGCATTTTCCCTGTTGCTGGGTATCCCGGAAGGGCGTGCCGCGGCGTTTCATGACGGAAAACGCCCATCGATATGGAAGCCCTGAACTGCACCTACGGGGGAAAATGCTCTAGCGCGATCCACATCTTCGGCTGACCCCAAACCGGACGCCAGTCATGCTGGAGGCGCCTGCCATTGAGGCTCTCTCCCTTCCCACGAAAGCGATTTATGAATGGGAAGTTTCGTTCTGTTAACGATTAGAGTTATAGTTTCACTTTCGATCTGTGGCCGGTCATGAGTGCGCTAGGGATTTGGGATATTCTTACGGGCAATAGCCCCATTTTTAGCGAGGTTCACCCTGCAGTTGTCCAACTCCGGAAGGGCAGTCGATGAGCAAAGCTGAGGTCCCTCGCTGGCCGCAACGCATTCATCAAACCGCCGCCGGTCTTCTTGCGCTCGTTGCTGTGGCGGTACTTTGGGGATGGGCAGCGAACAACGCTCGGCTTAAGAGTGTGGTTATTGGTTGGCCGCGTATGGTGGTCCCCACCGCGGTTTGCTTCCTGCTCGCCGGCATTGCTCTCGGGCTGCTCACATTCGTAAGGGACTCCAGGTCGGTGCGAAGACGTGCGGTTTCCTTCTGGATATCGCAGGGTCTCTCTCTCCTGATCGTCCTGATCGGGCTCATCCGGCTCTTGTCCGCTGTTTTAGGGCGAAATTCGAAGATTGACCATCTCTTCTACATGCGCTCCGGAGCGATGGCGCCGGCAACGGCGATCAACTTTACCCTCCTTGGCAGCGCATTATTTCTTGCAGGTAGGCGTCGTGCCTTTTCATCCTTCCAGACGATGGCGCTGCTGGCCAGCCTGATCGCATGGCTGGCCTTCAGCCGTTTTCTCTATGGAGGCGCACCTCTCATTCCCCAGGACACGTTGGCCGTGCATACCTCGCTGCTGTTTTTTGCGTGGAGTATCGGCCTGTTGTGTTCATGGCCGGAAGACGGATTGATGAGTCTGCTGGTCAGTGACAGCGCCGGCGGTGTGATCGCCAGAAAGCTCCTGATCCCGGCCATGGTCCTCCCCATTGCAGTGGGATGGCTGCAGCTACAGGGACAGCGTGCCGGATGGTACGGCACAGAGGCAGGGCTCTCGCTCTTTGCCTTGTCCAGCGCTGTGACCTTCGGCGCCTTGGTATGGATGACGGCAGCCGCTCTGCATCGTTCTGACCTCAGCCGCAGGAACGGTGAGTGGAAGCTCCTGGAGCAGCTGGCAAGGTTGGACCTGCTCCGCCAGATTACGCAGGCCATCGGGGAGCGCCAGGATATGCAGAGCATCTTTCAAGTCGTGCTTCGCAGCCTGGAAGATAACCTTCCTATCGACTTTGGATGCATTGCTCTTTATGACCGGGCCGGTATGGTGCTGACGGTCGCCAATGTAAGCGTTCGTCAGACAGTGCTTTCAGACCTGAAACATGCCACCATTGGGATTGATGAAAACGGATTCGCACGCAGTCTCGGCGGCCAACTGATCTATGAGCCGGATCTGGATCGACTGACCACACCGTTTCCCCGGCAACTGGTTCAGGGTGGGCTCCACTCCGGCGTAATCGTGCCGTTGATGGTTGAAAATGGGCTCTTTGGCATCCTTATTGCCGCCAGGCGGGAGCCGGAAGGATTCAGCAGCAGTGACTGCGAATTCCTCAAGCACCTTGGAGAACTGATGGCGCTGGCTGCACACCAGGCGCAGATGTACGGCTCGCTGCAACATGCCTATGACGATCTACAGGCGACGCGGCAGACGGTTATGCAACAGGAGCGTCTCCGTGCCTTTGGACAAATGGCCAGCGGCATCGCACATGACATCAACAACACCATCTCGCCGGCGGCGCTCTATACCGAGTCTCTGCTGGAGACGGAGACCGGCCTGGGCCGCCAGGCTCGCCGCACTCTCCAGACCATTCAGCGGGCGTTGAATGATGTCTCAAACACGCTTACCCGGCTCACGGATCTGTATCGGCAGAGGGAGCCTCAGGTTGTCTCCGCGCCGATTGACCTGAATCAACTTGTGCGCCAGACCATCGAGCTGACCAATGCCCGCTGGTCTGCCATGCCGCAGCAAAACGGAATTGTGGTCCGCATGGTTACAGACCTGGCGTATGGGATTCCGCCGATCCGAGGGCTTGAAAACGAACTCCGGGAAGTGCTCGTCAACCTCATCTTCAACGCCGTCGATGCCATGGCGAATGGCGGTACGTTAACGCTGCGGACTGGTATTGCGAAGACCAGTTGTTCAGAGGGAGGACCTACCGAGATTCGTGGCGTGTATCTGGAAGTGGTCGACACCGGTGTTGGTATGGACGAAGAAGCCAGGCGGCGGTGCATGGAGCCCTTCTTCACCACCAAGGGGGATCGCGGCACCGGACTTGGCCTTGTCATGGTGCAGGGTGTCATGGAGCGCCACAGTGGTGAGTTGGAGATTGACAGTGCCGTCGGTAAAGGGACGACGGTGCGTCTGACCTTTACCGCAACAGAAGCCGCGGTAAGTAGACCTGCTCCCACTGCGCCTGCCGGTACCGTATCGAAGCCGGTGAGGATTCTGCTCGTAGACGACGATCCTCTCCTGTTGAAGCCATTGCGCGAGGTGCTGGAACTGGACGGCCACGACGTGGTTACGGCAAACGGCGGTCAGTCAGGAATCGATGCGTTTCATGCGGCGCTTTCTCAGAACAAACCCTTTTCTATCGTCTTCACAGACCTGGGAATGCCCTATGTCGACGGCAAAAAAGTAGCACTCTCCGTTAAGGAAGCCGCAGCCGCTACACCTGTGATCCTGCTGACCGGTTGGGGATACCGCTCAGGCAACGAAGATGAGACGCCGGCTAACGTAGACCTGGTTCTGAGCAAGCCGACAAAACGCGGAGACCTGCGCTCTGCAGTCGAGCGCTTCTCCGGAAACGAGCCCAACTAAGTCGTAGTTACAATTCGACAGGCCATACTCTGGGTGCCCATTCACCGGGTCCCCAACGAACTTGTTCGTTGGGGTGGTCACGCGTAGCGTGAGTGGGAGATTCGAGCGAAGCCTCGCCATTGGTAGATCCCGGCGTAGAGAATAATCACTCACGTCAGGGGCGGCTTTCTACTGTGATGACACGATCGCTAAGAAAATTATGTGAACAAAATTTCAGTGGGCTGTCGATTCCTGCACTTCGTACACGACTATCTGATGAACAGATCCCTACTGGAAGACGCTGAAACGGAATGATCGGGCCCTTCAGAAGTACCTTGGAAAGGACTGCAAGGCATGATTCGTGAGCAGCAACCCGCACTCTCTCTCTTCTCTATCGGAATGATCGCACTTGGGACTCTCTCGGTGATCTACCGTGACTTTGCCTACAACTGGCAGCCAGTCCCTCCATTTCACCCCGGCCGCGAAGCGCTCGCCGTAGCCTGCGGTCTCTTCATGGTCATAGCCGGCGTGGCTCTGCTCTTTCGTCCAACCGTGGCGATTGCTTCGCGTGCCGTCCTTCTGTTCCTTCTGGCCTGGCTTTGCCTTAAGATTCCGGCGCTGATCGTCGCTCCGCAGATCGAGGGCGTCTGGCTCGGGCTTGGCGAAATTGCCATGTTGTTTGCCGGCGGCCTGGTGGTCTTTGCCCGTTTCTCCGGCCTGGAGCAGGCATCCTTCTTCAAGCGCTTCACTGGCACGAGTGGGCTGCAGATCGCACGCATTCTCTTCGGGCTCGCGGTGATTCCTGTCGGCCTCAGTCATCTCTTTTATGTGAAGATCACGGCCGGCCTTGTTCCTTCCTGGTTGCCCTTCCGCGTCGGCTTCGCCTATCTGACCGGCGTAGGGCAGATTGCCTGCGGCCTGGGGCTACTGTTTATGGTCCTGCCACGTCTGGCTGCGTATATCGAAACCGCGATGCTGGCAATCTTCGCTTTCCTGGTCTGGGGACCCAACACCTGGTTTGCCTCTGCGCCAAAGATGTCCGGCTCCCCGGTGGGGCCGCGTTTCCCGCTGACAGCGTTCTTCATCACCTGGATCATCGCCGCAGCGTCGCTGCTGCTGGCAGACAGTCTCACAGACGAAAGATCAGATTCCGACAAGCTGTCTAAACAGAGGACTACGAATGATAGTGCAGGACGATACGCTTGAGAGCTTTCAGGCTCACGGAGCCCCAGCTCTGCCTCCGGGTGAGAGCGGCCATGTGACCCATGAAGGCGCCCGCATCTGGTACTGCAGGCTTGGCTCAGGTTCTCCCGTCATCCTGTTGCATGGCGGATTGGGCCACAGCGGCAACTGGGGCTATCAGGTTCCATTCCTCATCGAGAATGGATTTCAGGCTGTTCTGATTGACAGCCGCGGGCAGGGAAGAAGTACGCGCGACCAGCGTCCCTACTCGTACGATCTGATGGCCTCCGATGTTGTCGCGGTCATGGATGCACTGCAGATCGAGAAGGCTGCCCTTGTTGGCTGGAGTGATGGCGCATGTACTGCGATGGTCCTGGCTGCGGCGCATCCTACACGTGTCTCCGGAGTCTTCTTCTTCGCCTGCAATATGGATCCAAGCGGAGTAAAGCCCTTCGAGACGACGCCTGTTCTCGACCGCTGCTTCTCTCGCCACACAAGGGATTACGCCGCGCTGTCATCAACACCGGATCAGTTTCAGCAACTCGTCGCCGATCTCTCACTCATGCAACGGACACAACCCAATTACACCGCCGAAGATCTCGGAAAGATCAGCGTGCCCGTCACTATCGTGCAGAGCAGTTCCGACGAATTCATCCGTACAGAACATGCAGAATACCTAGCGAGGTCGATCCCCAACGCCAGGCTGGTCCTGCTCGAAGGTGTCACCCATTTCGCGCCACTCCAGCGCCCCGGGTACTTCAATGAGGTAGTACGTGGCTTCTGCTCCGTTTGTACGGCGCATGAGCTAGGTCATCTCGAATAACTAACCACAGAGCCGGGTGCCCCATCCATCGCATCGCGATGGGTGGGATCGTCCGAGCGAAGCTCGAATCGGGTTGCATCATGGCTGTCCCCGATAAATATGCCACTCCAACCCTCCTGTAAGCCCCGAAGGCAGCAGAGGCTCATCCGGCGAAGGCAACGTAATATTGCTCTTCGTCTGCTTTGTTGCAGGATCAACAGCATCGCCAACACGACGGTTGTGCCACAGGTTCGTCACCGCAACCTCAAGCACTCCACTCTCTGGCAGTGGCCCATGCAGACACGCTTCATAGGGTGGGGCCCATGTAGTTGCCACCGATTTGCCTGCAAAGGTCACTCGTGCGATCTCATGCACTGCTTCGAAGCGCAGGCAAGCGGTCTCACCGGCTGAGAGCTTCGGTGTCTTGAGGCTGGTGCTGTACACCCCTGTTCCCGAGAAGTATTTACTGCCATCAATCTCTGTCCAGCTCTTCAACTCCGTCAGCCGCACAGATTCTCGTCCTGGAATAGCCAGAGACCAATCTGCCTTGACCGGTTCGGTGTGTACCAGTTGCGGAAGATCTCCCGACGCGCTGTGTTGCAGAAAGACAATCGCAACCGAACCATACGCCGGCAGCATGATGGAAACGTTACTGCGCCCATCAGGCATCCGCTCAATCCGAGTGCGATGTGCCGAACCCGTTACCGGATCCCAGATCTCGGCGTCACCTGTGGCACGCAAAGCAATCGTGAAGTTCTTCTCTGTCGCGTAGCTGCTGCGCAGGTAGTAGATCTGTGTCCCCGCGACCTGCCGATGAATGGCATCGACGCTATCCGTGCTCACCGGCGCAAGGCGCACATCACCCGAAGTGATTGTGACGTCGGCAGGCACGCGCATCCGTTGCAAAGCCTCATGCGCGTTGTCCGTACAGAAGACCGTTCCCGCTCCATACCGATGGGACAGTCCCTCCTCGCATCCCTTCCATATCTGTGCAATTAGCTCATCAAGCTTTCTCTTCTGCACATCAGGCAGATTGCCCGTACTCGACACCGGCGGCAGGGAGATCACGGTCCCTCCTGCGCGCAGATAGCGCTCGACCATCTGCAATGCCGCTAGTGAGATCCTCCGCGTGCGTGGCAGCACCAGAGCACGCCAGTGCACACCGCTTGGTCCCACCAGCTCATGTCCTGCAATGTGGATCGTGCGCAGCAGCGCATCTTCGTTGGTGACGTCATAGTCGTATCCAGGCAGTACATGCGCCGGGTCGTCCGCCTTCAGGCGCACGAAGTTCGGAATATGGTCGCCATAAAAGTACAGGACGTCGTTCACCGCCGTGCCCTGCTGCATCAGGAACTGAACGCGATTCAGATAGCTGAAGAATGGTCCACCGTCGTTCCACCACGTCACCTTTGGGTTGAGGTGGGTTCCTGCAAAGTACTCTTGCCCTGGCACGCCAGACTCTGCCGGGCTCGAAGTGAACTCATGCCACACAAGGCGATTCATCCCCTCGGTGATCGCCATATCGAAGCTGGGCTTCAGATCCGTTGCCAGAGACTCTGACCACTGCGGTCCGATCGCGGTCTCGCCCTCCTGCGCTACGTAATGCTGGCCGTAGATATTCGCCGCGGACGCTGCCTGCTTGGTAAAGAAACGCTCGTTATCCCCATGCCGGTGAGGATTTTGCGACCAGAACTCTGTCTGAGGGACTGCGGCATGACGGAATGTCTCCAACGCATCGATGGGAGCTCCATGCGGCCCGCCGCTCTCCGCCTGCACTCCCAGGCCATGTTGTCCGGCCATCTGTGCGAAGACGTCATAATGATTCGCCACGATCAGGTCGGCGACCGTGCGCCGCAGATCCGTAAGAAAGCGTGTCGTTATTGAGCGACCTCCCAGAATCCGGCCGGCGAGCACCGGCAGATAAGGAATCGGATCATACCCCCGGCGCTGCCGGAACTCTTTGTCGAATCCATCCGTCCAGTTCGTTCCACCTAACTCCCAGCTATCCGTCGCCAGGTACTTCAAGCTGTGAAAGGGCTTCGCCGCGACGAGCAGTGGATCTACATTTGTCTCCCAATAGTGTTGAAAGGCGCTGCGGCTCATGTGGTCGATCGCGAGGCCCTTCCACGTATCGCTTGAGGTCGAGACCTGTGCCCCAGTGTTCGCGTATCCCACCGTGAAGATCTCCCATTCGCCCGCGGGAAGATCCAGATGTAGCTTGCCATCAGCAGCGGGTTGCACCCGCCGCACCTCGGCAAGAGAGGCATCGGCATATCTAGCCTCATCGCGGAAGGTTGTATCGAGCCCGTCGTCCAACATCGCCGAGCTGTCGTTCATGCTGAAGCCGCTCTCCGCTGCGGCTGCGCGAAACCGAATGCTGCTGGAATACCCGTCGGCCACGTGCTGCTCCGCTGCCGTATGGTGATCTCCCTGGCCGTCCTCCAACTCAGGAGCCTTTTCCTGACCATGATGAAGCGGATATGCCAGCACGGCGATCTGGCGATAGAACATTCCCTGCGTGTGCTGTGGCTGCGGAACGTCCACCTCCTGTGCTGTCCCACCCTTCACCCCCGTTGTGGCGAAGGTCAGCGCCTTCGATGCATCTTCCGGTGTTACGGTCGGCCCGCCCAGGTTCCAGCCGCTCATAATGTTCAGCGTGATCTCGAGTTCCAGTCTGTCGGCCTCGCGCAACGCATGCGTATAGAGCGCAACCCATGCGGCTGAACCGAACTTCGGCCCGGCTGGAACAGGGGCGTGACCGTTCTGCGTCGCTCCGCCGGCGTCCACCAGCAACGCTCCTCCAAATCCTTTGGCCTTCATCTCCGTCAGGTCGCGCGTAATGGTGGCCTTATCAGTGTTGCCATTCAGCCACCACCAGTAGCAGCGCAATCGTGCCTGCGGAGGAGGTGTTTTAAATCCGGCGCGCAATGTGGCAATCGAGCTTGTCTGGGTCGCACTACCCGGTGGCGTAGCGCTTTGGGTATAACCGAGCGTCGAGGTTGCAGCGAAGACAAGACCGGCCAGCGCAGTTGAAACATGCATGCAGAGAGAGCCCTTGAATCGAAGTGTACTGAAGTTATGTGATGCGCAAAAAACGCGTGTGCGCAAGAAAGCCGCGGCCGTGAATCTGGCCGCGGCTTTGCGGAAGGTACTACGGTTAGAAGTTGATACGCGCCGTCAATTGCCCGATACGCGGATCGTTTGCCTGCGTGAGTGTCACCACACCAAAGGTCGAGCTGCCCAGACCGGTTCCCGGACCACTGAAGTTCGGCGTGTTGAAGACGTTGAAGAACTCGCCACGGATCTCAAAGCTGGTTCCCTCACGAATCTGGAACGTCTTGAAGAGCGAGGCATCCACCAGAGGATGAATCCTCTGCCGAATGTTCAGCACCGACGAGTTATGCTGCGTGGTGTATGCCAGCCGCTGGCGATATGCCGGGACAGGCGAGAGCGAATCGCATGCCGGAGCCGAAGACGTGGACTGCACATTCACCCCCGACGTGTTCTGGTAGCAGGTATTGAAGTAACGTCCATACGAGGCATTCGCTTGGGTCACCGGCCCAATAATGTCCACGTTCGAAGGCGCCGAAATCAGTCCTCCGTTCTGCGCGCGCATCACACTGTTCAGCTTCCATCCGCCCAGCAGCAGACGCTCGGCATAGTTCATTCGCGAGAACTTCGGAAGTTCCAGCGTTCCAAAGACGTTCGCCGCCAATGTTGCATTTCCATCCTGAATCGACGCCAGCTTGGTGTCGAACGAATTCAGATAGCTGGTGTGCAGCATCGTCTTCGCCCAGGTGAAGTTGCCCTGAAGCGAGAAGTGGTTCTTCATCGGCCGCTGCACCTGGATCTGTAGTGCGTTATAAGGCGCGCTTCCCACGGAGGTGTACTGCGCCGTCACCGATCCGAACTCCGGATAGGGCAGCAGCAACAGGTTACGCGCGATGGTGGCGTTGTTCAGCGTGGTCGTGCCGCTGAACTTCCCCGCCATCGGGTTGGTCACGGCGGTGTTCAGGTAGGTCACGCCGGCCGTGCCCTGGTCGTAGTACTGCTGCGGCAGGTAGTTGATGTTCCGGTTGACTTCAAGCCGGGTCGGACGTGCACCGACATACGCTACCTGCAGCACGGTGTTGCCCACCAGTTGCTGCTGTACGCTGGCTGACCACTGCGCGCTCTTCGGTTGCACGTGGTTCTGGTCGACATAGCTGACGCTCTGTCCAAGCGAGGTTGCAAGTCCAAGCGAGCTTCCGGTCGGCAGCGTTACGCCTGAAGGAAACGGATTGCTCAGCGAATTCAGCGGAGCGCTGGTGCTGTAGTTGTTGTAGCTGGTCGTCTGGCTGAAGCCGGTGCCGACCGGCGACTCCAGTGTGTTGAAGTAGATGATGCCGAAGCCTCCGCGCACCACCGTTGCATTGGTTGCCTGATAGGCCAGACCCACGCGGGGCTGGAAGTTATTCCAGTCACGAGGATAGGGGAAGCGGTTGTTGCTGCTGGTGTACTGCAGACCGCCATTCAGCGTCAGACCCGTGACGGACGCCTGCAGCGGATTCTGGCAGGTGGTGCAGAAGCCGGTCACCATCTTGTTGTAGCGCTCCGTGAACGGCGACTCATAATCCCAACGCGCGCCCAGATTCAGCGTCAGCTTCGGAGTGATGCGCCAATCGTCCTGCACAAACGGAGCGATATAAATCTGCTGCAGGGCGAATGCTGCCTGGATGTTGTAGCTCACCGAAGAATGCGCTCCCAGCAGGAACGACGCAAATGGGTCGCCAGAGCTTGCGTCCGATCCGACGTTCACGCTGACTGAGTTCTTCTGTGTGAAGCGGCGGTCGAAGTTGAATGCCCCCAATCCGCTTTGCGGGTTCTGGACGTTGTAACGGATCAGGTTGCCGTCGAAGCCAATTCGCAGCGTATGACGGCCCACGCTCTTGGTCAGGACCTCGGCCCACGCCGCCGTCATGTTCGTGCTCACCTGGCCACCTGCACCGGCTGCCAGACCGGCATAGCTGTCAGAACTGAAGCTGATGCCGGGAAACGAGGTGTACGGCAGACCTGTGCTCGAGACTCCAATCGACGAAAGATCGAAGTTCTGGTTACCCGGATACGTCAAGCCGAATGGATGCCACAGGACACCGATGCGGGAGTCCAGTACCAGCGTCGGAGAGAACTGGTGCACATCGTCGAGGCTTCCGCCACGGTTGTTGCGATACACGCTGTACCCATAGCCCGTTGGTCCGATCCCCTTCGGGAAGCCCTGCATCGGGTAGTTCTGCGTCAATCCGGAGCGGAACAGAATTGCCGACAGCTTGTTCCTGCTTCCAATTGCCTGATCGAAGCGGACGATGAACGACGGATAGGTGCTCGGATAAGAGGTCTGCGTCGAGATGTAGTTCGGAATTGTCAGCGCGGTCGCGCCGGCCACGTTCGGAGTGGGAAAGTATGAGGCGATCGTCGATGAGGCGGAGTTGATGCGCGATGCGATGTTGTTATTGGCAAAGTAAACAGTGCGGTTGCCGCTGGAGTCGACCGGTGAATTCGGATCGTAAAGCTGCACACCCGACTGGCACAGGCCGCTGGTGTTGAAGCCGCCGGTGCACAGGGCTGAGAAGTCGCCCGCACGCTCCGCGGTGGTTGGTACACGCGACGTGTAGTTGATCGCCGTATGTGAGGCATAGCGTTCAAATGCAACCAGGAAAAAGCTCTTGTCCTGGCCGTTGTACAGGAACGGAATCCGAACCGGTCCATCGAAGACAAGGCCCGTCTGGCTCAACTGGTCGTTATTGCGGGCTGCCTTGTTCGGAGCCTTCTCGTAGGTGTTCGCATTCAGATAGGTGTTCTGGAAGGAGTAATAGGCGGCGCCATGGTAGGCGTTGGTTCCGTTGCGGACAACCGTGTTGGTCACGGTTCCGTTGCCGTGGCCGATCTGTGCGTCGAAGATGGAGGTCTGCACCTTCACCTCCTGCACTGCTTCGGGTGACGGAACAAAGCCGGTGTACGAAGCGCCCGAAAGGCGTTCGGCCGGGTCATCAGGAATGCCGTTTAGCGTCAGGCGGTTGTGGCCGCCGCTGCCGTTGGTCGTGACCTGTACCGCAACGCCTGAGAAGGGGTTGGTGAACTGGCTGGACTTGCCCTGGAAGTAGCCGCCCGATCCGGTATTGATCACGCCCGCCGCCAGGGTCGCCAGCACAAAGGGATTGCGGCCCACGTTCGGCAGGTCGGTAACCTCCTGCGTGCTCAGGGTTGTCGCAATGTTCGGCGAGCCCGCATCCAGAAGAGTATTGGAGCTTGCCGCAACATTGACCGTTTCCGTTGCGGCTCCCGGCTCGATCTGGAAGTCGATCTGCTGCAGGTTGCCGGCGGTCAGAATCACACCGGTATGGCTCGTGGACTTGAAGCCACCAGCCGTGGTGGTTACTGTGTAGGTTCCTGGGTTAAGCGAGGCAAACGTATACGCGCCGGCTCCGTTTGTTTTGGCCAGCGTCTTGAAATGGGTGGACGTCTCTTCCGCGACCACTTCGGCTCCAGGAATGACGGCTCCGGTCGAGTCGGTGACCTGTCCCTGGATTGACCCCAGGTAGCGTTGCGCATACCCCAGGGGAACGGCAAGGAGAAGAATCAGGAGCAGGGCAGGGAATCGCCTTCTCCCAAAGATGGGTTGGTTCTGCATGAACTGCCTCCAAAAAGTGTTTCTTTGAATGGCAGCCATCCTCTTTTTTTGCGAAAACGACAGACAAGTTAATTTACCGGAAGACCACAGGTAAACCTAACCTGTTAAGACTCGTCCATTGCCTTTGGAATCAGTGAGTTAAAGATAAAGTGTTTGAATGCGGACACCTGGTGCTATGCTCGTGAAACACACCCCGTTTTAGGTAGCAGAATGGCAGCAAGGTCGGAGATCGTAGTAGATGAAGAGGAGGCAAAAGCCCCTCTCCCGGAGCTCTCTGTCCGCCGCGCTCTCATCGATCGCGTCGCCGCCAGCTCCTACTTCGCTCGGGCGGCTCGTCTCCGCGACTTCCTTCTTTATGTCGGTCACGAGTCCCTGAAACCCAATGCTCCCGAGATCCACGAGCAGGAGATCGGCGTCCAGGTCTTCGGCCGCTCCGCCAGTTACGACCGCAGCCAGGACAATATCGTCCGCGTCAACGCGACCGAGCTCCGCCGCCGCATCGAGACCTACTTCGCGACCGAGGGTGCGACCGAGCCTCTGGTCTTTTCCATTCCGCGTGGAGGCTACCTCCCGGTCTTCCGCTGGCGGACAGCTCCCGCGGAGAATACGTTTCATTCCTCGCCGGAGCAGCCGGAGCTTCCTCCATCCGCTCTGCCGGTGGAGGCTCTTCCCGCTTCGCGCATCTGGCTCTGGGTCAGCCTCTGCGGTGTGCTTGCCATAGCCTGCGGCATTCTGCTCTGGCAAAACTACGGCCTGCGGAAGAAGACCGACCCATGGGCAGAGCGTCCTGCCACGGCCGCTTTCTGGACCACGTTCTCGCAAGCTGCTACACAGACCGACATCGTCCTTCCCGATGCCTCTGTCAGCATGAGCGAAGAGATGCGCGGCAAGCCCCTTACGCTCAGCGACTATCTCGACCGCAACTACATCCATCGCTCCGAGGAGATGACTCCCGAACGCCGGCAGGATCTGGAGACCATCTTCAACCACAACCTGGTGACGCTGGGGGACTTCCACGCAGCCCAACAGATCCTGAACCTCGCGCCCATCGCACCTCGCCTCCGCCTTACCCTGGCGCGCTTTTACGAAGCCGACTCCATCAAACGCGACAACGTCATTCTGATCGGCGGCAAGAAGGCTAATCCCTGGGTCCGCCTCTTTGATGAACAGTTGAACTTCAGTCTGGAGTACGACGGCGCGCACAACCAGGCCTATGTGAAAAACCGCAGTCCGATCGCAGGCGAAGACACCCAATACGCTCCGGTAATGGATCGCAACGCTATTACGGCCTACTGCGTCGTTGACTACCTTCCCAACCCAGGCCGTACCGGTAAAGCCATCATGCTCGCCGGCACCGACTCGGATGCCACGGCTGCCGCAGCCGAATTCCTCACCTCGGAAAAGGGCATCCTCAGCCTGCGAGCTCGGACCGGATCGAGGGAGATCCCATACTTCGAAGCGGTCCTAAAGACCTCGCGCCTCAGCGGAACCTCTTTCAACGCCGAACTGCTTGCCATCCGATCTTTCAACGATCGCTAGGCGTATCGACAAATTCGCCTTCGCTGAAAGTTACAGGTGGTTTGTTTGTCCTCCCGGTGCTCCATCTCGCAACGCTGGAGCATTTCTCCTGAAGGCGTAGAGCGAAGCTTTGACTGTTTGCGCCGTTTTCCTTCGAAGAAAACGGCATTCGCAGATTTAGACTCTGGACTCCGTCAATCATCTTTTGCCTCTTCACACCACTTGCCCTATGCTGATAGGCCAAGAGGCACCCTGCCATGCTCGGTTCACAACCTGTCATCGCCTTTGTTCCCACGAAAGACTTCAGAAAAGCCCGTAGCTTCTACGAGCAGACACTCGGTCTGCGTTTTGTATCGGACGACGGATTCGCCCTCGTCTTCGATGCCAATGGCGTCATGCTTCGTATTGCCAAAGCGTCGGAGTTCAAGCCGCAGCCTTTTACCATCCTGGGCTGGAAGGTCGATGACATCGGTGACTTCGCAGGCCAACTCTCCGCGAAAGGCATCACCTTTGAGCGGTACAGCTTTCTTCAGCAGGATGGCATTGGGATATGGAGCTCTCCCGATGGAGCGAAGGTCGCCTGGTTTAAAGATCCCGACGGCAATCTCCTCTCCATCTCGCAGCACTCGTAGACGGTCTCGTTAGTACGGCTTCATGCCGAGCCTGCGAGTGTATATGTCGGAATGGCCGTGGGAATCGCGCAATCATCCAGCATTCTGGATTTCCGCCTAAATCTCCACACATTGCGTAGCGATTTAACGATCTTTTCTCTCTCCTTTCTCAGAACATGCAGAGGCCGCGAATAGCGTAACCCCTACCGCATCCGTAACTTCCCCCAGGAAGCAGCAATCCTGCTGCATAACGGATGACACTGCATGTTCACAACTTGGAGAGCTATGACGATGGAGTATTTTCCTTGTAGGTATAGCGTAGGGCTTCCACATCTATGGGCGTTTTCCGCAATGAAAACGCCGCTGCACTCCTTTTTCGAGCTGCCCAGCAACAGGGAAAATGCTCTAAAACGGTTCGGCTTCGTTTTTCTTCTTCTTGCATGCGTTTGCATGATGTGCCCGTTGAGCTGGGCGCAATCCACACAAGGCACCATTCTCGGCATGGTGAAAGATGGCAGTGGCGCTTCCATTGCGAACGCAACCGTTAAGCTCACCGGCGTCGATACCGGCGTGGTGAAGACCGCACAGGCGGATTCCTCCGGCACCTACCAGTTCCTGAATCTGAACGCCGGTAACTATCAGGTCGAGATCACGGCCGATGGCTTCAATGCTCAAGTGCTGCGCAATCTCAGCCTCTCCGCGCGGCAGGAGCTTCGCGCCGACGCGGTACTCTCCGTTGGAACCATTGCGCAGGAAGCGTCCGTGGATGCAGCCGCTGCCGGCGTGATTGAAACAGACAATCCTTCGATCGACGCTACGCTCTCCTCGACGGCTGTCCGCGATCTCCCCGCAAACTACCGCGCCAGTGCCAACGGCACCAGCCCGCTGACTGTGATCCAAACGCTGCCGGGTGTACAGACCGACTCCGGCGGAAACTTCTCTGTGCAGGGCGGCTTGCCCTTCCAGACCGATGTCACGGTCGATGGCATCACCACGCGTAGCGCTACCGGCGGTAATTCGCCCATCCAGAACGCCTTTCCTTCCGGCGACTCCATCTCTGAGATGCGGGTTGATGGTGTGCTCAACCCCGCGGAGTTCGGACAACCCGGTGAAGTCACCACCACGACCAAGAGCGGTACCAATCAGTTGCACGGCGCTATCTTCTGGTATCACCAGGACTCCGGTCTGAACGCTAAACCCTGGGGATCAACCCAAAAGCCCAAGCTTGTGACCAACGACTACGGTGCAACCATTGGCGGCCCGGTTGTTCTGCCCCATCTTTACAACGGCCACGACAAGACCTTCTTCTTCGGAACGTATGAGGGCTATCGCAGTCCGCGCACCAGCCCCTATACCGCCGTCGTTCCTACGGCCGCGATGAAGCGTGGTGACTTCTCCAAGGTCAAAGGTCTCACGACACTGAAGAATCCTTACGGCGGTACTTACCCGCTGAATGCAGTTCCCATCAATGCGGTGGCGCAGAAGTTCCTCTCCTTCTTCCCCGATCCCAACATCGGTGACACCAGTACCTATGTGCCTGGAGCGGTCAACTACAGCACCAACAAGGGCACGTCGCTCTTCTCCAATCAGTTCGATATCCGCGGAGATCAGTACGTCGGTCAGAAGGCGCTCGTCTTCGCTCGTTTCACCTGGAAGAACTACAACCAGGACGCTCAGCAACCCCTTGGCGTCCCTTCCAGCACCAAGTCATTTCAGGACCGCATTTTCCTGATTGCCGGCAACTATAACTTCACGCCGAGCTTGATCAACGAGTTTCGTTATGGCTTTACCTTTGACACCAACGGCAACGTGAATCCCTTCGATGGCAAGGGCTTCACCACCAACTCCGGGCTGCAGGGCTTGCAGAACCTCTTCTACAACGGCATTCCCGAGTTGGACTTCGGCGACCTCACCACTCTTGATGCCGACCGTCTTACCTCCATCAACAAGTCGCGCACGCACGTCTTTACCGACAATGTCACCTGGGTCAAGGGTCGGCATAGCATGAAGTTCGGTTTCGATATCCGCAGACTGCAGGCGATCACGCCGCTTGGCTTCAATGGCGCTGACAACTATGGCACCTTCGATTATTCCTCTGCCAGCTTTACTGGTCAGGAATTCGCCGACTTCCTTATCGGCGCTCCGAACACCACCTTCTATGACGTGGTGCAGTCTGACAACGACGGCCGCTCGATGCACTACCACTTCTTTGCGCAGGACCAATGGCGTGTCTCTAACAGCCTGACGCTCAGCTACGGCCTGCGTTACGAGTACCATCCGGCGTATCACGATCCGAGCGGCAACATCGGTAACTTCGATCCCTCGGTCGCCAAGTCGGGTCAGGTGATCTTCCCGGCAGGGAAGGGGAGCCTGGTCTCACAACCGTACCTGGCCAGCTTCAACTCGTGCGGTCTTGGTCAGACCTCCGGCAAGCCTGCGGTTAACGGAGCTGCCTGCACACCGACCATCGACAACAACCAGGCCGGTCTGCCCGATGGTCTTCGCACCGCCGTCAAGCTCCGCTTCGCTCCGCGTTTTGGCTTCGCGTGGCGTCCGTTCGGAGATAACCGTACTGTCCTCCGCGGTGGATATGGCCTCTACAACATCACGCTGCTGGGCTCCAACTTCTACTCCCTCACTGGTACGCTGCAGGCCAATACCGTGCAGTACACCAACTCGCAGACCACCAGCGGTCCTTCGTATGTCTGGCCGCAGATCTATACCGCTTCCGGAGCCAGCTCTGGTTCTGCCGGTTATGGACAGGCATACTTCGGAACGGCGAACGATATCCACTGGAACGATCCGTACTCGCATCAGTTCTCGCTCTCGGTCGATCGCGACCTTGGCCGCGGCTATGGCCTTCGCGTCTCCTACATCGGCATGACGACGAAGCACCTCGTCTGGGCGCCGAACCTCAATGACCTGCCGTACTCCCGCACGACCTCGGCGTACAACCAGCCTCTCTCCGCTCGTCCTTTCCCCAACTGGGGCACCATCAATAGTCGCTCTACCGGCGGTTCCGCAGCCTATCACTCGGGCCAGGTTGATTTCCGTCACTCCCTCACCTCGGGTCTGACCTTCGACACGACCTATACCTTCGCTAAGAACCTCACCAATAACCAGGGACCGAACAGCACCTCCTTTGCGGGTGAGAGCGGCGGTTCCCGTGCCTCGTTCGGCCGCGATCCTGATGTCGATTTTGGCCAGGCGTCAGGCACACGCCGCCATCGCTGGAACACCACGCTGCTTTATGCCTTGCCCGTCGGCCGCGGAAAGCAGTTCGGTGGCAACATGAGCCGTTGGACTGATCTCGCTGTTGGCGGATGGCAGTTGAGCAGCATCTTCGTTGTGCAGAGCGGTCCTCTGCTTGCGCCGTACTTCCCCGGCGGTCAGGGCGACCCCTCAGGAACCGGCGCAGGTCTGAACGGTGATATCAACGGGGGCGCTCTGCCTGGACGCAGCCAGAAAGTGGACCGCGTTGTCGGTGTCAGTGAGGTTCCCACCAATCGCAGTGCTGCCCGCTGGTTCAACCCCGCGGCCTTTACCTGCCCGGGCACGCCGACCTGGACTCCGGGCTCGCAGTGCCACACCGGTCGTGGTCTCACCGGCGATCCTCTGCCTATCGGCCGCTTCGGCAATATGCAGAACAACTCCATCGTCGGCCCCGGAACAGTGAACCTCTCTGCTGGTCTCAGCAAGAGCTTCGCCATCACCGAGCGTGTCTCACTGCGCGCGGAAGGCACCTTCACCAACATCCTTAACAAGGCGAACCTGGGGACTCCGAATATGAATCTCTCCAGCGGCGCCTTCGGCACCATCACCTCTGCCAATGACAAGGCCGACTTTAGTGGTGCACGCACAGGACAGATCTCTGCCCGCCTGCAGTTCTAGCAGCCGGAACGTCCATCAATCGGGTAGCCAGCGAAGCCTCGCTGGCTACTCTTGCTTAAGGCTGAATCTCTTCGGAAAGACCCTCATGAAGACACGACATGTATTTCGACGGTCCAGCACAGTCCCCGTTGCCCCATTCTTTGTCGAAGACAAGGGTGGGGTATCGCGCTGTGCGCGACGCTTTTTGTTTGTCATTTCGTAGCGACCAAAGGGAGCGGAGAAATCTGTTTCTCTACCCATACTTTCTTTCGGTGTCCATAGTTCCCGCCCATCGCGTTGTCACCCCAACGAACAAGTTCGTCGGGGACCCCGATATGCGATGGATGGGGTACCCAGTTCAGTGGTTATTGGCCGATAACCTAATACCCCGGCGCAAGCTCGACTTCCGAGCGATCATTCAGAACCCGCAGCCGATGCACTTCATCGAGAATCCGTTCCGCCATCGCGCGCTTCGACGACAGCTCCAACCGCACCTCGCGATCCGCAAACAACATCACGCCCGCATTGTGATCAGCTCCGATGCCCGCATCGGAGCCGGAGACATCGTTGGCAACGATGGCATCGACGCCCTTCTCGCGCAGCTTGCGCCGGCCTTCCTCTACAACGCGTTCCGTCTCCGCGGCGAAGCCGATGATCAGCGTTCCGGAAAGACGCAGGCGCGCAGCCTCCGCCAGAATATCCGGCGTCCGCTCCAGCTCCAGCGTCAACTTCTCGCTGCTCTTCTTGATCTTCTGCGCAGCAGGATTGCTCGCGCGATAATCCGCCACAGCCGCGGCCATAATCAATGCCGTGGCTGCCGGAAGGCAGTCAAGCACAGCCGCCCGCATCTCCTCCGCCGACTCGACCAGCACTCGTGCGCAACCTGGCGAGACAGGATGGTTAGCCGTCGTGATCAACGTAACCTTCGCTCCGCGCTTCAATGCCGCTTCCGCAAGGGCAACTCCCATTTTGCCGCTTGAGCGATTTCCAAGGAAGCGCACCGGATCAACCGCCTCCCGTGTGCCTCCGGCGGTGATGAGCAGATGTTCGTCTGCGAGGTCGCGAATCGGATTGGCCGCATGCAGCGTCGCGGATACGATCTCCGGAATCTCAGCGAGACGGCCTTCACCCACCATGCCGCAGGCAAGCTCTCCGCTCGCCGGCTCGACGATGGTTACGCCGCGTCCGCGCAAGGTTTCGAGGTTTTCCCGGGTTGCAGGATGCCGCCACATGTTCACATTCATCGCCGGAGCCACAACCACTGGCGCCGTCGCTGCCAGCGCAATTGTGCTTAGCAGATCATCGGCCATGCCGTGCGCCAGCTTTGCCAATGCATGCGCCGTTGCCGGAGCAATGACCAGCACATCGGCCCACTGTGCGATATCGATGTGTTCAATCCCAAACGCTTGTGGCTGCTCGCCTGCAATTTCACTTACTGCCGGAGTCCATAATGAGGTCAACACCTGACGTCCGCTCAGTGCAGCAAAGGTGAGCGGTGTCACGAACTTCTCTGCTCCCTGCGTCAGTATGACCTGTACCTCTGCGCCTTGCCGCTGCAGTTCACGCAGCAACTCTGCTGCTTTATAAGCAGCAATGCCTCCGCAGACACCCAGCAATACCTTCATGGCTACACCTCTCGCGCGGGAAGCAACAGGTTGTCGATCAACCGTGTGCTGCCCACCCACGCCGCCACTGCCAACAACGCACCGCGTGACAGATCGCTCACGTCCAGCAATGTATCCGGATCGACGACGGTAACGTAGTCCACACGTACTCCGTCGGTGCCTTCGAACTCACTCAACATCGCATCGCGCAATGTCGCCGGTGTTCCCATCTCTGCCAGTGCCTCTGCTTTGCGAAGAGCTCGTGACAGCACTAGCGCACGGCTGCGTTCTTCCTCGCTCAGATATCGATTGCGCGAGCTCAACGCCAGGCCATCGGCCTCGCGTACAGTCGGACACACAACCATCTCCAGCGGAAAGTTCAGATCCCGCACCATGCGCCGTAAGACAGCCACCTGTGCGGCATCTTTCTGTCCGAAGAAGGCCAGGTCCGGCTGCGTGATGTGAAACAGTTTGCTCACGACAGTTGCAACGCCGCGAAAGTGTCCGGGCCGGGATGCTCCATCGAGCCGCGCGCCCAACTCCGGCACGTCGACTGTCGTCTGCGCGCCCTGGGGATACATCTCCTCCGCGCTCGGCGCAAACAGCCAGTCCACACCTTCGCTGGTCAGCAGTTCGACATCGCGTTCGAAGGTGCGTGGATAGCGGGAGAAGTCCTCATTCGGACCGAACTGCAGCGGGTTTACGAAGATGGTCGCAATCACATGCGTACATCGCGCCCGTGCCGTCCGCACCAGCGACAGATGTCCCTCATGCAGCGCGCCCATGGTTGGCACCAGGCCAATTGTGCCCGAGCCTCTTCTGGCCGCGCGCACAATCTCCTGCATCTCGCGGATGGTTGTTACTGTCTGCATCTCTGTAGCAGTTTGCATTGTGACTACTCGCTCCAGACAGAGAGTTCGGGCTCCTCCGTCTCGGGTAGGTGTACATTGGCCGGCAGGTGATAGCTCTCCTCGTCGCGTGGGAAGCTTCGTTCGCTAACGGCGATACGATACTCCTCCAGCCCCTTGCGCATCAGCGCTGCGGCATCTTCGAACTGCCGCACGAACTTGGGAGCATTGCGGAAGCTTAGGCCGAAGACATCGTGCCACACCAGGATCTGGCCATCGCACTTCGGCCCCGCTCCAATACCGATCGTCGGTATATGAAGCCGTGCCGTAATCAGTGCGGCCAGTTCCCGCGGAATGCCTTCCAGCACAATCGCAATCGCTCCTGCATCTTCCAGTGCCAGAGCGTCATCCAGCAGAGTCATCGCTTCGATCTCACTGCGGCCCTGCACGCGATAGCCACCCATACGATTGACCGACTGCGGCGTCAGGCCAATATGTGCGACGACAGGAATCTCCGCCGCGGTCAGCGCACGAACACGTGAGGCCATCGCCGCGCCGCCCTCCAGCTTTACTGCGTTGGCGCCCGCCTCCTTCACCATACGCAGACTGTTGCGCAGGGTATCTTCCACGGAGATCTGATAGCTGCCATAAGGCAGATCGACAACCAACAAGGCACGCTGCGTCGCCCGGCGCACGGCACGGGCATGATGCAGCATCTCGTCCATGGTGACGGCCAGCGTATCTTCATGGCCCAGAACGGCCATCGCCAATGAATCGCCTACCAGCAGCATGTCAATACCGGCCTCATCAGCCAGTCGTGCTGTGGGATAGTCGTACGCGGTGAGAGCGGTGATAGGTGCCCCTGAGCGCTTTAGCGCCAGCAGGCTCGCGGGTGTGACGGCGGTAGCCACGCCCAAAGGGCGCGCGGCCGCGTCCCGGAATCCGGTCAGACTCATAGTTCACTCCAGTGCCGCTCCTCCCATGATGACAGAGGATGCAACCCGAATGCCTCCAGTATAGTCCTTTCTCCTTCCTTTCATTGAAACGTTTCGCTCGCGGGCTGTATGCTGGTCGCGCATGCAACGTCGCGATCTTATTAAGCTCTCTCCGCTAGCGCTCGCCGGCGCCGTAGGCCATGTCTCCATGGCCGAAGCCCAAACCGAAGTCCAGACCGAAACGCAAAACGTCCAGGCTCTGTACAACGTGCGCACCTTCGGCGCTACCGGCGACGGCAAGACCGTGGACACGCCCGCCATTAACAAAGCCATTGAGGAGTTAGCCAGATCCGGCGGAGGCACGCTCTATTTCCCGGCGGGCACCTACATGTGCTTCACCATCCGGCTCAAATCGAAGGTCGACCTCTATCTCTCGCAGGGATGCACCATCCAGGCGGCGGACTCACCCAAGGTAGGCGAGACGACCGGTTACCGCGGCGGAACCTACGATGCCGCCGAGCCCAATGATCCGTGGACGCCTTACCAGGACTACGGGCATAACCACTGGAAGAACTCGCTCTTCTACGCCGAAAACGAGCATGACTTCTCCGTCTCCGGCCCGGGATTGATCTTCGGTAAAGGTCTCTCACACGGCATCGCAACCGCAGTTCGCGGTGGCTACCAGCCCTTCAAGGCGGAGCAGCCCGGCGTCGGGAATAAGACCTTCGCTCTCAAGAATTGCCGCAACGTCATCCTGCGCGATTTTCGCCTGCTGAAAGGCGGCCACTTCGGTCTGCTGGCAACCGGTGTGGACAATCTCACGCTCGACAACCTGCTGGTCGATACCGACCGTGATGGCTTCGACATCGACTGCTGCCGTAATGTGCGGGTCTCCAACTGCACCGTCAACTCGCCCTGGGACGACGCCATCTGCCCCAAGTCGAGCTACGCGCTCGGCTATGCCCGTTCGACCGACAACGTCACCATCGCCAATAACTTCGTCTCGGGATACTACGAGTTGGGCAGCGTGCTTGCCGGCACCTGGAAGAAGTTTGCCGACGATGCCAAGGTCTCACGCAACGGCCGCATCAAGTGCGGAACTGAGTCCAACGGCGGCTTCCGCAACATCACCATCAGCGGCAACGTGATCGAGGGCAGCAAGGGCATCTCGCTCGAAACCTCCGACGGCGCCTATCTGGAAGACATCTCCATCACCGGGAATACGATGCGTGACACCATCGACGCTCCGCTCTTCCTTCGTTTGAATCGCCGTAATCGCAATCCGAAGGAGACCCTGCGCAAGGGCACTCTGCGCCGCATCCTCATCTCCAATCTCGTCAGCTATAACTCGGCGGCATCGACCGCATGTCTCTTCTCCGGTATCCCCGAGAACCTGATCGAGGACGTGAAGCTCTCCAACTGCTACTTCGGACACGAGGGCCTGCCCAAGCAGATGCGTGTAGGTTGGGGCGACGATCGCCAGCCCATGACCGACTGGCGCACCCTGAAGGTCCCCGAGAAGGAAGAGGATTATCCCGAACTACTGCGCTTCGGCCCGACGCCCTCGCACGGCTTCTTTCTGCGTCACCTGCGCAACCTCGAGATGTCACATATCGAGATCGCTCCGGCGACGGCCGATCCGCGTCCTGCCATGTGGTTTGAAGATGTGCATCGTGCCGACCTCTTTGCCATCACCGCGCCTGCGCAGGAGAACTTCTCATTGCACAGCGTGACGGACTTCAGGCTGATGTGGTCACGTGCGGCAAAAGACACGACGCTGGGAAATGCGGATAACCAGGTGGTTTAAACTCCGCATACAATCAAATGCCGTGGCTAACGAAGAAGTCATCAGAATCTCCCGCTTCGCCTGGGGCGAAGCCGAACCGCTCCACGCGCTGATCTGTCTGCCGGTCATCCTGCTTGTCATGGCGGCCGGCATTCTGTTCGATCAGCAGAGTTGGGCCGCCATGGCGGTTGGCGGAGCGATGTGTGTCGGCTTCGGATCGTTCCAGCAGCCCATCTTCTATCGCTATGGCCCCATGCTGGCCGCGGCCTTCGGCATCACCGTCTCCACATTTTTAGGAGCGCTCTTCGCCGTTGACAGCCTTGCTCTCGGCTGCGTCTGCGTTCTGTGGGCTTTTATCTATGGCCTGATGCAGGCGCAGGGAACCGCTGCCTCCTGGGTTGGCGTGCAGTGCTGCGTTTACCTCATCATCTCTTCTGCCGCGCCTGACACGCACGGACGTCTGCTCGGCACCTTCCACCAGGCAGCACTGCGTGGTGTCGCCACGGCAGTCGGAGCCGCACTGGAGTTCTTCGCCATTCTTTACTTCTGGCGGTTCGTTCCCCGGATTCGCGCCAACCTTACCGATCCGCATTTTGACCCGCGGAAGTTTCGCGTGAACTATCTGCTCTCGCACATCACGCCCCGCAGCATCTACTTCCACTTCGCGGTACGCCTTGCGGTCACCACTGCGATTGCAGTCATGCTCTATCGCGTCTGGTGGCCGCTGCCCAATGGCTACTGGATCGCAATGACTGCCATCCTTGTGGTGAAGCCGGAGTTCTATCTGACGACGGAGCGCACGGTCCTTCGCCTGCTCGGCACCTACCTCGGCGCAGGCGTGGCCACCGTGGTCGCCACACTGCTGAGGCCAAACCTATGGGTGCTGGTTGTCCTGGTGCTGGTCTATCTGTGGGTATCCTACGTTTTTATGAACGTGAACTATGGCGTCTTCTCCATAGCGATCACCGGCTACATCGCCTTCCTGCTGGCCTTCAATCATCTGCCGGAAGAGTATGTGCTTCACAACCGCATTCTTGCGACAACGATAGGTGGCCTGCTGGCGCTTGCAATCCACGCCATCTTCCATCTGTTTCGCCGAGCCTGGCCGGCTCCCGAGGATGAACCTGCAGTTTAGTTGGTGAATACACTCGTTGCCCCATTCTTTGCGCAGCAAAGGGTGGGGTATCGCGCTACGCGCGACCGTCTTTACCTTATGGCTACGAGCGGTATCGGTAGAGCAACAGATTTCTCCGCTACGCTACGAAATGACAAATCCGAACGATCCTGACAGGAGCGACACACAACAAGGGCAGGCAAAAATCTTTGCCTGCCCACTACAGTACGTCTACAACTTTCAACTTTTAACTCTTCCTTACATCCCACCCTGGCCGATATCCGCGATCTTGCCCTCATTGGCTTCATCCAGATAGTTCGCCATCGCCGGAGCAAGCTTACCCTGTGCCTCCAGGATGAACTCGATGGCATCGCGTCCCGCGCCGTGGCCGGGAAGGTTCGTTGTCGTCCAGTGCGCCATCTGCTTGACCTGCGGACGCGCATTAGCGACCGCAATCGCCAGGCCGACATGGTTCATGACCGGCAGGTCGATCACGTCGTCACCGACGTACGCTACTTCATCGAGGGTGATGCCTTCTTTCGTGCAGATCTCCTGCACGGCACGCATCTTGTAATGCTGGCCTTGGTAGACGTAGTCGACCTTCAGATCGCGCATGCGGACGGCAACCGTGTCTGACTGCCGCTTGGTCACAATGGCTGTCTTCAGCCCGGCCATGCGTCCGATGGCGATGCCCAGGCCGTCATGGGCGGAGAAGCCCTTGGTCTCCACTGCCACCGGCTGGCCATTGGCGTCTTTGCCGGTGGGGATAAACCAGAGGGTTCCGTCAGTCAGGACACCGTCGACGTCGAAGACAAGGAGCTTGATGCGGGAGGCGCGTTCTGTGGCAGTCATCAGAACTGAGGGTATCAGCAGGGTCATGAAAACCCGGAAAACATGGTGCTGGAAGGGAAGGGTTGGTGGAAATCTACAAGGCGAAGGAATTGCGAAGAAAGAGCTAGAATGATGCATGGCCACCGCGACCCTGCTGCCCGAGGAGACCTTTGCCGATCCGGCCATGGAATGGGCGCATCCAGTTGTACGCGAGTGGTTCCTGCGCAGGTTCGGTTCACCCACTGGACCGCAGATCGCCGGTTGGCCCGCAATCGTTCGCGGCGAGCCTGTCCTGATCTCTGCTCCCACCGGCTCCGGCAAGACACTGGCAGCTTTTCTCGTCTGCATCGATGCTTTGCTGCGGCAGGCCATCGAGGGTCGCCTCGATGCCTCGACCCATGTCGTTTATGTCTCGCCATTGAAGGCGCTTTCCAACGACGTGCAGAAGAACCTCGAGGGTCCGTTGCGCGAGATCCAGGCGCTCGCTCTCGAGCGCGGCTATCTCTGCCCTGAGATCCGTACCGGCGTCCGCACCGGTGATACGCCGGCAAAGGATCGCGCCGCCATGCTCAAACGGCCGCCACACATTCTGGTCACCACGCCGGAGAGCCTGTACATGATGCTCACCGCGCTTAAGGCGCGTGAAAACCTGCGCCGCGTGCGCACCGTCATCGTCGACGAAATTCACGCTGTCGCCGACGACAAGCGTGGATCGCACCTCACCCTCACGCTCGAACGCCTTGACGCTCTGGTGCGCGGAGAAAACCGCCTCACCGCCGGCGGCATGTTGACCGGTCTTAGTGAGGCTCCGCAGCGCATCGGCCTCAGCGCCACGCAGAATCCTATTGAGCTGGTCGGTAACTTCCTGGTCGGCGCGGGCGAGCGTGCGGTCACCATCGTGCAGGTCGGGCAACGGCGTCATCTCGATCTCGCTATCGAAGTACCGAGCGAAGAACTCGGCTCCGTCACCTCAAACCGTATGTGGGATGAGATGTATGACAAGCTTGCCGCACTGACCGAGACTCATCGTTCTACGCTGGTCTTCGTCAACACGCGCCGTCTGGTCGAGCGTTTGGCCTTCAATCTCGCCGAGCGTCTTGGGGCTGAGAATGTTGCTGCTCATCACGGCTCTCTCTCGCGCGCCCTGCGGCTCGACGCCGAACAGAAACTCAAGAACGGCGAGATCAAGATTCTCATTGCCACGGCATCGCTCGAGCTCGGCATCGACATTGGCGACGTCGATCTTGTCTGCCAGATTGCGACGACACGTGCCGTCGCCGTTGCAATGCAGCGCGTCGGCCGTGCCGGTCACTGGCGCGGAGCCATTCCCAAGGGACGGTTCTTCGCCACCACTCGCGACGACATGATGGAGCAGGCAGCGCTCATCCGCGCCATGCGCTCCGGCGATCTCGATAAACTGGAGGTTCCGCCGGCTCCAAAAGATGTGCTCATGCAGCAGATCGTCGCCGCCGTCGGCGCCGAGCCCTGGCGTGAAGACGATCTTTTCGCTATCTTCAAGCGCGCCTGGCCCTACCGTGATCTCGATCGCGCCACCTTCGACGAACTGATCGCATTGCTGCACCAGGGCATCGAGTCCTCACGCGGGCGCTACGGTGCTTACGTCATGCGCGACGGTGTCCGTGGAGAGCTCCACGCCCGCCGCGGCGCCCGTATGATCGCCATCGGCAACGGCGGAGCCATCCCTGATGTTGCGCAGTACGCCGTCATGCTGCAGCCGGAGAATGTGCAGATCGCCACGCTCGACGAGCACTTCGCTGTCGACTCCGGTCCCGGCGATGTCGTGCTGCTCGGCAACACAAGCTGGCGTATTCAGCGTGTCGAGGCCGAAGGCCGCGTCCTTGTCGAAGATGCGCAAGGGGCTCCACCAACGCTGCCCTTCTGGGAAGGCGAAGCTCCGCAACGTACCGATCTCCTCAGCGAAGGCGTCGGCAGACTCCGCCAGGAGATCGCCGAGCTTGTGCCCGATGTTCTTCCCGGTCTCGCCGTTGGCTCGCATCCGCAGGCCATGGCTGCCGCCGAGTGGCTGCAGCAGGAGTGCGGCCTCTGCCCCGGCGGAGCCGCACAGCTCGTGCGCTACGTCGTCGAAGGCAAGGCTGTCCTCGGCGCCGTTCCCACGCGGCAGACCATCATCGCGGAGCGCTTCTTTGATGAGGGCGGAGGCATGCAGCTCATCCTGCACGCTCCCTTCGGCGGACGCATCAATAAGGCATGGGGTCTGGCTCTGCGCAAACGCTTCTGCCGCGGCTTCAACTTCGAGCTGCAGGCAGCCGCCACCGATAACGGCATCAACATCTGCCTCGCCGAGCAGCACAGCTTCCCGCTCGCCGATGTCTTCCACTTCCTCACCGTCGAGACCGCAAAGGAGCTTCTCGAACAGGCGTCACTTGCTTCACCTATCTTCAAAGCGCGCTGGCGCTGGGCTGCGAGCCGCTCGCTGCAACTGCTGCGGTTTGTAAAAGGGAAGCGGGTCGCTCCGCAGATTCAGCGCACACGCTCGGAAGATCTGCTCGCCAGTGTCTTCCCGCAGGCCGCTGCGTGCTTCGAAAACATCGAAGGCGATATTCAGATTCCCAATCATCCTCTCGTGGGTGAAGTGATGCAGGACGTACTGCATGAGGCTATGGACCTCGACGGGCTGGTGCAGGTTTTGCAAGGTATCGCCAACGGCAGCATCCAGTGCCTTGCCGTTGATACGCCTGTGCCCTCACAGTTCGCGCATGAGCTGATCAACGCCATGCCCTATGCCTTCCTCGATGAGGCCGGTCTGGAAGAGCGCCGTGCCCGCGCCGTCTCACTGCGCCGCGGCATCCCCAATGCGGTGCTCGCCGAAGAGGGCAAGCTCGATCCCGCCGCTATCGCCGAAGTCCGCAAAGAGTGCTGGCCCGACATTCGCGACTCGCACGAGCTGCACGACCTTCTCTTCGCTCTCATCGCTCTTCCCGTCGATGCCATGGCCGCATGGGATGCGCGCCACTGGCCCGGCTTCTTCGACACTCTGGCGATGCAGGGCCGCGTCAAACAGCTTCGTCTCGCAGACCGCGAGTGCTGGATTGCGGTCGAACGTCTGCCCATGGTCGAAGCTCTCTGGTCCTCTATGCAGCCTGCAGAAGCCGCCGATGCATTGAAGTTGTTGCTGCAGGGCTGGATGCAGATTCTCGGCCCAGCCACGGCACGCAACATTGCCGAGACCTTCGGCCTCGACGCCAATGCCGTCTTCGCGCAGATGGTGCTGATTGAGTCCCAAGGCGTCATCCTGCGTGGTGTCTTCGAGAATGGGCGCTCCGTACAGAGCGATCTCGATATCGAATGGTGCGAGCGCCGCCTGCTGCAGCGCATCCATCGCAATACCGTCGGTTCACTGCGCCGCGCCGTCGAGCCGGTCAGCCAGGCGGTCTACATGCGCTGGCTTCTCGAATGGCAGCACCTCACCGGAACCAAACTCGCTGGGGAAGAAGGACTGCTTTCGGCACTCGAACAGCTCGAAGGTTTTGAAGCTCCAGCCATCGAGTGGGAGCGCACACTGCTGCCTGCGCGTGTCGCCAACTACGATCCCCGTTGGCTCGATCATCTGTGTCTTTCCGGAGTCGTCGGCTGGGGCCGCGTTTCGCCGCACCCGGCATGGGCCGATGGAACGGCGCCACGTCGTGTCATCCCTACCAACATGGCGCCCATCACGTTCTATCTGCGAGAGACCGCCGACTGGCTGGGATGGGCCCTGGAGCAGAAGCAGGTCGATGAACCCAAGCTTGCCGTAGCTCTCAGCGAAGAGGCTAATCGTGTACGCAACCTTCTGCGCGAGCGTGGCGCCTGCTTCGCCGCAGATATCCAGCGCATCCTTCTGCTGAGTAAACAGCAGACGCAGATGGCCTTGTGGGAGCTGGCGACCGCCGGCCTCGCCTCCGCCGACGGATGGGACCAGCTCCGCGTCATGATGGATCCGAAGAAGAAGCCCGCCGTCTTGGAGCCGGGACGCCGCGGCGTTCGCTCGCATGCCGGCCGCTGGAGTCTTCTGGTCGAAGACTCCTCCGCGATTCCCGAGACCGCCATCGAGCGCGCCCGCCGCCTCGATGCGGCTCACGAGTCCGCCGCACGCATGCTGCTGGCGCGCTATGGCGTCGTCTTCCGCGAACTCCTCACCCGCGAATCCAATGCTCCCAAGTGGCGCGATCTCGTCGGCATGCTGCGCCGCATGGAAGCCCGTGGAGAGATCCGCGGCGGCCGTTTCGTCATCGGAGTCGGCGGCGAACAGTTCGCTCTTCCTGAAGCCGTTGACTCGCTGCGGCAGATGAAGAACCGCCCCGCCGACGATCGCGAGGTCGTTGTAGCCGGTGCAGATCCCATGAATCTTGTCGGCGTCGTTCTCCCCGGCGCGCGCATTGCCGCCATGCCGCGCAACGTCGTCCGCTATCGTAACGGCCTCTGTGAACATCCAGAGGAGATCGCTGCCCCGATCACGGAAGCTACGGTCCAGGTTGCAGCTCCGCCGGCCGGTCTGTTTTAGAAAGCATGGGCTGGAGCATTTTCCCTGTTGGTGGGTAGCCCGAAAAGAGTGTGCAGCGGCGTTTTCATTGCGGAAAACGCGCATAGATGCCAAGGCCCTACACTACACCTGCAGGGAAAATGCTCTATCTTTTTGACGGCTGATTTGCGGCGATGGCCAAGTGTGGCGTTTTCTTCGTCGCCTATCTGCTCGCCCCGATTCTCGAGCATCTTGATCGTTAACTATCGAAAGCGATGGAGTGTCCATCGCCTTCCTCAACTCGCTATAATCGCCCGCGCAATGGATACGCCACAACCCTCTCCGCCACAAGAACTGCAGCCCGGTGACTTTTATTACGAGGGCGAATATCTCGTCTTCACGGCGCAGTATCTGCTACGCCGTGGCTACTGTTGTAACAACGGCTGCAGGCACTGCCCGTATCGAGAGAACGACTACGAAGACTAGTGCTTAGTGCGTCGGTGGCTGCGGCGGAATCGCGGACGCCGGAGTCGGAACCGAGGCCGGGCTCTCGATTGCCATCAGGAAGGCGCGCGTGTCGCGAATCAGCAGTGCTAGCTGCGGATCCTTTTGGTACTTGCGGAACACCGGGTCATCTTTGACAGCGTTGCTCACATCCATGCCGCCTTCGGCCGCCTTCGCCAGGTAACGGTACATCGTCTGGGTCTCGCCGCTACGGGCGTAGACACGCGCCAGCTCAAAGCAGAAGCGGGCACGATCGTTGGCCGAGATCACATGAGTTGCAATGCCGCCGGAAGCGCGATGCTCGTACATCTGCGGGTCCAGCGTCAGCGCGGTCTGGAACTCCTTCTGTGCCGACTCCATATCCTTCTGGCTGAAGTAGGACGCTGCCAGGTTGGCATGGAAGACGGCGGACTTTTTATCGAGCTTGATCGCCTTCTTATACTCGCCGATCGAGTTGCCGAAGTGCTGCTCCAGGTAATCCACCGTGCCCAGGTTGTTCCAGGCCTCGGCATACTTCTTATTGATCTTCGTTGACATTATGAAGCTCTGACGTGCGGAGCGGTTGTCGTTCATCTCCAACTGGATCAGTCCGATCTTGTTGGTCAGTCTTGCCTTGTCACCGCCGCGCTCCAGCGCATAGCGGTAGTAGTCCATGGCATCCAGCGGATACCGGCGCGCACGCAGAATATCGCCGGCAACCTCCAGCTTTTCATGGGGGGCGAGCTTCGGGTCGGGCAGATGTAGCGAGATCTGGTGCCACTCTTCGGTCTCATGCATCCGTACATCGGTGGCCACCCGGCCGTCTGGGTTAGAAGCACGCTGGGCCGTGACCGCGCATGGGGCGGTGAGGCACAGCATCATCAGAAATGAAACAGAGTGTACGCGCATAGGCGCACCTCCCAATCTTGTGCCTGCGATTATTGCGCGCAGGTACAGGCGCGTCAATCAAGCAATGAAAAAGTTACAAACCGATAAATGTTCCAGTGCCGCTTTGGAAAACAAGGATTTTCCTGCTGCCGGCTGCTTTCGGCAGGCCGGTCCAGACTCCGGTTCATTCACCGCGAAAGCGCCATCAAGCCGCTCCGCAAATCCGTTGCCGACTCAACAGCCTTATCCAACTCCGCATGCGCCCGCGTCCATAAGGGAAGCGCGGCCTGGAGCGCGGCATGCCCCTCCGCCGTCAGGCTCAACATGCGTGACCTTCGGTCGTTCGGGTTGGCCTCATTGCGCAGCAACTCCCGGCGTTCCAGCGGCTTCAACGCTGCCGTCAACGTAGTTCGGTCCATGGCTAACAGGTTTGCGACCGAGGCCATCGGCGCCGGCTCTGGCCGATTCAACGACATCAGGATCGAGAACTGTCCGTTGGTCAGTCCGGAAGGTTTCAGCACGGCGTCAAACCGTCGGGCCAGCGCTCGTGCTGCTCGCTGAACGTGCAGGCACAGACAGGTATCTCGGACGTGAATCGTCGTTTCGAAGGGCACCGCGCATGAGGCCGAAGTTGACACTGTCACTATTATGTTGATATCAACGTATCGAAGTCAAGAAGGAGATTTCCCCATCATGCCAGATCATGCCGTCGTCTCTCCTGAAGCCTGGCTCGAAGCCCGGAAAGCCTTCCTCCAGCGTGAAAAAGAGCTCACCCACCTCCGCGATGCCATTAACCGCGAGCGTTTGGCGCTGCCCTGGGTGAGGGTCGAGAAAGAGTATGTTTTCGACACGGAACAGGGGCCAAAAAACCTCGCCAGCCTCTTCCAGGGACGTAGCCAGCTCATCGTCTATCACTTCATGCTCGGTCCCGGATGGGAGGCAGGCTGCCCCGGCTGCTCGTTCTTGGTCGACCACGTCGATGGAGCCCTGCCGCACGTCAACCACCACGATGTCACCTTTACGGCCGTCTCCCGCGCTCCGCTGCCGGAAATCCAGGCCTACAAGCGGCGCATGGAGTGGAAGTTCCCGTGGGTCTCGTCCTTCGGCAGCGATTTCAATTTCGACTTCAACGTCTCGTTTACAAAGCAGCAAATTGCCGAGGGTATTACCTACAACTATGAGCTGCATCCGGGCCGCGACGGAGGAGAGACCGAACTGCCCGGCATGAGCGCCTTCTTCCGTGACGCTGATGGAACTGTCTTCCACACCTTCTCCAGTTATGCGCGCGGCATCGAAGACTGGATCGGTACGCTGATGATCTTTGACCGGGCCCCGCTTGGCCGCAATGAGAGCAGGACGATGAGCTTTCTCAAGCGGCACGACGAATACGAAACCAAACCGAAGGCAGCCGTATGCTGCCATGGAGAGTAACTCTGATGAAACTGAATGCGTACCTCAACTTCGGCGGCAACTGTCGCCAGGCCTTCGAGTACTACGAGCAGCACCTCGGCGCGAAGATCGTAATGTCGATGACCTTCAACCAGTCGCCCGATCAGAGCAATGTTCCTCCCGGAGCCGGCGACCAGATTCTGTACGCGAATCTCTCCATCGCCGACACGCAGATCATGGGCAGCGACACTCCGAACTACGAGCCCATCCGCAGTTCGTATCTCACGCTCTCCGTGCCCGAGGCCGAAGTCTTCGACAAATCATGGAAGGCACTCGCGGACGGCGGCGAGATACTGATGCCGCGCACCGAGACCTTCTTCGCCTACGAGTTCGGCATCCTGCGCGACAAGTTCAACGTGCTCTGGATGCTGATCCGCGAAAAGCCCATGCAGTAAGCCACTGAATCGATAGTTGAGGAGCCACTACACCCGTTGCCCCATTCTTCGCGGCTTCACCGCGAAGGGTGGGGTATCGCGCTACGCGCGACCGTTTTTCATTTCGTACCGGCGAAACGCGGATCTCGCTTCGCTCGACACCCCACCCTTTCGCTTTGCGAAAGAATGGGGCAACGAATTCGTTGCCTTATTAGGTATGTCAGCCCGCTCAGGGAAAGCCGGGTGCCCACATACGCGAAGCTTATGTGGGTGTATCGATCAGAGCTCGATCCGTTGTTCCCAACCTACTCTCCCGGCTTAGCGGCAGCTGTCGGCGTCGCCACCGGAACAGCCGGCGCCGCCACCGGAGCCGTAATCATCATCGCCATCCGCGGAAACGTAAACGTCCCACCCGCGTCGTCAATCACATTCACCTGGCAGATATAGCTTCCCGGTGCAAGCTGCGCCAGCGGCACATCGAACTGGAAGCCGACGGCATTGCGGTCCGGAATATTCACCGCGTTCGCCTCTATCAGTGGCGTCTCGAAGACCTTGCTTCCCGCCGCATTCAGGAACTCAATCGATGTCAGCACATGCGCTGCCGGATCGGGCCTGCGCTGCATGCCCGCAGGTGTCGGTGGAGGTGTGGCCGCCGCCGCACTGCTCGCAGGCTTGGCGGGGTCATAAACCTCGTACAGGAAGTAGAGGTGCTGATCCTGACGGAAGACGTGCGGAATATTCGGCACATACTGCTGCCCATCCCGCACCAACAGGCTTTGGTTCCGCGGATTGTTATTCGGTGTCCGCTGATTCGCTACCAGCACCGACGAAAGCTTCAGCGGAACTTTCTTCATATCAGGAACGTTGATATCGGTCTCGAACGATCCCATGTTGCCGCTCTGGTTCTCGCGCACCACAAACTTCAGGTGATACCGTCCGGGAGCCAGCGAGAAGCCGGTCGAGTACTGGATGTTCTTCCGCTGTACCTGCTGGTTGGCGTCAAGCTGCAGCTTCACCGTCTCACGCGCGGAGCCGACGACGATCTGCTGCGCGTTCTTCACGTTTCCGATAATGTCGATCGTCGCCTTCGACTGATCCTTTACCTCGGTGAAGGGAATCTGCGAGCCTGGCACAATCAGCGATACCGGAACGAAGAAGTGGTTATCGTTCTGTCGGAAGTACAGGGCCTGCAGGTAAACGGCAACATCCACCGCCGGTGCATCCGAGCGGAGCTGCTCATTCAGTGCCAGTTCGCGGTCTTCGTTCTTCTGGTGCTGGAAGTCGGCAGGCGCATAGTAGCCCGGCCGATAGTCAAGCTTGATGTCAGGACGATTGATCTTGACCTGCAGCTTGCGGAAGCTGCCGTCGCGCCGTTGATCCGTAGAGCGGAAGCCGATGATGTAGTAGGCCTCGGTATCGTGCTGGATCGCCTGGAACGCCGGACCGAAGTCATTCGAGTCGAAAAATGCCTTGCCGCCCGTATCCGAGGAGAGGGAAGCCAGGGTCTCCTGCGAGCTGAAGTTCGAATCCAGACGCGACTGCATCGCCGCTCCGTTATAAGCCGACGTCCCGCGCGTCGATCCGGTTGAGGCATCGCCTACCGGCGGCAGCGCCTGCAAGCCGCGCGTATCGACCGAGTAGATACTCATATTGGCCTTGGTCGCGGCATTCGTAGCCGCCCGCAGCGAGGCCTGGTTCTCGATCCCGTTGCGTGTCAGGCCGCCGGAGAAGTACAGCAGCGACTTGCGCTGATCGACACGTTCCAGCGACTTCGCGACCTGCAGAATGGCATACAGAGAGCGATCGGTATTCAGCGCGTTGTATTCGGAGTCGTCCGCGACAAACGAAGAGGCGTCGTCTGCCGTACCCTCGGAATCGCCATTACCGCCACTGGCAAAGCCCTGTCCTTCGGTGCCGTTGAAGCTGCCCACGGCACGCAGCAGTGACTGCCGTTCGGCGGTGAAGTCCTGCACAAGCTTCAGGGAAGTATCCATTGAGACCACGGCGACCAGGTCCGCCGGAGCCATCTTCTTGTTGATGTACTCCTTCGCCGAGTCCACGCCGCGGTCGATATCAGATTGCTGCATCGACGAAAGGTCGAAGAAGATCACGATCAGGCGGTGATCGCGCAGTGCCTGTTTGTCCTCACCGATCGAGCGTTCAAGCATCTTGGCGATGCTCGTGGTTCCGGCCACCGTTGTCTGCTCCTTCAGCGCGGCGGCCAAATCGACATTCTGAAAGTCGAAGGTCGAGACTTTCTGCGGCTTGCCGTTTTCGAAGACGGTGAAGTCAGTCGCCTTCAGGTCCTTCACCACATTGCCTTGTTTGTCGCGTGCCACCACATTCGTCAGCACGATCTCTGACCGTACAGAGATGGTAAAGACCGGCGCCTGGCCAGGCTGCTGATTCGGAACCTGGCTTGCCGTCTGTGCAACCGTGCTCGCACCCAGCAGCATGGGCAGGGTAAGGGCCGCTGTAAGCTTCATCGATCCGGAATATCTCTTCATCGTCTCTGTCTTCATCCGCGACTCTTGTCTAGAACCGGTACCGTGCCAGGAAGGTGATGCGCCGCATCGCGGCCACACTTGTTACCTGGCCGAAGGTGGGTGAGTTCACCGTGCTGTTAATGCCGGAGTACTGCACGGTGTTGAAGATGTTCGTCGCCGAGAACCTCGTCTCCAGCCCGCGTGTATCGCCGAAGCTGAAGTTACGCGCCAACGCTATATCGTTGGAAACCGTCCCGGGACCGCGGATCGAATTGCGTGAAGAGTTGCCGAAGTGCGTAGGGTTCGATTCGGTGAGGAACGCCACCGTATTGAACCAGCGTCCTACGCTTCCCTGACCGGCAATCGACTGCGAGAAGTCTCGATCGGGGCGCAGCGTGTAGTTGCCGCCCGTCGCCGTCTGCGCGGTGGTTCCCACATACTGCGGTGTGAAGTAACCGCCTGTAGCAAAGGTGAAGTTGCCCGAGATATTCCAGTTATTCAGGATGTGTGACCACGCTCCGCCGCTTGCCAGGAAGGCGCGGTTCGGTCCGAAGGGAAGCTCGAAAACATAGTTGCCCGTTACCTTATGCCGCACATCGAAGCTGGAGTTGCCCTCTTCGAGATCAAGTCTCTGATCGTTCTGCGCGACCGTGGCTGAGCTTCCGCCGATCGAACTGGCATTGTCGATGGAGTGGCCGTACTGATAGGTCGCTCCCATGCTGATGCCCTTCTGCATGCGCTTGCGCAGGTTTACGCTCAGGGCGTTGAAGCGCGAGTAACCCGAGGAGTCTTCATAGGTAAACGCCTGCGCTCCAGTGGTGGTCAGGCCGGTTGCTGTGCGGTTCGGAGCTCGGCGCATATCCAGGTCGCCGGCAGTGGTCCCGTTGTAGCCGACATTCATCACGATGCCCAGGCCGAAGGTGTGTTGAATATCGAGGTTCCAGATATTCACCCGCGCCAGCCGGTAGTCGCGGTTGACGGCGAAGTTGTTCTGCACCGCCGCCGTCGAACAGTTGAAGGCGCTCGCCAGTTGTAGCACGCCGCATCCCTGCTGGTTGGCGATATTGGTCTGGGTGACAGCGAAGGGCTGCTGGTTCGACAGCGAGCCGGCAAAGCTGCCGAACTGCGTCGTGTTGTAGTTCATGCCGTATCCGGTACGAACCACGGTCTGCTTGATGAACTTCGGGCGCCACGCAAGGCCCACCCGCGGAGCAAACATGCCGCGATACGGATTCACCAGCGACCGCGGGAAGCTGCCGGTATAGGGCCCGTTGGCGCCGGGCTGAACAACCGACACTGCGGTGAAGTCGGCGTTGTGGTCGAGGTTTACCAGGTGGTTGTACTTCTCCACGTACGGAGAGAAGTACTCATAGCGCAGGCCGTAGTTCAGCGTCAGGCCCGAGGCAACACGATAGTCATCCTGCGCATACCCGTCATAGACCCATTCACGCAGATAGTTCTTGTACAGGGCCGCCTGAATGCGTGACTGTTGCGGCAGACCGAGCAGGAAGTCCGCAAAGCCCGCGCCCGACCCGTTGGTGCTGCCAGGCGCCTGTGTCGCATACCCGGAGAAGGTAAATGCACCGACCGTGTTGTTGCCGCCGATCGAGTCACTATGCACGCGCCGCAGATCGAAGCCGAAGCGGAAGTTGTGCTTGCCGTGGTTCCATCCTACGAAGTCCGAGAACGAGAGGGTCTGGCCAACGCGGTTCGACGGCGAGCTGCTCGAAAAGCCGGTGAAGTTCGTGATCGAAAGCGATGGCAGGCCGTAGTAGAAGGGATTCGCCTGCGTCGCTGCTGTTCCCACCAGGATGCCGGCAGCCAATGCCGGGTTCGACTGGTTGGTGTACAGGTTGGTCGTGATCGAGTTACTGCGGTTCCAGTTCAGCGTGGCGTTATTGTTCAGCCGCCCTTTACCGATAGTGTAGCCAAGGTTGAAACCATATCCGGTTGAGGTTCCCGAGGTATTCAGGGCAGAGAAGATATTCGGCGTGGCGGAGTCAGAGTTCGAGTAATTGAAACCGATATTGATGTTCTGCCGCAGGGCCTGCTGCTGTTGCCGGCGGCTGGTTGCATTGCCTCCGCCCTGTCTCCCTCCACCTCCGCCGCCACCGCCAAAGCGTCCACCGAAAGGGCCGCTCGCCTGTCCGAAGTTACGAATGAAGCGTGTATTGATATTCCATTGATTGCTCTGCGAGGTCGCGATCGTCTGGTAGTTATATCCCTGCGAGTTCGACGTCGACAGGTTTGGCGCAGGATAGTAGTTCAGCAGCGCAGCAGCCTGCGAGGTGATGCGGTTTGCGCAGATCACATTCGTCTGGCCGTTGCAGGCGAACTGCGCTCCCGTCCGAGGGTCGTAGATCGGTACGATCGCAGTCGATCTGGCGGGACGGTACTGCGAGAAATCACCGGTGCGCTGCGCCAGTGTCGGCACCGTACCGTAAAGGTTCGTCGGTGTCGTGCTCAGCGTGCCCTGTGCATTCAGGAAGAAGAACTGCTTGGTGTTCGGCTTGAACAGACCGGGGATATACGGTGAGCCGGTGAGTGAAAGACCGAAGGTGCTGTTGGAGTAGTCCGGCTTATTGGGATTGCCGGTCAGCGAATAGCTGGTGGCGTCCAATGCTCCGTTGCCTCCGCGGAAGTACAGCGAGCCGTGGAACTGGGTCGGGTTGAAGTTGCGGAAACCGCCGCGCCCCATGCCGCCGCCGGCGATCATGAAGCCGCCACCCCCACCCGGACCACCGAAGCCTCCACCACCGCCGCCCGGGCCTCCACCTCCTGGACCACCCCCCGGCCCTCCGCCCGTCAACATGCCGCCGATCATGTTCACCACTGCATTGATCTGGTCGCCCTGTCCACCGCCCTGCAGCCGTGCCTGCGCCATGGCGTCGTCAATACGGTTGCGAATCTCTTCCTCGTTGAAGTTCGCCAGACCGTTCGTCTGACCCATCTGCCCGGTTACAGCCACGGATTCGGTAGCGGAGTTATCTCCCATACCGCTCATCGTGGGCATGCTTACGCCGGTATTGGCCGTTCCGGTTGAGGCATCGGACGTATTCGCATCGCCCAACCCGGCCATCGCAAGCGACTGCATGCCGTTCTGGATGCGCGAGGCGGCGGTTGTCTGCTGCTGTTCAGCGGCGGCCGCGCGGCTGGCGAGCTGCAGACCGAAGGCTGCGGTCGCTTCTCGCGGAGAGGCCGCGTTGAACAGCACTTCTTTGGTGTCCAGGGCAAAAGCCGCCAGCTCCGCCTTGACCACGTAACGGCCGTTCTTCGGAATCGCCATCTGGAAGGCGCCGGTAATGTCCGTGCTGGTCGTGTACTTCTTGCCGGTCAGCGTATTGGTGGCCGTAATCGCAACACCCGGAAGAGGAGTATTGCCGGTCTTCACCGTACCGCGAATAATGCCGCCTTGTACTTCTGCTGTTGCCGCGGGGGCGCCGGGGGCGTCTTGCATTGCACCTTGTGGCGAGGTCTGCGGAGCGCTTTGGGGCGCAGTCTGAGGCGCGGCCGCCGCAGGGGTAGCTTCCTGAGCGATTGCCGGGGAAAGCAGCGCCAGAGACACCATGGCAATGTATGCCGTTTGCACGATATCGATCTCCAAACGTCAAATGCGGCTTTTAGATACACTTCGTCGGCCCGCGGTTAGCAGCCGGCAGCCGCGAAAAGCTAAGGGCCAATGATGTTACTGCTGTGGCGGCTGGTTCTGCTCGCCGCCGGGCCTTGGTCCACGTTGGCCACGCTGCGGCAGCACATTCAGCGTCTTGGGAACGAAGGTGTTGCCCTTCAACGCTCCCTCCGCCCGGATGTTGTCGCCTACCTTAATGTCGGCCAAGGTAATGGCCTCTCCCTCTGACGGCGGCGGTCCCTGTTGGTTCTGCCCATCCTGGTTGCGGCGCATACCCATGCCACCGCCCATACCGCCTCCAGGCCCCATGCCCATCATGGCCCCCCGGCCTCCGCGATGCATTGAGGTGTTCTCATCCACCTCAATCACCTGCGATACTTTGTCCGGCCGCTCGATGGTCAGTTTGGTCTCATCCATCGCCGTGATCTTTCCCATGATCCAGGTCTTGCCCAGGCTTGCCTGCAGCTCGGCGGCGCGCGCCTTCATCTGCTCCGCCTGCTCGGCGGACATCACCATCACCACGCCGGCGTGGACTTCTTTGGTCGCCTCGTCGGCCTGACCCATCGCGACAACGTATTCGCCGGGCTTTATGTCGGCGGCCTTTACCGGCTCGCGCTGCTGCATGATCCGGGTATTCACCGTGACTACGACCTTATAGCTGGCGCCATCGTCGCCTTTGATGGCAATGCTGTCTGCAGTGGCTGAGGTAACCGTGCCTCGAACCGCCTGTCCGCCTCCGGGACCCATCGGGCCGCCACCCATCATCTGAGCCGTTACCGGAGCGGCAGGGACGGCGAGAACTCCAAGCAGAGATGCGAATCGGATTGCCAGATGTGTCATGGTGGTCATACCTCTTACGGGAATGTCTAATGCAAGAGACGGCTTCCCCTGCCGAAAGACGCGTTTTGCAAGAGGAAATTTTGTCATGGCGATACACTCCAAAGGATGAATCCCGCAGTGCACGATGAGCGGCACTTTCTGTCCGGGGATACGGTCCGCGATGTCGTCATTGGACTTTCCGACGGACTCACCGTCCCCTTCGCCCTGGCCGCTGGTCTCAGCGGAGCCGTCGCCAACACTCACCTGGTAGTACTAGCCGGTCTGGCTGAGATCGCGGCCGGCTCTCTGGCCATGGGGCTGGGCGGCTACCTGGCCGCTCGCGGTGACGCCGAACACTATACCTCTGAGCGCAAGCGTGAGCAAAGCGAGATCGTCACCCACACCCGCGACGAGGAAGAGGAGATCTACGAGATCTTTCAGCAGTACGGCGTCACCCGGCAGGAGAGCGAGCCGGTACTGCTGGCGCTGAAGCGTGACCCCAAAGCATGGGTCGATTTCATGATGCGTTTCGAGCTCGGCCTCGACGAACCCGATCCTCGCCGGGCCACCGTCAGCGCAGCCACCATCGCCTTTTCGTACGTCGCCGGCGGTCTTGTTCCTCTTATGCCGTATATCGTGCTCTCGAGTGCCACCCAAGCGCTGCAGCTCTCGGTGGTCATTACTCTGCTGGCTCTGGCGCTTTTTGGCGCGGTCAAGGGTCGGTTTCTGGGGACACACTGGCTGCGCAGCGCCGCACAGACGGTTCTGGTCGGCGGCCTGGCAGCGACCGCGGCCTATGGTCTGGCAAAACTCTTCAGCACGGTGTAACAGAGATCGTGGCAAACTTAGTTCCGAGTTAAAAAGTCGTCCTACTTTCTTCCTTAACTTGTTGCATTGAATCCGCAAACTAAAAAGAGCAACAACCCCGCACTCTGTGGCATCTGATCCCTTACGCGAGGAACAACGAATGCCGATTGAAGATGCCGCAGGACAGCAGACCAATGCGGGCCTCATGCGTATGCGCTTCCGTGAAACACGGAGCGCGACGGAGGAACTCTGTCGTAGCCTGACTGCCGAAGACATGATGGTGCAGTCCTGCCCGGAGGCGAGCCCCACCAAATGGCACCTGGCTCATACGAGCTGGTTCTTCGAGACCTTTATCCTCCGCGAGTTCGTCCCGGGCTATCGTCCCTTCGACGACCGGTTCCTCTGGCTCTTTAATAGTTATTACAAGTCGCTCGGAGAGATGCCGGAGAAGAAGCTCCGTGCCTCGTTCTCCCGTCCCGGCCTCGACGAGATTCTCGCCTTCCGCCGTCATGTCAACGAGGCCATGGATCGTCTCCTTGAGACCGGCGCTCCCGAAGCCGCGCTCAGCCGTCTCCTCCTCGGTCTGCATCACGAGCAGCAGCATCTGGAACTCATCGCAACCGACATCAAGCACGCCTTCTTCACTAATCCACTGCACCCGGCCTTTGTCGCAGGCGCTCTGCCGGTTGCCGAGATTCCCGCGCCTCCCATCGCTTGGGTCGGCTGCGAGGGTGGTCTGGTGGAGATCGGCGATGCGGGCAGCGAGTTCAGCTTCGACAACGAGACACCGCGCCATCGCGTCTTCCTTGAGCCTTATCGGCTTGCCTCCCGTCTGACGAGCTGTGCCGAGTACCTCGCCTTCATGGAAGACGCAGGCTATCAACGCCCCGAGCTCTGGCTTAGCGAAGGTTGGGATACCCTCGAGCGTGAAGGGTGGCGCGCTCCGCTCTACTGGCGCCGCGATGAAGCAGGTAAGTGGCAGATCTTTACGCTGCGCGGCTGGCAGTCCCTGGAAAATCTCTCAGAGACTCCTGTCTGTCATGTCAGCTTCTTCGAAGCCGATGCCTTTGCCCGTTGGGCCGGAAAACGTCTCGCCACGGAGTTCGAATGGGAGCATGCCGCCGCTCAGCGTCCCATCTCAGGCAATCTCTTTGAGAGCGGTCTGCTTCATCCTTCTTCGGCGTCGATCACACCGGGCCTCACCCAGATCTTCGGGGATGTGTGGGAGTGGACTGCCAGCGCCTACTCCGGCTACCCCGGTTACAAGCCTCTGCCGGGTGCGTTGGGTGAATACAACGGTAAGTTCATGTCCTCGCAGATGGTGCTGCGCGGCGGCTCCTGCGTCACGCCGGTCAGCCATCTTCGCGTCAGTTATCGCAACTTCTTCCAGCCGGCTACGCGCTGGCAATTCTCCGGTATCCGCCTTGCCGATGGAGCCAACGCATGAGCGCTGCAGTCCCGATGCTTCCAGCTTGTATCTCGCCTGAACTGCAGTACGCCATCTCCTGCGAGGTCCGCAACGGACTCTTCTGCGAGGGACAGAAAACACTCTCGCCCTGGCTCTTCTACGACGAAGATGGCTCGGCTCTCTTTGAGCGAATCACCGAACTGCCCGAATACTATCCCACGCGCACCGAACGCGCTCTCTTTGAGCGGCACGGTGCGGCGATCATCGCCGCGGCGGCAGGGAAGCAGCGCCTGTCGGTTCTTGAGCTGGGAGCAGGTACTGCAACCAAGACCGGCATCCTTCTCGAAGACGTCGTCCGAAGGCAGGGAGGTGTTCGTTACATCCCGGTCGATGTCTCTGCCAGCGCGCTCGATGAGGCTCGCATCTCGCTCGAACGCCGCCTGCCTGGCGTGCATGTCCATCCGATGGTCCGCAATTATGTGCTCGATCCCTTGGATCGCCCGATGGTGGATGGTCGTCTTTTAGCGCTCTATATCGGTTCTTCGGTCGGCAACTTTTCGCCCGAAGAGGCCCGCTCCATTCTGCGCAACCTCGCTTCTATCCTTCGTCCCGGCGATGCGCTGCTGCTCGGCACCGACATGATCAAAGACGAGGAGACGCTGCTGGCTGCCTACAACGACGCCGCCGGCGTTACCGCCGAGTTCAACCGCAATGTACTTCGCCGCCTGAATCGGGAGATGGGCGCAGACTTCGATCTCTCGGCCTTCCGCCACATCGCCACCTGGAATCCGCATGAGAGCCGCATCGAAATGCACCTGCAGGCCCTCCGGCGGCAGGCGATCCACTTCCCCTCACTGGGAACCATCGAGTGTGAAGCCGGCGAAACCCTCCACACGGAGAACAGCTACAAGTTCACCACACAGAGCCTGCGGGATCTCTTCGCCGACACCGGCTTCCGCGCAGAAAAACAATGGCGCGACGACCGCAACTGGTTCTCCGTCACCCTTGCTCGCCTGCTACCGGATTAGTACAAGAGATGGATCGAGCTTCGCTCGATCCATCTTGTTTGTCAGTCTGAGTGAACGCGATGGATCTGCTTTTCCGCTGCACTTCGTGCAGCAAGTTCGAACCAAAGGTGCGAATGTTTTGCTTAAGGGCACGGCTTTCAGCCGTGCCGAAACAAAGCGAGAAGATATGCGGCTAAAGCCGCAATCTTGTAAGGCCTCAATATGGGACGACTGAAGCCGTCCCCTTAAGCAAGACATTCGAGCTACGCTCGAACACTTTGTCATCCCGAAGGGATCTGCTTTCATCTTAAAAACAAACCGGGCCCGCACCGCGGGGCCCGGTTCTCCTTACATTCCTCTACTCCAAAATCAACAACACCACACCATGCGGCGCCACATTGGCTGTATAAGAACCCTGCTTCGTGCCCAGATCCTTACCCGCCCACACATCACGTACCTTAGCCGAGCTCTTCGCCCCCGCATCCGCAAAGCGGACACTCACCGGCGCCGCCTCAAGACTGCGATTGAACAGACCCACCGCAACTTTGCCGTTGCTCAATGGCTTCGCCCATACCTCCAGCGCACCCTTCGCCCAGACACGGTCACCCTGTTTCCCCAGCGCATCCTGGTCGATCGCGATCGCCTCTTTGTTCAGCAAAATCGACTTGGTCTCATCACTCATCTTGCTCAGGTCATTGCCGGCAAGCAGCGGAGCGGCCAGTAGAGACCACAGGCTCATGTGAGTGCGGTACTCCTCAGCAGTCATGCGGCCGTTGCCGACCTCCAGCATGTCAGGGTCATTCCAGTGTCCCGGCCCGGCATACTTCGAGAGGCCAGCCTGCGAGAAACCGATCTGCGACATCGAGAGATAGCTGTCACTGATATCGCCGGTGGTCCGCCACAGGTTGCCGCCCAGGGCCGGCGCCCACGTCCACACCTCGTCCCAGCCATACTGACAAAGTGAGAGCACCATCGGGCGGCCAGTCTTGCGGATGGCGTCGGAGATTTTCTGATACGCCTGCCGCATCAGGTCCGACTGGATCTTCTCGCCGTTGGCAGGATCCTTGGCTGCGGCTTCACGCATGATGGTGCGATAGCTGCAGAGGTCGTACTTGATGTAATCGACACCCCACTCAGCCCAGGTCTTCGCATCCTGTTCTTCATGCTGATAGCTGCCCTCGAAGCGAGCGCAGGTCTGCGGTCCGGGCGAAGAGTAGATGCCGAACTTCAGGCCCTTGGAGTGGATGTAATCTCCCAGCGCCTTCATATCCGGGAACTTTTCGTTCGTATGGAGGACACCGCTGGCATCGCGCTTGCCTTCCCACGTGTCATCGATATTCACGTAGATGTAGCCGGCATCTTTCATGCCGCTGGAGACGATGGCATCGGCCGCGGCGCGGACATCGGCATCCGTAACGCGTCCCGCGAAGTGATTCCAGCTGTTCCAGCCCATGGGCGGTGTGAGGGCAACGCGCTGCTGCGCGGCAAGCGGCAACGCGACTACGAAGGGGAGCAAACGTAGAAATTTCATGCGACGCCATCCTAGAGCATTTTCCCTGTTGTTGGGTATCCCGGAGCGGGGGTGCAGCGGCGTTTTCATTACGGAAAACGCCCATCGACGCGGGAGCCCTACACGACACCTACAGGGAAAATGCTCTAGCCGGTTTCCGCCAAATCGCGCCAGTCAAACGTTTCATTCCGGCTTTCACTAAGGGGTATCTCGAAATTTGTCGAAACACCAACTAGCAACAAGGAACTAGCAACAAGGAACTAGCAACTGCTGGGCGTCTACCTAAAAATTGTCTGTATGAATGGTCGGGGAGAGAGGATTCGAACCTCCGACCCCCTGCTCCCGAAGCAGGTGCTCTACCAGGCTGAGCCACTCCCCGATTCTTGATTGTGAGGATGCCGGCTGCAACAACGGCGGGCCTGGAACACGCGCACGAGCCAACTTGTTAAGCATACCAGAGGATCGTCCGTCGCGCCCGCTCCCCTCCTTCGAATCGAAGTTTCCTGGAAATTCATCGAAAGATTAGACTGGTTGGTCTAACTAGTTGGTCTAGGGGGAGAGTCAGTTCATGGCGGAAGGGACACGGGAACGTCTGTTGGAGGTTGGCCTGAAGCAGATGCGGTCCGTCGGCTATGGCGCCGCCGGGATGAAAGAGCTGCTGGATGAGGCCGGCATCCCCAAGGGCTCGTTCTATCACTACTTTCCCAGTAAGGAAGCCTTTGGCAAGGCCGTGCTCGAAAGTTACAGCGCCGGCGAATTGGCTCGCTGGCAACGTGTCGTTGTGGAAGCGAAGGGAGCTCCCCTCAAACGCCTTCGCCGCTACTTCGAAGAGCTGATCGCGACCTACGGTCCGCAGAATAAGATCAGCGGCTGCCTCGTGGGAGGCATGAGCCTTGAGATCGCCGACCACAGCGACATCATTCAAGCTTCCCTGAAGCAGGCTTTTGCCGGATGGCGGCAGGGCCTCGCGTCTCTCCTCGAAGAGGCGATGGAACGGGGCGACCTCGCCCGTACAGCAAAGCCAGAGGAACTCGCCGGACTACTGCTGGATGCGTATGAAGGCGCCTTGATGCGAGCCAAAGGAGAACGTTCCAACGCTCCGTTGGATAACTTCCTTAAGCTTGCCTTTGGGACTCTGCTTGCTAAACCCTGACAACGCACAAATCGGGTGCCCCGGGTCCCTTTAAGGGACCTGGGCATCGAGCGAAGCTCGACCGTCTTTTTGTTTGTCATTTCGCAGCGACCAGGGTCCCCGGCCAGTTTGCTGGCTGGGGTGGGTCGACCAACGGGCGTGGAGAAATCTGCTTCTCTACCTCGTATTTGAACGACCCGTGCGGCAGTTCGAATCCATTACTGGAGGACTATAGAGCGGGCCTTCAGCCCTTCACCCTTTCATGTGCTCGGAGACCTGGGGCTTCACCCCAGGCTGATATAGAACGCGCCTTCAGCGCTTAGAGCATTTTTCCTGTTGCTGGGTATCCCGGGAGGAGCGTGCAGCGGCGTTTTCATTGCGGAAAACGCCCATAGATGCATAAGCCCCGGGCTACACCTACAGGAAAAATGCTCTAGGCTTTTCTGGCAATTAAACGTATGGGTGGAAAAGCAGATTTCTCCGCTCCCGTTGGTCACTGCGAAATGACAAAAAAACCAAATTTCCTGAATCATTAGACCGACCGGTCTACTCTATTGCTTTAGATCGATCAACGATCGCGATAGGAGAAACACAATGAGCAAGGGAATCGCACTCATCACCGGAGCATCCACAGGTATCGGAGCCGTCTACGCCGACCGCCTCGCCAAACAAGGCTATGACCTCATCCTCGTCGCCCGCGACGCCGCCAAACTCCAACAGCATGCCCAGCACATCGCCGGCGAGACCGGCCGCAAGATCGAAACTGTCACCGCCGACCTCGCTAACAAGAGCGACCTCGCACGTATCGAAGAGATTCTTCGCAACAACCAGAAGATCACGGTTCTCGTGAACAACGCCGGTCTCGGCGCCACCGGCAAACTCATTGACTCGCCAGCCGACGAGATGGAGCACATGATCACCCTGAACGTGACCGCTCTCACACGTTTGACACAGGCGGTTCTTCCCGGTTTTGCCGATCGCAAGCAGGGCACACTGATCAACATCGCCTCGATCGTCGCCGTCGCTCCCGACCTGCTCAATGGCGTCTATGGCGGTACCAAGGCCTTCGTTCTCGCACTTACGCAATCGCTTTACAACGAGCTCAAGGACAAGGGCATCCGCGTCCAGGCCGTGCTTCCCGGAGCCATCGATACGCCCTTCTGGGATAAAGCAAAGCTCCCCGTCCACAACCTTCCCGCTGAAATAGTTATGACGCCGGAGAACCTCGTCGACGCAGCGCTCAAGGGCCTCGAAATCGGTGAGCTTGTCACCATTCCATCTCTGCCCGATGTCGCCGACTGGGAGAAGGCCGATAACGCCCGCAAGGCTCTCGCCCCAAATCTCTCGAAGCAGTACCCGGCTACGCGCTACGGTATCTCTGCCTGAAAGAAGTTATTTCGACTCCACCGACTGTAGATGGAAAGTAATGGTCCCAAAGACCAATGGAAGATGCGCGCGAATCTGTACCGGCAGATGGCGCGCATCGTCCGTGTACCAGATCCAGATATTGCCGCGATTCTTCACGATGCCCGCATCGGCCGTCGGCTGCACGCGGATGGTTTGAAAGGTTCCTGCCGGAGTCTTAATCTCTTCCTTTGCCTCGGCCTTCATCGTCACCGGCACCACGCGCATCGAGTCAGCCAGCAGCAGCGTTATGTTCTGTCCCACCACAATCGGCTGTGATGCCGCATAGAAGATCGCCGAGAGGGAATCGGTGACGCATGCCGGAATCGGAGCTTCCTGTTGCTTGGTGTTGCCCTTGATCAGGTTGCGCTCGAAGAGCATCTGCTTCCCGGCGGCGTAGTTGAAGGTCAGGTCGGTATTGACCTTACGACGGCCTTCCTGAATCTGCTTCGAGAAGCTCGCAGAGCATCCCGTACCTGCATCGAAGCTCGCCTGATACTTGTCCGACACCGGGTAGAGCATGTTCACCGCGCCCAGTGTGTCCGCCGTTGCCGTGACCTTCATCTGTCCGTTGACGTTTTCCAGATGAAACACCGCCTGCCCTGCGGTAAAGACACGCCAGTCGACCGTAAATGTAAGAGTCTGCGGGCTTGCGAAGGTATAACCAGCCTGGGGCGCGGCCATTGCCGGAGCGGCGGCAGGCGCCGCCGATTGTGGCTGTTGTGTGTTGCCGGCGGCAGAGAGCGCAAGGGTAGCGGCGACGGCGAAAAATCGTCTGGTCAATCGTCTGGTCAAATGCAAACTGCTGCCCATTCTCTCAGGAAGATCAGCGAGGCCAAAACAGCAGCCGCGCTACCAGGGCCGCATAAATCGCCGACGCACCCATAAGGGCATTGTACTCGCGGTGACGCAGGTAAAGCTCCCGCGAGAAGCTCCCCTTCGTCGCTGTCGTACGCGCAGGTGTCAGCCTCGGCAACAGCCGCGGAACACGCTTTGCATACTCGTCGAAGTCAGAAAAGTGCGCGCGTAGATACTCTTCCTCCGACCGGATCGTCGGCAGGTAGATCGCCAGAAACATCGCCACCAGCACTACGGCCATCGGCCAGCTCCGTGCCGCAACTGCAAATCCCACCGCAATCAGAATCGACCCCAGGTACAGGGGATTCCTCGTGTGCGCATAGGGTCCCGTCTGTGTCAGCTCCGCATTCTTCTTCACGTACCCCGCGGCATATCCACGCAGCCACAGCCCACAGCCTACGATCGGAATACTCGCCAGCAGTGTGATCACGCTGGGTCTTGCCACATATAGAAAGATCGCTGCGCAGACAAATCCCAGCGGCACGCGGATGCGGCGGGCAATCTTCTGCCATCGTGTGCGTTGAGCACTCATGCATTGTTCTCCAGAAGTTCAAGTGCGGCCGTCTCAACCTGGTCGACCGAAATACGCAACAGCCCGGCCTCGGGCGCGGCATGCCGCCGATGATCACGCACGCTGCCGGCATCGCGAAGCACGCGGCCGCGCGTCCCATACGGTCCATTGCGCGCGGGATCCGTCGGACCAAAGATACCCACCACGGGCGCCTGCAGCGCCGCAGCCAGATGGAGCGGCCCCGTATCCCCCGCAACCACCAGCCTTATCCGCCGCGTCAGCGCAATCAACTGGGCGATACTGGCAACCACGGGCTTTGCTGTAGCTTCGCTGGCGTGGACCACAATAGCCGCTAGCGGGTCTTGTTCATGAACGGCGTTCACCAGGACAGAGTATCCCTTCCTGCTAAGCCGCAGCGCCAGTTCCCCATATCGCTCCGCCGGCCACTGCTTCGCTCCCCATCCCGCCGATGGAGCCAGCAGTACGGTGTGCTCCTTAGCCTGTAGGTCGATCTGCGTCTCCGCCCATCGTTCCGCCTCAGGATCGATGGGAAGCGAAACCTGTGCGGGGAGCAGCCGAACATCACTGAGCGCGCTCGCAATCTCACAGCCCTGCTCAATCACGTGCTCTGCTTGCGTCACTACCTTCGTTCCGTACATCCAACGCGCCTGCTTCTCGCGCGGTTCCGCAGGACCGACAATCTGTTTCGCTCCACTCAGCTTCGCGATGATTGCCGAGCGAATCGAACCTTGCAGATCGATCGCAATCTCATACCGCCGAGCCCGCAGCTCCCGGCGCAACTGCTGGATGCTCTGCAGCGTCGTTATCGAAGCCGGATGTTTGCTCCATGCCCGTGTCTCGGCGAAGTGCACCTGATCCACCAGAGGCCGTTCTGTCGAACGTGGCTTTGCTGTTATCGATGTTTCAAGTAACGGCGCCCAGTGCGGTTCTACGACCCATCCGATCTCGGAGTGGGGAAACGCCTGACGAAGCGCTGCGATCGCCGGCATGCCATGCAGGATGTCTCCCATGGCGCCGGTGCGCACCACCAGAATGCGGGGAGCGGAGCCAGGCTTGCGATGAAGATCGGAGGTCAAACTTCGATTGTCGCAGAAGCGGTCAGTGCAGCGGCAGCATCTGTTGCAGATCAGCCCACACGGTGGCCGGATCGGTAAACACGGCATCCAGATATGCAACCCGCATTCCCGGCATCGGCCTAGGCAGCTTTACGGCATCTTTCTCAGTCGTAATCACCGCATCGCAAAGCATCTGCTGCGCCCGTTCACTGATCGATGCAATCTCTGCCGCGGTATAAGCATGGTGATCGGGAAATGCCTGCTGCGACACCAGGGGAATACCAGCACGCTTCAGCGTCGTGAAAAAGTCCAGGGGCCGAGCAACGCCGCAGAAGGCCAGGGCGCGTTCGGGTCGTGGTTCCTCCAGCCGCAGCGAGCGCTGGATAATCCATCGCCGCGCCATCGGAGCATAGTGGTGTACCGCCAGCGAAAGCTGCGAGGCTTCCTCTTCGCGCAACACTACCACCTGCGCGCGGCGTAGATTCTCGAGCGGCTCACGCAGGTTGCCGGCCGGCAACAGCAGATCGTTGACGTCCTCTCGCGTCAGCAGGGCAATCTCCAGGTCGCGATGCAACTGGCGATGCTGCATGCCATCGTCCAGAAGGTGCAGCGCCGCACTGTTCTTCACCTCGGCCAGTAGCCCGGCATCATAGCGCTGCGGAGCAACGAAGACCTCCCAGCCTCTGCGGGCCATCATCAGGGTCTCATCGCCAAACTCCGCCGCGGCTCCTTTTGCATCGACGGGTATCGCCTGGGCCAGCTTTCTTCCATATCCGCGCGAAAGCACATCTGCCATCACGCCATGCTGTTGCAGCAGTTCCAGCAGCGCCAGCACGACCGGCGTCTTGCCTGCTCCACCAGTGGACAGGCTTCCGACAGAGATCACCGGCCGGCTCAACTTGCGTACCTGGCTCAGTTTGCGGTCAAAGCGCGAGTTTTTCCAGGCCAGGCCAGCGGCATATAGAGGTACGAATGGTTTAAGCAATTGTCTCATTACAGGCGTTCCATCATACGGACAATTGCTGACACCGTGCGTGCGGTTGCCCCTGCCTGTGCATCAAAGACGTCCCTCGCTCGTCTTCCCATGGCTTCGGCATGTGTGGCATCGAACAATAGCTCGCTGATCCCGGCACACAGGCGATCTACTGTCACCAGCTCGATCGCGTCTGCGGCCCGAAGCGCATCCACTGGACCGCGAAAGTTTTCATACGACATTCCCTGCACGACGGGCACACTCCACTGCGCCGGCTCCAGCGGATTATGTCCCCCGGCGCCAAATAGACTTCCTCCCACAAAGGCCACCCTCGCCAGCGAGTAGACCGAGGCCAGCTCCCCAATCGAGTCCAGCAACAGCACCGTACCTGGAGCGATCGGTTGCGGCGCTTGCCTCCACACGCTCAGCCGCATCCATTTGAGGCCGCTCTGATCCAGCAGCGTCGCCACCCCATCAAATCGCTCGGGATGCCGCACCGCCAGAATCATCACCGCACCCTGCACCTGCTTCCAGCACGCGATGAGCTTTTCTTCTTCACCCGCGAGTGTGCTGCCGGCTACCAGCAACGGCAAACCCTGCGGGAGATGGGTACGCAACAGAGTCGTGATCGGCGTCTCTGTTCCCACTCGGATGTCGTACTTCAGGTTGCCCGTTGTCTGTACCTGGTCCGGGCGTGCTCCCAGAGCGCGCAGGCGTCGAGCGTCTTCATCACTCTGCGCCAGCAGCAGGCCAACGCTGCCGGTCATCCACTGCCACAGCTTGCGGACCGGCTGTGTCCGCCGGAACGATCGGTCCGACACCCGCGTATTGGCGACCACCACCGGCACGCCCGCGCGGCGGCATTCTTCCAGATGGCACGGCCACAGTTCGCTCTCCATCAGCACCATCAATCTGGGTCGAAGAGCCTCGAGATAACGCCGTACCGCGAAACGAAGATCGAGCGGGAAGTAAAAGACGCGGTCTTCGCCGAACCGCTGCTTTGCGAGTGCCTGCCCAGTCGCGGTCGTGGTGGAGATCACTACCGTGTACCCCGGTAAGGCACGTTCCAGTTCCTCGACCAGCCGCGTCGCCGCCAGCGTCTCGCCAACACTTACGGCGTGCAGCCAGACGATATTCCCGCGTTTTGCCGTGTGCCGCAGATGTTCCGGCACAGCGCCCAGCCTCTGCCGTAGACTCAGGGCATATTTTCGCTGCATCAGCATGCGCACCAGCCAGTACGGTGCGCTCAGCAGCAGCGCTGCCACATAAGCCAGTCTGTAGAGGGTCATCATTCGCGGGTCTTGTTCGTCTAACAGCGAAGATGATAAAGGTTTGGGAACCGATGATGCGTCACCGCCGCCTGTTAGCCGTTGCTCTTCTATATGCCCTGCCTGCCGTTGCCGCGGACAAAAAACCGCCCGCAGCCGATCCTGCCACCAGTTATCCGGCCAAAGATGTGCACGATGCAGAGAAGGTAGCCATCGCCGCCGACGTCTGCGACACCGACCAGAAGTGTCCGTTTTTTCGCATCAAATACCTCGAGAATGACCTTCTGCCCATCCGCGTCATCGTGACCAATAATTCTGACAACCTGGTCTCGCTCGACGACGCCCGTATGCAGATGATGACCAGCGACAACGACAAGATCCCCGCGGCCATCGAAGAAGAGGTCAATCGCCGTCTCTTCACCTACAAGAACGCCAAGGGCACCAAGATTCCGCTGCCGGGGCCGCTTCCTCCCATGACCATTCATCATCCGGTCGACAAGAAGATCACCCAGGATTTCAACGACTTTAGCTTTCCCAGCACAGTCGTCAAGCCGCATACTACCGTCTCCGGCTATCTCTTCTACGACATCCGTGGGGTGAAAGATCCGATCGAGGGTAGCGAGCTCTACATTCGCCAGGTAAAGAGCCGTGCTCCACAGGAGACGGAAAACCAGGAGCTCTTCGCCTTCCAGATCGCACTGAAGAAGAGCTACCGCTCTGTCAAGTCAGAAAAACCATAGCCTTATGACCTTGGAGCATTTTTCCTGTGGGTGTGATGTAGGGTTTCCGCATCTATGGGCGTCTTCCGCGATGAAAACGCCGCTGCACGCCCTTCCGGGATACCCAGCAACAGGGGAAATGCTCTAAAAGCCATATAGCCTAAAGGCAATGTTCCGTTTTTTTCTGCTGAGTTTTTGGGGAATCACTTCCACTGCCTTTGCCGCTGACCGTATCGCACCACCTGCCCAGGAAGCCAGGGCGTATGCCGCGGTCGACATTCATGCCGAAGAGAAGGTCGCTATCGCGGCTGAGCCTTGCGACACGGTGCAGCGTTGCCCCTTCTTTCGCGAGCATTATCAGGAAAAAGAGTTCTTTCCCATCCGCATTATCATCACGAACGATTCTGACCGTACGCTGACGCTGGATGAGGTGCGAGTCCATTTCATCTCCAGCAATAACGACCGTATTCCAGCCGCGACGGAGATGGAGGTCTACCGTCGTCTTACGGTCTACCGCCGGAGTTACCGCGTCGTTGAGTCGAATATCGCTCTCGACTTCGACCAGTTCGGGTTTCGTTCCACATTGATAGCGCCGCACAGCACCGTTTCCGGTTATCTGATCTATGACCTTGAGGGAGTCAAGCAGCCCTTCAGCACCGGTCAGATTTATGTGAAGCAGGTCATGGTCTTCGATAAAAAGGGCAATCGCGAGCTATTTGCCTTTGAAATTCCGCTCGCGAAGGACGTGCCTCCTGTGTCCAGCACGCGGAAGCCGTAAACTGGTTCCTGCGCAGTATGTTAACCATCCGTGAAGCCACGCCCGCCGATGTCCCGGAGATGCTCGCCTTCATTCGCGAGCTCGCCGAGTACGAACGCGAACCCCACGCTGCCATTGCCACCGCCGAAGACCTGCTTCGCGACGGTTTTGGCGACCGTCCCGTCTTTCAATGCCTGATCGCCGAGTGGGAGGGAAGACCCGCCGGTATGGCCCTGTATTTCCCCTTCTATTCCACCTGGCGCGGCAATGCCGGCATCCATCTCGAAGACCTCTTCGTGCGCCCTCAGTACCGCCGTCACGGCATCGGCAAGGCGCTCATCTCCCAGGTTGCCTCCATTGCCGCTGAACGGGGCGACCGCTTCCAGTGGCATGTGCTGGACTGGAACGAGCCCGCCATCAAGTTCTATGAGTCCATTGGGGCAAAGATGCTCCATCCGTGGCGCATCATGCGCGTCGACGGCGACGAGCTGCCGGCGCTGGCAAAGAAGTTTTCCGTATGAAGAAGGTTCACGTTATCGGCGGCGGTCTTGCCGGGCCGGAAGCGGCATTACAGGCCGCATCCCTCGGCTGCGAGGTGACGCTTTTCGAGATGCGGCCGCACCGCTCGACTGAGGCGCATCAGACCAGCGACTTCGCCGAGCTCGTCTGCTCCAACTCTCTGAAGAGTGAGAGTGAGAACACCGCTCCCTGGCTCCTCAAGCAGGAGATGCGTCGTGCCGGCTCCTTCCTGTTGAAGGATGCCGATGCTACCGCCGTTCCCGCCGGTCATGCCCTTGCCGTTGACCGCATTGAGTTCTCGCGTCGCGTCGCTGATGCCATCGCCGCGCACCCAGGCATTACGGTCGTCCGCGAAGAGGTCACCACTCTTGCCGAGGATGCGGACCACATCACCGTACTCGCGACCGGGCCTCTGACCTCGCCCGCTCTCGCCGGCGAGCTGCAGCGGCTCACCGGCAGTGACCAGCTCGCCTTCTACGACTCCATCGCGCCGATCGTTGATGCTTCGACGATCGACATGGAGAAGGTCTACTTCGCAGCTCGCTGGGACAAGGGAACCGCCGACTACATCAATTGCCCCTTCACGAAAGAAGAGTACGAGGCCTTTCTTGAGGCCCTGCTTGCTGCCGAGAAGGTAGCGAGCAAAGACTGGGAGAAGCCGCAGTACTTCGAGGCCTGCCTTCCTATCGATGAGCTCGCACGCCGCGGCCGCGACACGCTTCGTTTCGGTCCGATGAAGCCAGCAGGCCTTACCAATCCCAAGACCGGCCGCTGGCCTTACGCGTGCGTGCAGTTACGGCAGGAGAACCTGCGGGCCGACAGCTACAACCTCGTCGGCTTCCAGAACCACATGAAGTATGGCGATCAGGCCAAGGTATTGCGTATGATCCCCGGCCTCGAAAACGCAAAGTTTCTGCGCTACGGCCAGATCCACCGCAATACGTACATCAATTCGCCGGCCGTGCTGAACAACACACTGCAGTTGAAGACGCACCCGTCCATCCTCATCGCCGGGCAGCTCTCCGGGGTCGAAGGCTACACGGAGTCCATTGCGGGTGGTCTTCTCGCCGGCCGCTTTGCCGCCATGCTCGCCAGGGGAGAGCAACCGGTTACGCCGCCTCGCCAGACGGCGCATGGATCGCTCCTGCACTACATCACGCACTCTGAGGCAAAAGGCTTCCAGCCGGCCAATATCACGTTTGACCTTCTGCCACCGCTCGAAGAAGAGCTCCGGAAGAAGATCCGTGACAAGAAAGAGCGCCACCGCATTCAGTGCGAACGTGCCCTTGATGCATGGGCGGAGTGGCTGGCTGCGGAAAAGTCATTGCTCCCGGCGTAGGGCTGCGATACTCTCAGCCCCAACAGGCAAAAGGGGCCGCAGTCGCCATGAATACCCTCTCCGCGTCCGAGTGCATCGGTCCCGCATGGGAGCGCACCAAGCAGATCCTCTTCGAACGGCGCAAGTTCGGTCTCTACTTTAAGCTGGCTCTCTGCGCTCTTCTGGCAGAAGCGGGTAGCCTGCTGTCCCTGCCAAACTTCACCGGCCTACGTTCCGGCGCATCACATCCAGCCGCGGCGAAATCCGCCTTGGCCATGGCCGCGGTCTCCGGCATCTTTATCTTCGCCGTCTTTATCGTCACGACCGTCCTCTTTCTTGTCGGTTCTCGCATGCAGTTGGTGATGGTGGATGTGGTCGCTACCAAACAGACTGAGATCCTGCCTCTGTGGCGGAAACATGGCGCACCCGTCTGGCGTTGGATGGGGCTGAAGCTCCTGCCCAGCCTCCTCTTTTACGTGCTTGTTGTCATCGCGACACTGCGTTACACCGGGGGCATCGCGGCACGCATGCGGCCGACAGTTCCAGGACAACTCCCGCCCGGGTTCTTCCCCGCATTTCTCCAGTTCTTTCTGGTGATCAGTTTCGTCAGCCTGTGTGTCTTCGCGATCTACTGGCTGCTGCGTGATTTTGTCATGCCGTTCATCGCGCTTGAGAATGCATCGCTCGCTACGGCGCTGGAGCGCGGCATGGCGGTGGTGAGGGATGAACCCGGCCAGGTAGTGCTCTATATGCTGCTCCGGGTGGCGCTGTTTATTGTTTTCGGCATCGGCGGCTACATCATTTATTTCGTTGCCGCGTTCCTCGGCCTGGTGCCCATGGGACTGCTCGGCGCCATCTTCTATCTGCTTGTGCACAAGTCGCCGATAGTCAGTGTGCTGATGGGGATCGGCCTGTTTGTCGGTTTGTTCGTGCTGGCTGTCTGGATACTCTTTGTCATGGTGCTGGTCGCCGGTTTCATGTTTACCTTCTTCCAGGCATATGCGCTGTACTTCCTTGGCGGCCGTTATCCACTTCTGGGGGAGATCCTGGAACCGGTTGGGCAAAGCTGGTGGAATCTGCACCCCTCTGTGCCGTTTGACCCTCCGCCCGCCGCTCCCGGAAACGCAGAGGAGCAACTGTAGAGCAAGAACTGTCAGGACGCATGAAACGACTTACTCCGTCTGAAGCCATCGGACCCGCCTTCAATCGAACCCGTGAGATTCTCTTTCAGCCCTTTCACTTCGGCCGAAGCTGGAAGCTCGCCGCTTCTACGTACGTCGCGATCATGGGAACCGCGTACATACCGTTTTGCACCCTCGGCATGATCTGTTTCATGTTCTGGAGGCCAAAGCTGTATGGTCCCATCAGGCTTGGGCACGCCTTTCTGGGGATCCTCGGCGCCCTTGTGTTTGATGCTCTTTCGTTCTGGATTTTTACCCTGGCGTCGCGGATGCAGTTGGTCTCCTTCGACATCGCGGTGGAGCGCGCTCAGTCTGTCGCTCCCGCCTGGCGGAAATATCATCCATTGCGTTGGCGCTGGGCGAAGCTGAAGCTCGCTATCACAACACCTCTTGCTTTAATAGCGTGGCTACCCGGTATCGTCATTATTCGTTGGATTCTTAGGTCAGGATTTGTTTTCAACGCAGCCCAACAGAACCCGTTTCAGATCGTCGCATCTCTCATGCTGGGATACGCCTGTTTCTTCGCGGGTCTGTCTCTCGTCGTTGTTGCCGGGGGTCTGCTGACAGATTTTGTCCTGCCCTCCCTCGCGCTCGAAGAGATTACCTCGGGTGATGCTCTGCGCCGCTTCCAGGCACACTTCCAGCAGGAGCCGGGAAGCATTTGCGGTTATGCCGCGCTGAAAATCGTTCTGGCGACCGCCGGGTTCATCGCGCACTACACCGTAAGTTCGATCGTGATGCTGTTCTTTTACTTCCTGATCATGATCCCGGCGATCATCGGCGGCCTCGCGCTCCCTCACCTGGCCATGACAGGTCGTGTTCTTGGCGGGGCGGGCGTCGCTGTCTTCCTGTTGTGCTTCTTTGCGATTGCCCTGTACGTGCAGCTTCTCACCATTGGCACGGTGACACTCTTCCTGCGCTGCTATGCGGCCTATTATCTCGGCGGACGCTACCCACGGCTCGGCGAGCTTCTCGAACCACCCGGCCAAAGCTGGTGGAATCTACAGCCGACGCCTCCGCCGGCACCGCAAGATCCTGAGCCACCCGCGATCGCAGGTGAGCCCGCAAGCTAAGACGTACAAGCAGTAAGCGCTGAAGGCCGGGGTCCCCGACGAACTTGGTTCGGTGGGGGTGAAACCCGCGTTCTATATCAGCCTGGGGCAACGGCCCAGGTATGATCAGCCTGGGGCAACGGCCCAGGTATGTGGCTCCATGCGCAACGAGCCAAACCATTCAACTATTCAACTATTCTTCTACCTTCTTATTCCGCCCCTTGGTCTTAAACCAGATCGGCGTTCCCACAAACCCGAAGCTCTCGCGGATCTGGTTCTCCAGGAAGCGTTCAAAACTGAAGTGCAGCTTTACATCTTTATCCGTGAACAGCACGAACGTCGGCGGAGCCACCGCGGCCTGTGTCATGAAGTAGATCCTCACCCGTCTGGACATCGGCACCGAGGCGCGCTGGAAGTCCACGCGCTTCAGGAAGCGGTTCATCTCACCTGTGGTCACGCGCTTACGGCGCTCTTTAGCGACTCGTGCCACTTCGCGGAAGACCGCCGGTACATTCATTGACTTCTGCGCCGAGATAAAGACCAGCGGCGCGTAGTCCAGATATTTCAAGTGCTCACGCACCTGCTCCGCATATACCTTCTGATCGGCGGAGGGCTGGCTCTTATCCTCGCGGTTCGAGGTGACGGCGTCCCACTTGTTCACCACGATGACGACGCTGCGCCCGCTCTCGTGAGCATATCCACCGATGTTGGCATCCAGGGCGGTCACACCCTCGGTGGCATCGATGATAAGCAGCGCAACGTCGCTGGCTTCCAGATGTTTGCGCGCCATGATGACCGAGAGCTTCTCGGCCATTGCGGTGGTCTTGCCCTTGCGGCGAATGCCGGCTGTATCCACAAAGCGGAAGTCATGTCCGCCGCGTGTAACAACTTCGTCGACAGCATCGCGTGTCGTTCCCGCAATCGGAGAGACGATGGCGCGCTTGGTTCCGGTCAGCGCGTTCAGCAGCGTGGACTTGCCGACGTTCGGCCGCCCGATGATAGCGATCTTCGTCTCGTGGAGATCGTACTCGCCGTGCGTGCGGTGCAGCTTGGGCTCGTCCTCAATCGTGGCTTCGTCGTCCGCCGCCTCTTCCGCTTCCGTTGTCGTTTCGGAGGCAGGCAGCACGTCATAGATAGCATCCAGCAGATCGCCCACGCCCGTGCCATGTTCGGCGCTGATGGGGAAGACCTCCTTGAAGCCCAGCGTGCGAAAGTTGTCAGCCTCCATAGCGACGGCCGCGCTTTCCATCTTGTTGACAGCCAGAAAGATCGATTTGCCGCTGCGTACGAGCAGGCGGGCCATCTCTAGATCCGGAGCGGTAATCTCGCTCCGTCCGTCCACCACCATCACGATGGCGTCGGCTTCATCGAGTGCGACCTGCGCCTGGCGGAAAATCTCGCTCGGAATCAGAGCTTCATCATCGGGAACCACGCCGCCGGTATCCACCAGGCGCGCCTTGTGGCCCTGCCACTCCACCTCCCCGTAGATGCGGTCACGGGTAATGCCGGGCTCATCGCCGACGATGGAGCGACGAGTTCCGGTAAGCCGGTTGAAGAGCGTCGATTTGCCCACGTTGGGCCGGCCGCAGATCGCGATCAGCGGCTCGGAGGCTGGATGCTGTGCATCTTCGATGAGCGAACCGCCCAGTTCGACCTGCGTCGCCGGGCGATCGCCGATGCGTACCTTCTCCGGCGGAGCAACATAGCGCTCGCGCTTCGGCAGCGGAACATTGGGGACGATGGTTTCTTTGCGCTCGAACTCCGGGGAACGGCGCGGTGTGCGTGCCTTCTCAACAGCGGCGCGCTTTTTAGCGGCAATCTTCTTGCGCCCCTTCGGCGACGCGTCAGAAACCCGTCCAGCTCCGGTGTTCGCTGCACGTGGGCTCTTGCCCTGTTTGGGCCGCGTCGATGCCTGCCGGTGCTTCTTTCCTAATCTCTTCTGAATCTTCCCGGCCACTCTCGCCTGCTTTCTCTCAGATTTCATTATAGAAAGTGATATGGCTGCACTATCGCGCGGCTTCCACAAGATCGGGTGCCCCTATGTGCCKGGGTCCCCAACGAACTTGTTTCGTTGGGGTGGTGTCTCTCGGGGACATGGGTATTCGAGCTACGCTCGAACCGTCTTTTTCTTATTTCCCGCGATATCATGAGGTGAGACTTTCACCTTGTCTTCACCTCCCACCATCTCGGAGAACCTCCCCACGCTGCACGAGTTCTTCGCGCCCGGCGGAGTGCTGGCCCAGTCCTCGCTCACCTACGAGCACCGACGCGGCCAGTTCGAGATGGCAAAAGCTGTCGAGAGCGCCCTCGACAACGGCCGTCACTTGGTCGTCGAGGCTGGCACCGGCACCGGCAAGACCCTCGCTTATCTTCTTCCCGCCCTGCGTTTCGCCCGCGAGCGGGGACAGCGCGTCATCGTCTCCACCGGTACTAAAAACCTCCAGGAACAGCTCTTCTTCAAAGACATCCCGTTCCTGGAGTCACTGCTCGGCCCCTTGCGCGTTACCTACATGAAGGGTCGCGCCAACTACATCTGCCGGCAGAAGCTCTACGCCCTGCGCGACCAGCCCATTCTCAACGGTCTGGAAGAGATCAACCAGTATCGCGAGATCGCCGAATGGGAACAGACCACCGAGACCGGCGACCGTGCCGAGCTGACCGTTCTGCCGGAGTCGTCCGCGCTCTGGTCCAAGCTCGATGCCCGCACTGAGGCGTGCCTGGGCCAGACCTGCCCTAACTTCGAGCGCTGCTTCATCACGGAGATGCGCCGCCGGGCCGCCGAGAGCGACCTTATCATCGTCAATCACCATCTCTTCTTCGCCGATCTCTCCATCAAACAGGAGGCGGCAGGCGCCCCGGACGCAGGCGTTCTTCCGGAAGCCGCAGCGGTCATCTTCGACGAGGCGCACGAGCTGGAAGATGTCGCCAGCGCCTACTTCGGTATCTCACTCTCCACCGGCCGTTTCGATGAACTGGCACGCGATACCGAGTTGCTGCTGCGTGCCCGTCAGGTCGTAGTGGCCGGTGTCGACTCCGCCATCGCCACACTCAAAGATCGCGCGCGTCTGTTCTTTTCGACGCTGCCCCATGCCAACTCGCCGGGCCGCATGCCGTTCACCGGTCGTACGGACTTCCTCGAACTCAATGGCGAGGCCTATCTTTCGTTACTCGCAGCCCTCGAGCGTTTCTTTGGCGAGCTCGATCGTGTGAAAGATGTGGACGAGGTGCAGGGCCTGAAGAAACGCTGCAACGACATCCGTGCCCATCTCCGCTTTCTGATGGAGACCGAAGATCCAAACACCGTCTTCTGGATTGAGCGCCGACCCATCGGCGGTGTTCGCAACGCTGCCCGGCGCGATGCCGCGCCCGCACTGCACACGCAACTGCAGGCCACGCCCATCGATGTCTCGGAGCTGCTGGTCGCGACGCTGTGGGAGAAGTTCAGCTCCGTCATCCTCACCTCGGCCACACTCACCGTACAGGCTGGTTTCGAACACATCCGCAAGCGCCTGGGCATGACCAGCGCACGCGAGCTGATCGTGCCCTCGCACTTCCAGTACGGCAAGCAGGCCTTGCTCTATCTGCCCCAAGGCATGCCCGATCCGCGCGACCCGGCTTTCATGAAGCACGCCACAGAACGCACCCGCCGCGTGCTTGAGATTACCGCCGGCCGTGCCTTCTGCCTCTTCACCAGCTACCAGCAGATGCGCGAGCTCTACGAGCGCATGCTGGTCGAGGTCCCCTTCCCACTCTTCCTGCAGGGACAGGCGCCACGCAAGGCACTTCTTGATGAGTTCCGTGCAACCCCAAACGCGGTGCTCTTCGGTACCAGCAGCTTCTGGCAGGGCGTTGACGTACAGGGAGAGCAGCTTAGCTGTGTGATCGTCGATCGCCTCCCCTTCGCTGTGCCCTCTGACCCGGTCATTCAAGCCCGCATGGAGGCCATCACCGCCACCGGCGGTCAGCCCTTCTTCGATCTCCAGGTGCCGCAGGCAGTCATCGCGCTGAAACAGGGCTTCGGCCGTCTGATCCGCAGCATCAACGATCGCGGCGTCCTCATGCTTCTGGATCCACGCATTCAGCGGCAGAGGTACGGTCGCATCTTTCTGGAGAGCCTGCCTTCCTATCGCCTCACCGACGACATCACCGAAGTCGAAAACTTCTTTGCATAAAGCGTGTAGATCAGCGACGGTCCTTTCCTCATCTGTGGGTTATATCGACATATTCGAGACAGCCCATGCACCGGGTGCCCCATGTCCCGTGGGGACATGGGCCCGGCCTTCACTATCCTGAGCACTGAGCTCAGATTTCCCACCAGACTCTGCTCTTGTTCAAGAAACCCAGCCTCGCTTCGCGATGTAGGCACGAAGAATGGTGCAAGAAGCACTGGGTCCACCGAATATGTCGAAACCCCCTAAGATAGTTGCCATGCGGAACCTCCTTCGCCTTGGCCTATGCTGCGCTCTGCTCGCTCTTTCGCTGCACGCACAAACTCCCGACGACAATCCCAACGGTAACCAGTGGACCGATCCGGCCCTCGACAACGCCAAGGCCGAAGCCGCCTTCAGGCCCATCGCGCATCCCGGCCTTCCGACTCTCTGGCTGATCGGTGACTCGACGGTGCGCAACGGAGACGGGCAGGGAAAAGGCGGCCAGTGGGGATGGGGTGATGAGCTCGATCCGTTCTTCCAGACCGACAAGATGAACGTCGTCAATCGTGCTCTCGGCGGGCGTAGCTCGCGCACCTATTACCGCGATCACTGGAGCCGCGTCCTCGCGCAGGTACAGAAGGGCGACGTTATCCTCATGCAGTTCGGTCACAACGACAGCGGCCCGCTCGACGACAAAGCACGTGCCCGCGGGACATTGAAGGGGACCGGTGACGAGACTCAGGAGATCGACAATCCCATTACCCGCAAGCATGAGGTCGTGCACAGCTACGGCTGGTATCTCCGGCAGTTTGTGCGCGAGGCGGAGGCCAAAGGAGCGATTCCGGTCATCTGTTCTCCGATCCCACGCAAGACCTGGGAGGAAACCACCGGCAAAATCCACCGCGATCAGTACGGCACGTGGGCTCATGAAGTCGCCGTGCAGGAACGTGTCGCCTTCCTCGATCTGAATGAGGCCATCGCCCGTGCCTACGACGCGATATCGCGCGAAGACGTCGAAAAGCTCTTCGCCGACCCGCATACCCACACCTCGCTTGAAGGCGCTCAGCTCAACGCCCGCACCGTCGTCTCCACGCTGCGTGCTCTGAATCCCGATCCGGTGCGCACGTGGCTCTCCAAAGAGGGCGATAGCATTCCAACCTACCTCCCTTAGGTGGATCGAACTACAGAGTGAAAGCACGATCTTCGTTGCCCCATTCTTCGCGGTTTCATCGCGAAGGGTGGGGTCCCCGGCGAACTCGTTCGCCGGGGCTTAGCGTGGGGTATTCGAGCGTCGGGGTCCCCAGCCAGCTTGCTGGTTGGGGTGAAAGCGAAGCTCGAACGTCTTTTTTGTCATCCCGTAGAGATCTGCTTTTCTGCCGTTTTACCGAAACGGCAATGGCGCTACGTCCGATCGCTCCCGTGGTCAGAGCAAATCGCGTTTAATAGAAAGCGTGGGACGAAATCTCTTCATTCTTGCCGGCACGCTCTTATTGTTCTCTCTGATCTCTTGCGGTCTGGCCTATACGAACATTGCCCGGGAGCCCGGCTCACCCGGGGACGTCTCGCTGTGGCGCACCATGGGCCTCATCCTGCTTGTGATCTCGCTCATTGTTGCTCTCAGCGGTGTGCTTTCTACCCTGTTCGAGCAGGCTGAGCGCCGCGCTGAGGATCAGCGCCGCAACCGCCGTAACTCATAGAAAAGGCAGGGCATTTGACGCGCTCTGAGCGGCCTTTTTATTCAATCCTTCAATCCTTCAATTCTTCAATTTGCTGTGGCTGTCGAGCAATCAGCAACCAGGAACGAGCAATCGGCCACTAGCTAGTAAACTGAATACTGAAGCATTTTTAGAAAGCAGACCGTGTCATGTTTGAAATCACCGTAGAGGCGACCTTCTCCTCAGGCCACTACCTCCGCAACTATCACGGCAAGTGCGAGAACCCGCACGGGCACAACTACCGTGTGCTGGTTACCTTGCAGGGCAAGGAACTGGACGGCAGCGGTCTGCTGCTGGATTTCAAGCTGCTGAAGCAGGTCATGCGTCCCGTGGTCAACTACCTCGACCACCAGATGATTAACGATCTCAAGCCCTTCGACGAGGTGAACCCGTCGGCCGAAAACCTGGCTCGCTACTTCTACCAGGAGACCAGCAAGCAGATGCTGGAGATGACCAACGGCCGTGTCTCGGTGAAGGACTGCGTCATGTACGAGACCGACACCTCCATGGCCCGCTACTTCGAGTAACTCCGTGCACCTTATCGAACTCTACAAATCGGTACAGGGCGAGTCCTCTTTCGCCGGCATGCCGTGCATCTTCGTCCGGCTGGCGGGCTGCAACCTGCGCTGCTCCTGGTGCGACTCCGAGTACACCTTTACCGGTGGCAAGCCCTACACGCTCGAACAGATCGAAGACGAACTTGCCGCTCTCTTCCCCTGCACCCTGGTGGAGTTCACCGGTGGCGAACCCATGCTGCAGGCGCGCGAGCTGCTTCCGCTGATGGATCGGCTCCTGGCGAAAGGCTTCACGCTCATGATGGAGACCAGCGGCGAGCGCCCCCTGGCCGCCGTTCCCCGGGCTGTGCATAAGATCGTAGACGTGAAGTGTCCCGGCGCCGGTTCGGCCGCCAATAGCTTCCACTTGGCCAACCTCGACGCGCTCACCGGCAACGACGAAGTAAAGTTCGTCATCAGTGACCGGGCTGACTATGAGTTTGCCCGTGGCTTCATCCGGGAACATGGGCTCGCGGCAAGGTGTGGCCATGTCCTGCTGTCTCCGGCATTCCAGAAGACGCCCTCTCCCGTGCGTACGGCAGACAATGCAACCCTCGATCCCCGTCTCCTCGTGGAGTGGATGCTGGCCGACGGCCTGCCCGCCCGCCTCAGCCTCCAGATCCACAAATTCATCTGGGAACCTCAGAAAAAAGGCGTCTAACTCAGGCGCAGCCAATCCTGCGCTGCCCCTTTCACCAACCGGCAACCAGGAACTAGCATCTAGCAACTAGCAACTGTTTTGCAGGAAGGGACCCGCAATGAGCTCGACCAGCAAGAACCCTGACGACCTGGTGACTGTCGCCCGTTTTTCCAATCCTGCCGAGGCTGATCTGGCCAGCAGTATTCTCGAGTCGGCCGGCATCGAATTCTTTCTCTCCGGCGATGAGGCCAGCCATGTGATTCCTGCGGGAGTCGGATCTCGCCTTGAAGTACGCCGTGCCGATGAAGAGACGGCTCTGGAACTCCTGAACAATCCACCCGCACCCGCAGAAGGAGCGCCGCTCGCAGACGATGGCAACGACCTCTAACCGGCCTCGTGCCGTAGTCTCGCTCTCCGGCGGCATGGACTCCGTTGTCTGTGCTGCTCTGGCCACACGTGATTTCGACGCCTATGCCGTCCACTTCTCCTATGGGCAGCGGACGGAAGCGCGTGAGCTTCTCTCTGCCCGCCAGGCTGCCGAAATCCTTGGCTTCAAAGACTTCCTGCACCTGAAGATCGATCTCTTCCGGAAGATCGGCGGCTCTGCTCTGACCGACGAGTCCATCGCCGTCCCCGACGCTCCGGAAGAGGAAGCCTCTATCGGCCAGCAGGTGCCTGTCACCTACGTTCCGTTCCGCAATGCACACTTTCTCTCCGCCGCTGTCTCCTGGGCCGAGGTGCTGGGCGCGAAGACGGTCTTTATCGGAGCCGTCGAGCAGGACTCCTCCGGCTACCCCGACTGCCGGCCGGCGTACTATCAGGCCTTCAATCAGCTCATCCAGACCGGAACGAAAGAGGGCGATATTCGCATCGTGACGCCTCTGATTCACTTGAAAAAGTCCGAGATCGTCCGGCTGGGAGTTGAACTCGGTGCTCCGTTCCATGTAAGTTGGTCATGCTATTCCGGGCAGGACGCCGCCTGTGGAACCTGCGAAAGCTGCGTCCTACGGTTAAGGGCGTTCCGCGAGGCAGGAGCGGCCGATCCCATACCCTACGCGGCGCGCTGAAGCCAGGCCTGCCGCAGACAACGAACGCCAGATTTCAGGGTTTAAAATTTCAAGCAGACACGGCGCCTGCTCAGCTAGCGCGCCCCAGGAGAAGAAGAAAATCACTATGATCACCTTCCGTAACTCGATGGGCGCGGCCTTTGTCGCGCTCGCGCTCTCCGCTCCGGTCGCCATTGTGGCGCAGCAGGCCCCGGCCAGCATCCACGGCCATGTTCAGAATCCCGCCGGTCAGGCCATGACCTCCGGCTCCGTCAAGCTGACAAAGGACCGCAGCGCTGACGAGAAGAGCCGCAAGTATGCCTACACCTTCCAGGTTGACGGCACCGGTAATTACAAGGGAAGCGATGTCGCGCCTGATACCTACGTCGCAATCTACTTCTCCGCCGACGGTCGCAGCATCGACTTTGTCGACAACGTGACCCTCACCTCCGGTCAGGACAAGGTCGTCGACATCGATATGACCCGTAAGGAATTTACGGACAAGATGACGCCGGAAGAGAAGAAGCAGCTCGAGGAGTTCAAGAAGCAGAACGCTGCTGCGACTGCCGCAAACGCCAAAGTCGCCAATCTGAACCAGTCCCTGAGTGCCGCCCGCGCCTCCATGTCCAGCAAAAACTACGACGAAGCCGCCAACACCATGAAGGCTGCTGTCGACGCCAAGCCCGACGAGCCGATTCTCTGGTTCGAGTACGGCAATGCTCTGCTTGGCCAGGCTGATACCGCCGCCGCGAACGACAAAAAGGCCGGTAAGCCCTCCGCCACCGATCCCGACGTCCAGGCCAAGTACGCCGCGGCCGCCGATGCCTACAAGAAGGTCAAGGATCTGAACGCTACCGCCAAGAAGCCGAACCCCGAGATCGCGGGCGAAGCCTTGAGCAACCTGGGCGCAGCTCTCGCCAAGTCAGGCAAGGTTGACGAAGCCAACGCAGCATACGAAGACGCCGCCAAGACCAACCCGGCCAAGGCCAAGACCTACTACTTCAACGCCGCAGCCACCTTCTACAACGGCCAGCAGCTCGAAGCTGCCGCCGCCGCTGCTGACAAGTCCATCGCCGCCGATCCTAACCAGGCCATGGCCTACTACATCAAGGGTCAAGCCCTGATTCCCAAGGCGACGGTCGATTCGAAGACCAACAAGATCACCGCCCCTCCGGGAACGGTCGAAGCCTACCAGCAGTACCTGGAGCTTGACCCCAACGGCGCTCACGCCGAAGAGGTCAAGGGAATCCTCACCGGCATCGGTGCTGAGATCAAGTCCAGCTACAAGGCCGGCAAGAAGAAGTAAGCCGCTTGTGATCTACCTGAAGGCCCCACGTTCTGTGGGGCCTTCGCATTTTCCACGGCTCGGAGCTGTTTTTACAAAACGATATCTCTACAACCAGGGTGTCCCACCCTCACGGAGTTAGGGTGGGCCGGGAATACCCAGAAACTTTCGGGAGCCTCTCTTGCTCACCTTCACACAAGCCCTCGATCTCGTCCTCGAACACGCGCGAAGCCTCCCCATTCCACCTGTCGAGTCCATCTCTCTGGAACATGCCCTGGGCCGCACCCTGGCAGCTCCACTGCTCGCCGACCGCGACCAGCCGCCCTTCCATCGCTCCACCCGCGATGGTTACGCCGTCGATACCGCAAGTTTCAGCCACGACCGGACGGCGAAGGTGACCGGTTTCCTTCCTGCCGGAAAGGCCTGGGAGGGAAGTGCGATTGCCCCTGGAGAGTCGATCGAGATCATGACCGGCGCCCCTGTCCCGGCAGGCGCCGACGCCGTGGTGATGCTCGAACATGTCGAGCGCTCCGGCGATCGCATCTCACTCTCTTCAGATCGCACCCTTAGCCCTGGAGAGAACGTCGTCCCTACGGGTTCTGAGGCCGCTGCAGGTCAGAGCATCCTACCCGCCGGAGCTCGCCTGGGTGCTGCCGAGATCGGTTTGGCGGCTAGTGTCGGCGGCAGCCAACTCTGGGTATACGCACAACCCGCGGTCGCCATCCTCGCTACCGGTGACGAGCTGGTGACGGTTGAAGAGACTCCGCTTCCACACCAGATCCGCAACTCCAACACGCATACCCTCGCGGCGCTCGTCCGCGAGTCAGGCGGTATCCCTTCGGCATTGCCCATCGCCGCTGACACTCGCGAATCTCTTCGCGATCTTTTACTCCAGGCCCGCTCCTACGATCTGATCCTGCTCTCGGGAGGAGTCTCTGCCGGAAAGCACGACCTCGTCGAGGACGTGCTCGCTGAGCTTGGAGCCGAGTTCTACTTCACCGGCACGGCAATCCAGCCTGGCAAACCCGCTGTCTTTGGCCGTCTGCACAATGGCCCGTACTTCTTCGGGCATCCCGGCAATCCCGTCTCTACGCAGGTCACCTTCCTGCTCTTTGCCGCGCCCATGCTTCGCGCTCTCGGCGGACAGGCGAATCTCTCACCGCTCTTTGCACAGGCGGCTGCTGCGGAGCCGCTGCAGCACAAACCCGGCCTCACCCGCTTCCTGCCGGCTCACCTCGATTCCTCACTTACGCCAACGGTCCGTCTCGTGCCATGGCAGGGCTCCGGAGACCTCGCGGCAAACGCCCGCGCCAACTGCTATGCCGTTCTCCCCGCAGACCGCGAGAGCATTCCTGCGGGCGACCCAGTCACGCTCCTGCTACGCTAAGCGTGTCCGTAAATTCTTTCCTCAAAGAAAGAAATTATGGACGTCCAAGCACTGTCATGAACAAACTCTCTCACTACGACGACGCCGGGCAGGCCCATATGGTGGACGTCTCCGCCAAGTCTCAGACCCGCCGCGAAGCGGTCGCGGAGGCCTTCGTCGAGCTCTCCGCCCAGACGCTGGCCGCACTGCCGCAGAACCCCAAGGGCAATCCCCTCGAAGTAGCTCGCTTCGCCGGCATCCAGGCCGCCAAGCAGACTTCGACATTAATCCCGATGTGTCATCCGCTGCCCCTCAGCTACGTCGACATCGCAACTGAGATTGAGCCGGAAGGCATCCGTGTCCGCGCAACAGCAGCAACCGTCGCCGGCACCGGCGTCGAGATGGAAGCCATGACCGCCGCCTCCATCGCCGCACTCACCATCTACGACATGACCAAAGCCCTCGACAAAGGCATCCGCATCCGCCACGTCCAACTCATCGCCAAGTCCGGCGGCAAAAGCGGCAGCTGGCGCCGGGAGTAAGAACACCATTTCTTGCTTGTCATCCTGAGCAGAGCGAAGGACCCGCTTCACAGGTGTGGCTCAATTCTTCCTCTAAAACCATTACACTGGGTGCCTGTGATGTTTCAAGAGGTTGTTGTCCATCCGTTTGTATCTGGAGATTCTGTTTGTGACGAGCAAATAGAAGTTTCCGGAGGAACGGATGGACTATCACTATCATGCCCGATTGACGGTRCATGGTCGAAGAGCGATGTGT